>CAZLLP010000001.1:0-101030 GCA_964560345.1 uncultured Gemmatimonadaceae bacterium
CCAGGATCATGAGATCGGCCCACGAGATCTTCTTGCCGTACTTCTGCTTGATGGGCCAGAGGAGACGGCGCGCCTTATCGAGGTTTCCGTTGTCAGGCCAGCTATTGAGCGGAGCAAAGCGCTGCGTCCCCGAGGACGCGCCACCGCGTCCGTCGGCGGTGCGATAGGTGCCGGCGCTGTGCCAGGCCATGCGAATGAACAACCCGCCGTAGTGCCCGAAGTCGGCGGGCCACCAGTCCTGCGAATCGGTCATCAGCGCGGTGAGGTCCTTTCGCACCGCCTCGATGTCGAGCGTCTTGAACGCCTCGGCGTAGTTGAACGCCGGATCCATCGGGTCCGACAAGGAGGAGTGCTGGTGCAGGATTCCGAGGTTGAGCTGATTGGGCCACCAGTCACGGTTCGACCTGCCGCCGGCGCTCTTCGCCATGGGCGCGCCGTGCATCACCGGACACTTGCCGCCGTTCTCACCGGTTTTTCCGTCCATCTATCTCTCTCCAATCGTGGCTACATGAATTGCGCTGCAGGGACCACCACTAAGTATAAATGGCGCGGAGACGATGAGGTTTCATTGGTCGTGTGCCGACGCCGAGCGTCGCAGAAGGTCCACTTTCGATGCGCCTTTTCCGGCGGCCGGGTGCGCCCTACCTTCGTGCAACCGCCATCGTGTCGATCGGCCATGGACGCCTTGTCTCTCTCACGACGCCCGTGACAGACCTGTTGGAAAGTCTCCGCGCGCAGCTCGGCGACCGCTATCGCATCGACCGCGAGCTTGGCGGCGGCGGCATGAGCCGCGTCTTTCTTGCCGAGGAGATCGCCCTCGGTCGGCGCGTGGTGTTGAAGGTGCTCCCCCCCGAACTGGCCCCGGTGCTGAGCGTTGCGCGCTTCGAGCGCGAGGTGCGCGTCGCGGCGCGGTTGCAGCATCCGCACATCGTCCCGCTCCTCACCGCTGGAGAGGCGGGCGAGGTGCTGTTCTACACGATGCCGCTCGTGGAAGGGGAGTCACTGCGCGCTCGTCTCGATCAGCAGCGCGAACTCCCGGTGGTCGAGGCCTTGCGACTGCTGCGCGAGATTGCCGATGCGCTGGTGTACGCGCATCGCGAGGGCGTCGTGCATCGCGACATCAAGCCGGACAACATCCTGCTGAGTCACGCTCATGCCATGGTGACCGACTTCGGGATTGCCCGTGCGGTGAGCGAGGCGGTGAGCGGCGGGACGTTGACGCAGACCGGGATGGCGGTGGGAACGCCAGCCTACATGTCGCCCGAGCAGGCCGCTGGCGAGAGCAACATCGACCATCGGGCCGATCTCTACGCGTTAGGCGTGGTGGCGTACGAGATGCTGGCCGGGCATCCGCCGTTTCGCGGCGCGACGTACCAGGCGCTGGTGGCAGCGCACCTCACGCACACGCCGGCGCCGCTCACCGAGGCTCGCCCGTCGGTGCCGCCGGAACTGGCGGCGGTGGTGCATCGATGCCTCGAGAAGCGGGCAGCCGATCGCTACCAGGATGCGGCCGAAGTCGTCGCAGCGCTGGCGGCCGTGCCGATGATGCCTGCCGGAGCCACGCGGCCCATTGCGACAGCACCTGTTGCGCTCTCCCGTCGCGCGTGGCTCGCGGGGGTCGCCGCGTTAGGCGCGCTGGGGGCCGCGTTCGGGAGCGGGGTCATGCTCGCCGCGCGCACGCGGCGCGGCGCCTCCGTGGCGTACCAACGCCTGACCTTTCGTCGCGGGCTGATTCGATCGGCGCGGTTCGGCCCGGACGGACATACCGTGTTGTACGGCGCGCTGTGGGAAGGTGATGTGTGCCGGGCATATACGGTGCGACCCGAAAGCCCCGAGTCGTCGCCGCTCCCGCTCCCTCCCGCCGCGCCGCTCGCCGTGTCGGCATCGGGCGAACTGGCGTTGTCGCTGGGGACGCACTACCGGGGGATCATGACATACGGGACGCTGGCGCGCGTGCCGATCGCCGGCGGGGCACCGCGCGAGCTGCAGGAGGAGGTGAAGTATGCCGACTGGTCGCCGGACGGACGCGAGCTGGCCGTCGTACGGCGCGTGGGCGATCACGATGTGCTGGAGTATCCGGTGGGGACGGTCATCGCGACGCCGGAGGAGCCGGGGGGCGGCTTCAGCTTCCCGCGCGTCTCGCCTGACGGCGATGCCGTGGCTGCGTTCGAGTTGGTGGCGTCCGGGTGGCTGGTGGGGAGAGTCGTGATCGTCGATCGGTCGGGGGTCAAGCGCACGGTCTCGGCGCGTTACTTCAACGTGTTTGGTCTCGCCTGGCGCGAGGACGAGGTCTGGTTCACGGCCGCGGAGGCGCTCCCGCTCTTCCGCAACACGCTCTACGCGATGCGCCGTTCGGGCGAGGTACGCACGATCGCACGCGTTCCCGGCAACACGAGCTTGCACGATGTTGCACCTGACGGTCGGGTGCTGATTGCCCGAACCGACGACCGGAGCGGCATCGCCGTGCGCGTACCGGGCGCGGAGGGGGAGCGCGACCTGTCGTGGCTCGACGC
Organism: uncultured Gemmatimonadaceae bacterium; assembly: GCA_964560345.1. Taxonomy (GTDB): domain Bacteria; phylum Gemmatimonadota; class Gemmatimonadetes; order Gemmatimonadales; family Gemmatimonadaceae; genus SCN-70-22. The sequence continues at coordinate 2,514 of CAZLLP010000001.1, forward strand.
GTCGAACCTGGGCGACATCTCGGCGGACGGGATGCGCGTGCTGTTCACGGAGGCTGGGGTCGGCGGAGGTCCGCGTCTCGCCACGTACCTGCGCGGCACCGACGGCAGCCCCGCCGTGCGGCTGGGGGAGGGATTCGCGCGCGCGCTTTCACCTGACGGGCGCTGGGCGATCGCCCAGCCACAGGATGGCGCGCGCCACCTGGACGTGTTGCCGACGGGAGCGGGTGAGGCGCGCCGGATTTCGCGCGAGGGGCTCAAGCTTACGCACGCCCGATGGCTGGCGAACGGGCGCGAGGTCGTGGTGCGAGCCGAGACCGCGTCTGGGGCCGCGCGGTTGCACGTGCTCGACGTCGAAGGCTCGGCGACGCGCGTGCTGACCCCGGAGGATGTGGCGATCGGCGAATCCGGGTGGGCGGTTTCGCCCGACGGCACGATGGTCGCCGTATCCACCGACGAGGGTCCGCGACTGTGGCCCATCGCTGGGGGCGCGGTGCGGGACCTGACCGGGATGGCCGCGGGGATGCGCGTGGTCGCCTGGATCGAAGGCGGCCTCCTGGTATCGGAACGTCCGGAAGCGGGGGGAGAAGTCTTCCTGCTCGACCTGCAGTCGGGACGTCGCAGCAGCTGGGTAAACATTCGCCCACAGGACCCGGCCGGGATCATGAACACCGATCTGGGTACGATGGTCGTGACTCCCGACGGCCGCGGCTACGGCTATACGTGGCATCGGGCGACAAGCGACCTGTATCTCGTGGAGGGGTGGAGCTGAGCGGCGCGAGGCGCTGGCGCGTGCGCCGACCTCGGGACAGTTTCGGCCGCGCCGCGCGCGCGTCCCTCCCGCCTTCCCGGAACCGCCCAGATGAGTCACCGCCCCATCGCCCTCCTTGGCGCCTTCATAGGTGCCATCTCGCTCACGCCTAACGCGTCCGGCGCGCAGCACATCATCGGCGCGCGCGACGCCCGTGCCCTACGCACCGACAGCGTCTTCCAGCGCTTCGACCGCACCGATTCGCCGGGATGCGCCGTGGGCGTGTACCAGGACGGCCGGATCCTGTACGCGCGCGGCTATGGAATGGCGAGCCTGGAGCATGGCGTGGCGCTGTCGCCGCGCTCGGTGCTCGACATCGGATCGATCTCCAAGCAGTTCACCGCCATGTCGATCCTCATGTTGCAGCAGGAGGGGAAGCTTTCGATCGACGATCCGATCCGGAAGTACATCCCGGAGATGCCGCCGTATGCGGACAAGATCACGCTGCGGCGCGCGCTGAGTCAGACGAGCGGGCTGCGCGACCTCTACGTGATGATGGGGCAGACGGGGCGCACGTTTGCCGGCGACACGATCGACGCCTTGCGCGCCATCACGCGCTCGGCCGAGCCCAATTACGAGCCAGGCGCGCGCTACCTGTACACCAACTCCGGGTGGATCCTCGCCGCGCAGATCGTCTACCGACTCACGGGGAAGACGCTCGCGCAGTTTGCCCAGGAGCGCATCTTCGCGCCGCTGGGCATGCACGACACCCGCTATCACGCCGACGTGACCACCATCCTGCCTAACGGCGCCGAGGGATACGCGCCGCGTCCGGGCGGTGGTTTTCGCGTGGCGCGTTCGACGTACGACGGGGCCATCGTGGGCGCCGGGGCCGTGCACACGTCGGTCGAGGACTTCGGCCGGTGGCTCAACAACTACGATGCGGCGACGGTGGGGGGACGCGACATCCTCGAGACGATGACGACCGCGACGAAGCTCACCGACGGCTCGCCGGCCACGTCAGGTGCACACTCGGCGTACGCGGTCGGGCTGAGCGTCGGGACGCTGCGCGGATTGCGGGTCGTGTCGCATGGCGGGAGCTGGGCGGGCTATCGCGGGCACTTCCTCCGCTTTCCTGACCAGCGCATCGCCGTCTCGACGTTCTGCAACCTGACCACCTCCGGTCCCGACTCGCTCGCGCGCAAGGTCGCCGGGATCTACCTGGGCGAGCAGATGCAACCCGACAGCGACGCGACCTGGACGGCGGCGCTGAACAGCGCGCCACGCGCGGATGTCTCGACGTCGAGCCTGCGTCCCCTCGCGGGCGTGTGGCGCAATGTGGAACGCGGCGAGGTGCGACGCACGCGCATGGTGGGTGACACGCTGTTCTCAGTTGGAGGCGAGCAGCGCACGCGCGTCGTCCCGCTCGCGGACGGTCGCTATCGTGCCGGTTCGGGAACCGAGCTGCGATTCGAGGGCGAGGCGTCGAACCCGTCGCGCATGCTCGTGCGTACGACGGCAGAGACGGTGACCTTCACCCGCGCCGACACGGTCGCCCTCACCCCTGCGCGGCTCGCGGAGTACGCCGGCGACTACCGCAACGACGAGGTCGAGGCGACGCACACGTGGACGGTGGAGAAGGGCGAGCTGGTGGTCTACACAAACAATCGGCGGCAGGGAGCGCTGGAGCCCGCGTACAAGGATGGCTTCACGCGCGCCGGAACAGTGATCGACGTGACGCGCGACGCCAAGGGGCGCATCACGGGCTTTGTGGTCGAGGCGGGGCGCGTGCGCCATTTGCGCTTCACGCGCGTGCGGTAGTCCGCGCGCGGCCGTCGTGGAGTCGACCCCGCTCTCGATGAGGTAGCAATCCCTCCTGCGGGGGAGAGGCGAAGATGACCCTCGCGAGAAATGTCGCGCATGAGTCCTCGGCCAGACATTCGGAACGCGCGCCAACCGCGGCGTGGCAACGAATCCTGAGACCGAGGACTCTTCACATGGCCATTCCTTACGATCCCCCGCCGGACGAGCGGACTCCGCAGCGCGATCCGCAGACGCCCACGCGTGACGCCCCCAGGACGCCCGAGGATCCGCGGGACCCGAACATTCACAAGCCGTCGCGCGAGGCGCCCGGACATCGGGAGCCTGACGAGCGCGACGAGGGTGAGCGTGCCCCTGACCGGGGACGCCGGCCATCGATGCGTCGAGCGGTCTCGCCGCGACGTGCCCCCCACCTGATTGGAGGCTGAGATGCCCGAACTCGCAACGCTCCACGACTTGATGGTGCACCAGATCAAGGATCTGTACAGCGCAGAACGGCAGCTGGTGCAGGCGCTCCCCCGGATGGCCAAGCACGCCAACTCCCAGGAGCTGCAGGTCGCCATCCAGACGCATCTCGAGCAGACGGAGACGCATGTCAGCCGCCTCGAGCAATGTCTTGACCTGCTCAACGAGAGCGCGCGCGGCCCCAAGTGCAAAGGGATGGAGGGGCTGATCGAGGAGGGGAAGGAGTTGTTGGAAGAGGAAGTCGATCCGGAGGTCCTGGACGCCGGCATCATCGCGGCGGCGCAGCGCGTCGAACACTACGAGATTGCCGGATATGGCACCGTGTGCGAGTACGCGCGCATCATGGGACACGAGGAGGTGCTCGAGCTCCTGCAGGCCACGCTGGAGGAAGAGAAGGAAACCGATTCGCTCCTGACGTCGCTGGCGGAGGGAGGGATCAACGCGTTGGCCGAGCGCGATGGCCAGGGCGACATGGGGAGCGAGGCCAAGCCCGTCGGGACGAAGAAGTCTCCGTCCGGGGGCCGGCGTCGCTAGGCGTTACCCACTCCTGACACAATGGGCGCCCGGCCAGCGATGCCGGGCGCCCATTGTTGTGCCGGTTGCTCACCGTGCGACGGCGTGAACCGGCGCACGGCGAACCGGAAGCCTAACGCCGGGTGTCGCCCGGCGCGGACGTCGTCATCATGCGGTCCTCGAAGGTACGCAGCTCGCGCTCGGCCTCGTCCTGCGTCCGACCGTACTTGGTGCGGAGCGCGCCGATCAGCTGCTCGCGCTTGCCGTTGATCACGTCGAGATCGTCATCGGTGAGCTTGCCCCACTGCTCACGGATCTTTCCCTTCAACTGGGTCCAGTTGCCCTTGAGGGTGTCTTCATTCATGTGCGAGTCCTCTGCTGTTGAGGTGGCATCGCAGCCAGAGTTGTGACTGCATTTGCAACTTGGAGTGACGCGCACCGCAGCGCATTTGGCCGAAAGGGAGAACTCTACCTGCCGCGGGGGGTAGAGAGCGCGGGCATGTTCAGGGGGCGACGCGCGGGGCGACGAGTTCCAGTTCGTCCAGGGCATGGGTCACGTGGAGTCGCGCCCGGTGGAACACGCGCTCAGCCAGCGCCAACCATTGTAGCTGACGGGCTGGCCACGGGCGTGCGCTTCCATCAGCGCCCGCGATCCGCACGGTGATGCGCACGGCATCCGGTTCATGCGCAGCGGCCACGATGTGCACCACGGCCGGGAGTTCGAGGTCCGCTTCCCGGAGCGCGCGCAGCACGGCGAGGAGTCCGTACGTCAAGGCATCGCCCTCTGCAGGGGGCACGACCTGATCCACGGACTGCACGATGAGCGACACACCGCGGCCGAGTGCGCCGCGGCCAAAGCGTTCGACCAGGGCGAGGATCGACGGAATGTTGCCAGACGCAGTCGGCGCGAGCAGCTCACCACCGCCAGGCCCCCGCAGTTGGCGGAGCTGGCGGCCGAGCTGGCGCAGTTCGTTGGCGATCGCCGCGAGTGCCTGGCCGTCGGCGCTCGCGATCGTCTCGGCGCGCAGGGCGAGGGCGCTGGCGAGGCCACCGATGTCGTGCGCGGCGGTGCCGAGCACGTCGCGCATCAACTGGGTTTCTTGTGCGTCACTTGGCGGTTGGAGCGGCAAGCTCATCGTTCACGAATTGTAGGAGGAGTTGTCCGCGAATCCCGCAACGTACTTCCGAGCGACGTTACCGGGGAGCAGCTTCAGCGCGTGCGGCATGCGCGCCGGACTGTCCTCTCGACCTTCGACGCGCGCGCGCCATGGCACCTCTCGTCAGGCGCGGGCGCGCGCGCACCCTATCACCGATCAGGCACGGGAATCATGTCCGATACAGCAATCCGCGTACTTCTGGTAGACGACCATACGGTCATGCGTGAGGGACTGGCCGCCGTGCTCACGCAGCACGGCTTGGCCGTTGTTGGGCAAGCGGGCGATGGCGAGACGGCGCTGGCGCTCTTTCATGAGCAGCGCCCCGACGTGTCGGTGGTGGACCTGCGCATGTCGCCGATGGACGGTGCGGAGATCACGCAGGCCATGCGCGAAGCCGACGCCAATGCGCGCATCGTCCTCCTGACGACGTACGACACGGACGAAGAAGTGTTCCGCGGATTGCGCGCCGGCGCCGCGAGCTACCTGCTGAAGGATGTCGACGCTGCCACGCTGGTCGAGACGATTCGCGTGGTGAACACGGGACGCAAGTCGATCGCCCCCGAGATTGCCGCCAAGCTCGCGGAGCACGTGTCGTCGGACGCACTGACCCCGCGGCAGGCCGAAGTGCTGCGCTGCCTCTCCGAGGGGAAGTCGAACCTCGAGATCGCCAACACGCTCTTCATCAGCGAAGGGACGGTGAAGGCACACGTCAAGGCTATCCTCGAGAAGCTGGACGCGCGCGATCGTACCCAAGCCATCACGATCGCCATCAAGCGCGGCCTCGTGCGCACGATGTAGCGCGCGAGAGCGCTGCACACGCGCGAGCGGTGACGCACGGCACACCAGCGTTTGGTGCGCCGCGCGTATTGCTCGCAGGGAGTAGTCCTGCAGGGCTCCTGAAGGATCGGTGTCCCTACCGAATTCGAGCGACGCGGAGTCGCGCCTCACGACGAATGGCGGAGCAGGCCATGGCTCGGCAGCTTGCTTCCCACGACGGATGATGACCCCGTCGGGACGTCACTCCTTCCGCCTGCTTCAGGACAGCCAACATGCCATCTTCATTTCGCACCGCCTCGGTTCTGCTGAGCGCTCTCGTGTTCGCGGCCTGCGGCCGCGATGCGCAGACCGAGCAAGAAGTCACCACCCGGACGTCAGCCGGGGAGGCCGCCACGTCGATGTCGGGTGACTCGGCCGACAAGCGCGGCCAGGCACTCGTTCGTGTGGTGAACGCGGTACCGAACGTGGTCGGGCTCTCGGTTCGGTCCGACGAATCGCACACGCTCCCCGCCGTGGACTACCAGCGCGTGTCGGCGTACCAGCCGATCGACAAGAACTGGGTGACCTTCCAGGTCTCCGGCGCACCGAGCGGCGACTATGCGCCGGTCGAAGTGAACCGCGAGATGCTCACGGATGGTCATCGATACACGATGGTCGTGATGCGCGAAGCGGAGGGGAGCGGCTTCGAGACGCGCGTGTTGCGCGACGAGATTGCCGATGATGCCACCAAGGCGCAGGTGCGCGTGATCCACGCCGCCAAGGGCGCCGGAGAGGTCGATGTCGTGGCGCAGGGCGGCGACACGATCTTCGATGACATCGACTACACGTCGGAAGCCGGCTACAAGGCGATCGATCCGTGGAAGGGCGTTCTGGAAGTGCGCAGCGACGACGGCAAGCGCCGCCTGCTGTCGCTCCCCAGCATCGACTTCAAGGGCGGGAGCTCGTACACCATCGTGGTGACGCGCAATGCCGCCGGCAAGCTGCAGTCGTTCTGGTTCGAGGACACGCAGAACTAAACCGCTGGTGTTGGTGCCGTACACGCGTGCCGGGCGCAGGTCGTCCGGCACGCGTGACGTTGGCCCCCGAACGATCGGCGCGCGCGGTCAGTCGTCCAGTTCGATCACCGCTTCGCCGGCGCGCACGCGATGGATGGCGGCGATGAGGCGATCGGATGGCACGCCCTTCGACACGAATCCCCATGCGCCGATGCTCATCGCGTGGGAGACGAGCGAACCCTGCGGATAGCCGGTAAAGACGATGACGCGGCTGTCGGGGGCGGTGCGCACGATCTCTTCGAGCAGCGTCATGGCATCGACGCCGCCCGGGAGGTCGATGTCGAGCAGGACGAGCGACGGGCGGTGTGTCTCGACGGCACGCGCCGCCTGGGCAAAGTCCTCGACGCGAAAGAGCGCGGTGAAGTCTGGCTCCAGCGCCAGGCGGCGTTCGAGCGCATCGACCAGGAGGAGGTTGTCGTCGATGCAGAGCAGGGTGAAGCCGGTGGGCCCTTCGATGTTGCTGCCGACGGTTGGCGTACGACGAGACATCATGTCAATCCAGCAGCTCGGCGAGTGCGCCCAGTCGCGTCGGCGCGACCCACGTTACCCCATCGTCGTCCGCGTTCGCGGTGGGCGTACCGACGGCGATCACACGGGTGCGATCGCGCACGCCCTGCGTTTGCAGCTCCGAGAGCAGCGACGTGACCGCGTCGCCATCACAAATGATCGTCCCCGGCGCGGCGACCGCGGCGCCGTCCTCGGCAGCACTCCAGGGCTTCAGGCCGCGCTGCGAGAGCATGAGCAGCGTCACGGTGCGATGGCGCGGGTCGCGCAAGGTGATGCGGACCCCTGCCGACGCACCGCGATCGAGCGTGACGTTTGTTTCGTGACTCGCGCGCTCCGCGGCGCGCGATCGCACCGGAAGCGTGAGCTCGAAGGCGACCCCGGGCTCTCCATCGGGCTCCTTGAGTCGAAGGTCGCCTCCGTAGCGTTGGAGGAGCGACCGTCCGGTGGCGAGCCCCAATCCCGTGGCATACTCGCGCGGGCGCGTGGTAAAGAACGGTTCGAAGCACCGCTGGCGCACCTCCTCGTCCATCCCCACGCCGTTGTCCCGGACCGTCAGCTGCACCGTTCCGTGGCCGTTGGCCCTTCCCACGAAGGCCATGGCGGGCGATTCCACGCCGGTCAGGGCGCGGCGCGCATTCATCACGAGGTTCATCACCACCTGCGCCAGCACGCCGGGCGGGACGCCCAGCATGGGGAGTTCCTCGGAGATGTCGGTGGTCAGGCGAGTACCGGGTGCGAGGGCGTCGACCACCAGCGGGGCGACTTCGAGCCACCAGCTCGCGAGGTGGAGCTGCTGCACTTCATTGCGATGCTCGAACGGATCGGAGGCGAGGAGGCGAAGTCCCGAGGCGAGTCGCTGCAGGCGGGCGACGCTCGCCTGGATGCTCACGACATCATCGCGGGCGGCAGGTGGGAGATCCTTCGAGGCGGCGAGGACATCGAGCCGCAGCATGACGGGCATGAGCAGGTTGCGGAGATCATGTCCGAGGCCAGCCGCCAGCGTCCCGACCATCGCCATGCGTTGCAGCTGCTGGCGACGCCGCTCGTCCTGCAGCGGATCTGGTGCGGGGGTCTCTGGGAGCGGGTTTTGCATGGTGGCATCACGTCGCTGGAGAAAGTGCGCTCGCCTGGGCCGGTCGTTCGCATCGAGCCCCCACCCCAGCCTTCGTCGCACCGCACGTGGCGTGTACCGATCCCTCGCGAGGCCCACGCGCGCGGGTCACGCCCAGTGAGGACGCGCCTGCACGGTAGCAGCGCTCACACCCGACGCACATTCGCCACCAGAGCGACATTCGCCTATCCCTCAGGGATTTGGACGGTGGATCAACGCACGCGCCCGCCGGAGTTACGCCTGTGCTCGCCACCGTCGCCACGAGTGGTGTACGATCTGCTGGCTCTTTCCCTACTCTGAGTCGTCCCTTACGGTTCCGTCGTGCCACCACGTTTCGTGCGGTCGACTCCCCACACGCCACGCCCCGCCTCGGTGACATCTCCGCCACCCTCCTCGCCCCTACGGCTGTCCGAACTCGCTGACGTCGTGGCCACGATCGCCGAGGCGATTCCCGACTTCCTGTGGATGGCGACGGCCGACGGGACGCCCATCTATCAGAATGCGGCGTGGCAGCGCTATACCGGACTTACACCGGAGCGCTTCGCTTCGGTAGGGTGGAATTTCCTCGCGCACCCCGACGAGCTTCCCCGCATCCAGGCGGCGTGGGAAGAGTCGAATCGACAGCGACGTGGCTTCGAACTGGAGTATCGCATTCGGCGACATGACGGCGCGTATCGCTGGTTTCTGTGCCGCACGGTTCCCGTGCACGATGCGAGCGGACAGCTCACGCACTGGGTCGGGCTCCTCACCGACGTGCACGACAAGAAGGTGCTCGAGGCCGAGTTGCATCAGGCGGTGCGGCGTCGCGACGAGTTTCTGGCGACGCTGGCGCACGAGCTGCGCAATCCGTTGCAGGCGCTTCGTCAGGCGCACTACGTCGTGCGCGCCCCGCAGGCGACGCCTGAGGTGCGCGATCGCATGCTGGACGTGATGGACCGGCAGATCGCACTGCTCGCCCGTTTCACCGACGGATTTCTCGACTTCAATACCGTGCGGTGGAATACGATGGCGCTCCTTCCGACCAACGTGACGATGCAGGCGCTGGTGCAGGGCGTCGCCGATTCCATGGAGGGCACCACACGCGAGCGCTCGCTCACGCTCTCGGTTGAGGTGCGCGATCCGGATTGCGTCCTCTCCGTCGACGCCGTGCGTGTGTCGCAAGCGCTCACCAACGTGCTCGCCAATGCCGTGAAGTACAGCCCGCCGGGCGGGGGCATCGAGTTGCGCGCATGGTGCGAGGACGGGATGGCCGTCTTCGACGTGGTCGACCGGGGATGCGGGATCGAACCCGATCGCATGTCGCAGATCTTTGAACTCTTTGCGCGCGCGCCGGGGGCGATGGCCACGGCACGCGACGGGTTTGGTATTGGCCTCGCCGTGACGCGTCACATCGTGCTGCTGCACGGCGGGACCATCCACGCCCACAGCGACGGACCGGGGTGCGGGAGCCGGTTCACGCTGCGCTTTCCGCTGGTCACCCCGCCTCGCCAGTGCGCGACGTGACGGCGCCGACGCCGGAGCAAGCACCCGCCACACGGCGGACGCGCGTGCTCGTGGTTGACGACAACCCCGACCTCGTGGACAGCCTGGTGGCCGTCGTGTCGATGCTGGGCCACGACGCGCGCGGCGTGCAGAGCGGCGCGGAGGCGCTGCAGCACCTGGCCGACGCGCCGTGCGATCTGGTGCTGATGGATGTGAGCATGCCGGGGCTCAATGGCTTCGAGACGGCGCGCCTGGTGCGGGGCGAACCCTGGGGCTTCTCCATCCTGCTGGTCGCGATGACCGGATGGGGGCGCGAGGAAGACCGCCGGCAGGCGATGGAGTCCGGCTTCGATTGGATGGTCGAGAAGCCGATCGACGTGGAGGGCATTCGCGCCCTGCTGGCGGACTTTCGTGCGCCCGACGCAAACGCCTGACGAGCGCCTGGCGAGCGCCTGACGCGCGGCTGCCTGACGAGTGATGCTCCAGGGGGAAAGACGATGCGGGCGACTGTCAGAGACAGCGCCCGCATCCTTCACTCGCCCCCCAGCGAGTGGTCCTACCCGAGCGGGCGACGCCCCTGAATCACGCGTGCCAGAATGACGACGACGGCAATGACCAACAGCACGTGGATGAAGCCACCAAGCGTGTACGCGGAGACCAGGCCCAGCAGCCAGAGGAGGATCAGAACGATGGCGATGGTTTCGAGCATAGCGTCTCCCACCGAAGCGTGAGGCGACCTGCGGAGGAATCACGCGGCAGCACCGCGGCGCAGGAATCGTTAGGAGACAGCTTACGGGCGACATGGCGCCCCAGCCATTGCCCCTGCGGCTCGTCTTTTCCCGTCCCACGCGTCCAACTCGCCACTGCATCGCGCGAGTGACCTGCCATTACCTCTCGAGAGATAGAACGTCGCGTCAACATCAACACCCCTCCTGCGGACGACTGGCGTTGCCTCGTGCGCTCCATCATCGTTCCGAATGCTTCAGCGCTCCGTCACGGTCGTCCAGCACTTCGGCAGGCTTCGGCGCGCCACGCTCGTTGGCTTCGCGCTCACGCTCGCCGTACTCCTCGTGGGTGGCGCACTGGCCGGCCTCAACGCGCAGCGACTGATGCGTCGCAGCGCGTGGGAATCGCACTCTCGCAAGGTGATGGCCGAACTCGATCGACTGATGTCGGCCCTCAAGGACTCGGAGACGGGACAGCGCGGATACCTGCTCACCGGCGACTCCACCTACCTCACGCCGTACACTCGCGGACGACTGCAGGTGAGCGAGCACCTGGTCGTCCTGCAGCAGCTCACCGTCGACAACCGCGAGCTGCAACAGCAACTGGCAATGCTCGCGCCGCTCGCGACGCGGCGGCTGGCCATCATTGAACAGTCCGTGATGTTGATGCGCGCCGGCGACCGCACCGGCGCACTGGCCGTCGTGCGTCAGAACAGCGGCAGGATCCTGATGGATAGCCTGCGCACCGAGATCGGCCGGATGGCGGACGCCGAGCGCGCGCTTCTGCAGGTACGCGCGCGCGACTCGGCGCGAAGTTACCGCACGCTGCTCTGGTCGATCGCACTCACGACGGCGGCTGGACTCGTCTTTGTCGGCGTGATCTTCCTGATGGGGATGCGCATCGATGACCTCCGCCGACGCAACGCCCACGCAGCCGCCGAGGAGCGGGAGCGACTGCGCGTCACGCTGGGGAGCATTGGCGACGGCGTGCTGGCGACCGACGCACAAGGGCGCGTGACCTTCATGAATGCGGTGGCAGAGACGCTGCTGGGATGGCGCGAACACGAGGCGCTGGGGCGACCGCTTGCCGAGGTCTTCCCGATCGTGCACGAGGGCACACGCAAGCCGGTCACGAACCCGGTGGAGGTCGCGTTGCACGAAGGACGAACGGCCGCGCTCTCGCACCAGTCGGTCCTCATCGCGCGTGACGGGACCGAGCGCCCCATCGACGACAGTGCGGCGCCAATCCGTGATGCCGACGGCAACATCCAGGGGGCGGTCCTCGTCTTTCGCGACGTGACCGAGACGCGGCGCGCCGAGGGGCAACTACGGCAAGTCGCCGCCGACCTCGCCGAAGCCGATCGTCGGAAGTCGGAGTTCCTCGCGGTGCTGGCGCATGAACTGCGCAACCCGCTGGCGCCCATCCGCAACGCCTTGGCCGTGATGCGGCAGCGCGGGCCGGCGGGGGTGGAGGGGACGCCGCAGCGCCAGGCGCTGGAGATGATGGATCGGCAGGTGCAACACATGGTCCGCCTGGTCGACGACCTGCTCGACATCAACCGCATCAGCCGCGGGCACGTCGAGCTGCAGCGCGGCCGCGTGGAGCTGGCGTCGATCGTGCACCACGCCGTCGAGATCTCGGCCCCGTTGAGCGCATCGCTCGACCAGGAGGTGACCGTCACGCTCCCCGACGAACCGCTCTGCGTGGACGGCGATCCGCTGCGCCTGGGTCAGGTGATCGGCAACCTGCTCAACAACGCCTGCAAGTTCACTCCGCCCGGCGGCCATATCGCGGTGGAGGTCTCGAAGGAAGGCAACGAAGCGCTGATTCGCGTGCGCGACGACGGCGTGGGCATTGCAGCTGCCGACGTCCCGCGCGTGTTCGACATGTTCACGCAGCTCGAGGAACCGCTGGAGCGCACGCAGGGCGGGCTGGGGATCGGGCTCGCCCTCGTGCAACGCCTCGTCGCGCTGCACGGCGGTGGGGTGGCGATCGAGAGTGCCGGGCGCGGACAGGGCACCACGGTGTCGGTGCGCCTGCCGCTGCTGGCGGAAGCGCCGGGGACAGCGACCGCCCGCAAGACGGTCACGATCCCCACCCCGACCCTGGGGATGCGCATGCCGGGTCGGCGCATCCTCGTGGTCGACGACAATCGCGATGCGGCGGAGAGCCTGGCGATGCTGCTCACGTTGCAGGGACACGAGTTGGCCATGGCACACGACGGCCAACAAGCGGTCGAACTGGCCATCCAGTGGCGCCCTGACGCCATCCTGCTCGACATCGGGCTTCCGGTGCTGAATGGCTACGAAGCCGCGCGCCGCATTCGCGCCGCGTTTGATGGCGCGCCGTTGCTGATGGTCGCGCTGACCGGCTGGGGGCAGGATGCCGACCGGAAGCGCTCGACCGATGCGGGGTTCGATGCCCATCTCGTGAAACCGGTCGATCCGTCCGTGCTCGCGCAGGTCCTGCAGGATGCTGTGCACACCTAGGGCATCCGCTCGACGCGTGCGTGCGCCTGCGTGCCTCGTCATCCCTTCCCTTCCGGCGTCATGAACAAGTCCAGCTCCATCACCAATACGCTCGAGTGGGTCATTCGTCGCAGCGGGTTGCAGCTCCCTCCGCCGGTCTTTCCCGGCTCGACGCTGCGCGCCGAGGGGCTCGAGCTCCCGGTCGCGCTGGCGCCGGCGACCTCGGCGCGCGACGAGGGGCTGGCGTTGCGGCTGTCGATGGTGGTGCTGGCGACGCTGGCGATGTTGTACACGCTGTACGTCGCGCGGACGGTCGTGCTGCCGGTGGTCATCGCGATCCTGATCAGCTTCCTGCTGCGCGGACCCGTTCGCACGCTCAAGCGATGGCACATCCCGCAGTCGGTGGGGGCCGCCATCGTGGTGCTGGGCGGGACCCTGGTCATCGCGTCGGCCATCGTCCTGTTGTCGGGTCCTGCCCGAAGCTGGGTGGAGCGGGCCCCCAATGCGGTGTCAACGGTGGAGCAGAAGGTGCGCTCGCTTGCCGCCCCGCTCCTCAAGTGGGAAGCGACCGCCAAGCGCGTCGAGCAGCTTGCATCTGGCGCCGACAGCCGCACGCAACCGCGCACCGTGGTGCAGTCCTCGGGGCCCGGAGTGCTGCGCCGCGTCTTTGGCGGCGTGGCCAATGCACTCATCGCCGCGCTGAGCGTGGTCTTCCTGAGCTATTTCCTGCTGGCGTCGGGCGATCTCTTCCTGCGCAAGTTGATGAAGGTCTTGCCGTACAGCGCCGAGTCGTCGGGCGTGCCACAGCGCGTGTCGGATGAGGTCGAGGCGGCGGTCTCGACGTACCTGCGCACCACGGTCCTCATCAACGCGGGGCTCGGGCTGGTGACGTGGGGGGTCCTGTCACTGCTGGACATGCCTAACGCCGGGCTGTGGGGGACGGTGGCGGGGTGCCTCAACTTCATCCCCTACCTGGGAGCCCTGCTCACCATGGGGGTGCTGGGGGTGGCCGCCATCGCCGTCTTCGACACCATCGGACAGGCGCTGCTCGTCCCGGGGGCGTTCCTGCTCATCAACCTGGTGGAGAGCAACGGCGTGACGCCGCTCCTGATGGGGCGACAGTTCCCCCTCAACAGCGTGGCGATCTTCGTCGGGGTGATGTTCTGGGGATTCGTGTGGGGAGCGGCCGGTGCGATGCTGGCCGTCCCGATCATGGTCACGATGAAGATCGTCTGCGACGCGGTCCCGGCGATGCGCCCCGTGGGAGAGTTCCTGGGGCAGTAACAGCGGTCGGGGCGGTCGTGGGACCCGGGGCGCGCTGCGTCAGTGCTGCACGCGGTAGAGCGCCTCGTCGGGATCGCGTGTGCCACTCAGCCGCGCGCGGATGATGTCGGCCGCAATCACGCTGTAGGTGATCCCATTGCCGCCGAATCCCGCCACCACGTGACATCGTGGGAGCCCGGGGACGCCGCCGATGATCGGGAGGCCGGTGGACGATGCACCGAAGGCGCCCGCCCATCGATGGGTGGTGGCGAGCCGGACGCCCGGGAGCAGTGCACGGACGTTGCGCGCGATGTGTCGCGACTTGCTGCGCATGAGGGCGGCGTTCGTGTGTGCCGAGGCGGCATCGCTGTCCTCGCCGCCGGCGATGAGCGTGCCGTCGCCAGCGGTGCGCAGGTAGAGATACGGATCCGACGCTTCCCAGACGACGGTGTTGCCTAACCAGGCGGGGAGCGACGCCGAGGATTGGGCGGCGATGGCCCAGGTCGAAAGGATGCGATGGTCGCGCAGCGAGATGGCGCGCAGCAACTCGTAGCCGGTACAAAAGACCGCGTGCGATGCGCGCACCTCGTGTCCACTGTTCAGCGCGAGTGTTACACCACCTCGCCCCGGCGTTACCTCCACCACGTCGGCCGGGACGTGGATGCGAGCGCCACGCTCCACCGCGCGGCGCAGCAACGCCGCCGTCAGTTGCACCGGATTGGCCACCGCCGACCCTCGGCTCACGATGGCGCCGGTACGATCGATCTCGAACCGCTCGGCCACGGCGCCGCCATCGAGGAACCGACCCGGGAGGTCTGCCGCCGCACGTGCCTGCGCCTCGCGACGCAGCGCGCGGTGGCCGTACGAGTCGCCCGCCAGGTACAGCGACTGCCGACGCGCGAAGCCGCATCGAATGCCTTCGCGTTCGATCAGGCGCCCCAGCGCATCGACGGCGGCGAGTGAGCGCTGCCATGCGCGGCGCGCCGGCACGAGCCCGATCCGCTCTGCCAATGCCGTGAGTGGAAGGTCGATCTCGAACTGGAGGAGGGCGGTACTGGCCGTCGTGCTCCCGCGCATGGGGGCGCGGCGGTCGAGCACACACACCTGCATTCCGCGCTTGGCCAGCGCCAGCGCGACGAGGGCGCCGGAGATCCCGGCGCCGACTACGGCGACGTCGCAGGTGAGGTCGCGGGCGACCGGGCCAACGGGGATGTGTGTCCCCCATGACCCTTCCCAGATGGAATGCCCGCTCCGCAGCGTGCGCCGCCGCGTGGCGCCGGGCACACTAGCGGAAGACGTCGAAGTTCCCCAGGAGCCACCAGAGGAGCACGAACACCAGGATCGTGGTGAAGCAGCCGCCCCCCAGCTTCTTGGCGCCGTACCCGGCGGCCAACCCTCGCAGCAACTTGCTCATGGTCTCCCCTCACGTGTGACTGAATCGATCGGACGTGGGTGTCGGCACGCGATGCCGCGCATGACGGCGGCGTCAGTGGGACGGCATTCATCCATCGCATCGCAAGCTGCCCGCCTGAGGAGAGCGACGCCATTGCCCGCAGGAGATAGCAGCGGCTCCTCCCCGCGGCGCGTGGCCCGACGTAGGTTCTGGCCCGAGCCGACACACCGCCCTCCATTCGCACGCTGCCATGCGCCGATTCCTGATCGCCATCTCCGCGTTGACTGCCGCGCTGGGCACGACGCCCTGCGCCCGCGCACAGGCGCAGTCCACCACCCGCCTTGCACAGGAGATCGCGCGGATCGAACCGTTCTCTGGCGGTCAGCTCGGCGTGGCCGCGGTGCACCTCGAGAGCGGCAGGAGCTTCTTCTACAAGGCCGACGAGCAGTATCCGATGGCCAGCACGTACAAGGTGCCGATCGCCATCCAGGCCTTCACGCTCGCCGAGCAGGGAAAGCTCGACCTCAACCGCATGGTCGCGTGGGACACCACCGACCTACACATCGGGAGCGAGGCGTTCCTCCTCTTCCGGAAGCCGGGCTTCGCGATGTCGGTGCGCAACCTCATCGAGACCATGCTCATCCTGTCGGAGAACAACTCGACCGACCTGACGCTGACGCTCGCGGGGGGCGGCGCAGCGGTCACCAAGCGCGTGCGCGACGCCGGCATCACCGACATGCGGATCGACCGGTCGACCGCCGAGATCATCGCCAATCCGTTCGGGATCACCGACATCTGGACCAACGGCAAGTTCGATCGTGGCAAGTGGGAGCGGCAGTACGAAGCGCTGAGCCAGGCGCGGCGCGATTCGACCGCGTACTACTACGCCCGCGACCCACGCGATCATGCCTCGCCGCGGGCCATGCTCACGCTGCTGACCAAACTCTGGAAGGGAGAGCTGCTGAACAAGGAGAACACCGCGGCCCTGCTCGACATCATGTACCGTTGCGAGACGGGGGCCGGGCGCATCAAGGGGATGCTCCCCAAGGGGACGAAGGTCGCGCACAAGACCGGGACGTATCCGGGAACCGTCAACGACGTCGGCATCATCGACCTCCCGGATGGGACGCACGTCGCCGTCGCACTGTACCTCAAGCAGTCGAGCAAGATCGAAGGGAAGGATCTCGAGGATGCGGTCGCGCAGTCGGCGCGGGCGATCTACGACTTCTTCCTGTTTCGCGAGTGAGGCGGGTGCCTCGCTGACGCGCATGTCCGACGATGTCGCGCACACGCGCTGGTGGCAGATCTTCGAGGTCGTGTTCGGCGTCCCCGTCGTCATCGCGAGTGTACTGCAGCTGGCGGTCCCGCTCGCGCTTCCTCGCGCGTTCCTGACAACGGCACGGGTGGTCGGTGCGGCGCTCGTCGTGTGCGGCGTGGCGCTCGTCGTCCTCGCGCGCCGCGAGCTGGCGAGGCGCGGCCAGCCGACGGACCCCGGGGAGCCGACGAGCGCGCTGGTCACATCGGGGGTGTTTGCGATCTCGAGAAACCCGTTGTACCTGGGGGGCGTACTGGTGCTGTGCGGCGTCGCGATGGCGGTCGACCTGCCGTGGCTCCTGCTCTCCGTTGTCCCGGGGATTGTCGCCTGTCACGTCATCCTGATTGTTCCCGAAGAGCGTTTCCTCGCCGCGAAGTTCGGGGACGACTTTCGATCGTACGAGCGGTCGGTCGAGCGCTGGATCGGATGACCGCAGCGCCCGGGATAACCGCCTCACGCCTCTCGCCATGCACACGATCCAACTCGTCGAACACGATCCAGGCTGGTCCGCTGGTTTCGAGCGGGAAGCGACGCGCATTCGTTATGCACTCGGCGAAGCACTCATCGCGCTGCACCATATCGGCAGCACGTCCATTCCGGGGATCGTCGCCAAGCCCGTCATCGACATGCTGGGAGTCGCGCCCTCGCTGGACGCGCTCGACGACCATGCGGCACAGGTGGTCGCGCTGGGCTACGAGGCGCTCGGCGAGTTCGGCATTCCGGGGCGTCGCTACTTTCGCAAGGACGACGAACATGGCACGCGAACACACCAGCTCCACACGTTCGCGATCGGCTCGCCCGAGGTGTTGCGTCATCTGATGTTCCGTGACTTCCTGCGCGCCCACCCCGCGGATGCGCAGGCGTACGCCGCGCTCAAGCGCGCACTCGCGCGCGACGCCGTCGACATGCGCGCCTACTCCGACGGCAAGACCGACTTCATCCGCGAGATCGAGCGTCGCGCGATGGAGTGGCGTCAGCAAAGTGAGGGCGTCGCTCAGCGGCCCATCGGTTCATGAGTGAGGGCGTAGCGCGCGTCCGAGTGGGCTCGACTAGATGTCGACCATCCACACCGACGAGGAGATCACCACTTCTGGCGATTGCGGGACACGCCAGAGGTGCGAGGCAAAGTCCTGGATGCAGGCGTTGAGCCCCTCCGCCTGACGACTCATGGGCATGTGCAGCTCCATCGCGATCCGGTCGATGCGCGACAACACGTCGGTGGTGCGCACGATCCCCCACTCCGCCCCTTCGCAGTCCAGCTTGAGCCAGGCGCAACGCGCAATGCCGTGGGTGTCGAAGACGTCGTCGAGCGTGACGCACTGGACCGTCTCGGAACTCCAGCCGCGGCGCTCCCTGGCGGCGCGCGCGTCGGCGGGGAGCCCGACGGTCGACCCCGCCGTGGCACTCGCCGACCACGTGATCGTCATCTCGCCGCGTTCGGCCATCACCGCCTGCTGCACCGCCGTGACGTTCGTGATCCCGTTGGCCGCGAGGTTCTGCACCAGCGACGCATAGTTCGCCGACGCCGGCTCGTAGGCGATGATCCGCGCGTCCGGGTGCAACACGGCGAGGATGATCGACACGCCGCCGATGTGCGCGCCGATGTCGAGCACGGTGTCGCCAGGTGCAAGCTGCAGCGACGCCAGATGGTACGTGCCGCGCGAAAATTCCTCGAGCACCATGGCGGCCCACGGCGACCCGGGGACGTCCGAGAGTCGCACCACCCGTCCCTCGACGTCGAACTCCACGTGGCTCAGCGAAGGATCGTCGGCCACAGCGAGCTTGAACTGGTTGGCCGCCTCCGCATAGTCGCGCATGAGGCCGAAGTAGCGCCCGGTCATCCAGCGCACCGCGGGGGCGATTGGCTCCTGCGACAGGAGCGGCGTGAGGGCGGCCAGCGCTCCCTCCGCGTCGCGCACATCGAGCGCGCGGCTCGCGACGGTGAGCCCCTCCGCCATCGCATCGATCGAGGATGGCGGGACGACCCCGGGCCGGCGCGCAGCGGCCAGCGTGACGGACATGTTCGCGAACGTGCTCATGGAACGACTCGAATGCCTGGCAGCAGGAAGCGGGGACGACGCGAATCCACGACCTTGGAAGTATCGGCCGGGTCGGCGCGCTCCTGCACCGGCGCCCCGTTACTGGAACTGCGCGCGGAACTCCTCGAACATCGTGCGCAGCGTCGCGACCTCGGCGCGCAGCTCGGTGACGGTGCGCTCCAGCTCCTCGAGGCGCTCGTTGCGTCCTGACGTGCGCGCGGCACCAGGTTCGTCATCCTCGACCGTGTCTGACGCATCGTTCACCACCGGCTCGCCGCTGAGCAGGTGCGCGTGCCGGAGCTCCTTCTGCCCCGGGCGCCGCGCGAGGGTGACGACCAGCGCACCGGCTTCGCGCGCGCTCAGGGCGGCGAGCGTCGTTTCGATGGCCGCGAGATCGGGGAACTCGGCCAGGCGCGCGGTGCGGGTGTGCAACTCGCCGACCGTCTGCGGACCCCGCAGCAGCAGGACACCCAGGACGGCTCGCTCGCGTGCGTCGAGGTCGAGGACGTCGGTGAGGAGGTGCATGTACTTGGTGACGCGCGCGCCGGAGGGTTGGATCGCCCGCAGCAGCCCGCGCCGGCGCAGGTCGACGATGGTCGACGAGACCGTCGCGTCGTCGAGCCGCATGATCGGGTCGCGGCTGGTGGTCTGGTTGCAGGCGGCGACAAGCGCGCTGAGCGTCAGCGGATAGTTATCGGGCGTCGTGACTTCCTTCTCCATGAGGGAGCCAAGGACGCGGACTTCAACGTCGGTGAGCGGCGGGGTGAGCACGAGGACCTGCGCGTCGATGGTGTGAAGCGGCATGCGGGTGGTGAGCCGGCGCTCGAAAGGTGGCATTGGGCCGAAGAGGGGACAATCGTCGCTCGCCGGAAGCTCTGACGCAGCGCGGACGTGGCGATGACGCCGGCGCTCTGGTGCACCGTCGCGCCCCGCGACGAAGTTGGGCGGCCGCAACGGACGCCCGACGCGGCAGGCCGAGGGCCGGGGCGCGCTCCACGTACCCGGCAAGGAACAGGACACTCAGGGGGATTCGTGCTGCACTCGCTTCGCGCACTGCTGTCGGTGGTGGTCCTCGCGTCGGTCGCGGCCCCCGTGCTCTCACCTAGTGGTGCGCAGCAACTCACCACATACGAGCGGCGTGAACTCTCCATCCCGGTTCGTGACGGCGTGAAGCTGTTCGCCGTGGCACTGGTCCCCACGCCCGCACGCGAGCCCCTGCCGATCATCCTGGTGCGGACGCCCTTCTCCGCGGCGGGGGCCATTCGCGACGACAAGCTCCCGGCGATGTATCGCGAGCTGGCCGAGGATGGTTACATCTTCGTGGTGGAGGACATCCGCGGGCGCTTCGGCTCCGAGGGGATGTTCGAGGTGAATCGCGTGCAACGCGACGTGCGCGCGCCTAACGGGACCGACGAGTCGACCGACGCGTACGACACCATCGACTGGCTGGTCAAGCACCTTCCGGGGAACAATGGCAAGGTCGGCGTGATGGGCGCGTCGTACTCCGGCTGGCTCGCTGGATTGGCGGGGGTCGGGGCACATCCGGCGCTCAAGGCGATTTCGCCGCAGGCACCGATGACCGACACCTGGATGGGAGATGACTTCTTCCATCAGGGGGCGTTCCGCCAGAGCTCGGGCGTGGAGTTCTCGACGCTGGTGGAGACCGATCCGAAAGGCTTCACCTTCCTCTCGATCCCCGAGTACGACCACTACGACTTCTACCTGAAGTACCCGACGCTCGACTCGCTGGCCAAGGCGACCGGGGTCGCGACGCTCCCGTCGTGGATCGGCTACAGTGAACACCCGACGTACGACGCGTACTGGAAGGCTCGGGGGATGCAGCATGTCCTGACCAAGCCCGAGGTGCCGCTGCTCTTCGTTGGGGGGTGGTGGGACCAGGAAGACATCCTCGGCGCGCCGCTCGCCTACCGCACGGTGGAGCGCGCCGACACCAAGGGGTGGAATCGCATCGTGCTCGGTCCCTGGTATCACAACCAGTGGCTGCGCCCCAAGGGAGATTCGCTTGGCCCGCTGGGCTTCGGGAGCAACACCGCCGATCACTTTCGCGGCAACATCCTGCGGCCGTGGTTTGCGCACTACCTGCACGGCAAGGGGAGCGGTGCGTTCCCGGAGGCTTGGGCGTTCGAAGGCGGCGGCAATCGATGGCACACGCTCGATGCGTGGCCGCCCAATGCGGCGCAGCCGCGCAACCTGTACCTGCACGCCAACGGCAAGCTGTCGTTCGATGCGCCGGCTGCGTATTCCACCAACCAGCGCGCTGCCACGCAACGCGACGCGTTGCATACCTCGCAGTACGACGCCTTCATCTCCGATCCGGCGCATCCGGTGCCGTACCTTCCCCGCCCCGACGACAGCAACGGCTGGAGCACGTGGCTGGTACAGGACCAGCGCTTCGTGCACAACCGCCCCGATGTGGTGTCGTGGGTGTCGGAGCCGCTGACGGCCGACCTCACGATCGCCGGCGATGTGGTGGCGCACCTCTTTGCCTCCACCTCCGGAAGCGACGCCGACTGGGTGGTAAAACTCATCGACGTGTATCCCGACAGCGTCGCGGACAACTCGGCGTTAGGCGGCTACCAGCTCATGGTGAACGCCGACGTGCTGCGCGGTCGCTACTGGAAGGGGTTCGAGCGCGCGACGCCGATCGTGGCCAATGCCGTCACGCCATTCACCGTGCAGCTCAACCAGCAGTTCTACCGCTTCAAGCAGGGGCACCGGCTAATGGTGCAGGTGCAAAGCAGCTGGTTTCCGCTGTACGACCGCAACCCGCAGACCTTCGTCGAGAACATCTTCCGCGCGAAGGCGAGCGACTTCAAGGCGCAGGTGCACCGGGTGTGGCACACGGCGCGCTATCCGTCTCACGTGGCGGTGCGGGTGATGCCGTAGGGGTCCGAGATGAGGACGAGGGACCGCCAATCCCGCGTGAGACGTATTGATTCGCCCCCGTGTCGCAGGCAGTGTTAGGGACGCTGTACGACCACTCCCCTGGCGGAACGCCGGGGGCGCCACACGAGTCGCGCTCGCTCGCGAGTGGCATCCCAGCACTCCGGTACACACGTGGGACTCTTCGATCGTTTCAAGTCGCGCGAAGTCGAAATCGAGCATCGCACGCTCGGCAGGCTTCGGTACAAGAGCGGGACGTGGCGCGGCCACGTCGAGCTGACCGGTCTTCCCCCTGCGGAGCTTTGGCTCCCTGGCGACGAATCGGGGCCAACGCCAGCGGCCGTGGCCGCGGCCGTGGAGCTGCGCGCCCAGTGGCCGCAGTTACAGGCCAAGCTCACGATCGAGCTGTTTGAGCACTACACGCCGTATCGCGATTCGGTTGGCACCGACTCGTCCACCCACGACGATGGCGAGTTTCCGCTCATGCATCACTCGTCGGAGGTGTGGGACCACGTGCGCGAGCCACTCGTGCGAGTCGTGATGGTCGGTGCGACGCCGGAAATTCGCCTCGCGCTCAGCACCGAATGGGACGTGGAGCATACCTTGGGGTTCTCGATCCGCGACTGGACGCTCCGTGACTTCTCGGGGAGTGTGTTGCGCGACTCGTTCTAACCCCAGCACGTGTCTCCATGTCCGCTCAGATGACCGTCGACGGCCGCCCAGTTCCCATGGGGCCCGTGGCGTTGCACTTCCAGTACTTCCTCGACGACGGCCCGCCGCACGCCTGGATCGACCTCAGCTCCGATTCCGACAACGAGCGACTCGGCGGCCTCGCCATCAACTGCCTCGACGTCGGGGATCATCCCGCGCTCACCTCTCTCTATGGAAGGACGCTGTCGTTCGGTGCGACAGACGACGGCGAGGGCGCGGAGCTGAGCGAGAGCGTCTTCTGGCTGCCGGGCGACGAAACGCTCGAGGTGCAGTCGATGCGCATCGCCTTTGGGCATGCCGTGGGCGGCGCGCTGCCTGTCGAAGTCGAGGCCACCTGCTTCGATCACGACGGGCGAACGGGGATTACCGTGCGCGTCGAGGCCCGCGCCGACATCGATGCGCTGTAGGCCATGCGCAAACACGTGCTCCTCTACGGCCTCTTGTGCGGCGTGGTCATCGCCGCGCTCAGGCTCATCGAATATCGCTGGCTCGTCGTGGAGCACTCGATCGAGATCTACGGCGGGCTGGTCGCCGCGATCTTTGCGGCCGTCGGGATCTGGCTCGGCCGACGGCTCACCCGTACGACCGAAACGGTGGTCGTACGCGAGGTCGTGGTCCCCGCCCCGTCCTCGTTCGTGCGCGACCAGGCGAAGGTCGAATCGCTGGGGATCACCCCGCGCGAGCTCGAAGTGCTCGAGCTCATCGCCGAAGGGCTGAGCAACAAGGAGATCGCCGCGCGGGTCTTCGTGAGCGAGAACACGATCAAGACACACTCGAGCCGGGTCTTCGACAAGCTCGGGGCGCAGCGCCGGACCCAGGCGGTGCAGCTCGGACGGGAGCTCCGGCTGATTCCGTAGCCGGCCAACGCGCGGCCGACCTGGTGATTGGAGCCCCTCGATCGCCTCCCACCCCCGACTTTCGTATGATTTTGGCCGTTCTGCCCGAAAATCACCCGTTCGGGTGACGCGAATGTGCCCGGGGCGCGGCTAGCATCGGCCGTCCTCAACCCCTCTGGAGTCCGTATGCGAAAGATCGTGCTCACCTTCGGGCTCATTGCCGGCGCCATCATGTCGGCGATGATGTTCGTCACCCTCCCCTTCAAGGAGCAGATCGGCTTCGAGAAGGGGATGATCATCGGCTACACCACGATGGTGTTGGCCTTCCTGATGGTCTTCTTTGGCGTCCGGTCCTACCGCGACAACGTCGCCGGCGGGAGCGTGTCGTTCGGACGGGCCTTCAAGGTCGGAATGCTCATCACCCTCGTCGCGACCGTCTGCTACGTGGCAACGTGGGAGTTCATCTTCTTCCGCCTCGCCCCCGACTACGGCGACGCCATGGCCGCGGCGTCAGTGGAAAAGGTGCGCAAGGAGGGCGGGACGGAGGCCGAAATCGCCGCCAAGACCAAGGAGATGCAGGCGTTCGCGGAATCGTACCGGAATCCGCTGGTGAACATCGCCTACACCTTCCTCGAACCGCTCCCGGTGGGACTGCTGTTCGTGCTCGTCACCGCGGGCGTCGCGAGCCGCAAGCGGCGGGTGGGGGGATCGGCCGTCGCCGCGTAACGTGGCGCAGCCCGCGTGTTCCCCGCCGGCGGCCGGCGGCCCGGAGCGCCGCGTTGAGCGTAGAGGAGTTCGCCCTACCGTAGTGAAGCGGTGAACTCCTCCAACTGCGTGATGCAGGTTCCCCATCCGTCGAAGAACCCCATCTGTTCGTGCCGGTCGCGCCCGGCCTTGTCGCGGTGAAGCACACGGGCGACGTAGTGCGTGTCGTCGCCAGCGTCATCCATCGTGATGAAGGCCGTCATCGGCATCCACGGATCGACGGCGGGGCACCAGCCACCGACCAGCATCGAGGTCCAGACGATGCGCGAACCTGCGACGATGTCGAGAAAGGCCCCGGGGTTGTCGCTCGTGTCCCCTTCAGGGCCGGTCATGAGCGTGTGAAAGGTCCCGCCAGGGACAAAGTCGAAGCCGAGCACCTGCGTCGTCCACGGCCGTGGGCACCACCACTCCTTGAGGTGGTTGGGGTCGGACCACGCCTTCCACACGAGGGAACGCGGGGCGCGCAGACGGCGCGTGATGACGAGCTCGAAGTCACTGCTTGCGGCCATGCGTCTTCTCCTGTGTGTGAAGAGCTTCCACGTACTCGGCGAGGCGATCGGTGCGGGACTCCCAGATCTCCCTTTGGTCGGCCATCCAATCCTCCGCGGTCTTGAGCGCCCTGGGCTCGAGTTCGCAGGTGCGCACACGTCCCAGCTTTTTCGAGCGAATGAGGCCACTGCTCTCGAGGACGCCGAGGTGCTTCATGAGCGACGGCAGCGCCATCGGGAACGGCGCCGCCAGTTCCTTGACCGACGCCGCCCCTCGGCCAAGGCGACTGACGATGGCGCGTCGGGTGGGATCGCTGAGGGCGAGGAAGACCCGATCGAGCGCGACGGTATAGTTAGCCATATGGCTAACTGTATGACCTCCCGCAGGGATTTGTCAACTGCGAGCTCGAAGTCGGCCGCGGCGCCATTCCTCCCATCACGCGCTGCGATCACTTTGCGAGGATGACGACGCCCCCCTCCGATTCCCTACCACCGTCGCTGCGTCCACTGCCACCGCTCGACACGGCGCCGCTCTTTCCCTCGCTCCACGCCGAACTCATCGTGTTGCTACGATCGCTGGAGCTATCCGACTGGGAACGACCGACGGTGGCCGGGGCCTGGCGTGTGCGCGACGTGGCAGCGCA
Source organism: uncultured Gemmatimonadaceae bacterium (assembly GCA_964560345.1). Lineage (GTDB taxonomy): Bacteria > Gemmatimonadota > Gemmatimonadetes > Gemmatimonadales > Gemmatimonadaceae > SCN-70-22. The sequence goes on from CAZLLP010000001.1 coordinate 27,702, forward strand.
CCTGCTCGACGGCGAACTGCGCACGCTCTCCGCGCACCGCGACGGGCACGTGCTTGCACCTGACGAAACGATCACCGGCTATGCCGACGTCATGCGCCTCATCACGCGGCTCAACGCGCAGGGGGTGGCGTTCGGGACGTCGCTGAGCCCGACGCTGCTCGTCGACCTGCTCGAGGTGTCGGGGCGATGGATGAGCGCCTTCGTGGCGACGCTCGATCCCGATGCGCCGGCGCTCTACGCGGTTGCATGGGCAGGCGAGACCGCGTCGGACAACCGATTCGACACGGCACGCGAGTACACGGAACGCTGGCACCATCAGATGCAGATGCGCGATGCCCTTGGCGCGCGCGGAAAGCCGAGCGTCCTGCTGGCACCGTACTTTTTCCTCCCGCTGCTCGAGACATCGCTGCGCGTGTTGCCGCACGCCTATCGGTCGGTGATTGCGCCTGTCGGCACTGCACTGGTGCTCTCGCTCACGGGTGCCGAGCGTGGCGCGGCGTGGACGCTGCGCCGAGAGCGGGACGACTGGACGTTGTATGACGGCATCGACGAGCAGGCGAGCGCACGCGTCGAGGCGACCCCTGACGCGCTCTGGCGGCTGCTGTTCAACGCGCTCCCCGCCGAGCGCATTGCTTCGGACTTCGCGGTGCGCGGTTCGGATGAACTGCTGGCGCCGCTCTGGAAGGCGCGCTCGGTGATGGTGTGATGGACGAACAGCACGACGCCCCTCGCACGCGGCCGAGTCGCGAGTCGCCCCACCCAGGTGGCGCGATCCACGTGGTCCTCGTGCACCCCGAGATCCACTGGAATACCGGGAATGCCGGACGCACCTGCCTGGCGACGGGCGCCACGTTGCACCTGATCGAGCCGCTGGGCTTCTCGCTCGACGAGCGCGAGGTCAAGCGCGCGGGACTCGACTACTGGGAGCACGTCGACGTGCGGGTGTGGCCAAGCTGGGAGGCGTTCGAACGCGAGCTTCCTTCGCTGGGTGAACCGTACTTCTTCTCGACCAAGGCCACGCAACTGCTGTGGGATGCGCCGCTGGGTGCGCCACGCGACGTCGTGCTGGTGTTCGGACGCGAGACCGGGGGGCTCCCGCCCGCCCTTCACGAGCGCTATCACGATCGCTTCGTGGGGATGCCGATTCACTCACCGCGCGTGCGCTCGCTCAACCTGTCGACGAGTGTGGCGATCGCGGCGTACGAGGTGCTGCGGCAGCGGCACGAGGGCGCACGTTCCACCGACGCAGGTCACGCCAGCGATGGTTCCTAGCAGGCGACTGCGGTGGAGGCTCGTCGTACTGGCGGTGGCAACGCTTGGCGTCGGGTTGGCAACGCGACGCGTTCCGGACATCTTTCCGCGATTAGTCGCCACGTACGGCGGCGACGTACTCTGGGCGACGCTCGTCTATTGGCTCCTGGCATGGATACGTCCCGCTGCGCGCGGCGTGGTGCTGGCAACGCTGGCGGCGAGCATCGCGCTCGTGGTCGAGCTCAGCCAACTGTTCACCGCGCCATGGCTGGTGGCGTTGCGCGCCAATCCCTTCGGCGCACTCGTGCTGGGACAGGGATTCGTGTGGAGCGACCTTGCATGCTACGCGGCGGGGGTCGCGCTGGCCTGGCGGATGGACTATCGCGGCATTGCGCTCACCGCCGCCGATCGCCTTGCAGCGGTCGACGATTGATCGTGAACAGGACCTACCGATGATGCGAGACCCAAACGCATTGTGGCTCGCGGCCCTAATGGTCGCCCTCGTGATCGGCACCACCACGTGGCGCTACTACACCGCGCGCTCGATCGCCGAGCGGTGGCTGATGCAGCATCGCTATCGTGCGCGATCGCTCCGCATCGGGTGGTTCTCCTTCACGCGTTTTTCCCCGAAGCTCTTTCGCAACGAAAAGAAGGCCTTCGAGTTCCGCGCCGAAGTGGAAGACCTGAGTTTGGGCGGGACGGGGGTGCTGTGGCTCCGCGTGTGGACCGATTGGATCGGGCTCTCCGAGCGCGAACCCGAGGTGACGTGGGACCGCATGCCCTCGCGCGTCGAACGAAGCGGCGGGACGTTCGAGGAACGCCTGGAGGAACAACTGCTCGACCTGCTGGCCCGCGTTGCCGCTGGTGAGTCGATCTTTCGCGCCCCTGGCAGCAGCGTCGATGACGGTGGTGCGTTCGACGAGCTCGTCGAGCACGTGCTGGCGCTCTCGCGCCGCGGGCTCGTCACCTGCGACACACCGCTCGCCTCGATGCGAGGGACCGGGCACTACGCGGCGATCGCGAACGTGGCGCTCACCGAGCGCGGCGAGCGCCACCTGGAGAAGTTCAGGACGTCGCGTTAGGCGGGACGCGCCCCCCGCACCGGGTGGAAGGGAGCGCCGATTCCGCGTGCGTCAGGCCTCCGGTCCTCCCGGGAGCAGCGGCTCGAGCTCGAGCGCCTGCGCCCCGTTCTCCGTGCAGACGGCGAACTTGGTCTCCCCCGCGTGGTACATCGAGACGCCCGCGTACTCGCCGCGCTTGTTGAGGACAAAGAAGCGGATGTTGAAGTTCGGGTTCCCCTTGGCGTTGAGCAGCCGGCTCTCGACGGTGTTGGCCTTGATGCGCTTGAGGGCCTCCATCCCCGCGTCCTTGGGACTCATCCCGCGCCGCATCGATTCGACGATGAGGAACGAGGAGAGGTTGTACAGATTGGCCTCGCCACGCCCGGTGGAGCCGGCGGCGCCGACATCGTTGTCGACGTAGAGCCCGGCGCCCAGGATCGGCGAATCGCCGGTGCGCCCCGGGATCTTCCAGGCGAGCCCGCTGGTGGTGGTCACGCCGCAGATGTCGCCGTTGGGCCCGATGCCGTCGCAGTTGATCGTCCCCCAGAACGACCCTTCGCGGACCAGGCCGTCACGCACCATCGATCGCCCGGCCGCGAGCGCGCGCGACTCCCACTCGCCGTTAGGCAGGCGGTGCGCGCTGGCGGCAAAGGCGGCATCGCCGGGATCCTTCTCGTGCTTGTCCTTGGGCGCGCGCTCCTTCCCCTTGGGATCGAGCCAGTGCTCCGGGTCCACGCGGCGACGCCACTCGCGCCACAGCCGGCGCGAGGTGTCGGTGTTGAGGTCCTCCTCGACCTTGAAGCCCATCTGCCGGGCAAACTCGCGGGCGCCGTCGCCGCTGAGCAGGTGGTGATCGGTGTAGTCCATCACCGCCTGCGCCACCAGCGAGGGGGTGCGCACCCCCTCGATGCAGGCCACCGCCCCCGCGCGCTTGCGCGGCCCGTGCATGCACGAGGCGTCGAGCTGCACGACACCGTCAGCGTTAGGCAGGGCCCCGTAGCCGATCCCCGTCTCCAGCGGATCGAGTTCGGGGATGTTGACGCCGGCAATGAGGGCGTCGAGCACGTCCTTCCCCTCGGTGATGAGGCGAAACGCGCGCTGCACCGCGTTCTCGCTTCCCCCGTTCCTGAACTCCCACCCCGAGTAGTCGGAGATGACCACCGGACGCACGGCGTGCTTGAGCCACAGCTCCGGGGCGCGCGGCGATGGCTGCGACGCATCGGTTGGCGACATCGCCAAGCCGGCGAGCGGGGTCGCGGCGAGCGTTGCCGAGGTGCGCTTCACGAAGTCGCGGCGGGAAACCATGGGAGGCGTGGGGTAAGGGTTGCCTCTATTCTCCCAGTGGGGCGCCCCTGCGCAAGTCGGTGGAACGCCTCTTGTCGGTCGCGACGCGACGGGGCCACATAGGAAGGGGAGCACGTCACCCGGAATCAGTGGAGGTTCCATGCATCCCTCGCTGCGCCTGCTGGCCGGTGCCAGCGCGATCGTTCTCGCGGGCTGCACGAAGACCGCCGAACAACCGGCGTCGGGTCAACCAGCGCAGCCTCCGGGCGCGTCGCCGGCGGTGCTCGATACGCGCGTCCCGGTGCCGCTGCCGCCCGAAGGCGTGGAGGCGGTGCGCGTGGAGATGCGCACCATGCTCGCCTCGCTCAACCAACTCAACCAGGCGCTCGTGAGCCGCGACTCGGCGCTCGCGCGCAAGGCGGCGATCGCGTCGGGTGTTGCGGCGGCGGCCGATCCCAAGCTCGAGCCGTTGCTTCCGCCCGAGTTCCTGAAGATGGGGATGGACACGCACGCGGCATTCGACAGCGTCGCGGCGGCCGTCGCCGCCGGGGTGACGCGGGACTCGCTGCTCACGTACCTGCCGCGCCTGACGGTGAACTGCGTGGCCTGCCATACGGTGTACCGCCTGGTCGCGAGATAGCGCGCAACGCGAGCGAGTGATCGCGACGCGGGCGGGGGGTGTTGCGCCGCTCGTCGGGGGGCGCGCGCGACGGTAGACACCATCTCACAACTGGGTGCCGGCCAGGAGCCGTCGACCATTCGTGAGATGGCCTGTAGATTCGCGCGATTCCTCCCCCCGACCATCGACGCCATGCGCCGTTCGCTCGCACTCGTCCTGACCGTTGTTGCTCCTGCGCTCGCCGCAGCGCAGTCCCCGTTCGACTCGCTCCGTTTTCGGCAGATCGGCCCTGCCGCACTCGGCGGCCGCATCCACGATGTGGAAGGGGTGCCGGGCGATCCGCTCACGCTGTACGTCGCCACCGCCTCGGGGGGGCTGTGGAAGACGACCAACAAGGGGACGACGTGGACGCCGATCTTCGAGAACCAGAAGGTCGCGACGTTTGGCGACGTGGCGATCTTCGAAGGGGACCCGCGCATCCTCTACGTCGGGACGGGTGAACAGAACAACCGGCAGAGCACCTCGTGGGGGAACGGGGTCTACAAGTCGACAGATGGCGGGGCGACGTGGACGCATCTGGGACTCGAGGGGACGCGGCACATCGGGCGAGTGGCGATTCACCCCACCAATCCCGAAATCGCCTGGGTGGCGGCGGCCGGCGACCTGTGGGCGCCTAACGCCGACCGCGGCGTGTACCGCACCAGCGATGGCGGGCGTACGTGGAGCAAGACGTTGTACATCGACTCGCTCACCGGAGCGACCGACCTGGTGGTGAACCCCGCCAATCCCGACCTCGTGGTGGCGGCGGTGTACCAGCGACTGCGCACGCCGTGGGGGTACAACGGCGGCGGTGCGGGGAGCGGGATCTACAAGTCCACCGACGGCGGGATCACCTGGCGCCCGATCACCGACGGCGTGCCGGCGGGAGACAAGGGGCGCATCGGACTCGCCATTGCGCGCACCGACCCGCGCATCCTCATGGCCACCATCGAGCACCGCACCGACGGCGGTACCTACCGATCCGAAGATGGCGGCGACACCTGGCGCAAGGTCAACACGCTCAACCCACGCCCGATGTACTACTCGTCGCCGGTGATCGACCCGACCAACGCCGACCGCGTCTGGATTCCGGGGGTGACGGTCTATCGGAGCGAGGACGGCGGGAAGAGCTTCCGCACACTGCCCACCGGCCCGACCTATGATGTGGGGCTGAAGGGGGATCACCACTCGTTCTGGATCGATCCAAAGGATTCGCGCCACGCCTTCCTTGGCGGTGATGGCGGGTTGCACGAGACGTGGGACCTCGGGGAGACATGGGTACGCATGAACAACCTCCCCATCGGGCAGTTCTACTCGGTGGCGGCCGACGATCGCGATCCGTACTGGATCTACGGGGGGATGCAGGACAACCACTCGTGGATGGGGCCGAGCGCCACGCGCCACTGGTTAGGCATCGTGAACGAGGACTGGCGCCAGATCGGCTTTGGTGACGGGATGTACCAGCGCCCCGACCCGTTCAACAAGCGGTGGGTCTACACCGCGAGCCAGAACCTCGGGATCCAGCGTTTCGACATCGAGACCGGAGATCGGCTGGGGCTCAAGCCGTTCCCGCCCACGGAGGGTGACAGCGCCTATCGCTTCGACTGGACGGCACCGATCATCGTCTCGCGCCACACCCCGGGGACGGTGTACGTCGGGGGGAACCGGTTGTTCACCACGCGCGATTACGGCAACTCGTGGACGCGCTCGAAGGACCTCACGCGGCAGGTGAATCGCGACACGCTCCCGATCATGGGGGTGAGGGGGCGCGACATCACGCTGTCGCGTTACGACGGCGAGTCGTCGTACTCCGAACTGTCGACCATCTCCGAGTCGCCGATCGACGGCAAGGTCCTGTGGATCGGCACCGACGACGGCGTAGTGCAGCTGTCGAAGGATGCCGGCGTAACCTGGAGCGATGTGACGGCGGCGATCCCTGGCGTACCGCGCGGGACGCTGGTGAGCCGCGTGCACGCCTCGTCGTTAGGGCGCGACGCCGCCTACGTCTCGTTCGACGCGCACCGCAGCGGCGACTACACGCCGTATCTCTTCCGCACCACCGACTTCGGTGCCACCTGGACGCGTGTCACCGGGAACCTCCCCGCCGACATGCCGGTGCGCACGGTGCACGAGTACGACGGCAAGCCCGGAGTGGTCTTTGCCGGGATGGAGTTCGGGTTGTACCTGTCGGTCGACACCGCACGCACGTGGACGCGGGTCGCCTCGCTGCCGACCACGCGCTACGACGACATCCTCGTGCATCCCCGGACGAAGGACGTGATTGTGGGGACGCACGGGCGATCGATCTGGGTGCTGGACGACGCCGCGCCCATCGCCGAGTGGTCGGCGGCGGTGGCGGCCAAGCGTGTGCACCTCTTCCCGGTGCGCCCGGCGACGCTCTTCCAGTACTGGGAAGACTTCTCGTATCGCGCACAGGGCGCCTTTGCCGGGGAGAACCCGAAGGACGGGGCGTTGATCTCGTACCATCTGGGGCGCGCAGCAAACAAGGTTACGATAACGATCACGACCCCCGCGGGGCGCGTGGTGCGAACGCTCGCCGGGGCGACGTCGCCAGGTGCAATCCAGCGCATCAACTGGGACCTGCGGCACAACCCGCCGCCCCCCAGCGGGCAGCGCGGTGACGAGGAAGGGGGGACGCGCGACGCCCTCCCACGCCCGCCGCGCGATATCGGCGACCGCGGCCCGTTCGTGGCACCGGGGAGCTACACGGTGACGATCGACGCCGACGGCGAGACCATGTCGCGCACGGTGGTCGTGCGCCCCGACCCCATGCTCCCGGTCACGGTCGCGCAGCATCGCACGCGTGAGGCGTTCCTGCTCGAGGTGAGCGGCGCGCAGACGGGAGTCGCCCAGGTGGGCGACCGCATGACAGCGCTCAGGCGCCAGCTCACCGAGCGTCGTCAGGCCGCGGGCGACGGCAGCGCCGCGCGCGTCTCTGCGGACAGTGCACTCACGCGGCTCGCGGCACTCGAGCGCACGGTGCGCGCGGGGCCAGGGGCGCTGCGCGGGCGCGTGTACGGGCTGGCCGGCGAGTTCAACGGGCAAGGGGCATTGCAGGGGAGCCTCCACCCACCCACCAGGACGCACCGCGAACAGTTCGCGATCATCAAGGCGATCCTGACCCGCGTGCAGTTGCAACTGGCGGAGTTGGAGGCGAGGGCCGGGGCGTTGCAGGACTGAGCGCGCCAGTCATCCGCTTGGCGCCCCGTGACGGGACGGGCGCCAAGCGCCGCCCGGCGCGGAGCGGCTACGCGCCCGATTCAGCGACGTACTGCTCCTGCCCACCGGTCGCATTGCCAATCGCGAGGCGCAACGCCGCCACCTGCGTGACCGGCACACGCAGCGCGAGTTCGACCGACTCGTCGTAGCGCTCCTCGAGCACCTCGGCCTCGTACGTCGGCAGGACGTGTCGCACGGGGGCAAACGCGTGGTAGCCGACCCGCACCCGCAGGTCGATGGTCTCCACTCGCTCGCGGCGTTCGAGCCTCGACAGCGCTTCCTGCACCGCGCCGGAGTACGCGCGCGCGAGCCCTCCCGTCCCCAGCTTGGTGCCGCCGTAGTAGCGGGTGACCACCGCGACGATCTCGCCAACCCCGGAGTGCATCAACACGGTCAGCATTGGCCGACCAGCGGTGCCGTGCGGTTCGCCATCATCGCTCATCCCGATGCGCGCCGAACTCCCCGGTGGTCCGGCGACGAAGGCCCAGCAGTTGTGCGTCGCGTCGTCGAATTCCTCCTGCACCTGGCGCACGAAGGCATGCGCCGCCTCGGGCGTCTCCGCGTGGGCGACGGTGCAGATGAAACGGCTGCGCTCGATGACCAGCTCGGCGCGCGCCTGGGCGCGAGGAATGGGATAGCGCGAGGGATCAGCCATGACGCGATGGAATATGATCGCTAGCCGCCGCGCGTGCGGGGTGATAAGCTCGGTCGGCACCGCCTCCCTCGACCCCGCATGCAGCAGATCGTCGATTTCATCCTCGAGCTGGACAAGCTCAAGGGCGTGACGCGCAAGACGCGTCCGCTCGGCCTCGATCGTTACGAGAACTCGGCCGAGCACAGCTGGCAGCTCGCCATGCTCGCGACGTCGCTCGCGCATCACGCCGAGTCGCCGGTGGATATCAATCACGTCGTCTTCATGCTACTCGTACACGACGTGGGCGAGATCGACACGGGCGACACGATGGTGTATGCCGAGGGCGGGTGGGACGAGCGCAAGGCAGCGGAGCGGCGAGCCGTCGAGCGCATCTTCGGGATCTTGTCGTCGCCACAAGGCGAGCGATTCCTGCAGTTGTGGCGCGAGTTCGAGGAAGGGGTCACACCCGAGGCGCGCTTTGCCAACGCGGTCGACCGCGCGATGCCGGTGCTGCTCAACCTCGCCAACAATGGGCAGAGCTGGCGAGAGAACGGGATCAGCCACGCACGAGTGATCGGGCGTGTAGCGCCGCCAATCAGAGCGGGGTGTCCGGCACTCTGGGAGTACCTGGAGGCGCGCTTGGCAGAGGCTGAACGACTTGGATGGTTCGGGAGCAATGGCGGCGCGTAAGGCGAGCCGCGCGGCCAAGGACCGCGCCGCCGTCGTCGTCAAGGATCTCGAAGACCTCGCGGTCAAGCGCGCGACGTTTCAATCGCTGTTGAAGCAGTGGATCACGTGCGTGTAGCGGCAGGAGAGGCGGGGACGTAGACCGCATAGCCGCGCGGTGGCGCCCAGAAGTCGGCGCGCCCCCCGGCATCCGTCGTCTTTTCGCTCGGCACGCCGTTGTCCGCGGTGGAGCCATAGGCGACGGGGATCATGCGCGTGCCGGCGAATGCGGTGGCGACCCACTCGCCTCGCCAGGCATTCCCACTGTTGTTGATGGCGACGACCAGTCCACCCGCGCCGTCCAGTCCGCGCCGCTGCATGATGTACAGCGAGTCATCGACATGCAGCACGTCGGTGGCGCCGCGGGCCTGCTGCTCGTGCACTCCGACCAGCGCCGCGATGCCGTCGGGCTTCCCCGGTCGCCCCAGCGCGAAGTTGAAATAGTCCTGCCAGAAGACGCAGGGATACCCTTCGTGCGTGAGGATGAACGCGTAAGCGAGCATCTTGTCGCGCACGATCGGGTTCTCGCGGATGATGTCGTGGTTCTCCACGAAGGTCACGCTGCGCGCGGGCTGGCGGGCGAGGATCGTGCCGGGTTCCTCGAGCTCGCGCATCGAGAAGCGATCGTCGCTGCATAGGCGCGAGAGTCGCCGACGGAGCGGGAAGTCGAAGGCGGCGACGGGGTTGTCGTTCCAGAAGTTGGCGCCATCGAGGTAGCCCATGATGGCGTCGGTGTGCTCCTCGTCCCAGAACTCGACGACGCCGAACGGCTTGTGATAGCTGGCCCCTACACGGCGATAGCGGTATTCCTGGATGGCGGTGATGAGCCACGCGCCACGCCCTTCTTCACCAAAGCCCTTCACGAAGTCATAGCGAAAGCCGTCGAAGCCGATCTCCTCGACCAGCCATTCGACAAACTTCATGATCTGTGTGTAGACGTGCGGGTTGCGATGGCAGAGGTCGGGGAAGCCGGCGAAGTGATCGTCGTCCCACGATTCGTACTCGGAAGGGTGAAAGCAATTCCAGTCGCGCTCGAAGCGCCCGCTCTTCGGCGTGAACCGGGTCCAGCGCAGCTCGTTGGTGATGGGATTGAGTTCCTGCTCGTCGGCGCCGCTGCAGTGATTGAGCACGAGGTCGGCGTAGACCTCGAGGCGATGCGCGTGCGCGGTGGCGATGAGCGCGGTGAGTGCCTGACGAGAACCGAACCAGGTCTCGACGCCCCCCTTCTGATCAAACTCCCCGAGGTCGAAGTAGTCATACGGATCGTAGCCCATACCGCCGGCGTTCATCCCCTTGCTGGCCGGCGGGAGCCAGAGCGCGGTGAATCCGACCGTGGCGAGTGCGGCGAGTTCCTGCTCCACGCGCGGCCACCACGCGTGCTCGCATCTTTCGAGCGCGGGGCAATCCCAGTAGAAGGCCTGCAGCAGGACACCCATGCGCCTACTCCGCCGCGGCCGCGTCGACCACGATTTGCGCCGCGGCGCACTCGTGGATGAGCGTGGCGGGCCAGTCGGCCTCGTAGCAGTCGGCGGCTCGCATGCGTGCGACGGTCTGACGCTTCCCCGCCCCCCACGCCAGCATGATCGCCTCACGCGAATCGGCAATCGTCGCCACGCCGACGCTCACGCCGTGGTGCGGGACCGTCTCCAGTGTCCCGAACGACGGGAACGTCTGCAGGTTGTCGCGGCGCGTCTCCTCGGAGAGCGGGATGATGCGGGTCCGGCTGTCCCGCGCACTCCCCGGCGGGTTGAATGCGACGTGCCCATCGCTGGCACCCGAGGCAAGCAGGAAGCAGTCGATGCCACCGGCAGCCGCAATGCGGCTGTCGTACTCGGTGGGATGCTCGGTCAGCGGGAACCAGACCTGCGAGGCCTGCAACTGGTCGCTCATCCGCAGGTGCGCGTTCAGCCTGTCCACGATCTCGACGCGCCCGAAGTAGTGGCACGACCAGGGGGCGTCGTCGGGGGCGTACTGCAGTCCGTCCGCCCCCTGGACGAGGTATTCGTCCATCATCACCAGCGTCACGTGCGCCAGCGATTGTGGCTGGCGGGCGAGGCGCTCGGCCATCGCCGCGAAGACGGGACGCGGAGACCGCCCCGTGGGGACACCGAGCAGGAAGCGGCGCCCCTCGGCCTGCGCTGCGGCGATGCGGGCGAGGAGGTGGTCGGCGACGTACGCGCCGAGCGCGTCGGGAGTGGCAAGGACGTGGATGGGCGCGCGAGGCATGCGGTCAGGCAGTGACGAGAGGTGAGGGCGAAACGGGTGGACGGCCGTGCCTAACGGGCGAGCGCCGCTTCGGCGAGTGCGGGATTCTTCCAGAGATCGATGGGCTTGGCGATACCCATGGGACGGAATGGCATCATGATCTTGCGTCCCAGTCCGGCCGACGCATAGGCGGCGTACAGCACCTCCTGCACCACGCGCCCCGTCTCTCCATCGGCGATCGGCGTCTCCTTGCCGCGCACGCAGCGCGCGAAGTGCCGCATCTCTTGCGGGAAGCCGTAGTTGTAGTGCTCCTCGAAGACCGGCCACGTCCATCCCTTTGTACTCGCCGCCTTCTCCACGGCATAGCCAAAGCCGACCTCGGAGTACGTTGGGAGCGCATTCCCCATCAGCATGTCGGCGTAGGTCTGCCCCTTGGAGCCGAAGATCTCGATCGTGTCGTCCATCCCGCCGGGCTTGGTCCACGAGTTTTCGACCACGCCGGTGGCGCCGTTCTCGAACTCGATGATCGTGAGCGCCTCATCGTCTCCCTGGGTGCGCTCGCCGTGCACCTGCGTGGACAGTTGCGCATAGACGCTCTTGACCTTTGGCTTGCCAAGGAACCACCAGCAGAAGGCGATGCCGTGACAGCCGAGGTCCATGAGTGCACCGCCGCCGGACTGGTTCACGTCCCAGAACCAGTCGGAGTGCGGGCCGTTGTGCTTCTCCGATTGCTTGACCAGGTGCACGCGTCCGAACGCTCCTTCGTCGGCCATCTGCTTCGCCTTCAGGTACTTTGGGGCGAAGAAGAGCTCCTCGGCGTACATCAGGAGGACGCCGGCCTTGTGGCAGGCGTCGAGCATCGCATCGGCTTCCTCGAGCGTGACGCAGAGCGGCTTCTCGCAGACGACGTGCTTGCCGGCGCGCGCGGCGTCGATCGTCATCTGCGCGTGCAGGCGATTGGGGGCCGTGATCGAGACCATCTCGATGGCGGGATCGCGCAGCATCTCGCGATAGTCAGTGTAGGCGGCGGCGATGCCATGCCGGTCGGCGAAGGCGCGCGCATTGCCCGGCGACGGCGAGGCGACGGCGACCACCTCCGCTTCCTCCGGCATCAAGCGCACCGAGTGGGCAATGCAATCGGCCTGAAAGCGGGACCCGATGATCCCGATCTTCACCTTGGACACGTGCGAATCTCCCGTGTGCGGAGTGGTGTGGTGCAATGCGGTGCGGCGCGCGCTATCCCCAGGCCGGCTGCCCGGGCTCCAACGGCACGCAGCCGGTCCAGCGCCCGGGGACGCGCACATACCGCAACGCCCGAGTCATCCCGATTTCCGATGAGAAGTAGGCGCGCAGCGACAGTTCGCGCGCGAGGTGGAACCAGTGCGCCTCGCCCTGCGTCACCGACTCCGCGTCCACTTCACCAAGCAGCTGTTCGCGCTCGGCCGGCGAGAGCTTGGTGAAAGCGCCGCCGCAGCGGTCGGTGCACAGGGCGCGAAACGCCGTCAGCCCGTCGCGAATGCGACGCTGCGCGTCTTCGTCGTAGCAGTCATTGACGAGCAGTGACAGGATTGGCGCCACGCGCGCCGCCTTTGCACCTGGCGAAGCGGGGGTCGTGGGGAGGATCGTGTCGGCGATGTCTTCGAGCAGCTGCGCGTCGTCAGGCGAGAACGTGGCCGCGTTGGACGCGGGCGGCGTGCGCTCTCCCCCGCATGCGGTGAGGAGCACGCTGGACGTGAGGAGCGTGGCGCCGATGGCCACGCCGCTCGCCTTCAGGACGGTGCGACGATTGACCGGCGGAAACAACGGATGATCGGTCACAGGTTCTGCCTCGCCAGTTCTTCCACGGCATGGTTGGCCGCGCGCGCCGTGAGCGCCATGTACAGGATGGAGGGCGACTGGTTCCCCGTGGACGTCATGCAGGCGCCGTCGGTGACAAAGACGTTAGGCGCGGCATGCAACTGGTTCCACTCGTTGAGCATTGAGGTCTTCGGATCGCGCCCCATCCGGCACCCTCCCATCTCGTGGATGTCGAGGCCCGGCGCCTGGTGGTTGTCGCGCGACGCGATGTCGCGACATCCCGCGGCGGCCAGCATCTCGCTGGCCTGCGTGAGCCAGTCTCGGATCATCGTCTCGTCGTTGTCATCGTATCCGACGGACGTCACGAGACGCGGAATGCCCCACGGGTCCTTGAGTGAGTCGTGCAGTCGCACGTGATTGTCGAATTTCGGGATCGTCTCCCCCTGCATGTACATGTAGACGCCCCATGGCCCCGGCTGCGCCTGCGCGTCCTTGTAGCCGCCGCCTAACCGCGCCTCCACGTCCACGCCGCGCGTGCGATAGCCGCCGGTGAAGGTCGTGTAACCGCCGACGAAATCGGTATCCTGCTTTCCCAGGTTGCGATAGTTGACGAGGATGCACTCGGTGGGATTGCGTCCGTAGAAGTACTGGTCGGTCAACCCGTCCAGCGTCCCGTGTGCCGAGGCGCGGTAGTTGTGGAAGGCGACGTAGTGCCCCAGCACGCCGTGGTCGTTGCCGAGTCCGTTCGAGAAGCGCTTGGACGTCGAGTTGAGCAGGATGAGTGTCGAGTTGAGCGCCGACGCGTTCACGAAGATGATGCGCGCGCGGTACTCGGTGACCGCGTGCGTGTTGGCATCGATGACACGCACGCCGCTCGCCTTCCCTTTCGCTTCGTCGAACAGGATCGAGTGGACGACCGAGTCGGGGCGGATGGTGAGGTTCCCCGTTTTCCGCGCCCACGGAAGCGTCGACGATACGGAGGAGAAATATCCCCCGTACGGGCAGCCGCGCATGCAGAGGTTGCGCGCCTGGCAGGTGCCACGCCCCTGCTGCAGGTGGATCTCGCGAGGTTGCGACAGGTGCGCCCATCGCCCCTGCACCACGTGCCGGTCCTTGTACTTCGCCCGCAGCGCGTCGCGCAGGTGCAATTCGGCGCAATTGAAGTCGAACGGCGGCAGGAAGTCGCCGTCGGGCATCGCCTCGAGTCCGTCAGCTGCACCACAGACGCCGATGAACTGCTCGACGTGCGAGTACCAGCGCGCCACATCGTCGTAGCCGATGGGCCAGTTCATACCGTAGCCGAGTCGCTCGGGGGCGACAAACTCGTGCCGGCTCCAGCGCTGGCAGGCACGCCCCCACGTGAGCGACTTCCCGCCCACCTGGTAGCCGCGAATCCAGTCGAACGGCTGCTCCTGCTCGTAGGGATGATCGGCGTCCTTCACGAAGAAGTGCGCCGTATCCTCACCGTAGCCGGCCGACTTGCTGATGAGCGGGTTGGCGGCCGTGAGCGCCTTGGGCGTCGCCCCCTTGTGCGGCAGCTCCCACGGTGCGAGCTGGGCCGTGGGATAGTCCTTGAGGTGCTCGACGTTGCGCCCGCGCTCGAGCACGAGCGTCTTGAGTCCCTTCTCGCACAGCTCCTTGGCCGCCCATCCGCCGGAGATACCGGAGCCGATGACGATCGCGTCGTAGCTGGTGTCTGGCTGGGGCACGGGCGCTGGAGGCTGAATCGGTGCGGGGCGACGAGGGCGAGTGTCAGAAGTTGAAGAAGCGAGCGCCGAAGGGATAGCCTCACGGGCGATGTCGGGCGTAGACTCGGGCGTCCCCGAATCCGGTCCGTCCATGTCGCCCCTCGTCGCGCTCGCCGCGATCGCGATCATCGCTTCGAACACCAGTCGCAGAGCCTGTCGCCCATGTCCGATCGACTCTCACGTCGCGACTTCTCGCGTCGCACCGCCCTCGCCGGCCTTGGGCTCGGCGTCGCGCGACTCTCGCCCGACGCCCCAACGCTCGTGCCCATGAGCGCGCGTGCACCTGACGAGGGCGCGCCCGTTGCACAGGGCGATCGCCTCGCGGCCGCCGAGTTTCCCCGGCAACGCGAGGGCGTGTACCTCAACCATGCCGCGTCGTCACCGCTCCCGCGTCGAACGAGCGACGCACTGCGTGGGTACATCGGCGATCGCGAGCGCCTGTTCCACCTGTATCAGACCGGAACGCAGGACTATTCGCTCCCGGTGCTGCAGGGCAAGGTCGCGCGACTCCTCAACGTGCCGGCCGAGCTCGTGGCCTTCGTCCCGACCACGACCGAGGCGATGAGCGCGGCGCTCAACAGCATCGACTGGCGCGCGGGCGACAACGTGGTCGTTCCGGCCAACGAGTTCCCCGGGGTGATCTATCCCGCGCTCCACCTCGCGCGCCGAGGGGTGGAGGTGCGACAAGTCCCCGTCGATCGACATGCCGACCTCGATCGTGTGCTCTCGGCCATCGATGGGCGCACGCGTGCCGTCGCCATCAGTTGGGTGCACTGGCTCACCGGACACCGCATCGATCTCGTCAGGCTCGGCGCCGAGTGCCGCGCGCGGAACGTGCTGAGCATTGTCGACGCGATCCAGGGGGTGGGTGCGGTGCCGATCGATGTCGCGGCGACGCAGGTCGACTTCTTCGTGACCGGCAGCTACAAGTGGCTGATGGGAATTCCGGGGACGGCGGCGATCTACACCTCGCCGCGCTTCCTGGATGTCGTCATCCCCGACCGGGCAGGACATGCCAGCATGAAGACGTCGGTGTACGACGCGCCGCACATCGAGTGGCTCCCCGGCGCCGCTCGCTTCCAGGTGGGGGGACCGATCAACAGCGCGCTCATCGCGCTCGAACATTCCATCGACCTGCTCAGCGAGGTTGGAGTGGCGCGCGTTCACACGCACGTCGCCACGCTGCTCGACGCGCTGCAATCGCGCGGCGAGGGCGCCGGGTTGCGATTCAACTCCGACCTCTCCGCCCCCCATCGCTCGACCTTCGTCAGCGTGACCACCGGCGACCCGGCGCGCGACGATCGTGTCGTGAAGGGGTTGGTGGCGCAGGGGATCATCGTCGGTCGGCGTGGCCCGGGGATCCGCGTTGCGCCACACCTGCACAACTCGGTGGATGATATCCATCGCCTGGTGGACGCCGCCCGCCGTATTTCCTGAACACTGCCTGACGAGCCGCTCCCTTCCTCACACAGCGTCATGCCCATCGAACTGTCCAACGAGACGACCACGCGCGCCATTGCCTCCATTCGCCGCTATTGCGACGAGCATCTCGACGAGCAGATCGGCGAACTCAAGGCTCGGATGTTCCTCGAGTTCATCCTCAAGGAGATTGGGCCATCGATCTACAACGGGGCCATCGCCGATGCCCAGGCGTACTTCCGCGACCGCGTCGCCGACCTCGAAGGGGCATGTTCGCAGCAGGAGTTCGCCTTCTTCCCGCGCTCGACCGCGCGCCGCCCGTCCACCTAACGAGATGCTTGCCATGATCGCCAAGGCAAAATCCACCGCCCGTGCCGGCGCCAAGCCGGTGACGCACGACGACTACCTCAAGCGCCTCCCCGACGACCAGCGCATCGCGCTCGAGAAGCTTCGGGCGACGATCAAGTCGATCGTCCCCAAGGCCGAGGAGTGCATCTCGTACGGCCTCCCCGCGTTTCGCCTCAACGGTGTGCTGGTCGGCTATGGCGCGACGGCCAAGCACTGCGCCTTCTACCCGATGAGCGGGCAGACGGTGGCCGCGTTCCAGGACGAACTCGCGGACTACGAAACGAGCAAGGGGACGATTCGCTTCATGCCCGACAAGCCGCTCCCGGTTGCGTTGCTGCGCAAGCTGGTGAAGGCGAGAATCGCCGAGAACGCGGAGTAGGGGATGCCGCGCCGCGGTTGGCGCGGCGCATCTGCACATTAGGGCCCGTTCCCCTTCACCTTCTTGATCGCCGCCGCCGCGTTCCAGCGCACGCGCACCCCCTTGGCCAGTTCGTCGAGCACCGGGAGTGCCTCGCGCGCGGCGGGGCCGATGGCCCCGAAGGCATCGGCTACGGCGCGCTGCACATGCGGATGTTGCGGCTGCGCCTTCCCCGCGGCCATCAGCGCCGGGAAGACGCGCATGGCGCGCGGCCCCTGTGCCGCGATGGCCCACGCGCTGGCCATGCGCACCCCGTCGTCGGGATCGGTGAGGCGCGCGGCCAATGCGTCGAGTGCCGCGTCGCTCACCGGCCCAGCGTCGCGCAGTGCGAGGGCGGCCAGTCCACGCACCACGTGATCGTCGTCCGCGAGGGCGCGCGTGAGTTCAGCGACCGCCGGCTGGGCGCGGCGTCCGAGTTGCGTCAGCGACCACGCCGCCGCCACCCGCTCGTCAGTCGACGCCGACGACAGTGCGGTGCGCAGCGCCGGCAGCTGCAGCGCCCCCTTCGCCCCCAGCGCGCCGATCGCGCGCAGGCGGTCGGCGGCGTTGGTGCTGCTCGCCGAGTCGGCCGCGAGCACGCCGCGCTCGCCGGCCACGCGCTGCAGCACCAGCGCATCAACGCCAAGGAAGAAGTTGGTCGACGCTGCATTCTTGCCGGTGCAGACGAATGAGACGGTGTGCTTCCCCTTGGTCAGGCGCGGCCACCCCAGCACCCGATCCTCGCCGACAAACAGTTCGGTGTAGTAGCCGTCGATGGAGAGCCCGGTCCCCATGTTGGCGCCGGGCTCGTGCTCGAGCTCTGTCCCGCTCCCGGGAATCTTCCCGTCGATGAGCACGGAATACGTGCCGTAGTCGGGGGCGCCGGCCACCTGCGCGATCAACTCGTAGCGCCCATCCTCCGCCACATCGAACGGAAGGTCCACGCGCGCGCCGACGCCCTCACTCTCGAACAGGAGAATGTCCTTCCCCCAGAAGACCTCCTTCTGCACCGAGACCTTGCCGCGCGTCCCCACCGCCTCGGCGGCGCGCTGTTCCACTTCGAGCTGCGCGGCGTTCCCGTGCGGAAGGCGCGCCGCACCGTACGGCGGCTCGGGCTGTGCCGGCGCGATCCCCTGCTGGTACCAGAAGGCGACGGTGCTGAACAGGTCCTCGCGCTCCTCGAAGGCGCTGCGCACGCTCCCGTCGTTGTTGTAGGTCCACCCCGCGTGCTCGATGTCGAAGGTGAGCGACCTGATGAACGGAATGGGATCGGCCACGTGCCACCGATACGCCGTCATGCGCGAGCCGAGGTCGGTCCCGTCGGCAACCGTCACGCCGAAGTTAGGGCCGTCGCCCACCCTCAGTGACCACGCGTCGTTGAAGTAGTCCTCGGTCCCCGTCCCCTCGATGTTGGGCGTCTTCTTTCCGTCGATGTAGAAGAAGTCGTCGCCCTCGCCAAACCAGCCGGGCTGGTTCTGCACCACGCTGAAGACCGTTCCCACGTAGTGCCCGCGCCCCGTCGTGTGCAGCACCTGGTACGGCGCACCAAGCTTTGTCGGGAGCGCCTGGCGATAGCGCGCGTGAAAGTACGGGGTGTTAGGCGGCAGCGCCTTGTACTTCGACCAGTCCACCTGGTAGTACAGGTTGCTCACGCGCCGCCGCCCCTCGTTGGTGATGGTCACCTTGGCCGAGCGATGAAACGGCATGGGCCAGTACTCGTTGCGCGAGCGCCCCGCCGAGCTATTGCGCACCATCATGGAGTTGAGCGGACGCTCCATCCCGTGCCCCACGCCAAAGAAGTCGCCGAGCGGCGCGTCGACGCTGGGCACGCTGCTCCCGTCGTAGTAGATGCGCAGCCGCAGCAAGCGCGGCCACGCGTACTCGCTCGCCGCCACGGTGATCCACATGTGCGTGATCACCCCAGGCCCCGTGAGGTCGGCCAGCACGACCGTTTCGCCTGGGAGCGGGCGCTTGCTGTCGTCGTTGCTGGCGAGGTCGGCGTTGTTGCTGGAGGCGCGATACGCCTCGAAGTCGCGCGGCTGTGTGAGACGAAACGGGTCGAGCGCCGTCGGAAGCTGGGCGGTGAGCACACACGGGGTGACGACGCTCGTAGCGACGGCCGCCGCGAGGGCGACACGGACACTCCAGCGGACCCACGAAACGACGATCGGACGAAGGACGCGCGGCATGTGCGGCGGCTCCGGGGAGGAATCGTTAGGCCAACGGCGGCCCACCAACTTCCCGCTTTCCGCCCTTCATGGCTAGAGGGACGCCGTCCGCCGATTGCGACCGGTCCCCCCCGCCGGTACATTCGCGCCGCCCTCACCCTTCCCTGTCATGCGGTCACGCCGTGCCGTGCGTTGTCTCGCGATGATCTCGGCCCTGTCCATCGCCCCTGTATCGGGCGCGCTGGCTCAGAAGCTCGCGTCCGCCCCTTCCCCTGACGGCCGCGCCTGGGTCGAACGCACGCTGCGCAGCATGACGCTGGAGCGAAAGGTCGCGCAGCTCATCGTTGCCGAGATGCAGGGGTGGTACGTGAGCAGTGGCGATCCGCGGGTGCAATGGTGGACGTCGCTCGCGCGCGACCACGGGATCGGCAGCTTCGTCTTTTATGGAGGGACGCCGCGAGACGTGGCGTCCCTGCTCAACCGGCTGCAACGCGTGGCGAAGGTCCCGCTCCTCATCACCGGCGACTTCGAAGGGGGGCCGGGGCAGCAGGTCTCTGGCGCCACCGAGTTTCCCGCCAACATGGCTTTTGCGGCTGCCGGCGACGACTCGCTGATGTATCGCGCCACGTCGGTCGCGGCGCGCGAAGGGCGCGCCATGGGGATCCACCTCACCTACTCGCCCGCGGTCGACATCGCCTGGCGCCCAGAGAATCCTGCCGAAGGGGTGCGCTCGTTTGGCGGTGACCTCGACCTTCTCGGGCGCATGGTGCGCGCGTACGTGCGAGGCTATCACGACAACGGGATGCTCTCGGGGGCCAAGCACTTTCCGGGGCGCGGCGACGTGGAGCGCATGCCAGGGCGCCCCGACTTCACGTGGAATCCCAAACCGGCGGCAGCTGTCGTCTCGCAGGACTTCGTCGCCTTTCGCCACGCCATCGCGGCCGGCGTCGACTACGCGATGACTGAGCACGTCGCCGTACCGGCCGTCACCGGCGGGTCCGACCTCCCCGCCTCGGTGGAGCGCAAGCTTGCGACCGACTGGCTGCGCGATTCGCTCGGCTTCAAGGGGATGCTCACCACCGACGACCTCTGGTACGATCACGTGGTGGCACGCTTTGGCGCCGAGGAGGTGACGGTGCGCGCCTTCGAGGCGGGGCACGACCTCATCCTCAAACCGAAGGATCCGGTGCGCACCATCGCGGCGATGGTCGCGGCGGTTCGCAGTGGACGCCTCAGCGAGCGGCGCATCGACAGCGCCGTCCGCCGGCTCCTGACGCTCAAGGCGCGACTCAACCTGCAGAACGTGCGACTGGTCGACGAATCGCGCATCGCCGATCGCGTGGGGACGATGGACCACTGGAAGCTGGCCCAGGAGGTCGCCGATCGCTCGCTCACCATGCTCAAGAACGACGGCGTCCTGCCGCTGCCGCGTGCGACCATTCCCAAGCTGGTCAACATCAGCGTGCAGAAGCTCGAGACCGACGCCGCGCCCACGACGCTCGCACAGCGTCTCGCCATCGCCTTCCCCGGCTCCCGGAGCTTCACGCTCACCGCGCGCATGGATTCCGCATCCTACGCCGAGATCTGGGAGGCGACGCGCGACGCGGAGCTGGTCGTGCTTTCGCTCTTTGTCGCCCGTGACCGCCTGGGCGATGCGACGCCCATACGCGAGAAGGACCTCGCGTTTTTGCAGCGCGTGATCGCCGCCAAGCCGCGCGCGGTCGTCGCGATGACCTACGGCAATCCCCATCACCTGCGCAGGATCCCTGACGTGCCGGCGTACCTGGTCGGCTACGGCGAGCGCGGGTGGTTCGGCAACCAGGAGATCTACTTCTCGTCGTTCATTCGCGCGCTGAAGGGCGAGTTGAACCCCAAAGGGCGCTTGCCAGTCAAGGTGAGCGACACGTATCCCATCGGGAGCGGCCTTTCCTATCCCCAACCATGACCGACCGCGACATCATCCTCGTCGCAAGCGGCGACTCACGCCTCTCGGCCAACCAGGTGTGCTGGCCGGCACAGGCCGCGCTCGAGGCCACCGTCGCTCGTACGTTTGAAGGCTTTGGGCGACGCGTCGTGCGTGGCCATCCGGTTGATGCAGCGAAGGGGCACGGCTTCATCGACGGCCAGGCGCGCGGCATGGAGGTCTTTCGCGACATCGATCCTGACGCGCCGCTGGTGGTCGCCGAAGCGGTGTGGCAATACACGAGTCACGTGCTGGCTGGGTTGACCAAGCACCGCGGGCCAATCCTCACGCTTGCCAACTGGAGCGGGCAGTGGCCGGGGCTCGTGGGGCTGCTCAATCTCAACGGGTCGCTCACCAAGGCAGGGATCGCCTACAGCACCATCTGGAGCGAGGACTTCACGGACGACTTCGCGCGCCACGCGATCGGCGAATGGCTGCGCACGGGACGCATCGTCCACGACACGCGACACGCACGGCCGCTGCGCGACGACACCTTTGCGCACGCCTTCGACGAAGATCGCGAGGTCGGCACACAAGGGGCATCACAGCTCATCTCCCAGCAGGCAATCCTCGGCGTCTTTGACGAAGGGTGCATGGGGATGTACAACGCGATCATCCCCGACCACCTGCTGCATGCGATGGGAGTGTTCAAGGAGCGACTGAGCCAGAGCGCGCTCTTCGCCGCAATGCAGCAGGTCCCAATCTCGGTCGCCCGGCGGCACTACGAGTGGCTCCTGGGCCGCGGGATGCGTTTTTCGTTAGGCACCGACGAGGCGACCACGCTCACCGAACGGCAGGTGCTGGAAGGGTTGCAGATGTACGACGCCGCGGTGCAGATGGCGCACGCCTTCGGCTGTTCGGCGATCGGCATCCAGTATCAGCAGGGGCTCAAGGATACCTGCGTCGCCTCTGACCTTGCCGAGGGTCTGTTCAACAATCCCGATCGCCCGCCGGTCTTCGACATCGAGGGACGTGAGTTGTTTGCCGGTCGAGCCGTCCCGCACTTCAACGAGGTGGACGAGTGCGCCGGAGTGGACGGGCTCATCACCGACATCACCTGGCGCGCGCTTGGCATCGATCCATCCAACACGCTGCACGATGTGCGATGGGGGGCGTCGGTGCGCGACAGCGGCGTCGACGAGTTTGTCTGGGTCTTCGAGATCTCGGGCGCCGCGCCGGCGTCGCACTTCATCAATGGCTACGCCGGCGCGATGGGGGACCGGCAACCGCCGATGTACTTCCCCAAGGGAGGCTCCACCCTCAAGGGGGTGAGCCGCCCAGGCGAGATGGTCTGGAGTCGCATCTATGTGCAGGGCGATGCGCTGCACATGGACATCGGGCGCGGTGGCGTCGTCAGGCTGTCCGATGAGGAGACGCAGCGGCGCTGGCAGGCGACGACGTCGCAATGGCCCATCATGCACGCCGTACTCTACGGCGTCTCTCGCGATCAACTGATGGCCAAGCACCAGGCCAACCACATCCAGGTGGCCTACGCGCCGAGTGCCGAGCTGGCGCTGCGCGCGCTGGTGCGCAAGGCGAGCATGGCGCAGGCGATGGGGATGCGCGTCAACATCTGCGGTGACGTGCACGACGCGCTCGATCACCATCAGCCATCGGAGCTCCACCGCTGAGCGACGCCGCCACGCCTCGCCTCGCGACCCACCCGGCACCGCACCTCACGCTGATCGAGGCGCGCGGGATCGGGATCGGCTTTCCGGGCGTGCGCGCGGTATCGCGCGTCGACTTCGACGTGCGCGCCGGTGAGGTGCACGCGCTCATCGGCGAGAACGGCGCCGGCAAGTCGACGCTCGGCAGGCTGCTCACCGGGGCGCTGCAGGGCGACGAGGGAGATATCGCGGTCGGTGGGGTGGTGCAGCGATTCCCGTCACCGCGCGAGGCGCTCGCGGCGGGGATCGCCATCATCCCGCAGGAGTTGCAGCTGGTCACGTCGCTCGACGTGGCAGAGAACATCTCGCTCGGGCGAGAAGCGAGCGAGGGAGGGCTCGTCGATCGCGACCGCCTGCGAGCGGTGGCGCGTCGACATCTCGACGCGGTCGGGGCGACGCACGTGAACGTCGACACGCTCGTGCGCGACCTGACGCCGGGCGACCGCCAACTGGTGGCGATCGCCCGCGCGCTGGCGTGGGAAGCGCGCTGCCTCATCATGGACGAACCGACGGCCTCGCTGGGCGCCGGCGAGGAGGCGCGACTCGAGCAGGTCATCCGGGCGCTGGTCGCGGATGGCACCGGCGTCGTCTACGTCTCCCACAAGCTCGAGGAGGTCTTGCGGCTGGCGGACCGCGTCACGGTCATGCGAGACGGGGTGAAGGTGGTCACCCGTGAGGCGAAGGGTTTGACCGCGCCCGACCTCGTCCGTCTGATGGTCGGCCGTGACATTCCACCCAGCGCCCTCCCGCGCGTCGCGGTGACGGCGCGCGAGGTGCTGCGCATCGAAGGACTTTCGGTCGAACGGCCAGCCAACAGCGGCGAATCCAGCGGCGGCGCGCGGCTCGAGGACATCTCGCTCCAGGTGCGTGCCGGAGAGATCGTGGGGCTCGCGGGGCTGGTCGGCGCCGGTCGCACCGACCTGTTGCTGTCACTCGTTGGGGCGCACGGGGGTGTCGTGCGCGGACGGCTCTGGCTCGATGGGCGCGAGTATGATCCACGCACGCCGACCGATGCGCGCGACCAAGGCGTCGTCCTCCTCCCCGAAGAACGCAAGAGCGACGGCATCTTTCCGCAGCTCGGCGTCGACCGCAACATCACCATGTCGGCGCTGGAGCGCGTGAGTCGCTGGGGATGGATCGATCGCAGGCGCGAGGATGCCGATGCGTCCGGGTTGATGAAACGCACCGGCGTGCGTGCCGCCTCGGCGTCGGTCCCGATCAGCACCTTGAGCGGCGGCAACCAGCAGAAGGCGCTGCTCGCCCGCTGCCTCTTCTCATCCCCCAAGGTCCTCCTTCTCGACGAACCCACGCGCGGCATCGACCTCGCCGCGCGCGAGGACGTGTACCGCGAACTGCACGCACTCGCCACCGAGGGGTTCGGCGTCCTGCTAGCGTCGTCCGACATGTCCGAGGTGCTGACACAGTGCCATCGCATCCTCGTCTTTCGCGCGGGGCGCATCGTCGCCGAGTTCGACCGCGAGACGGCCACCGAGGAGTTGGTGCTGGCGGCTGCGGCAGGGGCGCCGACTCCCGAAGACGCGCACGCAGTGACAAGCTCCCCCGCGAATGCCAACGCGTCGGACGCTCGCGAGCGCACCCACTCGTCAGGCTCGGCCCACTCGTCAGGCAGCGGAGGCAGTGGCCGGAACGTGCAGCGGGGACTGTCGTCGATGCTCGCCCGCTACCGCGGTGCGCTCGGGCTCATCGCCGTCCTCGTGCTCTCGATCGTCTTCTCCCCCACGCGCGGCGGTCGCCCGGTCTTTCTCGACATCGGCAACCTGACCGACATCCTGCGACAGGTCGCCGAGAAGGGGATTCTCGCCGTGGGGATGACGGCGGTGGTCATCGCCGGTGGCATCGATCTCTCGGTCGGGTCGATCCTCGCGTTTGGCGCGACACTCAGCGCCTGGTTGATGATGAAGCAAGGCGTTGGGCTGCTCCCCACGGCGCTCATCGTGCTCGGCGTCGGGGCATTGTGGGGGTGGCTCAACGGCATCGTCGTGTCGCGCTGGAAGCTCCCCGCCTTCCTTGCCAGGCTGGCCACAATGAGCGCAGGGCGCGGTGCGGCGCGCTACCTGGGCGGCGGTACCGCCATCCCGCTCGGCTTCGGCGAAGGCGGGGCGCCTGAATCGGTGCGCGCGCTCGCCGCGCCGCTCCTTCCCTTCGTCCCCGCGCCAGCGCTCATCTTCGGCATCGCCGTCGTCGTCATGCACGTGTACCTCGCGCGCACCCGTGGCGGGCGATACCTCTACGCCATCGGCGACAACGAGTCGGCGGCGCGGCTCTCTGGTGTTCGCGTTGGGTGGCATACCGCGTCGGTCTATGTCATCTCCGGCTTGCTGGCGGGGGTGGCGGGGCTCGTGCACTGCGCGCAACTCGAACAGGGGAACCCTAACGATGGTGTCGCCTACGAACTCGACGCCATCGCCGCCGTGGTGATCGGCGGGACGTCGCTGAGCGGCGGCTCCGGAAGTGTGGCCGGCACCCTCATCGGGATCCTGACGATCGGGGCCATCAACAACAGCATGGGGCTCAACAACGTCGATGCGAATCTCCAGCTCATCCTCAAGGGCGTCATCATCCTCGCGGCGGTCTGGCTTCAGCGGCGCCGTGCCGCGTAGCCTCGCAATCGTTGCCCTGGCGCTGCTCGCCGCCGCTTGCGGCAAGGAGCAGGGAAGCAAGAAGCTGATCGGCTTTTCGCAAGCCAACCTCGGCGAACCGTGGCGCGTGGCGATGAACGCTGAAGTGGCCGAGGCGGCCAAGGGGCACCCAGAGCTGGAGTTTGTTTATGCCGATGCGCAGCAGGACAACGCCAAGCAAGTTGCCGACGTCGAGAACTTCCTGCGGCAACAGGTCGACCTGCTGATCATCTCCCCAAACGAGGCCAAGCCACTCACGCCGATCGTGAAGCGCGCCTTTGACGCGGGGATCCCGGTCATCGTGCTCGACCGCGAGATCGAGGGGGACACGTACACGACCTTCATCGGCGCCAACAATCGCGACATCGGCAAGGCGGCCGGCGAGTTCGTCGCCACGTTGCTTAGCGGCAAGGGCGACATCGTGGAGATCAAGGGGCTCCCCGGTTCCACGCCGGCGCGCGATCGGAGCGAAGGGTTTCGCGAGGCGATCGCGCAGTTCCCCGACATCAGGATCATCCACGACCCGGTCGCCAACTGGCTGCGGGAAGAAGCGATGACGCAGATGGAGGCGGCACTGTCGGCACACGCAAAGATCGACCTGGTCTACGCACATAACGATCCGATGGCGATGGGGGCGTATCTCGCCGCCAAGGCCAAGGGGCGCGACTCGTCGATGACGTTCATCGGCATCGATGGACTCCCCGGCCTCGACGGGGGACGTCAGGCGGTGCAGGACGGCAAGCTCGCGGCGACGTTCGTGTATCCGACCGGGGGCAAGGAAGCGGTCGATATCGCCGTGCGCATCCTCAAGGGAGAGCAGGTCCCGCACCGCATCACGCTGGGGACGGAGCGCATCTCGAAGTAGCGAGCGTCACCGGGCGCGATGTCCGGGGTGTGACAGAAGGACTTGCGAACTGTGTGAGGCGCGAGTCGCGCGCGATGCACGAGCGGTGTCCCGCACCGTAGCGTGGGGCGCCGCCACCCGGAGCCATCGGCCATGCTCAGTTCGCCACCCAGTGCGCCGCTACAGCAGAGACGCCCCTCGCTACATCCGCCACGCATCTCATCGGTCGATGTGGCGCGCGGCCTCGTCATGATCATCATGACGCTCGATCACGTGCGCGACTACTTCGGCAACGTGCTGGCCGACCCCACCGATCCGAAGACCACGACGGTCGCGCTCTTCTTCACGCGCTGGATCACGCACTTCTGCGCCCCGACCTTCTTCCTCCTCACCGGGGTCAGCGCCTACCTCTCGTCGCAACGACGTGGGGGCGGTTCGACGGCGTCGTTCCTCGTCACGCGCGGGCTCTGGCTCATCGTGCTCGAAGTGATCGTGATGCGGTGCCTGGCGTATCAGTTCAACTTCGACTTCAAGGTCACGCTCCTCTTCATCCTCTGGGCGCTCGGTTGGTCGATGATCGTGCTGGCGGGGCTGTCGCGCTGGAAGCCGACGGTGGCGCTGGTCTTTGGCGCGGTCATGATCCTGACGCATAACGCCTTCGACGGTATTCCCGCGCCAGCGTTAGGCTGGGCGGCGCCGCTGTGGACGGTACTGCACGCGCCCGGCCTCCTCGTCGCCGGCCCCGATCGCTTCGTGCTGGCCGCCTACTCGCTGGTCCCGTGGGTCGGCGTTACCGCGCTCGGCTACGGCCTGGCGCCGCTGTTCACGGGCGACGCCGAACGCCGGCGAACGATTCTCGTGCGCGCCGGTGCGGCGATGATCGTGGCGTTCGTCGTCCTGCGCGCCATCAACGTCTACGGCGATCCGTCGCGTTGGAGCGCGCAGCACTCGCCCGTCTTCACCGCGCTCTCCTTCCTCAACACCACGAAGTATCCGCCGTCGCTGCTCTTCCTGCTGATGACGCTCGGCCCGCTCTTCCTCTTCCTGCGCGCCATCGACGGAGGGACACCGCGTGCGTTCGACCGCGTCGCGACACTGGGGCGCGTTCCGCTCTTCTACTTCGTGCTGCACATCGCGCTGATCCATGCGCTCGCGGTCATCGTCTGCTACGCGCGGTATGGCGACGTGCACTGGATGTTCGAATCGCCCACGCTGGCCGATTTCCCGTTCACGCAGCCACCAGGGTGGCCGCTGTCGCTCCCGTATCTCTACCTCATCTGGTGGGTGGTGGTGCTGATGCTCTGGCCGCTGTGTCGCTGGTTTGCCGACGTGAAGCGACGACGGCGCGACTGGTGGCTGGGCTATCTGTAGCGCCGGAGCCCCCCGCGTTCGTCGTTCGCCATTTGCTGAAACCACTGTCGGCGGCGGCCGTATGGTTCAAGTAACCATACCTCCGTCCCGACGATGCCCCCCGATCCGCGCACCTTTCTCCCGCTTAAGCCGGTCGACCTGCAGCTCCTCCTCGCCCTCGGAGAGCAGGAGCTGCACGGGTACGGGCTCGTTCAGGCCATCGCCGAACGCACCGAAGGCCTCGTGTCGCTCGACCCGGGGAACCTGTACCGCGTGATCAAGCGCCTGCTCGCTGACGGGCTTGTGGCCGAGTCGGCGGCGAGACAGGCCCCCGACCTGGGGGAGGAGCGGCGCCGCTACTATCGCATCACGCCGCTGGGCGGGCGAGTGGTCGCGCAGGAGGTCCGTCGGCTGCAAGCGCTGGTGAACCTCCCGTCGGTGCGAGCACTGGCGGCGCGGTACGCCCCGTGAGCGAACGCCTCTTCGCGCTGCTCCTCGCGAGCTTTCCGCCAGGGTTCCGGCGGCGCTTTGGTGCGGAAATGCGCGCACTCTTCCGCGACCAGTTGCGGGGGGCCCGGGCGAGCGGTGAACGCCTGGCGGTCCCGAGGCTCTGGTTCAACACCATCCCGTCGTTTGTCGCCGCCGTGTGCCTCGAGTGGCGCGACGCCCTGTTCGCCACCCTGGTGTCGTCACCGGTCGACGCCCCTCACTTCGTTCCCCGAGAGCGCATGTTGCACTCCTTCACGAGCGACGTGCGCCTGGCGCAGCGGATGCTACGCAAGCATCCCGTCTTCACCGTCATCGCGGTGCTGGTCATCGCGATCGGCAGCGGAGCCGTGACGACGATCTTCAGCGCGATGAACGCCCTCGTGCTGCGCCCGCTTCCGGGGACGCACGGGACGGAACGCCTCGTCGACATCGAACGCCGCTCGGCCGATTTCCGCGAGGGGATGTCGGCGTCGTACGACTACTACCGCCACCTGCGAGAGCGCACACGCACACTCGACGGGATAGCCGCGTGGAGCAAGGTATCGCTGACCATCGCCGATCGCGGCCAGGGGAACGCGGTGTACGGCAACATCGTGAGCGGGAACTACTTCACGCTGCTGGGCGTGCGCCCGGCGCTGGGGCGCTTCTTTGCGCCTGACGAGGATGCGACGCCGCTCGCACATCCCGTGGTCGTGGTGTCGCACGGCTTCTGGCAATCGGCGCTGGGGAGCGACAGCGGGGCCATCGGGCGCGCGGTGACGGTCAACGGTAATCCGTACACGCTTGTCGGTGTCGCCCCCGAGGGATTCCGCGGTGTCTTCTCGCCGCTCAAGGTCGATGCCTGGGTCCCGTTGATGATGCAGCAGCAACTGCGCGCGACGCGGGACCTCGACGATGCCCCGTGGCTGCGGACCTTTGGGCAACTCGCCCCGGGCGCCACCGTCGAGCAGGTGCGACAGGAACTCACGGCCCTCACGGTGCGATACATCGCCGAGCGAGGCGAGCGCGGAGGGAATCGCGACTATAACAGCATCCGCCTGTCCGAACTCACCGGGCTTCCCGCCGACGCACGCGCGGGCTTCCTCGGATTCATGGGATTGCTCCTTGGTGCGGCGGCGCTCGTGCTCCTCATCGCGAGCGTCAACGTCGCGTCGATGCTCTCGGCGCGGGCCATCGCCCGGCAGCGCGAGATGGCGGTGCGTGTCGCGCTCGGCGCGGGGCGTGCGCGACTCGTCAGGCAGTTGCTCACGGAGACGATGCTCCTCTTCATCCTGGGAGCCATCGGCGGAATGGCGGTGGCGTCTGTCGCGACCGCGGCGCTCGAACAGGTCTCGATCCCCACCGACGCGGCCATCTCGCTCGAACTCTCCCCCGATCCTCGCGTGCTCGCCTTTGCCCTGGCCATCTCGCTGGCCACGGGACTCATCTTCGGGCTCTCGCCGGCGCTGCAGGCCTCGCGCAAGGACGTGACCGCGCAACTTCGCGAGGGATCGACAGGAAGCGGGACGCGCCGACGCCTGATGAGCCATGCACTCATCGTCGGGCAGCTCGCCATGTCGCTCGTGCTCCTGGTGGGAGCGGGACTCTTCCTGCGCGCGCTGCAAGGGGGGCAGAAGATCGATCCGGGCTTCACCACCGGCGGCGTTGCAGCTGTAGCCTTCAACACCGAATCGTTCGGCTACGACGACGCGCGCGGACAGACCTTCTATCGGTCGCTGCGCGAGGCGGTGCAGGCGATTCCCGGAGTCGAGAGTGTGTCCTTCACCGATCGCCTCCCGCTCGCGTTCAGCAGCAGCGGCGGAACGATCGAGGTGGACGGCGCCAACAGCGGCGTGGTCAATCGTGAAGGGAAGGTGCCGATCCAGCTCTCGCAGGTGGACGCCGACTTCTTCAGCGTGCTGCAACTCCCGCTACGAAGCGGACGGGCAATCAACGAAACGGACAACGCCGAATCGCCGCGTGTGGCGGTGATCAACGAGACCATGGCCCGCCGACTGTGGCCCGAAGGGACCGCGCTCGGTCGCACCTTTCGATTCGGCACGGAGCGCGTCACGATTGTCGGCGTGGCGCAGGATGCCAAGTACGACAACCTGGCCGAGAAGACACCGTCGTTCGTCTACCTTGCCAGCGCACAGAACTGGCGCAGCGATCAGTGGCTCATCGTGCGAACTGGCGGAGACGCCGCGCAGCTCGCGCCGGCCATCGAACGCGCGGTGCGCGCCATCGACCCGCTCCTCCCCCGCCCGGTCGTGATGACGCTCACGCACACGACGAGCATCGCCCTCCTTCCGCAGCGCGTCGCCGCCCTGGTGACCGGTGTGCTGGGCGCGGTGGGATTGCTGCTGGCGACGGTTGGATTGTACGGTCTCATTGCCTACTCGGCGAATAGGCGCACGCGGGAGATCGGGATTCGCGTGGCGCTGGGCGCCACGCGCTCGAACGTGCTCGCCTTGGTGGTGCGAGAAGGGATGTGGCTCGCCGGGCTCGGCGTCGTGATCGGTGTCGTGCTGGCTGGCGCTGCATCGCAATTGTTGCGCAGCCTGCTTTTCGACACCAATCCGATCGACATTCCGACCTACGCGGTGATGTCGCTCCTCTTCATCGCCGTGGCGATGCTGGCGAGCTACCTTCCCGCCCGGCGCGCGGCCTCGGCCAATCCTGCCACGGCGCTGCGCTCGGACTGATCCGGACACTTCATTCGACCACCGTGCAGCTCCTCGCGATCTCTGGAAGTCTTCGAGCACGCTCGTCCAATCGCGAAGTGCTGCGCGCGGTCGCGCTGCTGGCGCCAGCGGATATGACGGTCGAGACGTTCGATGCGCTCGCCTCCATTCCGCCGTTCAATCCCGATGACGACCGCGACGACGCGGTGCTCCCAGCGAGTGTGCTGTCACTTCGCGCGGCGATTGCCAATTGCGATGCGCTCCTCATCTCGAGCCCGGAGTATGCACACGGCGTCCCCGGCTCGCTCAAGAACGCGCTCGACTGGCTGGTGAGCGGGCCGGAGATGGTCGACAAGCCGACGGGGATCCTCACCGCGTCGACGCACTCGCGCTTTGTGCATGCTTCGCTGGCCGAGACGCTGCGCGTGATGTCGACACAGATCACGCCCGCTACCACTCGCGTGGTCCCGCTCGACGGGCGAAAGCTCTCCGCCGAGTCGATCGCCGCCGACCCCGAGCTGTCGGCAGTGATTCACGAGGTGCTCTCGGCGCTTGGGGAGCTGGTCTCTCGCACCACGCGCGGACCGGAATCGTGAGTGACGCTGGATCGTCCTTGTGGATGGGTGCGGCGCGGTGGCTCTGGGAGGCCGCGGTCCACGCCCGCACGCATAACGCTCCTACCCGTCCGGCAGGTACCGATGCACAAGATCATTGCGCTCGTCACGACGACGGTCGGCAGTTCCGTCGGCTGGTGGGCGGGCGCGCACGTCGGGATCATGACCGCGTTCTGCGTGAGCATGGTCGGATTCGGCGCCGGCATGTGGGGGGCGCGCCGCATCGTCGATCATCTCGGCCTTTAGGCAGGGGCGCCGGCGGCGGCGGTGCACGCGCGTCGGGTTGTCCGTGAAGCGATCGCGGCGGGGGGGGTTGGCAGACGCGCCCTCAAGCCCCCCCGGTTTCGCCCCGCGACCCGCCCTTGCCACGCCCCTTAGTTTTCGCGCATGAATTGGGGCCGATTGTCCATCGAGCTTGTTCTTGCCGCACTGCGCAGCCCGGCACTCGCCATCGACCTGGTGCGCGTGGCCTGGCGCTTCCGGGCCAACGGGTGGTACGCGCGCTTCCCCTTCCTCCCCCTCCCCTCTCGCAAGTACGTGCGGTGGCGCATGCACACCGCCTACGGCGACCCGGACATCACCCCGCCCGCGGAGGACATCATTCGCTACGCGCGCTGGGTGGGGAAACAGGGATGAGCACCGCGGCGCCCGGCCCTGCTGGCGCGCCCGCGTCGCCCCTGACGCTCGAACAGCGCCTGGAGCGGCAGGCGTATGCGTTAGGCTTCGACCTCGTCGGCTTCGTGCGACTTGGTCCGGCCGAGACCGCGCCTCACTTTGACGACTGGATCGCGCACGGGCGGCATGGCGACATGCACTACATGGCGCGCGACGCCGAGATCCGGCACGACACACGCCGTCCCGAACCCGGCTCGGTAAGTGCCATCGTCGTCACGATGGACTACGGCGGCCGCCAGCCACGCGGCCCCATCGCGCGCTACGCCCGCGGCGATGACTACCACGACGTGATGAAGGGGCGCCTGCAGTCGCTGCACGCCTGGCTCAACGAGCAGCTGGGACACGGCGTCGCCGGACGCGCGTACGTGGACACGGCGCCGATTCTCGAGCGCGACCTCGCTCGCCGCGCCGGTCTGGGGTGGTTCGGAAAGAACGCCAACCTGATCAATCCTGCGCGCGGCTCGTTCTTCTTCATCGGGTCGCTGTTCGTGGCGATGGAGTTGACCCCCAGCACGCCGTTCGAGGCAGACAAGTGCGGCGGCTGCACGCGCTGCCTGAAGGCCTGTCCGACCGACGCCTTCGTCGCGCCCAAGGTCCTCGACGCGACGCGCTGCATTTCGTACCTGACCATCGAAAACCGCGAGGCCATCCCCGAAGCGTTGCGCGAACGCATGGGGGACTGGCTGTACGGCTGCGACATCTGCCAGGACGTCTGCCCGTGGAACGTGAAGTTTGCCAAGGCGCTCCCCGAGGAGTCGCCGTACCAGCCACGGGCGGCGTTAGGCGGCCATGCCCGCACGATGGCCCGCACTCTCCTCAGCATGACGCAGGAGGAGTTCAGCCAGACGTTCCGCGGCTCGGCGATGAAACGGGCCAAGCTGCGCGGACTCAAGCGCAACGCCGCCGTCGTGTTAGGCAACGTGGGCACCGCTGACGACGCCGACGTGCTCACGCGGGCGCTCGATGACGCGGAGCCGCTCGTGCGCGAGCACGCCGAGTGGGCACTCGATCGCTTGCAGGAACGGCGGGGCCGCACGAGCTGACGCTGTTGGAGTAGTCGCCGCCCATGGCGAGCCGCGCGACTGCCGTCGCCCCCACATCCGTCACGCCGGCAGCTTCCGAAACGCGATCGCCAGGCGGTTCCAGACGTTGATCGCGCCGACCAGCAGCGTCAGGTCCACCAGCTCGCTCGGCGCGAACACCTCGCGCACGCGGTGCCACACGTCATCCGGAACGTGCGTGTCGGCCACCCGCGTGACGCTTTCCGTCCACTCCAGCGCGGCACGCTCTCGATCGCTGAAGAACGAGGTGTCGCGCCACACCGACAGAACGGCAAGACGCCGCTCGCTCTCACCGGCGCGACGGGCATCGCCGGCATGCACGTCGATGCAGTAGGCACAGCCATTGATCTGCGACGCGCGCAGCCGCACGAGGTCGATCAGCGAGCGTTCGAGGCCCGAACGCGCGATCCGCTGTTCGACGGCGGCCATTGCCTTCATCGCGTCGCCGCCCACGGAGTAGAAGTCCAGTCGAGATTCCAGGGAAGTGTGCATGGTGATTTCAGTCGAGTTGAGCGTTGAAGGACACCGGTGGCCACTCAGTAGCGCAGCGTCGCGCCGACGTGGCCATAGCGGCCCGAGGGAAGGCCCGCGCGCCGAAGCACGGCGCCGGCCGCGAGATACTCGTAGTTCAGGAAGAGCGTGACGTAGGCGCCAACGGGTCGTGCAGCCGAAATCCGCAGCAGGTTGCCGATCGCGCTGCCGTTGACGTCCTGGGTTCTCGCGTACGTACGCATGCCACCGGCGCGCACCGCGTCGTCGCTGGCGAGTCGTCGCGCGACGCCGTACTCGAGCGTCACCGACGTTCCAGGTGCCGGGGTTAGGGACAGCCCCGGCGCCAGCATCAGGAGGTTGGCAAGCCCGAGGAGCTGCCCCTCGCCCAGATACGCGGAGCTGGCATACAGCGGATTGAACTCCCGCAGCACCCCTAACCCGCGCGTGCCGCCGCCACTGGCAGCGTCCACACGCAGGTCGAGCCGCGGCTTCCATCCGGTCTCTGACAACGCCACGCGCTGCACCGCGAAGACGCCCCATGCCTCGACGTCGCGCTGCATGAACTGCCCGCGCTGGGCGACCGCGGTCCAGTCGAACGCCACGCGCCCGCGTCGACCCCAGAGGCGCGCACCGAACGAGTCGCGCTCGTCAGCCCCGAGGCTACGACCGGCGCGGAACTCCGCGTGCGCGCTGTGAATCCAGAAGGGGTCGAGATAGACGTTCGCCCCGGTCCTGCCACGCGACACGATCAGGCTGGCGTTCACGCCGCGCAGTCGCTCGCCCCCTTCGACCCGTTCGTCGAAGGCGCCACGCGCGGGGCGCGTCACGCGCAGGTCAAACGCACCTACGCGAAGGCGGCGACCATGGGCATAGAGCCGCACCCCGTTCCACGTACGATGCACGTTGGGGCCATCGCTCACGCTCAGCAGTTGGCGCGGGCCATCCGCGAACTCCTGCCGCCCGAGCATTGCGCCAAGCATCGTCGTACCGACGTATCCCCGCACATCGGCAAAGAGCTGCTGCAGCGATGCGTCGTTCTGGAAGTTCGGCGTGGCGACGTCGCGGCGTCCCCGCACCTGCCCGGTCGCCACCTCGCCGAAAAGGCGAACGTGCCGGTCAAGACGGAGGTCGGCGCCTAACGCGCCGCGCAGCAGCGTTGGCCGCGGGTCGTTGTTCCGCGCGAGCGCGGCGTTGGCGAACGCATCCTGGCGCAGTCGCACCTCCGAACTGAGCGTAAGAGAGGCGCCGCCGCCGAAGGGCACGGCCTTGAACGCCGGCGCCAGCCCCGCCCCCCGCAACGCCCGCCAATCTTCGGCCCATCGACTGACGAAGCGCCCCTGCCCAGCCGACGGACCCCAACCAGCCGCAGCTTCGGGATACGGGCCAGATGGCGTTGGCGCATGTCGGCCGTTAGGCCCCGCCGTCGCCCCCTGGCCCTGCGCCGAGCTCCCCCACAACATCACGAGAGCAGCCACGGCACCGATCACCCGGCGCGCGCGGGCGCCGGTCGTGAGCAGTAGTGCGACCGTGGAGAGGACGGCAGCAGCCGCAAACGTGACCCGCATCCCGAAGGCCACGGAGTCCGGCGTTTCCGTCGCCACGCCGCGCGCACCCGACGCCAGCGCGAAAAGCCCGCCCATCACCGACGCCCCCGTCACGAGTCCGAGGTTGCGCGAAAGCGCCAGCATGCCCGCGACGACGCCACGTCGGTCGTTAGGCACTTCCGACATCACCGAGGTGTTGTTGGCCGTCTGGAAGAGCGCGTATCCCGCGGTGACGACCGCAATCGACGCGACGTACGCGATGACGCCAAGCGTCGCGGGCAACGCCCAGAGCAGCGCGGCGCCAACCGTCATCATGCCAAGCCCACCGATGGTCACGCGCCTCGCGCCGAAACGGTCGGACAGTCGCCCCGCGGGAACGCCCATCGCCGCCGCTACGAGCGGACCAACCGACATCGACACCCCGACCATCGCCGACCGCAACCCGAGCGTACGCGCCAGGTAGAACGGCCCCACGACGAGCGTCGCCATCATTACGGTCGCGACCAACGCATTGGCGGCGAGGCTCGAGACCAGCGGCCCATCCGTCAGCGAGTCGAACCGAACCAATGGCGATGCCGCCCGCGTCTCGACGCGCGCGAAGATCGCGGCGCCCATCGCCGCTCCGCCTAACAGCCCCGCGTTCGCAACGCCAAAGCGCCCGCGCCCGATCGTCATCCCGAGCGCGTACGCGCCGAGCGTCATCGCGAGCAGCGCCGTCCCCGCGACATCGAACACTGGATGTTCCGCCCGCGTCGCGTCCCGATCGGCCGGGAGAAACCGGTGCGAGAGCAGCAGCGCGACTGCCCCTAAGGGCACGTTGATCAGGAACAGCGTGCGCCATCCAGGACCAGCGAGCAGCACGCCGCCCAGCGAGGGACCGAGCGCCGTGCCGATGGCCGACATCGTCCCGAGAAGACCCATGGCGCGTCCAGTCCGCGCCTTCGCCACCGTCCCGCCGACAAACGCCATGGTCAGCGCCATCATGACGGCCGCGCCGATGCCCTGAACCCCCCGCGCGGCGATCAGCAACGCGAGCGTGGGTGCGAGACCGCCGAGCAGTGAGCCGATGGTGAAGAGCGCGACGCCTGCGAGCAGCAGGCGCCGTCGTCCAACGATGTCACCCAGTCGCCCGGCCCCCACCACGAGCGTCGTGACGGCCAGGAGATACGCGAGGACGATCCACTGGATCGCCTGGAAGGATGCGCCGAACTCCTGCATGAGCGTCGGCAAGGCGACGTTGGCAACGCTGGTGCCGAGCGATGCGAGCAGCATCGACAGCGACATGGCGGCGAGCGCTCCCGAGACCGATGGCGCCGCCACCAACAGCCCCTCCTCGGTGCGCCGGCTGTCTGCCGCGCGTCGGTTTTCAATGTTCGAGGCCAAGGTGGGCTCCGTGTGTGCGTGGCTCCGGAAGTGGAGTCGAACGCAGGCTAGCCCTCCTCGATGCATGGCGGAACGCGCACGAGTCGCACGATATTCGTGCGCCTGACGCCATCTCACTCTCCCTTTGACGGACACCACCCCATGTCACGTCCCGACCTCAACCTGCTCGTCACGCTCGACGTGCTGCTCGCGGAAGGGAACGTCGCGCGCGCCGCGAAGCGTCTTCGCCTCAGCCCCTCGGCCATGAGCCGTTCGCTGGCTCGGCTGCGGGAAACGACGGGCGACCCGCTTCTTGTGCGCGCCGGGCGAGGGCTCGTGCCTACGCCTCGCGCCATCGAGTTGCGGGAGCGCGTGGCGCAGATCGTCACCGAGGGGCAGGCGGTCCTTCGACCGGCCGAACGGCTGGACCTCGCACGACTCGCGCGGACCTTCACGCTGCGGACGAGTGAAGGCTTCGTCGAGAACTTCGGCCCCTCACTCGTGACTCGCGCTGCGGAAGAAGCGCCGGGTGTGCGCCTGCGATTCGTGCAGAAGCCGGACAAGGAGAGCACACCGCTTCGGCAGGGGGCCGTCGATCTCGAGACAGGCGTGGTCGAACCCACCACCGGCCCCGAGCTTCGTGCGCGCGTCCTGTTCGAGGATCGTCTGGTTTGCGTCGTTCGTCCCCAGCATCCGTTGGCCCGGGGACAGATCACCCCGGCGCGATTCGCAGCCGGCCGCCACATCAACGTCTCGCGTCGCGGCGACGAGCGCGGAGAGATCGACGAGGCGCTCGCCTCGCGCGGCCTGACGCGCGAGGTGGTGACGATCGTCGACGGCTTCGCGAGCGCACTCGCGCTCGCCCGAGGGGCGGACCTCATCGCGTCGGTTCCGGAGCGACACACCGGCGTCCTGCGCGCGGGAATGCACACCTTCCCGCTCCCCGTGCCGACCGCCGGCTTCGCCGTCTCGATGCTCTGGCACCCGCGGCTGCACGCCGACCCGGCGCACCGCTGGCTGCGCGCGCTGGTGCAGGAGGTGTGCTCGGCGGGTTAGCTGCGACGCGGGTAAGAGGCCCGCCGCACACATAGCGCCGCGTGCACGATTCGAGTGCATCTGGTGCGCGTTCCGCCATCCAACGAGTGGTCCTACCCTGTCCGACGACGACACGGCGCTGGTCAAAGCCGCCGACGTTCCCTCACCGGATCAGGAGGACTCTCATGACGACGACGCGCATCATCACCTCGACGACGCTTGGACTGCTCATCGCCTCCACCAGCGCCGTCGGCGCCCAGGGCGCCGACTCGACCGCAGCCGCTCGCACCCGCGGCTGGGAAGTGCTGGGCTCGTCCGGCGCACTCCTTCCGACCGGTGCGCAGCGCAGCGCGGTGAAGCGAGCCGCGTTGTCCACGGCGCAGGTGCTCTACGTCATCGCCCCACACGTGGCCATCACCTCGACGCTCGGTTGGGGGCGCAGCCGCGACCTCGCAGTCGCGGGGACGCCAAAGCTCTCCGTCTTCACCTATGACGTAGGACTCGAGGCGCGCGCACCGCAGTGGCGACAGGGTTCGACGCTCACCTTGATGCCCTTCGCGGGCGTGGGCGCCGGCGGGCGGAGCTACGACCACCGCGGACGCGACGTGGACGCCACGCACAACGTGGCAGGCTACGCATCATTAGGTGGCGAGCTAGGATCCGGCCGCGTTCGCCTCCGCATCGAAGGACGCGACTACGTGAGCCGCTTCAAGCCAATCGTGGGCGGCGGAAGGGCGACCACCCGCCAGGACTTCACGCTGCTGGCCGGACTGCGCCTGACGAGGAAGCGCGCGAGCGCGTGAGGTGCGCCTCGTGCGCACCACCGGTGCGCCAGCAAGCGTTCGCCATCGACAACCCACCCACGCCGAATATGTGCACATGAACTCGTCACAGCTGGACTCGAGACGCTCGGACTGGCTCGTCGTATCCTTGCTCATCGGATTGAGCCTCGCCCCGGCGCTGGGCGGCACTGCGCGGCTGGCCGAGCTGGCCGGCGACGCCGCCATCACGCCGGCCAACGCGCGCTTTCACGCCGCGCCACTCCCTGTTGTCATTCACATTCTCACCGCCATCCCGTTCTCGATCGTAGGCGCACTGCAGTTCGCCCCGAGGTTGCGACGTCGGCATCACATGGTTGGACGCCTGCTCGCCCCCTGCGGCCTGGTGGTCGCGCTCAGTGGCCTGTGGATGGCGCACTTCTACCCGTGGCCTGCGGGGGACGGCCGCCTGGTGTACATCGAGCGACTCGTCTTCGGCTCGGCGATGTTCGTCAGCATCGTGCTCGCCCTCGACGCCGTCAGGCGACGAGACTTCGCGGCGCACGGTGCATGGATGATTCGAGCATACGCGATCGGACTCGGAGCGGGCACTCAAGCGTTGACGCACCTGCCGTGGTTCCTGTTGGTTGACGGCTGGCCGGGAGAGCTCCCCCGCGGCATCATGATGGGAGCCGGTTGGGTCATCAACGTCGCGGTGGCAGAGTGGATCATCCGAAACGCACCGTCTCGCGGCGTCGCTCGTCCAAGGGCCACGCGCGCCCCCAGGCTCTCCGCACCAACTCCCTGATCCCGCCACGAAACGTCTTCGCCTCGAGGTCGTAATACCGGCATGACGTCTCCCTCACCCGAATTCCTCGAACTGCAGGCAGCGCTCGCCGGCGAGTATTCCCTCCAGCGAGAGCTTGGCCGAGGCGGGATGGGGATCGTCTACCTCGCGCGCGATGTGCAACTCGATCGCGACGTCGCCATCAAGGTGCTGCCGTCGCACCTCGCACAGACCAGCGCCTCCCGCGAACGTTTCGTGCGCGAGGCACGCACCGCCGCGGGGCTGTCGCACCCGCACATCGTCCCTATTCATCGCGTGGGCGAGTCGGGTGGCTTCGTCTACTTCGTGATGAGCTACGTGGAAGGGGAAACGCTCGGCGAGCGCCTTCGCACCAAGGGCCCGCTTCCTCCGGTCGAGGCCGCACGCGTGCTGCGTGAAGTCGCGTGGGCGCTCGCCTACGCGCACGGGCGCGGCATCGTGCATCGCGACATAAAGCCCGACAACATTCTGCTCGAAGCGGGAACGGGGCGCGCGTTGGTCACCGACTTCGGCATCGCCAGCGGCGGCAGCGCCATCGGTCCCGACACCGATCCGGGAAAGCTCATGGGGACGGCGCACTTCATGAGTCCCGAACAGGCGGCGGGTGAGCGCATCGATGGCCGCAGCGACCTTTACGCACTCGGGGTCGTCGGATACCTCGCCGTCAGTGGCCGCTTGCCCTTCGAAGCCTCCAACGTTCCAGCGCTGCTCGTGCGGCAGGCGACCGAGCCGGCGCCGGGCGTGGCGCGCGTTGCACCTGGCCTCTCTCCCGCGCTCACGACGGCGATCGATCGCTGCCTCGCGCGCGACCCTGCCGATCGTTATGCAGACGGCGAGGCGATGGCGGCGGCGCTCGCGCCTGCGCCAGACGCGCGTCCCGCACTCCCGCCAACGCTTCGCGCATGGCTCGGCGCGCGCAATCCGCTGCTCGTCCCCTACCTGGGGTGGGGCGGAGTCTTCGGCACCCTCACCACGGCCAACCTGATTGCCTGGGTGACGGGGAACCGCCCCGACGGCCCCGCCGACATCGTGTTGCTGGCCGCCATCACCTCGTTGCCCCTGCTGCCGATCGTTGGCTTCCACCTGAACCAGGCGCGCCGGCAGTTCAAGGCGGGCCACACCCTCGCCGACTTGCGGACCGCGCTCGACGTCGCGCGTCGCGAGCGCGCCGAGGCGGAATCGCTCTCGCGCGGTGAAGAGGAGACGGCCGCCATTCGCTGGCTGCGACGCGGGACGGTCGCCTCGGCGACATGGCTCGCGGTGACGGTCGGATTGGTGATTCAGGGGACGATTCACGAGAACGTGACCGGTATCGGGTGGATACTCGGCCCTATCCTCAGCACCATGGGGCTCGGCGCGCTGAGCAACGCACTCGACGTGCAATTCATTCCCGACAAGCTGCGCCAATGGTGGCAGACCGGCGTACGCGATCGCTTGTGGAAGAGCCGTGCGGGGGAATGGCTCGCGCGGCAACTCGGCGCCCCGGAGCGTTCGCACGCGTTAGGCAGCGGCGTCTTTCGCGCCACCGAGGCGGCGCTCGGCGTGGCGGCGTCCGAACTCTTCGCGGCGCTCCCCAAGGCCTATCGCGAGCAACTGGGCGCATTGCCGGCGCTGGTCGAATCGCTCGAGGCACGAGCCGCCGAGGCGCGGGCCGAACTCGACGTGGTAGCCGCGCTCGTGCCGTCGGGTTCGACCAACGCCGACGTGCTGGCGACGCGTCGCAACGCTGCCGCTACGCATCTGTCGCAGAGTGTCGCCGCGTTGGAAGGGATCCGTCTCGACCTCCTGCGCCTGCACGCTGGCGCGAGCGACCTGGCACCACTCACTACGCTCCTCGACGCGGCGCGTCTCGCCGGAGATGACGCGCGACGGCTGGCCGAGGCACAACGCGAAGTGGAGGATGCCAGTGCCCCTCGACGCCTCGGCGCCGATCGCATCCCGACGCCCGTCTGAGGCGAGCGCAGTCGAGGCGGAGCTGAGGGCGCAAAACGAGAAGGCGGTAAGACGGGTGGTTGTTGCCACTCATCTTCCCGCCTTTGGCGCCTCGGAACGACTCAGACGCCTTGAGTGGCGCGCAACCGCACGCGTGTCCCCCACGGATCGACGGTGAGCACCGCTGTGTCACCGTTGCTCGCGGCCTCCGCCGAATATCCTGCGGCGACGAGGCTCTGGCTCGCCGCGGTCACGTCTGCTGCCGCCGGCAGCTCGATGGTCCACTCCAGCAGCCGCGCATCGCCCTCGGCCGGGGGACGGGCACCGCTCCCCGCCCAGGTGTTTGTCCCCAGGTGGTGATGGTAGCCGTCGGCGCCGAGGAACAGCGCCCCCGGATAGCGCCACGTCATGCGATCGAATCCCAGCGCCTCCGAATAGAACGCCGCCGTCTGTTCCAGGTTGCCGACGTGTAGGTGTACGTGCCCGATGACGGTCCCCGCCGGCATCCCGGTCCATACCGTGTCGCCAGCAGACGCGACCAGCCCGGCGACGTCGACCGGATCGGTGGCGAGCATGAGCTCGCGCCCCAGGCGATGCCACGTGTCCCGCGGGCGGTCGGCATACACCTCGATCCCCAGTCCGTCGGGATCGGTGAGGTAGAACGCCTCGCTCACCAGGTGATCGCCGGCGCCGGCGCGCGCGCCGATGTCGGCCAGGTGCCTAACGAAGCGCCCGAGCGACGGACGGTCGGGGAGGAGGATGGCGAAATGGTACAATCCGAGGAGCCCGCGCCCGGCAGGGCGTACGCCAGGCTTCTCCTGCAACTCGACCAGGATGCGATCGTCGACGTGCGCGGCGAGCGTCGCCCGCCCCGCCTCCTGCGCCACGAGGCGGAAGCCGAGTGTGTGCTGATAAAACGCCAGCGAACGCGTGAGGTCGGCCACCTGCAGGCGAACGGCGCCGAGGTGCGTGCCCGCGGGGAGGCGGTAACCGCGGGGGGCCTGGCCATAGCTCCCGGGCGTGGCCGGCTGCGCCGTGTTGGCGTCGCCAAACATGTCGTGGGTTGTCACGCCCATGGGGTGTCTCCTTCGTTAGGGTACGGCGTGGTGCGTCATGCGTGCTAGGTCGCGACCGGGGTCGCGCGCCGCCGCGCGTTGATCAGGCGTGTTCGCGTGCGCGGGTCAACAACTCGATGAGCGTGCGAAGCTGCGTGCTGTCCAGGTGCCCGAGTTGTCGCTCGTGCTCGGCGGCGACCGCCTCCTCGAGCGACTCGACCAGTTCGCGCCCCCGCTCGGTCAGCGTCGTGTTCACCTGGCGACGATCGCTGCTGCTTCGCACACGGCTCACCAGCCCTCCGACTTCCATGCGATCGAGCAGGCGGGTCACATCGGGCATGCGGGTGATCAACCGATCGCGGATCTCGTTGCGACAGAGCCCGATGTGCCCAGCGCCGCGCAACATGCGCAGCACGTTGTACTGGGTCAGCGAGAGTCCCCGGGGACCGAGGACTCGCTCCAACCCGTCGCTCAACACCGTCTCGGTGCGGCTCAGGTTGAGATAGGCTTCCTGGTACAGGGAGTCGAACGGTCGGGTCTGACGGAGTTCCTTCTGAAGGTCGGACGTCATGATGGATTGGTATTTAGGTGTTATAACACTCAATGTCAAGACGCCGATCTCCCGATTCGAGTTGGCGATGAGCCGACTGGTAGCGCTTTCCCGCCTTTCCCAAGTGTTCGCGATCGCCTGGTCGGGGCGCGGACGGTCACGCCTTGCGCAGTCTTTCTCTCGCCCGGACTCGAAGAGCCCCCAATGGCCGCGACGCTCACCCCTACGCCGCTCCTCACGGACGACCTGCTCGTGCGCTGCCACGAACGGGCATCGCGCTACGACCGGGAGCAATCGTTCTTCACCGAGGATTTCGACGAGCTGCGCGAGGCCGGCTACCTGCAACTCCCGCTTCCGGTGGCGTTCGGCGGCCGCGGTCTCACGTTGGCGGCCGTGGCGCAGGAACAGCGCCGACTGGCGTACTTCGCCCCCCCCACAGCACACGCGCTCACGATGCACCTGGCCTGGGTCGGCGTGGCGTCGGACCTGTGGCGGGGCGGCGACCGCTCCCTGGCATGGGTCCTGGAGGAAGCCGCGGCGGGGCATGTCTTTGCCGCCGGGCACGGCGAGAGCGGCAACGACGTCCCCGCGATCGCCTCCACGACCCGCGCCGAACGCGTGGACGGCGGCTATCGCCTCACGGGACACAAGACCTTTGGATGCCTAACGCCGGTGTGGACGTACCTGGGGCTGCACGGCGTCGATCACCACGCGCCGGGGGGACCGCGCATCGTGCATTGCTTCATGCCGCGCCACACCGAGGGGTATGCCATCCGATCCACCGGCGACACGATGGGGATGCGGGCCATGCGCAGCGACGACACCATCCTCGATGGGGCGTTCATCCCCGACCGCTATGTGGCGCGTGTGGTGCCGGCGGGAGTCGCCGGGATCGACCCGTTTGTGCTCGCCCTGCTGGCGTGGTCGCTGCTGGGGTATGCCAACGTGGCCCTCGGCATGGCGCGCCGTGCGCTCGACCTCTCGGTCGATTCGTTAGGCAGGGCGCGCGCCCTCGACGGCACGCCGTCGCTCACCGAACGCCCCGGGGCACGCGAGGCGGTGGCCGGGATGGGGCTCGAACTCGAGGCCATCGAGCCGCACCTGGAACACACGGCCGATGAGTGGACCCGCGACGTCGAGCATCGCGGACGCTGGCCCATGAAGCTGCTCGTCGCCAACCGGCACGCCGTGGAAGGCTCGTGGCGCGTCGTCGACGCCGCCCTGGACCTGGCCGGTAGTGCCGGGATCGTGCGTCGCGCCGAGATCGAGCGCCTCTTTCGCGATGCGCGCGTAGGGCGCGTCCACGCCAGTTACGCCCGATTCACGCACGATGTGGTGGGGCGCACCCTGCTGGGACTCCCGCTCGACGACATCACCC
Source organism: uncultured Gemmatimonadaceae bacterium (assembly GCA_964560345.1). Taxonomy (GTDB): domain Bacteria; phylum Gemmatimonadota; class Gemmatimonadetes; order Gemmatimonadales; family Gemmatimonadaceae; genus SCN-70-22. The sequence goes on from CAZLLP010000001.1 coordinate 71,535, forward strand.
CCGCCGGATGACGGGCGGGATGCGCGCTTCGTGTGCCGGTGCCTGACGAGCGGCGCGAATGACGCAACCTCGCGAGTGAATGGCGAAGGGCCGGCACCGATCGAACGATGCCGGCCCTTCGTGCGGGTGCCCGGGGCAGCACGGCCGCCCGGCACTCGTGCTCCCTACACGAACATTGCCGGATTGATCTCCAACGAGACCTCGGAGATGCGGTCGGCCGGGAGTCCCGCGCGTCGCGCATGCTCGAGCACGGCCTCGGGATTGGGTGCGATATACTCGCAGTAAATCTTCCCCTCGGCATCGGAGACGAAGCTCTTCACCCAGATGACATCGGGCATACCGGCCAGGACGGCGTTCGAGGTACGCCCCGCCGCCTGAAGCTGGTCGGGGGTGACGGATCCAACGTTGCGTTCGATGATATAGCGGGGCATGTCGCGAAAGGGGTTAGGGAGACGTCTCGTGCAGTGAAGGGTCAGTGGTTCACGGGGACCGCGTCGGGGTCGTTCGTCGTCTCGGCCGAGCGGAGCGCGTCCGCCGCCACCTGCAACGCGTGGTCATCGACCTCGACGGCGATCCCGAAGGCGGCACCGGCGAGCGCGCGCGCCTCGTGGTTGTTGCCCTGTGCAACGCACACGCGGGCCAGGCGTTCCAGCAACCATCCTTCGCCGCGCCGGTCACCCAGTGCCCGCCGCAGCGCGAGCGAGCGATCGATGCAGCGTCGCGCCTCATCAAATGCGCCCTCGGCCATGGCGACATCGGCGAGCGCGGCGAGCGCGTGTGCATGGAGCTGTCGTTCTCCGGCCTGCTCGGTGACCGCCAGGCTCTCGGTGAGCGCCTCGCGGGCCTCGGCCAATCGCTGCAGTCGGTACAGCGACACACCAAGACTGTTGAGGATCAATCCTTCGTGTACGCGATCGTCGCTCGCTCTACAGAGGCGGAGCGCCTCGGCGTAGTGGCTCACGGCATCGGCGTATTCGCCTCGCTGCCAGTGCGCGATGCCGAGCGAATTGCGGAGTCCCAGCGCGCGCCGTGCGTCCCCGGCCGTTTCGGCGAGTGACAGCGCCTCGCGGTAGTGCGCGAGCATCGTTTCCGCGTCGACGGGGAGATCGCGCTCGGCGCGCGCAACACCCGCCAGCGCCTCGGCTTCGCACGACGGATCGCGACCGCGCACCAGCTCTCGGGCACTCGTCCAGGCGTCACGCGCATCCGCAGGGCGACGCAGGGCCTCGTACGCCTCGGCCAGTCGTCGCCACATCAGCACTTCGGAGGTGCGATCCTCGAGCTGGGAGAAGAGGTCGATGGCCTGGCGCAGCGGTGCGATCGCCTCCGCGTAGCGCGCCAGCCCGACGAGCGCGTCCCCGAGTGACCGGCACGCGTGCGCCGACCCGAAGGCGTAGCGCGCCTTGAGGTTCATGTCCACCGCCTGGCGAAAGCGGGCCAATGCTTCGTCGACGCGCCCCTTGTTGAGGTAGATGTAGGCGATGTTGGGGAGCGTCACGAGGTTCACCTGATGCGTGGGATCGAGCCCTTGCTCGCTCACTCGCAGGAAGTAGGTGAGCGCCGTGTCCGAGTCGCCCATCTCCTGGTACACGACGCCGATCACGTTGAGCAGCGCACAATACCGGAAGGCATTGTGCGCCAGTTCGGTGTGCTCGAGAGCGGACAGCAGCACCTCCAACGCTCGCGGAAGCTCCCCTTGCGCGCGCAGGATGTTGGCCATCGTGGCGAGGTCGCCCGCTGCCGCGCGTTGGTCGCCCGCCTCCTTGCCCAACGCAATGACGCGTTCGATGTGCGCCAGGGCCTCGGCGTGGTGCCCCTGAAAGGTCCGCAGGAGCGCCGCACTTCGAAGCGCCTGTCGCTCGCCATCCGTATCGCCCAGCGTTTCGGCGATGCGCAGCGACGTGTCGAGCGACCGCTCGGCCTCTTCGAATCGTTGGAGGAGGGTGTACGCATCGCCCTGTCGCAGGTACGCGCGCGCCAGCCGCTGCGACGCCCCTTGCGGCGCCAGCATCGCAATGAGCGAGTCGGCGATCGCCAGTTGCCGCGTGCGCAGTCCCAGCGTTTCGTACATGCGCTCCTGCTGCAACAGGACGTCGGCGCGCAGGTCGCGGGAGGCCGCGTCATCACTCATGCGCTGCACCCACTGCTCGGCACGCTCGAGCGTCGCGAGCGCGTCAGTGTTCTGGCTCAGCGCCGCGGCACGATCGGCCGACTGCATCGCATACCGCACCGCCTCGCCCCAGGCTTCGGCGCGGCTGAAGTGATGGGCCAGGCGGTCGATGTGCTTGTCCAGTTGCGCCGCATAGCGCGTCTCGATGGACCGTCCAACGGCCGCGTGCAGCATTGCACGCTGGTGCTCGAGCAGCGAGTCGTACGCCACTTCCTCGGTGAGCGCGTGCTTGAAACGGTACACCGGCTCGGGGACCACGCTGATCTGCTGGACGAGACCGGATCCCTTGAGTCGTTCGAGGGCGCGCGTGAGGTCGCCCCGTTGTTCGAGCACGTCCTCGAGCACGCCGCGCGCAAATTCACGCCCGATCACGCTGGCCACGCGCAGGGCGTCTCGCGCCTCGCCGTCGAGCCGGTCGATGCGGGTGCGCAGCACGCCCTGCACCGTCTCGGGGACGTGCAGCGTCCCCGCGGCGTCGGCCACGGTGGCCTCGCCAGCGCGCAGCGTGATCGCCCCTTCCTCGCGCAACGCCTCGCACACTTCCTCGAGGAAGAAGGGGTTCCCCCCCGTGCGTTCATGCAGGCGCGTCACCAGTTCGGGGGCGACGCGATCGGCCCCGAAGACGTCGCGGGCGATGGCCGCCGACGCCACGCGGTCGAGTGGGGACAGGTGCAACAATGCCTGATGATCGGCACTACCCCAGTCGGCCACGCCATCCGGGCGCGACGTCGTCACCAGCAGCAACGGGAAGTTGGGGACAATCTCGGCCAGTTGCCGAAGCGCGGCACGCGACGGCTCGTCGGCCCAGTGCCAGTCTTCCAGGAACAAGACCGTCGGCTGCGCGCGCGACCCTAACGTAAACAGCGCAGCAATCGCCTCCAGCATCGCCGCCTGGAATAACTCGCCGCGCAGATGCTCCGGGACCGGGTGGGTCTCGGTGGAAATGCCGAGCAGCGCGAGGTAGAGGGGGACGAAATCGTCCAGCGACGCATCGATCGCGCGCGCCGCCCGCAGGAGCGCGTCGTGCCGAACGGCATCGTCCCCGCCGCGCGGGAGCGCCAGGGCATCCTGCGCCGCTTCAACGAACGGGAGGAACGGCGTCGTGCCGCCATAGGCATCGCATCGTCCCACGAGCACGCGCACGCCGGAGTGATCGGCGGCATCGCGCAATTCGTGCAGGAGGCGACTCTTGCCGACGCCGGCTTCGCCGATGAGCACCGTGAAGCGCCCCATGCCTTCGCGCGCCGACGCGAGATGCTCGGCGAGCGTCGCCCGCTCGCGCTCGCGCCCGGCTAACGGTGTGAGCGCCGCACGCGTCGCCCCCTCGAGTCGTGACCGGGCATCGGAGGCGCCGAGCAGGCGGTGCGGGACGACCGGCGCGCCGTCGGCGTGCAGCGCGACGGGGCGAGCCTCCTCGGTGCGCACGAACGGCGCGACGAGTCGCCGCGTCTCGGGGCTCAGGAGGATCGCGTTAGGCTCGGCGGCTCCCGACAGGCGCGTGGCGATATCGGCCGGGGCACCGGCGATGCGAAAGCGACGATCCCCTTCGCGGAGGCGCTGCGCGACCACCGGCCCCACGTGCACGCCCGAGCGCAGGCGTATCGCGCCCGCCAGCCGCGGATCGAGCGTCGCGGCGAGGTCGGCCACGCGCGCATGCAGCGTCAGCACCGCACGGACCGCGCGGACGGCATCGTCTTCGCGCGCGGTGGGGACGCCGAAGAGCATGATGAACCCCTCGCCGGCAAACTGATTCACGATCCCGCCATGCTGCGTGGCGACCTCGGTGGCGGTGTCGCGCAGGCGTGCGAGCCATCGGTCGGACTCATCGGGCGAGAGGCGTTCCAGCAGCATCTCGTGTCCCGCCAACGCGCTGGCGATGACGGTGACCTGCCGTCGTTCGCCGCCGCGGGTGAGCGCGGTATCGCGTGGCTCCGCGTCGGGACCAGCGGCCGCGCCGGCGGCCACAGGTGCAACGCTCGCGAGACGCGCGGGGCACGCGGCGATGGCGGCGGCCATCTCCAGCGCGGTGGCAAACCGATCTTCCGGCTTCTTCGCCAGCGCCCGACGAATGACCGCGTCGATCTCGGGCGGGACGTCGGGACGAATCGTCGTCAGCGGTTCGGGATCGGCGGTGAGCGCCGCGACGAGCATCGCCTGTTCTCCCGGACCGCGGAACGGGCGCACGCCGGCCAGCATCTCGTACAGCACCACGCCTAACGACCAGAGATCGGTGCGATGGTCGACCGCCTCGGCGAAGGCCTGTTCGGGGCTCATGTACGCCAGCGTCCCGATTGCCCCGCCGCCACGGGTGATGTTCACCCCCGCCAGCTTGGCGATGCCGAAGTCGAGGATCTTCACCAGGCCGTCGCTGGTGACGGCGACGTTGGCGGGCTTGATGTCGCGATGGACGATCCCGCGCTCGTGCGCCTTGGCGAGTCCGCGCGCCACCTCACCCGCCACGCGCAACGCTTCGTCCACCGGGAGCGGCGCGCGCGCGATGCGGCGATCGAGCGATTCGCCGTCGTAGCAGGCCATCACGATGTAGAGCTGCCCGTCGTTGGTCTCGCCGATTTCGTGGACGGTGCAGATGTTGGGATGCTCGAGCGCGGCCGCCGCGCGCGCCTCGACCAGGAATCGCTTCTTGGCGGCGGGATCGGCGCTCAGGTGCGGCGGGAGGAACTTGAGCGCGACGTCGCGCTCGAGCCGGTCGTCGCGGGCGCGGTACACCACTCCCATCCCGCCCCCGCCCAGGCGGTCGAGGATGCGATAGCGATCGGTGCCAGACGGCGGCGACGGGGTGCTGTCGGTGCGCCGCCCCGGGGCGAGTAGTGGGGACATCACATCGTCCACGAGCGCATCGAGCACGCCGCGACTGTCGTGCGCCGCCAGGAGCGCCTCCACCTCGGCACGGAGCGACGCGTCGGCACCACTCGCCACGAGGAAGGCACGTCGCTCGTCAGGTGCACGCTCGATCGCCTGCTGGAAGAGCGCTTCCGCGGCCTCCCACCGTTCGCTCGCCTCACGCGTCGCGTCGGTCGCGGGGGACGCGTCGGCTCCACGTGCGCCGTCCGAGCGCCGGGCGTCGTGGCTCACGCGCTCAGCGCCTTGTTGAGCCACGCGCGTGCCGCGAGCCAGTCGCGCTTCACGGTCGCCGGCGACAGATCCAACGCCTCGGCCGTCTCTTCGATGCTGAGACCGACAAAGAATCGGCACTCCACCACATGCGCCTGGCGCGCGTTGAGCGCGGCCAGTTGTTCGAGGGCTTCGTCCAGCGCGTGCAGTTCATCGGCGTGCCGGTCGACCACGGCGGTGGCCGCATCGAACTCGTCGAGCGTGACCGCGACGTCGCCCCCGCCACGCTTGTGCGCACGGCGCTGTTCGGCATAGTCGATGAGGACGCGGCGCATCGTGCGGGCCGCCATCGCCAAGAGGTGTCGGCGGTCGCGCCACTGGATGCGATCGAGCCCTTCCAGCCGCAGGTACGCCTCGTGGACCAGGCCATCGGTCTCCAGAGTGTGACCGTCCTGCTCATCGGCGAGCTGGCGTCGCGCGATTCGACGAAGCCGTTCGTGCAGCATCCCGAGGACCTGCTGCAGCGCCCCCGCCTCGCCTTCGCTGGCGCGGTGGAGGAGTCGCGTGACGTCGCCTTGGGTGTGCGGTGAGTCGTCGAGCATGCCGTGCGAAGGAGGCGGGCGTGAGAAGGTGAGGTGGACTCGAGGTCCGGATCCGGCGACACGCCGGATGTATCAGTCGAAGGTGCTAGTCGCCGGCCGTGGCAACGCCGAGGCCGCCGAGCGTGCAGAATGCGAACCGTCGCGACCTTCGGCCAGTGCCCGAACCGAAGGGCGCGACCGAACGCGATGAGGGGTTTCGCGCTGGTCGGCTGCCGCGAGACCCGTCGATCGTCGGGTTCACAGCGTCCTCAAGTGGAGGCGGGGTTCGCGTCCAAAACGGCTCATCCGTCCAAAACGGCTCATCGGACGCCGATTTGGTGGCGCGTGAACCCGGGAAGGGGCGCAAAAGCGAGGGCGGTGCTCGTCGTCGACATCAGTCGACAACGGCACCGCCGTCTCGGGCTCGGGCTCGGAACGCCCGACGACAAGAGCTCAGGACTTGGGGACCTTGAGGCCAAGGTGCACCCCGGGCTTGATCACCATCACCTGGCTGGCGAGATCGCGCCCACCGTCTGGGTGAATGATGATCGAGACCGACCGTCCGGGGCCGACCACCGATTTCGGGAAGCGCAGCGTCGCACGCCCCCCGGCGTCGATCCGGCCCAGGCGGACGTCGAATGGCGGGTGCGACGCGAAGATCGTCACCGCCGTCGCCTGGGGGTTGTCGACGGTGATGGTCGCTTCATCGAGCACCTCCGGCGGGAGCACCTCCGTCATCGAGTCCTCGGGGGCGGGGGGCATCTTCCCCCGCTCGGGGATCACGAGCTGCAGGCGCGCCGGGGTGGTGAGCGTGAGGGCCTGCGTTGCCAGGTCGGCCACTTCGCCTTCCGGGTGCACGAAGAGCCGCACCTGGAGGCGTCCCCTGGTGGCGTACTCCGGCAACCGCAACGTGTCGTTGCCTAACGACTTCACCACGCCCAGGCGCCGGTCGAACGGCCCGTAGTCCAGGTACACGGTGACCGGCACTTTCCGCTGGTTGCGGACCATCAGCACGCTTTGCGTGTCGATCGTCACCCGCGGCGGCAGCTGCGTCACCTGCGCCGACGCGACCTGGGCGACCGCCAGCGCGCCAAGCGTCGAGACTATCCACGCCCGTTTCATGACCTCCTCCCGTGTTGGCACGTACACTGCCTCGCGCGCCTGCCGAAACGCCGGCGTGGCCCGGGGAAGACGGAGGGTGCCGGGGAGGGGGGCCAGCAGGCCACTCCGCGCCCCCAGCGAGACGTGGGCCTGCACGAAAAGGTAGCGCCAGAAGGCGACAGGCGCAGTAGGCCTGCACCGGAAACTTAGTCAGCCACACGCCGCTGAGTCTGGCACTTTCCTGTTAGTCACCCGCGGCGACTGGCCTTCCACGCCGCAAGCACCTCACGCTCACGCTCGCGCGTGATCCCCGCTCGCAGCTTCTCCTGCTGGTCGGCCGGACGCGAGTGATACCAGGCCATGCCATCGCGCACGGTCTCGGCGAGCGGTCGAAAGGTGAGTCCGGCGGCGATGGCCCGATCGATCTTGCTGGTGCAATACGCCAGCGTGCTTGCCCCCGGATACGACCAGACCGGCATCTCCGCCCACGACCGGACCTTCTGCTCGGTGAGGAACGGCTGCGGGACCCAGGTGAAGTGCGCGTCGTTGGCAAAGCACGCCTTGATCCCCCACAGCATCCCGCCGATGCCGATGGGCGTCGAGGGCCCCACCGCATTGAACACTCCAAAGGTGCGCTGCTCTGCCAGGCGAATCATCCAGTGCGACAGGTCGCGCACGTCGATCCACTGCACCGGATCGTCAAATCCCCCCGGCGCCAAAATCTCGCCCCCCTGCTCGATGCGCCACGGCCAGTAGGTGAAGCGATCGGTGAGGTCGCCAGGGCCGACGATGAGCCCGGGACGCACGACGGTGCTCTGCCCGGGAAAGGCCTGCTGCACCAACTGTTCGCAGCGCGCCTTGCGCGAGCCGTACCCCGCCTGGTCGGCCTCGGGCCCGGTGATGGGCGCCAGCTCGAGCAACGGCGAGTTCTCGTCGGGCATGACCCGGTCGCTGTTGGCGTAGACGCCCGTGCTGGACACATAGATGAACTGCCCGACCTTTCCCTTGAGCACCGCCGCCGCATCGACGATCCACTGCGGCTTGCCGGTCGGATTGTCGATCACCACGTCCCACGTGCGTCCCTTGAGCGCATCGAGGCCGCCAGCGGCGTTGCGGTCCCCCTGAAGCTTTTCGACGTTTGGGAAGAGCGACGGGTTGGTGCGCCCGCGATTGAACAAGGTCACCGTGTGCCCACGCTCGATCGCGTACTTCACCTGCTCCGGGCCGATGTAGCCGGTCCCGCCAAGGATGAGGATCTTGAGCGGTGCGCTCGCGCGTTCCGGCCCCGAAGCTTTGGCGCCGGCGTCGACCAGCGCGGCAATCGCCGTTTGGGGGTGTGCGCCGAGTGATCCGAGGCCGAGCGCGCCGCCGGCGAGAGCCGACGACTTGAGGAAGGTGCGTCGATCGAGCGACATCGCCGTGGTGTGTGAGGGGGGAGGATCGATGCTACTTCGCGGCCACCGTGAGCTGGAACGTCGCCGTGCGGCTTGGCGCATCGCTCCCGGTCGCGTTGACCGTCACTTCCTTCACGCCGGTCGTCGCCGTGGCGGCCGCAGTGATGGTGATGGTGAGATTGTTGGTTGTCGTGGAGCTCACACCGGGAGCGGTGGCCCCGGCGGGAAGTCCCGACAGAGTGACGAAGACCGGACCGGCGTACTCGGTACGCGTGATGATGATCGGGAGCACGGTCGTTGCCCCCTGCACCACGCTCGCCGCCGTTGGGACACCGATCTCGAACTTGGGCGAGACGGGGAAGATGGGACCACTCGACGTGGGCCCTCCGCTGTCGGAGTTGCAGCCCATCGACACGAGTGCCAGTGCGAGGAGGGGACGAATTCCAAGGGTGCGAATCACAGGTGGGTGCATCGGGTCAACTGCGACAGGAACGGACGATGGCGTCGGCACGGTCGCCGGGACCGCGATCGAGCGGAGAGTCGAGGTTGAAGGCCAGGTGCGCCGCCTCGTGCTCCATCGTCCAGACAAGTTCGTCGAAGGTACGGCGTCCGACGTTGAGCGAGTCGATCTCGCGCGCGAGGAAGATGTCGCCGTTGGGATGCGCTTCGCCCGAGGCGAGTTGCATCCCGACACGCCACATGTAGGGGCGAATGGTGATCTGCCCACTGCGATAAGCCTTCTCGAGCACGACCGCATACGCGGCGCAGTCGCCCCCCTTGGCCTTGAGCGCGCTGAGGCGGTGCTCGAGCATGGCAACCTCCGACGCCTTGAACGCCGACGAGGCACAGCCGGCGCACACGGCGTCCGCATCGCGGCTCGGCCCGCCGAGCGCGGCGACCACTGGCGTCACGATCGCGCTTCCCATGCGATCGGCCGACTGCGGCGTAGGCGACGACGGGTGATAGGCGACGGGTCGCCCGCAGGCGAGCGCGGCAACGAGCAGGACGATCGGTGCGAAGCCTCGAGTCATGCCTTCCCTCTCATGCGCGTGGCGGCGGGACGATTCCCGCCGCCAATCTCGCACGATTCCCCGTCGAGGCAAGCATCACGGGACAATCGCCTTGAACTGCCCCAGTTGCGGTTCCACGACCTTCTTGTCGCCCACGATGGCGATCGAGACCTTGGCCGGATCGAGGTGCTTCTGGGCGGTGCCGCGCACATCCTCGGGGGTGACGGCGAGGACCTTCTTCACGTAGGTCGAGAGATAATCGTCGCCCAGGCCGTGCAGGTCGGCGAATTGCAGCTGGCCGATGAGCCCCCCGCGCGAACTGTTCTGGATCGTGAAGACGCCGGCCATGTTCTGCTTGATGCCGTCGAGTTCCTTGGCCGGCGGCGCTTCGGTGCGCAGGCGGTCCATCTCCTTGAAGATCTCGGTGAGCGAGGCCCCTGTGTCCTTGGTCGTCACGTCGGCCACTTCGACCCAGAGCGACGATCCCTTGCGCGTCCAGAGGAAGGAGTACGGCGAGTAGGTGTAGCCCTTGTCCTCGCGGATGTTGCTGGTGATGCGCGACCCGAAGGCGCCGCCTAACAAGGCGTCGGTCACCTGCATCGCCGTCCAGTCGGCCGACTTGGGATTGGCCACCGGGAGCCCCATCCACATCGAGCTCTGCACCGAGCCCGGGCGATCGACCAACTCGAGTTGGCGTTTCGCGATGGGAACCGGAGGGTTCTCGGTCGCCGCGGCGCCCGCGGGCCAGTCGGCAAAGGCGTCGCGTACCGCCTGCTCCACGGCAGATGCGTTGAACACGCCGCTCACGTAGAGGTGCGCACGACGCGCACCGAACTGCTTGGCATGGAAGTCCTTCACCCGCTCCACGGTGTAGCCGCGCAGCATCGCCTCGGTGGGGAAGATGCGGGCAAACGGGTGATTGCCGTAGGCGATCTCGCGAAAGCGCTTTTGCGCAAGTGTCCCCGGTTGGGCGAGCGACATCGCGTTGTCGCGCGCGTGCTTGTCGAGCGTGCGCGTAAGGTCGGCGGGATTCATGCGCGGATGGCGCACGACGTCGGCGACCAGCGCCACGAACTTCGGCACGAAGTCGCTCAGCACCTCGCCCCCTACGGTCACCGCTTCGGCGCCACCGTTGGCGTTGATCGACCCGCCCATGTCGGCCGCTTCGCGCGAGATGTCCTGCGGCGAGCGCGTCGTGGTCCCTTCGAGGAGCATGTCGGTCGTGACCTGCGACAGCGCCACGTCCTGCGCCCCCTCGTCGATGATCCCGGTGCGCACCACCAGCTCGATCGCCGCCTTGGGCACTCGGCCGTAGGGGACGAGGGTGACTCGCATCCCGTTAGGCAGGTCGAAGGTGCGGCGTGGCGGGACGCGGAAGTTCTTTGGCGTGCCAGGCGCCGGCGGTGCCTGACGAGCGGGGGCGCCCTGCGGAGGCGTGGCGGCGGCCGATTGTGCGCCCAGCACGCCCGCGGCGGTGGTCAGCAGGCAGAGCGTACGGGCCATCGTCTTGAGTGTGCGAGCAGGCATGGCCGCACGCCGCCGTTCGCGATTCGTGATCCGCATCGTCAGTTCTCCTGCGCGTTGGCGGTCGGGGCATCCTTGGCCCCCGGCTTCACCGTGTACACCGTGCGGTTCTCCTTGCGCAGGTATTCCTGCGCCGTCTTCATCAGTTGGTCGGGCGTCACCTTGGCAAACTCCGCCTCCAGGCGATTGAAGCGCGCCGGATCCGAATCGAAGAGCGCGAACGACGCCAGCAGGTCGAGCTTCCCCAGCCCGGAGAACTCATCGACGACGCTGTACAGCGACGAGCGCATCTTGGTGCGCGCACGCGCCAGCGTGGCCGAGTCGACGGGCGTGGTGCGCAGCGCCTCGACCTCACGGTCGATCACCGTCAGGAGCGAGTCCGATGTCACCCCCTTGTCGTGGTACACGGCGAGCATCCAGAGCATCGGCCCTTCGTAGTTGAACATGTTGCCGAGTCCCCAGTTGATCCCGGCCGAGACGTCGCTGGTGAGCCCGGCGCGCTGCACCAGCGCATCGTACAGTCGCGAGTCGCGCCCCTGCGCGATGATCTGGTCGAGCAGGCCGAAGGCGAACCAGTCGGCACTCCAGCGTTCGGGGACGTGATAGGCCAGCCCCAACGCGGGGCGATTGGCGAGGGCGTCGGTGCGCGAGGCGCGGCGCTCGGCCACTTGCCGCGGCTCGGCGATGTCGGGGCGCGCCGGCTGCGGCACGGCGGGGATGCCGGCGAAATACTTCGTGACCCACGCCTCCGCCTGCGCCTGCTCGAAGTCGCCGACCACTACCACCACGGCGTTGTTAGGCGCGTAGTACGTCTTGAAGAACGCCGAGGCGTCCTCGAGCGTCGCGGCGTCGAGTTCCTTGAGTTCGCCGTAGAAGTTGTGGGCGTTGTACCAGTTGGTGTTGGCCGCCATCGGGAGGTCGATCCACGGGAACGACCCATACGGCTGGTTGAGGACGTTGACGCGCACCTCGTTCTTCACCACGTCCTTCTGGTTCTGCAGGTTGGTCCCGTCGATCGCCAACCCTTTCATGCGATCGGCCTCGGCCCACAGGATCGTCTCCAGCGTGTGCGACGGGACGATCTGGAAGTAGTTGGTGAAGTCGAAGCGCGTGGAGCCGTTGAGGATTCCGCCGTTGGACTCGATGAGCTTGATGAACTCGAGCTTTCCGAGGTTCCCCGACCCCTGGAACATCAGGTGTTCAAAGAGGTGGGCGAAGCCGGTGCGGTTGCGCGGTTCATTGCGGAAGCCGACGTGGTAGTAGACGCCGACGCCGACCGTTGGAGCGGTCGTGTCGCGCGAGAAGACCACCTTGAGCCCGTTGGGGAGGGTGTCGTACACCACGGGGACCGTGAGCGCGGCACTGGTGCCGCCAGCGGAATCGCCACCAGATGCCGGGGGCGTTTCGCGCGAGCACGCGGCCAGGAGCGTCGAAAGGGCAGCGAAGGTCGTGAGGAGGGGTCGTGGATGCATGATTCGGTCGGTCGTCCGTTCGCGAGATACGGCAATGCGTCCTTCGGGAGGGCGGTTGTCAAGGGCGTGGGGACGGCCCGTCACACCGGAGAAACGCCCTGCCCAACCGGGGGTGCGTCGGCGTTCGGAACGTCGAGTATTGCCTGAAGGATTGCGCGCATCGCCGGACGCACCGGGGCGGCGCGCAAAGGCCGTTGCGCAGGTCCTTTCACCGAATGCGTCATGAACCGTCGAACGTTCCTGCAGGCGTCGGGTGCGGCACTCGTCAGCTGCAATCTGCCTGGTGCTGATCGCCTGGAAGCTCCCGACCCGCGCCTGCGGTCGCGCCCCAAGCAGGCAAAGCGGGTGATGGCCGCTGGGCTCACGCGGCACCCGGTGGGAGACACCAGCGTCGTGACCTACCTCCCGGAGAGCGCACTCGCGCGCGAGCGCGTTCCGCTCATGGTCTTCCTGCACGGCGCCAACCGCACCGTCGACGCCTTCATGGACCGATTTCGCCCGGTGGCCGACGCCACCGGGGTGATGCTGATGATGCCGTTCGCGATGGTGGGGACGTGGGACGCGATCCGCTACTTCTTTGGCCCCGACGTGGCGGCGATCGATGCGTCGCTCGGCTGGCTCTTCGGCGAGGTCCCGATCGATCCCACGCGCATCACGCTCTCCGGATTCTCCGACGGCGCGACGTACGCGCTCGCGTTAGGGCGCGCGAACGGCGACCTGTTCACTCGCATCGCGGCGTATTCGCCCGGTTTCCTCATCCCGGTCAAGCCGGTGGGACGCCCGCCGATCGTCATCAGCCACGGACGGCAGGATCGCATCCTCCCCTTCGAGAATGCCAGCGAGACGATCGTTCCGACGCTCACCAAGGCGGGTTATGCCGTCGACTTCCACCCGTTCGACGGGCCGCACGCCGTGCTGATGGACGTGGTGGAGCAGGAGATGAAGTCGTTAGGCGCTGGCGCGTCGTGACCGACGCCACCGAGGGAACCAGATCAGCGCCCCGGTGAGCGGAAGCGACGCCGCCAGGAGCGAGACGAGCGTCGCCAGCACCTGCGTCGGCCAGCCGAGCAGCGTCCCGGTGTGGATGCCGTAGTTGGAATTGCGCCACTTCATCCCGAGGTTCTTCTCCTCGAAGCGCTCGTCGCCCAGAAGGGCGGCGGTGACGGGATGGAAGTAGTAGCGCTCGTATTCCTCCCACAGGCTTTGCCGATCGTAGACGGCCCCCACCACCAGCACGCGCGACGGATCGTTGGGGATATCGATCATGTAGCGCGACGCATCGGGGACACGCATCACGACGTCGCGGAGGGCCCGCTCCGCTACGTCACCCGCGTCCATGCCTCGCTCGGCGCCGCTTCGCGAGGTGTTGGCAGCTGGCACCACAACCGGTTGTGGCTTCGGTACTGGCTCACCCACCAGTCGCGCTTCACCGGTGAAGACCCAGGCCACCGCGTCCTGGTACCAGCGCCAGGTCCACACCGGCCCGGTGAGGGCAATCAGCAGCAGCCCGGCCAGACCATAGAATCCGAGCACGTTGTGCAGGTCGAAGACGGCGCGCTTCCAGTTACCCGCCAGCTGCACGCGCAGTCGAGTGCGCAGCACGGTGCGCGACCGCGGCCACCAGAGTACGAGCCCGGTCAACACCATCGCCACGAAGGTCAGCGTCGCCGTCGCGACGATCCAGGTCCCGGTTTCGGCGAGCAGCAGGTTCGTGTGCACCATCCGCGTGAGGAAGATCCATTCGTACTTGCGATTGACCACGCCCAGCACGCGCGCAGTCGCCGGGTCGAGGTAGACCTCGTCGTAGTACTCGAACTCATCGAAGTACGTCGGCGCCCCGTCGTTGAGGCGCTGGGCGATGGCCACCGCCGCGCGCGAGGGGACCGTGTACAGCGTCAGGCGGCCGACGTTGTGGCCGACGGGGACAGCGCGCTGCGCCGCCGCGAGCAGCTCGCCCGCCGGACGACGTGGTCCCTCCGTCGCGCCGCGCACGAGCGTCGCGTGCCCGAGCGCGAACAGCTCTCCTTCCCAGACGTAGACGGCTCCGGTCAGGGCGACGACGAAGACGATCAGGCCACTGGCGAGGCCGACCCATCGATGCAACCGGGCGAGCGTACGGCGAATGGACATCGGCGCGGGGCGAGGCTTGAGCGTCACTCGAGAAGCGCGGCGGCGCCTACGATACAGCGGTTGAGCTTCGGCAGGAAGGCGCGCATGTTGCGAGCGGCACCGATCCCCATCGCAGCGAAACGCAACCGGCGCCCTCCCAGAGCCCCTGACGTCCACCCACGACGGCGCGTGACCGCGACCCACTTCGACTACGACTGGATCATCGTCGGCTCCGGCTTTGGCGGGAGCGTTTCGGCGCTGCGCCTGAGCGAAAAGGGATACAAGGTGGCGGTCCTCGAGTGCGGCCACCGCTACGCCGACGACGAGTACGCCGAGTCGACGTGGCAACTGCGGCGCTTCCTGTGGGCGCCATTGTTAGGCATGCGCGGCATCCTGCGCCTCACCCCGTTCAAGGACATCTTCATCGCCTCGGGGTCGGCCGTGGGAGGAGGAAGCACGGTGTACGCCAACACGCTCTATCGGGCTCGCCCCGCCTTCTTCGAGAATCCGCAGTGGGCGGGGCTGGCCGACTGGGCGAGCGCGTTGCAGCCGCACTACGCAGAAGCCGAGCGCATGCTCGGCGTGCAGACCGTCCCGTTCTCCAGCGGCGGACAGGAGCTGCTGCGCGACGTCGCCGAGCATTTTGGTGTGGCCGATTCGTTCACGCGCACGCCGGTGGGCGTCTATTTCGGCGAGGCCGGCAAGACCGTCCCTGACCCATACTTCGGGGGTGAAGGCCCCGATCGCACCGGCTGCCTGCGCTGCGGCGCCTGCATGGTGGGGTGTCGTCACGGGGCCAAGAACACGCTGCTCAAGAACTACCTCTGGTTCGCCGAGAAGCGCGGGGCCACGGTGATCGGCGATTGCGAGGTCACCGACATTCGCCCGATCGGCGCCGCGGATGGGAGCGACGGCTATCGCCTAACGACGCAGCGCCCCGGCGCGTGGCTGGCCAGGGAGCGCCGCACCTTCACCGCGCGCGGCGTCATTGTCGCGGCGGGGGCGCTGGGGACCAACCGGCTCCTGCTCAGGTGCAAGGCGACCGGTGCGCTCCCGCGACTGAGCGACCGGCTGGGTGAGCTGGTGCGCACCAACAGCGAGTCGATCCTGGCCGTCACCCTCCCCGACGACGCGCGCGCGCCGTGGAACGACGTGGCCATCAGTGCCAGCATCCATCCGCGGCACGACACGCACATCGAGTTCTGCACCTACGGCCAGCGCGGCGACTTCATGTCGTTGCTGTTGGCGCCGCTCACCGGGAACGGGACGCGCCTCACGCGACCGCTGATGCTCCTGGCGGCGATTGTGCGACATCCGTGGCGCTTTGTGCGCGGGCGATGGCCGTTCGGGTGGAGCAAGCGCACGCTCGTCGTGCTGGTGATGCAGACGAGTGACAACGCGATCGCCTTTCGCGTGAAGCGTCGACTGTTTGGCGGGATCGGCCTGCGCACGGAGCAGGATCCCGAGAAGCCCAACCCGACCTTCATCGACGTCGCCAACGAGGCCACGGAGTGGCTGGCCAGGCAGACTGGCGGGATCGCGCACAGCGGCGTGCTCGAAGCGGTGGCCAACATCCCGACCACCGCGCACATCCTGGGAGGAGCCGCCATCGGGAGGGACGCGTCGACCGGAGTGGTCGACGCGCACAATCGCGCCTTTGGCTACCGCAACTTCCTCATCTGCGACGGCGCCGCGATGCCGGCCAATCCCGGGGTCAATCCGTCGCTCACCATCACGGCGCTCGCCGAGCACGCCATGAGCCACGTGCCCCCCGCGAGCGTCGTGGACGGGGGCCCGCTCGCCACGCGCGAGCCCCCGCTCCCCTCGGCCCGCGCCTAACGCACCACCGGCAGCACCAGTCGCGAGGGGTGCGCCGCCGAGTGGTGGATGGCGTTCTTTGCCACGCGCCAGGTGGTCTCGTCGTAGTTGCGCCCGCCGGTGTTGAGGTTGCGGTCGAAGCGCGGGAAGTTGGACGACGAGATCTCGACGCGCAGACGATGCCCGGGCGCGAAGTACCACGACGAGGCATGCAGGTCGACCGGAACCTCGTAGACCTTCCCCTTCTCCATCATGCGCGCTTTGTCGAAGCCGTCGCGGTAGCGAACGCGCGTGATGCCTTCCTGCACGTTCATCGCCTTGCCGTCGGGGAAGACGTCGAGGAGCTTGACCGTGACGTCGGTGTCGGGGGCGTCTGAACTCAGGTGCACGTAGGCGCGCATTGGTCCCGTGAGCTCCAGTCCATCGCGCAACACGTCGCCCGTGTAGACGAGGACATCCGGGCGCAGCTCGATGTCGGCGTTGTCGAAGGCGCCGGGGACATCCTTGGGGTTGCCGGTGCAGCAGATCGAGCCGCCGCGCGCGGGAACCGGCTTGTCGGGGTCATACGTGAAGGTGTCGACACGCGCGCGCGACGGCGCGCGACTCACCAAACGTCCGTTGCCGGCGCGGGTGTTGGCACCGCCGTCGCTGTCGAGATAGAAGGCGGTCTCGCGCATCTTGGCTACCGGCCAGCGGTCGGAAGTCTGCCACGCGTTGCGGCCGATCGTGTAGTACTGGACCTTGGGCATGCCGTCGAGCGCGCGTGCGTTCCCCTTGAGCCAGCGATCGTACCAGGCGAGGTATGTCTCCCAGTAGTGCAGGCGTGCATCGCCCACGTTGAGGTCACCGACCATCGTCTGCGCGCTGGCTCCTTCGGAGGCGCAGTGCACGGTCGGCGAGATGATCGCGTACTGCCCGTCGCGCGCCTGCGCATTGATCGCGTTCTTGCGGAAGATCTCGGCCGACTCCAGCGCCTCGGCGGCCAGGTCGAACCAGGACGAGACGTGCAGCGTGGCGACGCCCACGCTGTCATCGGCGGTGAGGTAGCCCTGCTTGTCCCACCACGGATCGTCGGGCGAGCGCTCGAGGAAGTTGCGCCAGTCCCAACTGGGGGAGCCGGCGCGATCGGGCATGTCGATCACCGGGAGGGTGCGGAAGTACGACGCCAGGTCGACGTTAGGCATCGGCTTCATCCCTTTCTCGGTTGAGGCGAAGACCGGCATCCACCCGAAGTTGATCGAGATGGAGAAGGCGCCCCCTTCCACCGATCCCCAGAACTGCCGGCGACGTCCGACACGCCCGAGATTCCCCCCCGCTGCCTGCGCGATGGCCGCCACGTGACGCGGGTGGCGCGTCTGCGCGGCGAGGATCTGTCCCTCGCCCAGGTATGAGCAGCCGTAGGTCCCCACCTTCCCCGTCGACCACGACTGCGTCCCGATCCAGTCGAACATGTCGGGCCAGTCGGTCATGTCTCCTTCGTAGACGCGAAAGGTCCCTTCGGAGGCGAACTTGCCGCGGACGTCCTGCACCACCACGGCGTAGCCGTGCGAGGCGAAGAAGTCGGCAGGGACGGTGGCCGAGCGGTATGCCGACTTGTTGTACGGCAGGCGGATGAGGATCGTCGGGAGCGGCCCGGTGGCGTCCTTGGGGCGATAGATGTCGGTGGCCAGGCGTACGCCGTCCCGCATCGGGATCATCACGTCGCGTTCGACGACCACTTCGTGCGCGCCTTTCGGCCGCGGATAGGGCGCTCCCGGGTTGGGAGGAGTCGTCTGGGCAAGCGCGGGGGCCGCGCCGATGGCAAGGGTCAGGGCCAACACGCATCCAGCCGCCAGCTGCATTCGACGTCGCATCACATGGTCCACGAAAAGGGGGCGCGCAGAACCTCTCATGAGGTCGCCTCGACGGCAAGCGCGCCTGAGCCCATTCCCCCCGCCAGGTCAGATCCAGCGCCTGACCTGTGCCCGGTACTCCTCCCACGACGCGCCGTGTGTGCGCGCCAGCCACGGCTCCTCGCCCCAGACGACGCGCAGGTGGAAGGCGATGGCCAGCGCCGCACCGTAGACCGCCAGCGCAGGGGAACGGAAGACGAGCGCCCATCCCGACACGATGAGGAGAACGCCGAGGTACATCGGGTTGCGCGAGAATCGGTAGAGCCCCACGCGGACGAGCGCCCGCGGCGGGGCCCACGGCGCGAGCGTTCCACGCCCCACGACATGGAAGTCGCGCACGCACCAGAGCAGGACGGCCACGCCTAACGTGAGGACGGCAAGGGCGATGGCCGAGACCGGGCGCGCGATGTGCGCGGGGCGAAACAGCGTCAGCGGGATGACGAAGGCGACCATCCCGGGAAAGGCGATGAAGGCGAGGAGGGAGGGCATGTGACCAGTGAGCGCGGGTGCGAGGCGTACTCATGCACAGCACAGCAGCGAATCTGCTGCGCGCGCCAGTTGCCGGGAAGTGACCGCCACCGGTCCAGTTCGCTGTCCATCACTCGACATGCCTAACCAGACTCGTCAGGCACCGGACGATTCCCGCACGTATTCTTGCGTCACCCCGCATCGTTGCACGCATGCATCATCACGCGCACGCGTCGGTCACGCGCCGCTTGACGCTCTCGCACCCGGGTGTTAGCGACTAGGTGTCCAGCCATAGCAGCTCACGGGCAATTGGCGAGGGCATGTCACATCATCGATCACAGGAGGACGACGTGTCACCTGTTCGTTTTTCTTTCGTCCGTAGGACCGCCTTGCTTGTGGGCGTGGCTGCGGCCATGTCGACGTCACTCGGCGCGCAGACCACCACCGGCTCCATTCGCGGCTACGTCCGCGATCCCGCCGGTCAACCGATGACCGAAGTGCAGCTCTCAGCCCGCAGCATCGACATGGGGTTGATGCGCGGCACGGCGACCAATCAGTCCGGCTTCTACAACATCCCCGGGCTTCGCCCCGGTCCGTACGAGCTCACCATTCGCCGGCTCGGCTTCTCGCCGCAGACACGCGCGGTCACGGTGGCCATCGGCCAGACCATCACCATCGACTTCACGCTTCAACCGACGGCCACGCAGTTGTCCGCCGTCGTGGTCGTGGCCGAGGCGACAGAGAAGTCCCGCACCTCGGAGGTCGGCACCAATGTGAGCCGCGACCAGATTCGCGACCTTCCGTCAGCCGATCGCAACTTTCTCGACCTCACCAAGCTCGTCCCCGGAATCACGCCTGGGGCGGTGAACAGCACCGACAAGACGTTTGCCGCTGGCGGGCAGGCCCCGGAAGCGGTGAACCTCTTTGTCGATGGCGCCACCTACAAGAATGACGTGCTGCGCGGCGGCGTTGCCGGCCAGGACGCCAGCAAGGGGAATCCGTTCCCGCAGGGCGCGGTACAGGAGTTCCGGGTGGTGACGCAGAACTACAAGGCCGAGTACCAGAAGGCCTCGAGCGCCATCATCACCGCCACCACCAAGAGCGGCGGCACGCAGTGGGAAGGTGAGCTGTTCGGGCTCGGGATCGGCAAGAACTTCGTCGCCACCGACGCCTTCACCAAGAGCCGTGGTGGTGCTGAACCCAACTACTCGCGCGTGCAGGGCGGGGCGAGCCTGGGCGGACCGATCGTCAAGGACAAGCTCTTCTTCTTTGGCACGTACGAGCTCAACTCGCGCAATGAGCCGCAGAACGTCTTTCTGGGGGGTGATGCGGCGCGCGCCCCGGCGTCGCTCAACCTGTCGCAGTACACCGGGCAGTTCACGAGCGAGTTTCGCGAGCACCTCGGGTTTGGCAAGCTGACCTACGCCAAGTCGGAGCGCAGCACGATCGACCTGAGCACCACGATTCGTCACGAAACCGATTTCCGCGGCTTCGGCGGGCAGACGAGCTTCCAGTCGTCGGAGAACCTGGCCATCAACGTCTACACCGGTGTGGCCAACTGGAAGTACGCGGGCGATCGCTGGCTCAACGAGGCGCAGGTCAACGGGCAGTATTTCCAGTGGAATCCCACGTGGACCAACGGTGACCTGGTGGGGAAGAACTACTTCGGCCTGCTGCGCATCGGCGGCAAGGACTCGGAGCAGAACTTCAAGCAGAGCCGCCTCTCGCTGCGCGACGACATCACGCGCTCGGCGGTGACCTTTGGCGGCGATCACGTCATCAAGATGGGCGTTGGCGTCGACTTCCTTGGGTACGAGGCCAACAAGCGATTCACCGAGAATCCCGTCTTCAACTATCGCTCGGACGAAAACTGGGCGCGCCCGTTCGAGGCCTTCTTCGGCTTCGGCGATCCGCGCGTGAAGACGAACAACACGCAGATCGGCGCCTACATCCAGGACGACTGGGCCATTGGCGACAAGCTGGTGCTGAACCTCGGCATTCGGTGGGACGCCGAGACCAACATGATCAACAACAGCTATGTCACGCCGAAGGCGCTCGCCGATTCGCTTGCCGGAGCGCTCAACAGCAAGCTGTATGTCGACCAACCCTACCTGAAGTCGGATGGCACCTGCTGCGACGTGCGCCAGGTGCGCGTCATCGACCAGTTAGGGGGACTCGACAACTTCGTCACGACCGGGCGCAGCGATCGCAAGATGTTCCTCGGGGCGTTCCAGCCGCGACTGGGCTTCTCGTACGACGTGTTCGGGACCGGCAAGACGGTGCTCTTTGGCGGCGGCGGCATCTACTACGACCGCAACTACTGGAACACGCTCCTCGACGAGTCATTCCGCCGGCAGTACTCCGTGCTGCGCGCCGACTTCAACACCACGGGGCCCACGACGCAATGTCCGCGCTGCGTGGCCTGGGACGACAAGTACCTCAATCCCTCCACGTTGCGCGCGCTGGCCGGCACGGCAGGGCTCCCCGAAATCTTCATGGTCGCCAACGACCTCAAGCCACCCAAGACGTACCAGCTGAGCGGCGGCATTCGCCAGGGGATCGGCGGCTTGCTGGTGACCGCCTCGTACAACGGCGTGCGCGGTTTCAACGGGATGAACTTCGTGCATGCGGCGCCGTGGGGAGGCCTGGGCCCCAACTACGCCACGCTGTTCATCACCGATGACGGCGTGAAGACGTGGTACGACGCGTTGCAGCTGCAGATCGATCGTCCGCTCACGGCCGCCAATCGCTGGGGGGGCGGCCTCGCCTACACGCTCGCGCGTGCCGAGGAGCAGGGGCAGAGCCAGGACCTGTTCTGGGGCTTTGACGATCACTACCCGCTGGTGAAGGACATCCCGCGGCGCCGCGCCCCCAACAACCAGACGCACACCATCATCGCCAACGCGATCACGCGCCTGCCGTGGGGGGTGAAGTTCAACACGATCGTGAGCCTTGGTTCCGGTCTCACGGTGAACGCGACCGATGCCAGCGCGGGCTTCGAATACGGCCGGCAGAAGAAGTACATCTACTCGCCGCCCACCAAGCCCTTCCTCGGACTCGGCCACGTCTTCAACACGCAGAACATGGACGCACGCGTGGAGAAGAACTTCACGCTGGCCAGCGGCCAGAGCGTCGCGGTGCTGGTGGACCTGTTCAACGCGTTCAACACCGCCAACTTCGGGTGCTACGACGCGCAGATCAATCCGACCAGCGGCAGCCCGAACGCGAACTACAACAAGCCGGGGTGCGCCGCCCTCGGACGTCGCCTGCAGCTCGGGTTGCGCTACGGCCTGCAGCCGGCGCGTCGCAGCGGTCCGTAGCACGCATTGTGTGCTTCGGCATGAAACGTTAGGCTGCACATCGGCGGTGGCGCGGAACACTGCGCCACCGCTTCGACTTCCCCCCTTCCACACGCGCCCCCGATGCACGCTCGTCGCCTCCTGCTGGCACTCGTCCTGGTCACGGGGTGCAGGTCGGCGTCGGTCAGCGGCACAGCGCCGACCCCGCTCCCCACTGCCGACGTCGCGCTGCTCGATTCGCTGCAGCGCCGCACGTTCGACTTCTTCTGGGAGCGAAGCGACGCGCGCACCGGGCTGACCCCCGACCGGTGGCCCACGCCGTCGTTCTCCAGCATCGCCGCGGTGGGGTTTGCCTTGACCGCGTATCCCATCGGCGTGGAGCGCCAGTGGATCACGCGCGCGCAGGCGGCCGAGCGCACGCTGGTGACGCTCAACTTCTTCCTGCACGCACCGCAGGGTCCGGCGCCCGCGGGGACCGCCGGCTACAAGGGGTTCTACTATCACTTCCTCGACATGGCGAGCGGGACGCGCTTCGCCCAGGTCGAACTGTCTACCATCGACACCGCGCTCCTGCTGGGCGGTGTGCTCTTCTGTCAGTCGTACTACACCGGCAACACCGCCGAGGAAGTAGCCATCCGCGCCGTGGCCGACTCGCTCTACCGACGCGTCGAGTGGACCTGGATCCAGCCGCGGGCTCCGCTGGTCAACCATCGCTGGCGCCCGGAAGACGGCTACTCCATCAGCGACTGGAAGGGGTACGACGAGTCGATGCTCCTGTACGTGTTGGCGTTAGGCTCGCCGACGCACGCCATCGACGCGTCGGCGTGGGAGGCGTACACTCGCACCTACGAGTGGCGCGATTTCCATGGCTACGCGCACGTGAACTTCGACCCGCTCTTTGGCCACCAGTACTCGCACAGCTGGATTGACTTCCGCGGGATCCGCGATGCCTACATGCGGGGGCGTGGCATCGACTACTTCGAGAACTCGCGGCGCGCGGCGCTCTCGCAGCGCGCCTACGCGATGGCCAACGCCGCGCGCTTTCGTGACTACGGCGCGACCATCTGGGGACTCACGGCGAGCGACGGCCCGCTCGACTCGACGCTCACGATCGACGGTCGCCAGGTGCAATTCCACACGTACTGGGCGCGAGGCGCCTCCGCCACGGCGGTGCGCGACGATGGCACCATCGCCCCCACGGCGGCTGCGGCGTCGATCGCCTTCGCTCCGACCGTCGCGATGCCGGCCATTCGTGCGATGCGCGAGAAGTACGGCGACCATCTCTACCAGCGCTACGGCTTTCTCGACGCCTTCAATCCCACGCTGCGCCTCCCCGTCCCGCTGCGGCACGGACGCGTCGACCCCACCCTCGGCTGGTTCGACAACGACTACCTCGGCATCGACCAGGGACCCATCGTGTTGATGATCGAGAACTACCGGAGCGAGTTGATCTGGCGGGTGATGCGCACCAATCCGTACATCGTGACGGGATTGCGCCGCGCCGGCTTCGAAGGTGGGTGGCTCGACCGCACCACCCCCTGACCGCGCGCGAGATTACCGATCGTTGCGCCTGCCGGGCGCAATCGAATCGGCCGGCACGCCCTCCTTCGTGATCACCACCGGGAGGATGCGCCCCGCCTTGTCGAAACGAAGGTCCTCGATGCTCACGACGCGGTAGTTGCGATCGGTTTCGCCCAACGGGCGGCGGTGATAGACGATGTACGACTTGCCCGACGCGGGCGATCGCAGCACCGAGTGGTGCCCCGCCCCGGTCGCCACCGTGGGATCCTGCTTGAGGATGGTCCCCACCCGCTCGAACGGACCGAACGGCGATGTTCCGACGGCGTAGGCTACGGCGTAGTCGGGACCGGTCCATCCCCCCTCGGACCACATGAAGTAGTACTGATCGCCGACCATCATCATGTACGCCCCCTCGACGTATCCCTTGGGGGTGCTCTCCTTGAAGATCGTGCCGTCGGCAAACGGGACAAAGCCGGTGAAGTCGTCCGTGAGCCGCGCGATGTTGCAGTGACGCCAGCCGCCATACACGATGTAGTACGCCCCGTCGCGATCGCGAAAGACCATCTGATCGATAGGCTGCGCGCCGTTGTGGAACTTGTCGATGAGCGGGCGACCGAGGTAATCCTTGAACGGCCCAGCCGGTGAACGCGAGCGCGCCACGCCGATGCCGCCCAACTCCTGATCGCTTTGGATGTCGTTGGCACCAAAGAAGAGGTAGTACCAGCCATCCTTCTCGATGACCGACGGCGCCCACAGCGCGCGCTTGGCCCACGGGATGTCGGCGATGTCGAGAACGCGTTCGTGCTTCGTCCACGTCACCAGGTCCCTCGACGAGAAGGCGTCCATGAAACGCTGCTCGTCGTAGGGCGCCGAGTAGGTGGGGAAGATCCAGTACGCGTTGTTGAAGACGTGCGCTTCAGGGTCGGCGTACTTGCCCAGCAGGATGGGATTGCCCGATCGCGCCGCCTGCGCGGTGGCGTTAGGCGCAGTTCCTGCAAGTGCGAGCAGTACACCCAGCGCGACTAACACCGCCTGACGAGTCATCTCGCGTCTCCTCATGCCACGCGCTCCGGGACCTGCACCAATGACGCCTTGTGTCCCGTGAGGGCGAGGAAGCGGTCGACCCCCTCGCGGTTGATCACCAGCGTCGCCGAGTTCACCATCGGATGACAGCGCCACGCATCCTGCTCCCACACGTCGCGATCGACGACGAGATTCACGTCGTGCGTGGGGTCGTTGGCCACACCAAAAAGGGTCACCGCCCCCGGCGTGAGCCCCAGGTACTTCATCAATCGTTCCGGCGAGCCGAGGCTCAGGTGATCGGCGCCGATGCGCGGCGCGAGCGCCTTGAGGTCGACCGCCTTCTCGCACGTCGTCACCAGGAGCCAGTGACGCTTCCCCTTCCCGTCACGCAGAAAGAGGTTCTTCGTCTGCACCCCCACCAGCTCGGCGGGAACGAGGCGATTGGCCTCGTCGCAGGTGAAGACGGGAGGATGGTCGGCGCGGGTGAACGCGATCCCGTTGGCCCAGAGCAGCTCGCAGAGCGACTCGTCGGTGTAAGGCGTCTCGGTCGGCATGCCGAAAGCTACCGCCCCATCTCGAGTCGCGCCGCCTTGGTGGTGAGGTAGTCGCGTTCGGGGATGCTCGCCGTGCGCTCGGCCGCGGCGCGATAGTGCGTGATGGCATGCGGCGTATCGCCCAGCATCTCGTAGAGGTGCGCGCGTACGGCGTCGAGTCGGTAGTGCCCCGCCAGCCGCGCGTCGGCGTCGAGCGCCGCCAACTGCTCGAGCCCCGCGGCCGCCCCATGCACCATCGCGCCGGCCACGATGTGGCTCAGCGCGACCATCGGGTTATCCGACAGGCGACGCAGCACCCCATACAGCGCATGAATCTGCGCCCAGTCCGTGTCGGCCGCAGTCGGCGCCTCGTCGTGCACTGCGGCGATGGCCGCTTGCAGCTGATAGGCGCCGATGCGCCCGCGCGGCAGCGTGGCCGAGATGAGGGCGACGCCTTCGGTGATCTGGCGCTGGTCCCACGTCGCGCGATCCTGCTCGTCGAGCGGGATCAGTTCGCCGTTCGGGCCGGTGCGCGCGGCGCGGCGGGCGTCGGTCAGGAGCATCAGCGCCAGCAGCCCCGCCACCTCACCGTCATCGGGAAGCCACGCGTGCAGCCCGCGCGTGAGGCGAATGGCTTCGGCCGCAAGGTCGCTGCGTTGCAGCTGAGGACCGGCGCTGCTGCTGTACCCTTCGTTGAAGATCAGGTAGAGCACGTGGAGCACCGCATCGAGCCGTTCGTCTCGCTCGTCGCCGGAGGGCATGCGGAACGGGATGCCGGACGACTTGATGGTGGCCTTGGCCCGGCTGATGCGCTGCGCCATCGTCGCCTCGGGGACCAGGAAGGCGCGCGCAATCTCGGCGGTGGTGAGTCCCCCCACCGCGCGCAGCGTGAGCGCAATGGCCGATGGCGGGGTGAGCGACGGATGACAACACATGAAAAGCAGAACGAGCGAATCGTCCTTTCCGCGCGCGGCATCGTCCGGCCAACCGCCGTCGTCACGCTCCGTCACGCGTTCGGCCGCCACCGCATCCTCACGGCGTCGCCGCGCCGTCTCGCTTCGCACATGATCGGCCAACCGGCGCAGCGCGACCTGATAGAGCCAGCCGCGCGGATTGTCGGGGATACCGGTCGCCGGCCACTGGTTGGCGGCGGCGATCAGCGCTTCCTGCACCGCATCTTCGGCGGCGCCAAAGTCCTCATGCCGACGCGCCAGCGCGCCGAGCACCTGCGGCGCGAGATCGCGCAGCAGGTGCCCGAGCGATGCGTGGGCCGCTTGCAGCATCAGAAGTGACTCACGCCCGCGTCAGCACTGCGTCCGGGTTCCCTCACGGCTCCGTCGGCGGGGCGCTCATCACCTGGCGCACCTCGACGGGGATGACCAGCGGCACACCGCCGTGGCCGGGGGCCGACGAGATGCGCGCGGCAATCTCGTGCGCGCGCTGGGCCGACTCGACCTCCACGATCCAGTAGCCCGCGAGGAATTCCTTGGTTTCGGCGAACGGTCCGTCGGTGACGACCGGAGCGCCGTCCTTGCCCACGCGCACCACGCGCGCCTCACCTGGCATGGCGAGCCCCTCGGCGCTCACCAGTTCACCGGCGGCGGTGAGGTCGCGGTTGAGTGCGTGCATGAAGCCGATGTGCGCCTTGAGCTCGTCAGGCGTCCAGGCGTTTACGCTCCAGTCTCCGCTGGCGCGCGGGGCGTGCATCATCAGCATGTATCGCATGGGTGCATCTCCTCAGGGGTGGGGCGCCACGGGGGGCGCGTTCAGTCCATAGTCGGAGCAGGCGGCGGCGTCTCGACATAGCCTCTCACCGCACTTCACCGTCCCCTCGGAGCTGGGCCCGCCCAACAAGTCGCAGGCGCGATACAATAACGCGATGCAACGCCCATGAAAGAGTAGATTCGTGCGCCAATCGCCGATTCGCACGCCTTCTTCACGCCCCCCCTGACATGCAATACCGACGCATGCGCATCGAGGTCGAATCCCCCGAGGAGATGGGATACGGCCGCATCCGGAACAACCTCTCGGAAAGCTCGATCGCCGACCGCACCATCGACGACATCACGGCCGACCTCGCCGGCCTGCTGCTCCCGTATGGCGAACACCGCGGCGAACCACGGCTGCGCGAACTCATCGCCCTGCAGGGAGAGAGCGACGTCGTCTCACCGCGCGATGTGCTGGTGACGCAGGGCGCTGCGGGAGCGTTGTTCATCGTCGCGACGTCGCTGCTGGAAAAGGACTCGCACCTCGTGGTGGTGCGCCCCAACTATGCCACCAACCTCGAGACGCCGCGGGCCATCGGCTGCGCGATGACCTGCATTGACCTCTCCTTTGACGAGGGGTTCCAACTCGACCTCGACGAGGTGGAGCGCGCGATCACACCGGCCACGCGCCTCATCAGCGTGACCACGCCGCACAATCCCACCGGAACGATGCTGCTGTGGGATGAACTGCTCGCGCTCGACGCGATCGCCGAGCGACACTGCTGTCACCTGCTCGTCGACGAGACGTATCGCGACCTCGCGTACGGCGCCCCGCCTCCAACCGCGGCAAGCATCTCGCCGCGGGTCATCGCGGTGTCGTCGCTCTCCAAGTCGTTCGGGACGCCGGGGCTGCGACTCGGCTGGCTCATCACGCGAGACGCCGCGCTCTTGGAGACCTTCCTTGCCGCCAAGGAGCAGATCGGGATCTGCGGCGGGATCATCGACGAGCGGCTCGGCGTCGCCGTGCTTGAGCAGCGCGCCGAGTGGCTCGCCCGCAGTCGACCGATCAACATGGCGCGCCGGCAGATCGTGGGCGACTGGATCGCCGCCGAGCCGTTGATGGAATGGGTCGCGCCATCTGGGGGCGTGGTCTGCTTTCCGCGCATGACGACTAACCCAACCTTCGACATCGATCGTTTCTATCAGAGCCTGCTGCACGACCACGGGACGTATGTCGGTCCGGGGCACTGGTTCGAGATGCCCAAGCGTTACATGCGCATCGGCTTTGCGTGGCCCAGCGAGCAGGAACTGCGTGACGGGCTCGCCGCGATCTCGGTGGCGCTGCGGGAGCAAGGGTAGCTGCCCGGTCGGCGGTCGTGGTGGAACGGCACCCCGCCACGCGGGTGCTACAATTGAAGGGGGACCAGCGTCATCTCATCAGGAACAGTGCCGCCCGCTTTCGGCGGCCAGCGATGGGACCGGATTGGAGGAATGATGTCGAGACCTTTCAAGAGACTACGCGTGTTCGCGGCGCTCGCCGCCCTCGCGTGCGGCACACAGGGAACGACCCCGATCGCCCCCGACGGCGATTTCACGCTGCAGCAGGCCGCCGACTCGATCCCGCTCACGTTCCGCAAGGACGTGAAGGTGGGTGACGTCTGGATGACGTTTACGGCAGTGCCGAGCGACTCGCGCTGCGCGACGGGCGTACAGTGCGTGTGGGCGGGTGATGCGGTGGCCGAGATTGCCGTGCATCCCGGGTGCTACAAGGACGGCTGCAAGGCCGCCTCACAGATGCTCTCGCTGCACACCAATCTCGACCCCAAGAGCGGCGCAGCGTGGGGGCACCGCGTGACGCTGCTCTCGCTGCAGCCCCACCCCGTCTACGGTACCCCCACCGACTCTTCTCGATACGTCGCTTGGATTCGCGTGAACTAACAAGCCTCACGCGCGACCGTTCCGCGCAACGGTCGTTCAAGGGAGAGAGATACGGGCGGCCCCCAAACCATCGGAGGCCGCCCGCTCTGCAGACGGGAGACAGGAGCGTCGACGTCGACCTCCCGTCTCCCGTCTCCCGTCTCCCGTCTCCCGTCTGCTCTCCTAGTATCCCGTGTTCTGCACGATCTTCGGTGCCACGTCGATCTCGTTCTGCGGGATCGGGAAGACCGTACGGAAGGCCGGGATCCCCAGCAGCGTCGCGGCGCGCTGGGTGCGCACGAGGTCCGGCCAACGGTCGCCCTCGAACGCCAGTTCGCGACGACGCTCGGCGCGCACGGCATCGCGGACCTGCGTGGCCGTGGTGACCTCCACGCCTAACGTATGCGGCGCCACCCCCGCCCGTTCGCGGAGCAGGTTGTACGTCGCCACCGCGCCGGCCAGGTCGCCCTGGGCCACCTGCGCCTCGGCCTTGTTCAGCAGCACCTCACCCAACCGGATGATGTGCAGGTCCTCGGCCCCTTCGGTCGTGCGCCACTTGGCGCCGTACCGACGGTTGCGGCTGTCGAGCTGGATGGACCACGCCAGCCGCTCGTCGCCCGTCTCGAACGAGGAGCGCAGCCCGGCACTCGGCGCGATCTCGTAGCGGCCGCCTAACGCCTTGGCCAGGTAGTAGTACCCGGACAGGTTGTACTCGGTGGCGGTGAACGAGACGCGCCAGATGTCCTCGGGGGTGTCGTTCCCCGTGGCCTGGAAGAGCGAAGCAAAGGTCGGGGCCAGCTCCACCCCTTCGGCCAGGACTTTGTTGGCCGCCGTGATCACCGACGCTTTGCTCCCTTGGTAAGCCAGCCCGCCGGTCTTGGCCCCC
>CAZLLP010000001.1:101040-188061 GCA_964560345.1 uncultured Gemmatimonadaceae bacterium
CGCGCGTCTTGAGCGCTTCTGCGGCCAGCCACGATGCTTCGCGCGTGCGGTAGTCGGTGCTCAGGAGCTGCTGCGCCTGGTTGATGTCGGACAGGATCTGGGTGTACACCTGCGCCACGGTCGCGCGCTCGGTGTTCGACAACTCATCCAGCGAGGCGGGCGGCGCCAGGCGAATCGGGACCGGCCCCCAGAGCTTGACGAGATTGTGATAGCTCAGCGCACGCAGCAGGTGCGCCTGGCCCACGATGTCCTTGCGCTCGTCGTCGCTGAGCGTGGTGACGTTCGGGACCTTGGCGATGAGCGTGTTGGCACGCCCGATCGCGGTGTAGATCGCATCCCAGATCCCTTCGAGCGTGCTGTTGTCGGCCGCCGTGACGTGCTGGTCCACGTCGGCGTACGTGGTGAACGTCCCCACGTGCGCCACGTCGTCGGAGGCGAGGTCGGAGAGGAAGAGGAAATCGCCGCCATAATAGCTGCCGTTCTGCAGGGCGTCGTACGCGCCGGCGAGCGCCGCGCGCGCGCTGGAGGCGTCGATGATGGCCTGCGACTCCTCGACTTCGGTGGTCGGCTCGACCGTAAGGGTTTCATCGCAACCGACGGCCGTCCCCGCGAGGAGCGCGACCATCAAGGGACGCATGACGTAGCGTCGCATGATTCGCATGGTGATGGGTGTCTGCATGGTCATCGTCCTCACCACGACCCGCGCACGCCGAACGACAGCGTCCGGGCGAGCGGATAGGCGTAGAAGTCGGTGCCGAGCGAGATGGTCGCGCTCGAGCCGTTGCTGTTCACGTCGGGGTTGTAGCCGGTGTAGTCGGTCCACGTGACGAGGTTGCGCCCCGACACGAAGAAGCGCGCTTCGTCCATGTTGAGCGTGCGGGCCCAAGACCGCGGCAGGCGATACCCCAGCGTCAACTCCTGCAGGCGGATGTACGACCCATCTTCGACGAAGCGGCTCGACACGTCGCGCGCGCCGGACGTGCCGTCGTAGCTCAAGCGCGGCTGCTCGGCGATGTCGCCCGGCTTCTTCCAGCGCTTCTCGTACGAGTCGCGCAGCTTGTTGTCGAAGTAGTAGCCGCCGTCATCGGCAAAGATTCGGATGGCGTTGAAGACCTTGTTCCCCTGCGTGAACTGCACGAAGCTGCGGAAGTCAAAACCCTTCCACGAAATCGTGTTGGTGAAGCCACCGAAGTAGTCGGGGTGCGGGCTGCCGACGATGACACGATCGTCGGCGGTGATGTCACCGTCGCCGTTGACGTCGTCGTAGATCGCGTCGCCCGTCTGCGGATCGACCCCCTTGAAGCGCAGCGTCTGGAACGCGCCCAGCGGCTGCCCCACTTCCACGCGATTGAGGCTGCGGATGCCGGCGTTGAACGGCTCGTTGCGGTACAGCGCCGTCACTTCGTTCTTGAGGAACGAGATGTTGAAGTCGCTGCTCCAGTTGAGGCCACCCACCTTGGACTCGCGAATCGGCTCGGTCGAGAGCTGGAACTCCCACCCGCGGTTCTCGATGTTGCCGATGTTGTCGTAGACGCTCGTGAAGCCCGAGGTCGAGGTGATCGGGCGCGACACGAGGAGGTCGTCGGTCTTCTTCTTGAAGTAGTCGGCGACGATGCCGACGCGTCCCTGCAGCATGGAGAAGTCGACGCCGACGTCGAACTCGCGCGTCGTCTCCCACTTGAGGTCAGGGTTGGCCAGCGACGACGGGGCGATCCCCGGGACGTCCGAGTAGTTGGCGCGCCCGAAGCGAGCCAGTGGGGCGTAGTCGTCGGCGATCCCCTGGTTCCCGGTCTCGCCGTAGCTCATCCGCAGCTTGAGGTCGCCCACCTTCTTGATGGCCGACAGCCACGATTCGTCCGACAGCGCCCAGCCGATCGAGCCTGAGGAGAAGATGCCGTAGCGGTTGTTGTCGCCAAAGCGAGACGACCCGTCCATGCGGATGCTGGCGCTGGCAAAGTAGCGATCGTTGAGCGCCCAGTTGGCGCGCGAGAAGAACGAGGCGAGGTTGTTGTCGGTGCGCCCGCCATCGTACGACGTCACCTTGCCGGCATTGCCGGGGTAGCGGAACTGCGTGCTCCCAAATCCTTCCCCCTGCAGGAAGTCGTTCTCGCGCGAGTTGTACTCGACACCAGAACCTCCAACGAGCGACAGCGCCCCAAAGCGCTGCCCCGGGACGTCGTACTGCATGTACGTCTCGGCCACGTAGCGGCTCACCGTCGTGTTCCCCTGCTGCGCCACGCCACGCGCGCTGGCGGCGTACGTCCCGATGATCAGCGGCGAGTTCCAGCGCAGGTCGCGCAGGTTGAGCATGTCGACACCGACGCGCCCGTTGAGGCGCAGGCGATCGGTGAACGCGTACGACAGCTCCGTGTTGCCCATCGCGCGGAGGGTGCGCGATTCGGCGTTATCCAGCACCCCGAGCGCCACCGGGTTGGTGTACTCCAGCCCATCGTCGGTCGAGGTGAACGTCCCGTCGGCATTCTTCACGCGCACGTTAGGCTGGTTGGCCAGCGCGTTGGTGGCGACGCCGTCGATCGTGTTGTCGTTCTCGTTGCGGAAGTTCCCCTCGCGCCCGAGTCCGATCGACGTGCGCACGCTGATCTTGGACGACGGGGAGAAATCGAGGTTCGCTCGCACGTTGGCGCGACGGTACTCGGAGCCCACCAGGATCCCCTTCTGGTTGAAGAAGGAGCCGGAGACGAAGTACGAGATGCGGTCACCACCTCCCGTCATGCCGAGCGAGAGGTCGTACACCGGGGCCGTCTGCAGCACCGCCTTCTGCCAATCGGTGTTGATGGTGTCGTCGACGCCGGGGACAAACGGCAGCTCGTCGTCGGCATAGCCGTCGTTCTTGGCGGCTTCGTTGAAGTAGGCGACATACTCCTTGGCGTTGAGCATGTTGACCTTCTTCGACAGCTCCTGCGTCCCGTAGTAGCCGTTCCACGTGATCTTGGGACGTCCCGCCTGCCCACGCTTGGTGGTGATGAGGACGACGCCGTTGGAGCCGCGCGATCCGTAGATCGCCGACGCTGACGCATCCTTCAGCACGTCGATCGACGCGATCTCGTCGGGGCTGATCCCGCTCACCGCGCTCACGTCCTGTCCACCCATCCCCAACTGCGAGTAGCTCTCGCGCAGCATCGGGATGCCGTCGATGACGTACAGCGGCTGGTTCCCCGCCGACAGCGACGACGACCCGCGCACGCGCACCGAGATGCCGTTCCCCGGATTACCGGCGTTCTGGATGACCTGCAACCCGGCCGCCTTCCCCTGCAGCGCGGCTTCGACGCTGGCCACGGGGACGTTGACCAGGTCTTCGCTGCGCACCGTCGTCACCGCGTTGGTGACTTCACGGCGATTGGCCGTGCCGTAGCCGACCACCACGACCTGCGAGAGGTTGAGGGCCGCCGCGCGGAGCGTGAAGTCGGCGACCGCGGTGTCGAGCGCGGCGACCGTGACGCTGCGCTGCGCCGGGCCAAAGCCCAGTCGCGTCGCCCGCACGCTGTACGTCCCCACCGGCACGTTGCGAATCACATACGTGCCGCCCGCCGACGTCAGCGCCCCCAACGTCGATCCTGCCACCACCACCTGCACTCCATCCACCGGGCGGCGCGACGCCGAGTCGATCACCGTCCCCTTGATGAAACCCGTCGCCTGCGCCTTCGCGCTCGACGGGACAAGCGTTGTCGCCAAACAACCGGCAGCGACCAACACAGCTGACCAGAGACGTCGTTGCATTCGAATCCTCCACAATGAGTCCGCGCGACGGCCAGGGACGAACTTCCGAGGTCCGTACTGCGCGACGGTTCACCACCGCTCACCACCCG
The DNA here is from genome assembly GCA_964560345.1 of uncultured Gemmatimonadaceae bacterium. Lineage (GTDB taxonomy): Bacteria > Gemmatimonadota > Gemmatimonadetes > Gemmatimonadales > Gemmatimonadaceae > SCN-70-22. Next base: position 104,868 of record CAZLLP010000001.1, read on the forward strand.
CTCCCGCACTGCCTGTCACTCCCAGCCCCCAGACCGCCCCCAACTGCTCCAGACAGTTGGAGTGCTGCCCGGAGGGTCCAACCATTCGTGAAGAATTGGAGCGCACACGTTGAGGACGGAGCCTGCGCGCCGCAATAGTCCATCAACCGGTATGCGCGCCTGAACAGGCGGACACGACCTTCCCTGCTCGAGACCGGTCGCGCCTAGCGCGAGCCGCCGAGCGTGGCCTCGCCCGTTGCGGGATCAAAGCGGCTCCCCGCCGGCAGGACGTGCATCGTCACGCCGCTGGCTCCTAGCGTTGCGCCCGGCGCGGAGATCGCGCTGCGACGCGCGTCGTAAATCACCGCGACGCTCTCCCCCACCACGCGCCAGCGTCCGCCGGGCTCGACCACGATCGCCGTCGACTCGTCGATCCCCACCCCCAGGTGCGGCGCGCGCTCGAGCACGAGGCTGATGAGCCGATTGTTGCGCCGGCGCCGCAGGAAGTGCTGGTCAATGATCGCGTTGTCGATCAACCCGAACCCAGCCGCTGTGACGATGTTGTCGCGCGCAATCGTCCCGAGGTGGACCGTCGAGTCGGGGCGCGCCCCGCCGGGCGTACGCTCTTCACCGGTGATCATCACGGCCGACATGACCGCAGCCCCGGCCGACGTCCCGCCGATCACTGCCCCGTCGCGATACCGCTCGGCGATGGCCGCCGCGGTGCGCGAGCCGGCGAGCGCCGCCGTCAGCAGCGACTGGTCGCCGCCGCCAAACCAGATCCCGGTCGCCTCGCGCACCTGTCGGACCACGTCCTCGGCGTCGGCCCCGTCACGCGTGACCCAGACGTTCACCGCCTCCGCACCTAACGAACGCAGTTGCTTCGCCTTGTCCTCGCCGCTCGTGCGCCCGCTCGCGCTGGCCATGGCGAAGACGACGATGCGGGCCTTTCCCGCTCCGCCGGCGAGCGTGACGAATTCTCGCACCAACGACGCAGGCTGCGGCCCACCACCCACGATGTACAGCGTGCCCCTCGCCTGTGGTGCGCTCGCCGCACCTTGCACCTGCGCGCCCGACGTCGTCGTGCTCACGCCGAGCGCGCCCATCAACAACAGAGTGGCCAACGCCGCGCGGTACAGCGGGCGATGCAGCCCGCGAGGCACGACGTACGCCACTCGGTGACGCACAGACATCACGCGATCCGCTCCGGCTCCATGAGACGCTCCACCACCTTCCCCCCCTGCACCGACACGTGATAGACCTTGGCCGCGGGGCGCGTGTTCACCACCCGCTTCACCTCGTTGTCCTCGAAGTAGATCCCGGCGTCGTTGTCGCAGGCATACCCCGGCTTCATCTCGCCCGACCCGATCAGCTTGTGGTACAGGGGGCGGCGTCCGGGCTCAGCGTCGTAGTGCGGCGAGTGGCTCCCCTTCAGGAAACCCAGGCACTTCACGATCGACAACTCCTTCGGGCGCGAATCGGTCGTCCCTTCCTCGAACCAGCATAACGAGCCGGCGCTGGCCCCGCCAAGGACGATCCCGCGATCCCACGCTTCCTTCAGCACCAGGTCGATCCCCTGCGCCTTCCAGATCGCCTGCTGGTTGAGCGTGTTGCCGCCGGAGCACACGATCGCGTCCATCGAGAGGAAGACCTCCGACCAGCTCTTGTCCTGCCGCGTGCTGGCGATGAACGAGTTCTGCACATGCGGCTCTACGTTAAGCGGCGCGCAATTCTGGTAGAAGGCGAGCGCTCCCTGCGGCGAATCGGCCGACGCGGTGGGGAGATAGCAGATGCGCGGACGCGGCTTTCCGGTGAGCTGCGCCATGTAGCGGATGAACGCCGTGCCAAAGCCGCCCCCCGCGATGAGGATCTTGCGCGTGGCGGCGGTCGGTCGCGGCGTCATCAGCGCATCGGCGAGCGTGGCGTTCGCTCCGCCGAGTCCCATGCGGCTGGCTCCGGCGCCCAGTGTCCCCAGCGCCGACGATACGACAAAGTCCCGTCTCTTCATGGTTCGCTCTCCCCGGTGGGTGCCCTGCGCGAAGTGCGCGCGAGCAGTATGCCGCCAGCGACGAAGCTCGGCAACAGAGAACAAACGGAGGGCTCGTCGCGCGCGTTGACCGCGCGCGGGGACGTGCCGGCGATCGCTGGCCGGCGCTTACGGCAGCGCCACCGCGCGCAGCGGGATCTCGGCCATTCCCTCGGCGGTGAAGATCGCCAGCTGCATCCGGCCGGCGGCAAGTGCGCGACGATCGATGCCCGCCAGCGGGAACGCCCCCGACGCCTCGCGCATGGCCGGCCCGGCCAGGCGATGGATCACCGGCGATCCCATGCCCCCTGATGACGGGCGGCGCAACACGAGCGCCTGAAGCGCCTCGGTCCGCCCGCCGGTCACCGTCGCGGCGTAGCGCAGTTCGTTGGTGTGGGGATCAAAGACAAACCGTACCGTGCCGGTTACCGCGCCACGACGCACCGCGTGCGCGAACGCGATCGCCGTGGGACCGCGCCCACCGCGCAACCGTGGTGTGGTCGACGGCGCCTGGCGGCGTACGCCGAGCTGCTCCAGCGCGTACGCCAGCCCCACCAGCCGTACGTCGGCGCCGGGGCGCCCCATGAACTCGATCCCCACCGGGAGGCCATCGTCGGTGAAGCCGGCAGGGGCACTGAGCGCCGGAAAGCCGCTGTGCGCGCTCAGGCCGCAGGTGGACCCTGGCTGGGGTTCGCCCACGAGGACCGGACGCCGACGGCTCGTGGGATAGGCGATGGCGTCCACCCGCAGCGAGTCCATCGCCGCCAGCAGCCGCGTGCGCAGCACCTGCTGCCGCGCCAGAGCCGTGCGATACCGCTCGCTGTCTCGCACCCCGGTGGTGTCCATCGCGATGATCCGCCCCGTCATCGCCGCGTGAAAGAGCCCGCGGTCGAGGATCTGCCGCGCGGTGAGCTGGGGCGCCCCCGGGATCGCCTTGAGGTAATCCTGCAGGTCGTAGTTGGTCTCGAAGTTGATGACGCTGGTGTTGGCCATCAGCGAGTCGAAGTCGGCAATCCGTAGCTCGACCACCTCGGCCCCCGCCCGCACCATGGCCGTCGTCACGGCCCGTACGGTGTCGCGAATGTCGGCGTCGATGTCGCCGGTCATGTAGTTCGTGAGCAGGGCCACCCGCGTGCCACGCATCGGGAAGGCGGCGAGCGAATCGCTGAACGCCGTCGCCGAACGTCCCCTCGCAAGCGCCGTGGTGGTATCGGCCGGGTCGAAGCCAACGGTGACATCGAGGGCAATGGCGAGATCGCGCGCCGAACGAGCGAGCGGTCCGGGGATGTCCTGTGTGTGCGAGAGCGGAACGATCCCGTCACGACTCGCCATGCCCTGCGTGGGGCGCAAGCCGACGAGGTTGTTGAAGGCGGACGGAATGCGGATGGATCCGCAGGTATCCGAGCCCCATCCCACGGCGGCGAACGACGCGGCAATCGCCGCTCCTGTCCCGCCGCTCGACCCGCCAGGGCAGCGCATCGGGTCATACGGGTTACGCGTCTGCCCGCCTAACGAACTGACCGAGGTGATCCCCGCCGCCAGTTCGTGCATGTTGGTCTTGCCAAGGATCACCGCCCCCGCCGCGCGCAGCCGGGCGACAACAAAGCCGTCATCCGGCGGCTGCACCCCCGCCAGTGCGAGCGAACCGGCCGCCGTTGGCAGGTCGAACGTGTCGAAGTTGTCCTTGAGCAGGATCGGGATCCCGTGCAACGCCCCACGCGCGTGTCCCGCCTTGCGCTCGGCATCGCGCGCGGCGGCGTCTCGCCTGGCGTTGGGATTGAGCCGAATGATCGCGTTGAGCGCCGGGCCGCGCTGATCGTACGCCGCGATGCGGGCACGATACGCATCGACCAGCTGCACCGCGGTCCAGCGGCCGCGTTGCAGCCCATCCTGCAGCTCGCTGATCGACGCCTCGTACACCAGGTCGCGCAGTGGCACCCCCTGCGCAGCGATCGTCGGAGCGACGAGGAGCGACGCAACGGCGACAAAAACCGTGAATCCGTGGGGAACGCGCATGGAGAGTGGCTCGGGGGTTGGGGCGTGGAGTCGATCAGCGCCTTGGCAAGGCGGCGAGTACGCCGGTCGTCTGATGGCGGCGCGCTCCCACAATCGGAGCGCGCGTTGTTCAGCCCTTGATCGTTGGCACCGGATGAACGGGCGCGTGCCCGCGCTTGTACACGAGGATCGTGCGGCGATACGTGATCACCACGGTCCCGTCCTGCTTGAAGCCGGTCGTCTTGACCTCGACGATCCCCATCGTGGGGCGCGACTTCGATTCGCGCATGCTCAACACCTCGCTCTGCGCATAGATCGTGTCCCCTTCGAGCACCGGCGCCGGCAGGCGCACCTCGTCCCAGCCGAGATTGACGGCATTGCGCGAGATGTCGCTCACCGACAGTCCCACCACGAGCGCCAGCGTGAACGCCGAGTTCACCAGTGGTTCGCCAAACTCGGTCTGTGCCGAGTAGTAGCGATCGAAGTGGATGGGATTCGTGTTGTTGGTGAGGAGGGTGAACCAGGTGTTGTCGACGTTGCTCACCGTGCGCCCCAGCGGGTGGCGTAGCACCTGCCCCACGGTGAAGTCCTCGTAGCAACGTCCCTCGTGTGCTTCGTCGGTGCTCATCGTGTGGCCTCCGGTGCGTGGGCGCGCTGCGCCGCTTCGGCTGCGCGCAGCGTCGTCTGGGCCATGCGCAGGTTGGCCGCGTCGATCATGATCCCGTCGGTTCCCACGGCGCCTCGTCCCGCCGCAATCGACGCCTCGTACTGCGCCACCACCTCGCGCGCCCGCGTCACCTCGACTTCCGACGGCGAGAAGGTCGCGTTCACCGCCGACAATTGCGCGGGATGGATGCACTGCTTGCCGTCAAATCCCATCGCCCGCGCGATCCCGCAGGCGCGCGCAAGCGCCGCCTCGTCCTTGTAGCTGGCGAGCGGCCCATCCATGCACCGCAGCCCGTAGGCGCGCGCGGCCGCGACGATCCCATGCATCACCGCATGCCAGCGATGTGCGCCATACGCTGCGTCGTGCGCGTCCTCCACGCCAATATTGGCCAGCGGCATGTGCATCGACGCCGCGTAGTCGCCCATGCCGAAGATCAGCGCCTCGAGCCTGGAGCACGCACTGGCGATCTCGCGCAGGTGCATGAAGCCGAGCGCCGTCTCGATCTGCGCTTCGATCCCGATGCGCTCGGCCAGACCACAGCGCCCTTCGACCTGCGTGAGCAGCCGGTCGACAAACTGCACATCGCCGGCACCCGAGGCCTTGGGGAGCATGATCAGGTCCAGATGCGCCCCCGCCCCTTCCACCACCTCGATGATGTCGCGGTAGGTGTACGCCGTGTCGAGCGCGTTCACGCGCACGATGCGCGTTCGATGGCCGAAATCGAGCGTGGTGAGTGCCTGCACTACGAGGGCGCGGCTCGCTTCCTTCTGGTCGGGGGCAACGGCGTCCTCGAGGTCGATGCATACCGCATCGGCCGCGCTGCGTGCCGCCTTGGCCACCATCTCGGGGCGCGACGCCGGGACAAACAACATGCTGCGCGAGAGGCGCGGAACGATCGGGGTCATGGTTTGCTAGAAGGAGCGCGGGAGTCCGAGCACGTGCTCGCCGAGGTACGAGAGGATGAGGTTCGTTGACACCGGCGCCACCTGATAGAGTCGCGTCTCGCGGAACTTGCGTTCGACGTCGTACTCGGCCGCAAAGCCAAAGCCGCCGTGTGTCTGGAGGCAGGTGTTGGCCGCTTCCCACGACGCGTCGGCGGCGAGGAGCTTGGCCATGTTGGCCTCGGCCCCGCACGGCTTCCCCTCGTCGAAGAGCCGTGCGGCGTCGTATCGCATCAGGTCCGCGGCCCGCACGTGCGCGTACGCCGTCGCCAGCGGAAACTGGATCCCCTGGTTCTGCCCGATGGGTCGGTCGAATACGACTCGGTCCCGGGCATAACGACGCGCCTTGTCGATGAACCAGTAGCCGTCGCCGATGCACTCGGCGGCGATGAGCACGCGCTCGGCGTTCATCCCGTCAAGGATGTAGCGGAAGCCGTCGCCTTCGGTCCCAATCAGGTTGTCAGCCGGGACCTCGAAGTCTTCAAGGAAGAGTTCGTTGGTCTCGTGGTTCACCATGTTGTCGATCGGGCGCACGCTCAGCCCGCGTTGCTCAGCCCCTCGCAGGTCGACCAGGAAGACCGACAGCCCATGCGTGCGCTTGATGACCTGTTCCAGTGGCGTGGTGCGCGCCAGCAGGAGCATGAGGTCAGAGTGCTGCACGCGCGAGATCCAGACCTTCTGCCCGTTGACCACGTAGCGATCGCCACGTCGCTCAGCAAAGGTGCGCGTCTTTGTCGTGTCGGTCCCGGTGGCGGGCTCGGTGACGGCGAACGACTGCAGCCGCAGCTCGCCAGCCGCAATGGCGGGGAGGTAGCGCGCCTTCTGTTCGGGCGAGCCGTGCCGCAGGACCGTCCCCATCGTGTACATCTGCGCGTGGCAGGCGCCGGAGTTGGCGCCAGATCGGTTGATCTCCTCGAGGATCACCGATGCTTCGGTGAGCGAGAGCCCCCCTCCGCCGTACTCCTCGGGAATGAGCGCCGAGAGCCAGCCGGCGGCGGTGATGGCACGGACGAAGTCGTCGGGGTAGCCGCGTTCGCGTTCGACGCGCTGCCAGTAGGCGCTGTCGAACGGCGCGCAGGCATCGCGAACGGCGGCGCGGATCTCGGCGTGATCTGAGGCGCGGGGGTTGATGTCGGGCATGGTGCGGAAACCTCGCTCGACGACCGCGTGCTGGGGAGGGTGCCACGACGTCGGGGGTTTCCGGATATTGCACCGGTACCGATATCTATTCTAAAGCACTTGGGCCGCGTCCCCGTCATCCGGCGGGACGACGATCGGCAGGTGATCGGGATGATCTCCCGACGCGACCTAGTGGTCGCGAGCCTCCGTGGCGTGCATCAACTCACTGCGCCACGAAGATGCCCATCGCCCCCTTGGTGGCGTCGGCGAAGGCGTGCGTCACGAACGGATACTCGCCCGGCTGCTTGAGTCGGAGCTCGAAGATCGATCCACCACCGACGGGCACCGCCACGGTCTGCACTCCCAGCAGCGGGCTGGCCTGCGACCCATCGACGAAGACGCGCTCGAAGATGCCACCCACCACGTGGAACGACGACTGGCGGTTGGGTCCGGCGTTCACGACATAGATGCGCAGGAGTTCATTGACCTTCACGCGGATCGGGTGCGAGGCGTATTGCGCCGCCTTGCCGTTGAACGTGACGTAGTCCGGCGAGAGTCCCAGCAGGCGGTCCCAGGCCAGCGACTTGGGACCGGTGGGATTGGCACTCATGTAGAACTCGCTCTGAACGAGGACGAGTTCCTTTGCCGCCGGCCGTTGGCCTTTCGGATCAACGATCAGCGCCCCGTACATCCCGTTCGCGATGTGGGCCGCCACCGGGGCGGTCCCGCAGTGATACATGAACGCGCCGGCCACGTCGGCTGTGAAGGTGTATCGGAGCGAATCGTTAGGCATGATGTTCACGTAGTACTTGCTCGGCGCGATCTGCGCCGCGTGAAAATCCATGCTGTGGGCCAGGCTTCCGCGATTGACCAGCGTGAAGTCAATCGAATCGCCCTGCGTCACCCGCACCACCGGGCCAGGGACGCGCGACTGAAACGTCCACGCGCGATACTGGAGATCCTTGGCCACCTGGATCAGCGTGTCCTTGATCTCGAAGCGAACGTGGTGCAGCCGTCCGCTCGGTCGCGCGGGCGCCACCGGGTCGATGGGGGCCGAGTCGAGCGCGGTGCCGACCGGCGCCTCGCCGTGCGAGATGTTCGCCGGGATCCGCGACGGAGGCTGCAGGGATCCCGATGCTGTCCCCTTCTCCGCTCCCCCCGACGAGCCAGGCGTGCGAGGAGCGGGATTGCAGGCGATTGCGGTGAGCATCGTCACCAGCACGAGCATCGATCCACGGGGCATGTCCGGCTCCCTTCGGGGAAGGTGGTGCGACGGATGCCCTCAGGTCTCGACGCTGCACTGCGTATGGCAATCACGCACGCCATGACGGGCCATGGATACTTGTATATGCAACAGACGATCGCAAGCGAAGCGATCCGTACTTCGTACACGGCGTGGACGCCTGCCACGACGTGCTGCCGTCACGACATCCGCACCGCCGCTCCCGAGACGACAATCCCTCCCGACGCCGGGATATCGACCGTCAGCAAGCTCGCCCGCCCCATGTCCTCGCCCTGGCGAATCGTGACGCGGGCAGGCACGCTGACGAGCCCCGCCGCGCGCAGGTAGCCACCCAGCGCGGCCGCCGCCGCCCCCGTCGCCGGATCCTCGACGACACCACCAACCGGGAACGGATTGCGAGCGTGAAAGACGACCGGACTCTCGCGCCAGATCAGCTGCAACGTGGTCAACCCGGCGTCGCGCATCAACGCCTGCAGGTGCCCGAAGTCGTACGACAGGTCAGCAAGCCGAGCGCGATGGGCGACCGCAAGCACCAGGTTCCACGCCCCAGCGTAGGCGCGCGCCGGCGGAATCGAGGCATCGAGTTCGCGCCGTTGCCAACCCAGCACAGCGAGCACGGCATCGACGAGCCCCGCGTCAGCCGGCTCATGACGCGGTTCCACCGAAGTGAGCGACGCCTCGCGACGCCCGTTGTTCGTGCGCACCGCAACCGGCACGTCGCCGACGAGCGTGTGCAATCGATACGTGCCGTCGCCTGACAACTCGCCGAGCACGACCCCGGTGGCGATGGTCGCGTGCCCGCAGAACGACACCTCGGCCAGCGGACTGTAGTACCGCACCGTGCGTTCGAGCCCCGACGCCGGCGCAACGAACGCCGTTTCCGAAAAGCCCACATCGGCCGCGATCCGCTGCATCTCGGCGGCGTCGGGCAGTGCGTCACCAATCCAGACACCAGCGGGGTTTCCACCGGATGGCGTCGTGGTGAAGGCTGCGAGTCGGTGCAGGGAGCCAGTCATGGTCGTCGGATCGAGGGGGATCGCCGCGTCGTGCGAAAGATGATGGAGCGCCCCGCACCGCGCGTGGGTCATCGCCGCGTCCACCGCGCCGCTTGACGCCCTCGCGAGTTTGCAGCAACTACCGGGTCCACCGGCCCACACTCGCTCTCCCGCGCGCATGTCCGCGAACCCACCGCTCAGCGAACTCCCAACGGCCTACAGTTCGGAGTCGGGACGCACGTACCGGCTCGACCGCATGATCGGCAAGGGGGGCTTTGGCGAGGTGTATCTCGCCACGCCATCGCCGGCGGGGGGACTTCCGGCACAGGTCTGCGTCAAGATCACCACCAGCATCACGCCGTGGCTGCGCGAGGCATACTTCGCGCAACTGCTCGGCCGTTCGTCGCGCGCGCTGCGCGTCTTCGATCGTTTTGCCGAAGCCGAGGGGCGCGGCATGCGCTACTGCCTGGTGATGGAGTACGCCGAGCACGGCGACCTGGGGGCGTGGCTGGCCAAAAAGGGGGGACAGGACGAGCGCTTCGTCCGTCGCGAGATCGCCGCGATCCTCGCACCGCTCGAGGTGCTGCATCGCGGACAGGCCATGCATCGCGACCTCACCCCGTTCAACGTTTTCGTCTGCGAGGGAGAGCAGCTCAAGGTGGGCGACTTCGGGATCGCCACGCACCAGCTCTCCAGTCGCGGCGTCACCGCCGACGCGTTCAATCCGTTCAACGCACCCACCGAGATTGCCTGGGGGAAGGTGCGCAAGTGGCAGCAGCGCGACGACATCTACCAGGTGGGGATGCTGGCGGCCATGCTGCTGCGCGGCGACATCGACTCGCCAATGCGCAGCAAGGACGTGCGCACCCTTCCCTGCAGCGATCACCTCAAGGAAGTGATCCACCGCTGCCTTGGCGCGCGCGACAAACGCTACGAAGCGGCCAGTGAACTGATCGCGGCGCTGCGACACCGCCCGCGCGAGCAGGGAAAGGGGCGGCTCGACAGCCTCAAGGGGAAGCGCGTCGCCTTCACCGGCTTCCTCGACCGGCCGCGCAGCGAGGCGATTGCCGCCGCGCGCAAGGCGGGGGCCACGGTGCAGTCCAAGCCGGGGCAGACGACCGACGTGCTGGTGAAGGGGCGCCCCAACAAGCTGCAGATCGCCGGGACGGCGGGCGGGACGAAGCTCATGGAGCTGCGCCGCCTCGCCGCCCGGGGGTTCCGGATCACCATCATCGGCGAGAAGCAGTTCTGGAAGCTCGCCGAGTCAGGCGCGCGCAAGCGCCGTTAGGCGTTGTCGCGCGCCGACGGGCGTTGCACGGCCGTTAGGCGTTCTCCAGCGCCGCGATATCGAGCTTGTTCATCCCCAGCATCGCCTGCTGCACACGCCCGGCCTTGGCGCGATCGGGGTGCTGCAGCAGCGGCAGCAGTACGCGCGGCGTCACCTGCCACGACAACCCGAAGCGATCCTTGCACCACCCGCAACGGCTCTCCTCCCCACCGTTCGACGTCAGCGCCGCCCAGTAGCGGTCGACTTCTTCCTGCGTCTCGCAGCTGATCATCAGCGAGATGGCCTCGTTGAACGTGAAGTGCGGCCCTCCGTTGAAGGCGTGATACGTTCGGCCGTCCATCACGAACGTCCCCGACATCACGCGCTCCCCCGCGCGATTCACCGACACGATGCGCGAGTTGGGAAAGAGCGACGTGTAGAACTCCATCGCCTCGCCGGCCTGGTCGTTGAACCAGAGAAAGGGGACGATCTTTGGCGATTCGGCGCCGGTGGTGGTCTGCGTCATGGGGATATTCCTCGGTGAGTGGTCATGCGTGAGCGGCTACACCACACAGTCGGTGCCAATCGCCGGCTCTCGACATGGCCCACGAAAAAAGTGCGGGCGCGACAGGGAGACCCCATCGCGCCCGCCCAGTTCAGCTGTCCCGCAGACGCCCTACGACACCGTGGCGTGCTGCAGGTCCTGCACCGCCTTGAGCAGAAGTCCGGCGCGCTTGGAGTCACACGACGACCGCGCATCCCCTTCGAGCTGCGTGGCGAGTGCCCCCAACTGCGACGTCCGCTGCACCGGCGCGGCCTTCTCGGCATTCGACAGCGACGAGCGCACTTCACCAATGCGCGCAGCCGACAGGCACTTGTTGCGCTCGAGTTGGTCCACATAGGCGCGCGCCAGCGCGAACGACGGCGGCCAGTTGATCTTCGGCTGCCCCTGCGCGTTGAGGTGCGTCCACTTCACCGTCTTGGCCGCATCGATCTCGTTCTGCGTCAGGTACGGGCTCGGCATCAGGTCGGCGACGTCCATGCCACGGGCGATTTCCGAGCTCACGATGGCGCCGTTGTACCAGTACACCGACCACGACCCGCCCATCACCATGCGCGTCGAGTCGACCGGGCCGCGATCGAAGAAGGCGATCTCCTTCGGGTTCTTGGCGTCGGTCCAGTCAAACACCGAAATGCCGCCCTGATACCACGCCTGCACCATCACGTCGCGCCCGGGGATCGGGATCAGCGAGCCGTTGTGCGCCACGCAGTTCTCGGCCGAGCTCTGCACGGTCGGGATCTTGTAGTAGCTCTCGAACTTCATCTTGCGGTTCACGATCGAGAAGATCGCGTCCGACCCCCACTCCTTCTTGTCGGAGGCGCGGCACTTCGGCGCGCCGCCGCCGCCCCACTCGTCGGAGAAGAGGATCTTCGTCCCGTCGTTGTTGAACGTCGCCGAGTGCCAGTAGGCGAAGTTGGAGTCGGCCACCGCGTCCAGGCGCACCGGGTTGACCGGGTCGCTGATGTCGATGAGCAGTCCGTGGCCTTCGCACGCACCGCCGGCCAGCCCTAACGACGGGTAGACCGTGATGTCGTGGCACTGCCGTCCCGGGTTGATGGGCGAGCCAGGCTGCGGCGCGCTCCCGAACATCTTGTTCACGATCCCCTGCAGCCCGGCGCGCAACGCGGCCGAGTCGGCACCGGTGGGAGCGCCGCTTCCGCCACGCGCCTTGACCACGCTGTCGAGCTGCACCTTGATGAACTGTCCACCCAGGACGATGTCCTGCCCGGACGAGGGGATCTTGGCCGTGAAGCCACCCTTGGCACGCGCCTCGGCCGCCGCCTTGGCTGCGGCAGAGAGGTCCTCCTCGCCGGGGGCATGCGTGGGCGTGTTGGTGAGGCCGCTGAAGATGTCGGCCTTGTTCACCACCGCCGACTGCTCGGGGTGCGCCAGCGGCACCTTGATGATCTCGATGCGCAGCAGCGACGAGTTGGCGTTCTGGTCGGGCGTGTCGCGCACGCAGCCGGCCAGTTCGTTAGGCGAGCGCACGCCAGCGGAGCCGGAGACGTAGATGTAGATGTTGTCCGGGTCCTTGGGGCTCTCGACCACCGTGTGCGTGTGCGAGCCGCGGCACGTCTGCACGTTGGCGACGATCTTCGGGTTCTTGATGTCGGTGATGTCGAAGACGCGCACGCCACGGAAGCGCAGCGCGCTCACCGTGTCGGGGACGCCGCCGGGGAGGCAGTCGACGCGCCCGTTGTTCGCCTCGGCCGACATGAACATCAGGTTCTTGTAGACCGAGATGTCGTTCTGCGACGCGGGGCAGATGAAGGCCGTCACCAGCTCCGGCTTTGCCGGGTTGGAGATGTCCCAGATCACCGGGCCGTTGTAGTTCCCCTGGATCACGTACTTGCCGGTGAACGCCAGGTCGGAGTTGGTGATCCCGAGGAAGCCCGGGGGCGAGACCGCCTTGGAGACGACCTTGAGGTACGACGTCGCTTCGCCAGCGTCCATGAGCCCCGCCTTGAGCCCGACGCGCGAATCCATGCGCGGGTCGACCGAGGGGGACGGCGTGGTAGCCGGCGGATTGGAGCTCGCGCACGCCGCCGATGCGACGAGCGCAGCGGCGAGCATGAAGCGAGCGGACAAACGGGTTGTGTTCATGCCTGACTTCTCTCGAGAGAGGGGGTGAAGTGAAAGCGGGAGAAGGACGTGCGAAGGACGTGCTGAGCGACGTGCTTACGGAGCGGGTTGTTCGATCAGCATCTGGAGCATGCGGCGAATCTCGGTGGACTGATCCACCTCGACGTCGGCCGCGAACTTGAAGATCGTCTCATCCTGCCCGGCGCCGCGATTGGCGAAGAGCGTCTTGACCATCGAGACGGCGCCGCGATGGTGCTGGATCATGTAGGTGAGGAAGAGACGGTCGAACTCGGGGCCGCGCGCGGCATCGAGCTCCTTGAGCTGCGCGTCGGTGAGCATCCCCGGCATCGACATCGAGTGCGCCGCGTGCTCCATCCCGGCGTGCTGCATCGCCGTTCCCAGCGTGTCGGCGGCCGGCGCTTCCTGGTTGCGATCGCGCAGCCAGGTCTGCATCAGGTTGATCTCGTCACGCTGCGCGTTGATGATGCGCTCGGTGAGGCGGATGACCGCCGCACTCGCGCCGTGCGTAGGGGCCCACTTGGAGATGAGAATCGCCTGCGCGTGGTGGTGAATCATCCCCGACATGAAGTCGATGTCGGCGGCGGTGTACGGGTAGCGCAGCGAGTCGGCGCGGGCACGCTCCTTTGCGACTTCGGGGCCCATGCGCGACGGCGCGGTCTCAGGGCGCGCGCGAGCGCACGCCGTGCTGAGGACGAGGGCGCCAAGGGTCAGGAGAACGGTGGGAAATCTCATCGGCCAAGTACCGCGGGTTGGACAGCCAGAGGGGCTGGCGGGGTTGCGGGGAATCTCGGCCCCGGGAAGGCGGGAGGCTAGCGGGTGGGGATGAAGCGCGAGAGAAGATCGTGGAACGGAGGGCCGCCGCGCTCGCCACTGACCGCCCGGCGCGCCATTATGGGGTGCTCGCCGCCCATCCCATGCGCCCCACCCTGCTCCGGCACCGCCCCCCATGACCGACCACCTCCCCCGCCGCGACTTCTTCACGCGCCTCGCCGCGACCGGCTTCGCCGCGGGCTTTGCCCCATCACTCGAGGTGCTCTCCGGCATCGTTCCACGCGACCGCTTCACCCTCCCCATCGCCGCCGACGACGCCGCGGTCTTCGCCGCCGCACGCAAGCGCTTCCTCTTTCCGACCAGTGTCACCTACTGCAACACCGGGACGCTCGGCGCCATCCCGAAGGACGTGATGGATGTCGTCACGCAGGGACTGCAGCGGCTGGAGGAAGAGCTACCCGACTGGCCGTACTTCCAGGCCGACGGCGAGCCGCTCACCGGCTACCAGCAATTGAAGGAGTTCCGCGCCGAGGCGGGGGCGTTCATCAATGCGCCCGTGGAAGAGATCGCCTTCACGCAAAACGCGACGATGGGGATGAGCTTCCTGGCCAACGGACTCGATCTCGCCGCCGGCGACGAGATCCTCTCCACCGACCAGGAACACAGCGGCGGCATCGGCGGCTTTCGCCTGCGCGCCAAGCGGCACGGCGTGGTGGTGAAGGAACTTCCGCTGGCCAGTGCGCTCGACCAGGGGCCCGAGGGGATCGTTAGGCTCTTTGCCAACGCGATCACCCCGCGCACCAAGGCGCTGATGTTCAGCCACATCACCTCGGGGCGCGGCGTGGTGATGCCGGCCAAGGCGCTGTGCGCCCTCGCGCACGAGCACGGCGCACTGGCCATCGTCGACGGGGCGCAGGCGGTGGGGCAGATCCGTGTCGACGTGAAGGAGCTGGGGTGCGACGCCTACGCCGCCAGCCCGCACAAGTGGCTGCTGGCCCCCAAGGGGACCGGCATCCTCTACGTGAAGCGCGACGTGCAGCCGCGCATCTGGAACACGCTGGCGAGTGGCTCCATCGACGACGACCCCAATGGGGCGTTCCGTTTCATGCAGTACGGCACCGGGAGCCCGGCCATCATCTGGGGATTGCGCGCCGCCCTCACTTTCATGAACACGCTGGGCATCGACCGCGTGGCCAAGTGGGATGCGATGCTCACCACGCGACTTCGTGCCGGACTGGCGACCATGTCACATGTGAAGATGGTGTCCCCCGCCGACCCGCGACTGGCCGCCGGCATCACGACGTTTGGCATCAAGGGGAAGAACGGGCGCGACCTGCAGGACGCGCTGTGGGCGAAGAAGATTCGCGTGCGCTCACAGGGCGAGCCGGGGGTACGACTGTCGGCGCACCTGTACGTGAGCCCCGCGGATATCGATCGTGTGCTCGAGGTGGTGAGCGCTATGCGCGCGTAGACGGCCGCCAGCGCTGCGCGAGCTTCACCGCCTCCACCACCACGACCGGCGTCAGCGCCGCGGCCAGCACGACCCCCCAGTCCACGAGGGTGAGCGGCGTGGTCCGCAACACGCGGCGCAGGAACGGCACGCTCACTGTCGACAGCTGCAACACGAGGCAGACGAGGGTCGCGCCCCACAACCAGCGGTTCGCCATCACCCCCGCTGAGAAGGCCGAGCGTGTGGTGGAGCGCGCATTGAAGACGTGGGCCACCTGCGCGAGTGCCAGCGCCATGAAGGCGATGGTGACGGCGTGGTGCAGGCCGTCGCCCTCGGTCCCGTACCAGCGCAACCCAAGACCAAAGGCGGCGAGCGAGCATCCGGCCAGGACGCCCCCCTGCCACACGATCAACCAGCCGAACCGCGGCGTCATCAGCGGCGTCGACGGGTCGCGCGGCGGGCGCTGCATCCCGTCGGGCGCCGACGGCTCGAGGGCCAGTGCCATCGCCGGGAAGATGTCCGTCACGAGATTGAGGCAGAGGATCTGCAGCACGCCAATCGGCAGCGGCCACCCGATCATGATCGCCGCGAACACGGTCAGGATCTCGGCAAAGTTGCACGAGAACAGGTAGTGGATGAAGCGCAGGATGTTCTCGACGATCACACGCCCCTGTTCGACCGCGCCGACGATCGTCGCGAAGTTGTCGTCGGTGATGATCATGTCCGACGACTCCTTCGCCACCTCGGTGCCACGGATCCCCATCGCGATCCCGATGTCGGCCTTTCGCAACGCGGGCGCGTCGTTCACGCCATCGCCCGTCATCGCCACCACCTCTCCTTGCCGCTGCAGGGCCTCAACGATCTGCAGCTTGTGGTGCGGTGACACACGCGCAAAGACGGCGGTCCCGGTCACCGCGTCGCGCCATCCGTCGGCATCGAGCGACGCGAGGTCGCGCTCGTGCATGGTCCGTAGCGGGCGCCCATCGGCGCCAACGTCGAGGCCAAGCTGCCGCGCGATCGCCGACGCCGTCACCTGCTGGTCACCGGTGATCATCACGGCGCGAATCCCGGCGGTGCGACAGCGCGCGATCGTCGCCTTGGCCTCCTCTCGAAGCGGGTCCATCATCCCGACCACGCCGACAAAGGTGAGGTCGCGCGTGAGATCCTCGTCGGTGTAGTGCGCCGGGAGTTCACGATAGGCGAGGGCGAGGACGCGCAGCGCCTCACCAGCCAGCGCGTCGTTCGTCGCCACGATGCGCGAGCGCCGTTCGGGGGTCATCGCCATCACCCCCGCCGCGTCCATGACCGAGCGGCTCGCATCGAGCAGCGCCGACGGAGCGCCTTTCGCATACGCCACCACGCGTCCGTCGGGGGTGCGATGCACCGTCACCATCCGCTTGCTCTTGCTGTCGAAGGGAATCTCGCGCAGGCGCGGGTAGTCGCGTTCGAGCGTCGCGTGATCCATCCCTCCCTTGGCCGCGGCGACGATCAGCGCCGCCTCGGTGGGGTCTCCGAGGACCACGGGCTGTGCCGCGGCGCGACTGATGGACGCGTCGTTGCAGAGCGCGCCGATGCGCAACGCCAGTGGCACGATGTCGTCCGGCGCATCGGCTGTCGGCAGCGGCACGCCGTCCGCCTCGAGGTGACCTTCGCTGGCATACCCCACCCCCGTCACCTCCACGCGTCGATCGGCCGCGACGATCACCTGCACCGTCATCTCGTTTCGCGTGAGCGTCCCGGTCTTGTCCGTGCAGATCACCGTCGTCGATCCTAACGATTCGACCGCGGGAAGGCGCCGCACCAGCGCATGCATGCGCGCCATGCGCTGCATCCCGACGGCCAGTGTCATCGTGGTCACGGCCAACAGCCCTTCCGGTACAGCGGCGATGGCCAGCGAGACCCCTACCTCGACCATGAACAGCAGCGCGTGGCCGCGAATCCATCCCATCACGATGATCACGACACACAGCACCAGGACCACCACGAGCAGCGCACGACTCAACTGTTGGAGCTTGGACTCCAGCGGCGTCCCCTTGGCGCCCACGTCCTCGATCAGCGTGCCGATCGCGCCCATCTCGGTCGCGGGGCCGGTGGCCGTCACCACAAACACCCCACGACCGTCCGTGACGGCCGTCCCCATGTGCACCATGCTCGCCCGGTCGCCTAACGGCGCTTCCTTGTCCGCCACGGGCTCCGTGGACTTGGACACGGGGAGCGACTCGCCAGTGAGCGCCGATTCGTCGACCTGCAGGCGTACCTGCTCGACCACGCGTCCGTCGGCCGGCACGCGATCGCCGGCCGCGAGCAGCACCACGTCTCCCACCACGAGCGACTCGGCGCGCACCCGATGCTCCGCGCCGTCGCGCCGCACGTGGGCGAACGTCTCCGCACGACGGCGTAACGATTCGATGGCGCTCGCGGCCTTCCACTCCGTGACCAGGCCGATCACCGCGTTGAGGGCAATCACCACCAGGATCGCACTCGCTTCCATCACGTCGCCCATCGCGAGCGCCACGCCACCAGCGACCAGCAGCAGCACCACGATGAGGCTCTTGAATTGGTGCAAGAGCATCACGACCACCGATCGTCGCGCCGCTTCGGGCAACGCGTTGGCTCCGTCTCGCAGCAGTCGGGCCGCGGCCTCGCCGGCCGGAAGTCCACGCGCGATGTCCAGCTGCAACGCCGACGCGAGCTCCGCGACCGTGCTCGTGTGCCACGCGCGTCCGGACGAGCTCGCGCGAGGGAGCGCTGGGGCAGCGCCTGCATCGGCGGTGGATCGGGGTGTTGCCATCAGGCTGCGTCGTCCTCATCGGGGTCAAGCCAGCGCTCGCCGGGCACGGCGGAGCGCATCTCGCGGCGTGCATCACACGGGCGTGCCGTAAGGTGCACGATGGGCAGGGCCTGTGTGGGCCACTTGCGGCAAACTGAACGGCCCGGCAGCAGCATCAGGCAACGCATGCGATCCCGCCTTGGCTGAGAGCGCCAGGCAACGGCGCCCGCCTCCGCCGTGCTGAGCCTGCTCACGAGCAACAAGCGCTCGATCTCCCTACAGACACCGCGCGTGCCAGCGCGCATGTTACACGTTGGCCGAGCCACGTCGCTTCACCATGCGTCGTGTGACGAGACATCGCGCCGCCGGCGCGTGCCGGGTATTCGCCTGCCTAACGACCCGTCCCGAGCATCCCGAGGACGCCGCGCCGGACACTCCGGGTTCGCGCGTGTCCTCGACCGCCTCCAGGAGGAGGCCTCCCATGACGCCAAAAGCCAACAAGCCGTCCAACCGCAGCAAGAAGTCCAAGCCGGCCGATACCGTCGTCCCCATCGTCGCCAGCGACGAGCGGCGTGGCGCGCAATCCAAGGAGCAGGGCGAGTTCGTCCGCCCCAAACAAGGCAAGGGAGCCGCGCATCGGGGGTCGTTGACCGAACAGCGACTGGATCACATTCCCGGCGAATCGGGACCTGAAGTGCAGCCCTATCTCGACACCGTGGAGCCGAGTGGGGCCATGAACAAGTCCACCGTGCATCAAACCGAGTCGAAGGTCAATCATCCGATGGGGAAGACGCGCAGCGGCGTTGCCCAACGGCGCGGGCGATAACTGCACCTCCCGCACGACGCGTGATGTCGGTCGTGCGGGCCCCGGCACGATCCCTCATCATCTCATGCGCATTGCGTTTGCCATTCTGATCGGGCTCCACGCCCTGATTCATTGTATTGCCCCGGCCAAGGCCTTTGGCTGGGCCGACGTTCCGCAGTTGCGATTGCCCATCGCACCACTCGGTGGCGCGCTCTGGCTCGGCGCGGCGGTGCTGCTCGCCGCGACCGCGGTGGGCGTCGCGCTTGGCGCCGCCTGGTGGTGGTGGTTCGCCCTCCCTGGCGTTGTGCTGTCGCAGTTCCTGATCATCCAGATGTGGGGCGACGCGAAATACGGCACGGTCGCGAACGTACTCATCGCGACGGCGTTGCTGGTTGTCGCGTTGGACGCTCGCCCATCGAGCTTTCGCTCGCGCTTCGCGCACGATCGTGATGCGCTGCTCGCCCGCACGATGCGCTCGGCACCGATCGTCTCCGAGCAGGATCTCGCCGGGCTTCCGCCCCTGATGCAGGTGTACCTGAGACGCACCGGAGCGGTCGGGCGTCCGCGTGTCCGGAACATGCGCGTGCGCTTCGACGCACAGATGCGGAGCAGCGCCACGTCGCCGTGGATGACCTCGACCGCGACGCAATACGAGTTCTTCGCTCCGCCAGCGCGACTCTTCCACATGAAGGCGTCGAGGGGTGGAATTCCGATCGATGTGCTGCATCGCTACGTGGACAGCGCGGCGACCTTCCAGGTGAAGGTCGCCGGGCTCGTTCCGGTCGTGAACAAGCAGGGCCCCATCCTCACGCGAGCAGAGACCGTCACGCTGATGAACGACATCGTGGTGATGGCACCAGCGGCCGTCCTCGACCTGCCATTCACCTGGCAAGCAGACGGTGATCGGTCGGTGAAGGCGACGTTCACCAATGCCGGCAATACCGTCTCGGCAACGCTCACGTTCGACCAATCGGGTGATCTGGTTGGCTTTCGCTCCAACGACCGGACGCAGGAGGATGCCAAGGGGAGCCGGACCCTCCCCTGGTCGACGCCCATCTCGGGCTATCGGGAGGTCGACGGCATACGCGTCGGCGCCATGGGTGACGCCAACTGGGTGGAACCATCCGGGGAGTGGACCTACGGGCGGTTTGTCATCCGGTCCATCGCCTACAACGTCGACCGCTAGCGCGTGGATGGCTCCGACGAAGCGCCTTGTATCGCGGGGTCAGCGCGATACCGCACGCCGCTTCGGCAGATGCAATCTCTTCTTCCATAGCAGGCAACCTCGGCATTGATCGAACGCTCCTAGGGCATCTTCGCCTGCGCCTTCACATATCGGGCAATCTGCTCGGTGGTGGCAAACCAGACTCCCGGCTTGGACTTCATGTAGGCGATGAGCTTTTCCAGATGGTGCATGGGGGCGCGATGCCCCACCACGTGCGGATGCAACGTCAGCACGAACATCGTGCGTTCCGCATACGCGCCGTCGAACTCCTCACGGAACAGCTGGAACAGCGCCTCGGGCGATGGCATCGCCCCGCTCCGCCCGAGGTAGGCCGACTCGGTGAGCGTCCAATCGATCCCCAGCTCCACCAATCCGGTCGGCTCACCGTTCGAGACGATCTCGTACGGCTCGTCCATCGCCTGCAGGCTGCTCTCGTACAAGAAGCCGGCCTTTCGAATTAGTGGCAGCGTATTGGCGCTGAAGGCCCACGCCGGCGCCCGATACCCTACCGGCCGCTTGCCGGTGGCCGCGGTCAGGTAGTCGATCGCCTTGTTGAGCAGTCGCTCTTCCTCTTCGGCGCTTCCGGTGGCCGGCGGGAATTCGTGAATCCACCCGTGCACGCCTATCTCGTGGCGCCCCGACTTCATGATGGCCGGGATCATCTCCGGGTGCAGCAAGGCGCTCACCGCGGGAATGAAGAACGTCGACGGGAGCTGGTACTTGTCCAGCAGCCGCAGGATGCGCGGGAGCCCGGACTTGGCGCCAAACTCGCCTGACGAGAGCGTCGTGGGCGACGTCTCCCCCGCTGCCAGCATGTAGGATTCGTTGTCGTCATCAAACGTGATGCTCACCGCCACGCGCGCGTTGTTGGGCCACCTGGCCGGGGTGAGCCGGCGCCCCGCACGTACCGGGGCCACCGCCGCGCGGAGCTGTTCATCCGTCCAGGTCGTGCCGGGCTGCCGGGGTGGGGTCTGCGCGGCGACACTGAACAGGGGGACACAACCAACCAGCGCGGTTGCGATGACACGTCGAATCATGGGGAAGCCGATGAATGAGGGACGAGGCGAGCATGCGTCCTCTGGCGTGGGGAGCGCAAGGACCGGCCGCTCCCATGAATCGCCCTCTCCTCGCACCGCATGCGCCCCCTATCCGCCGAGTTGCGATTTCTTGCGCCTTTTCTCGCCGGGCGCCGTTCGATAACGTCCGGGCATGAACCGCATCAACGTCATCCTCGCGACAGCGTCGGTTACCGTTCGCCGCTTCGACCACCCGCCGCACGCCGAGCACGTCGATCCCGAGTGGGAGACGTCGCACGACTGCTCGATCAGCGTGGTGGAGGCGGGGTCGTTCGACATCGCCATGGAGGGCGCTCGCTGGCGCTTCGGCGCCGGCTCGATCTTTGTCGCGAACCCGGGGATGCAGTACAGCTGCTCGCACGATAGCGAGCTTCCGGTCGATCGATGCCTCTCGGTGTCCTTCAGCGACCAGACGGTCGAGGCGCTCCTCCTCGCCGACGTCCCGGCGCTTCGCCCGCCGTTCGCGGTCGTTTCCGCGCGCCAGAACTACCTGCGGCACCGTCTCGCCAGCTGCACGACCGGTGACGAGGTGAAACTCGAACTGTTGGCCGGGGCGATGTACGAGTCGCTCTCAGCGCCTGCCGCGGCGCGCCCCGTGCGCGCTGCCGGGCGTACGACGCCGCTCATGCGCCAGATCGATCGGGCCGTACAGCGAATCGACACCGACTACGCTCGGCCGTTGACGCTCGACGAACTCGCGCGCACGGCCGGGCTCAGCGCCTTCCACTTCGCCCGAGTCTTTCGCGAGTTGGTGGGACTTCCTCCGCATCGGTATCTCACCGCGGTGCGCCTGCGGCAGGCGCTGCATCGTCTGGAGCAGGGGGCGTCCGTCACGCACACCTGTTACGACGTCGGCTTCGGCTCGCTGAGCCATTTCGTCAATGCCTTTCGGCTGCGCTTTGGCGTGAGCCCGTCGCAGGTCAAGCGCGGGGCCGCCGTCGCTCCGCTGCGCGCGTCGCTCTCGGCGCCGGTCTGGAGTCGCGCGGAGGCGTAGCGACGGCTCGGCGCGCTCATGGCGCGCGCACGCCGCTCCCTCGCGCCAACTGCGCAGGAATCCGCAAGCGCCCGCCGGTCTTCCTCCGATAGGTTCCCCGCCTCGCCGCCGTGCGATGATCGCCGGCGCAGGGATGCACACCAACGGAGGAATGTATCGTGACACGCGACATGCTTGCCACGCGCTGGGCAGAGATCGGCAGCAAGGTCGTGGCGCTGGCCGAGGAGTTCCCGGAACAGCGCTTCGACATGCGCCCGGTGGATGGCACGCGCACCTTTGCCGACCAACTGCGGCACGTGGCCTTCTGGAACCAGTACCTGCGCGGGGCACTGCGCGGGCAGTCGCCCGACGGATCGCCTAACGCACTCCCGCGCGAGGCGTACGCCACCAAGGCCAAGGTGGTGCAAGCCGTGCGCGAGAGCTTCGACCAGGTCCGGAGCGACATCGAGAGCAACATGGCCGATGGCGACCAGGCCAAGGCCGATACGATCGTGTCCTACATCGGCCACAACGCCGAACACTATGGGCAACTGGCGCTCTACTTTCGCCTGAACGGGATGGTACCACCGGCGTCGCGCTAGTACGCGACGTCGGGGCGGCCTGACCGTCAGCGGGCACGCGGGAGTCACCGCGTGCCCGCACCATCCACACGCAGTACCGACAGTTGCCCCTGCGTGAACGACCATCGCTGCGCCGACAGCGCCCCCAGTGGCTGCAGCAAGGTTGTCACCGCGCGAGGCGCACGCCGCGGATCCACCGTCATCGGCGCATTGGCGAGCACCACCATCTGCATGCGGGCGCGATCGCTGGGGGCGATATCGCGTGGCAGCGTCAACCATCGCGCCTGCCCCGGCTCCAGCCGGCCGATGCGCCACGAGCGCGTTTCGCCGACGAGATAGATGTCAACCCGATCGCGTCCGGCGTTGTCAAACCGGAGTGACTCGCTCCGGTCGCCCTCGATTCGGTCGCCCTGCAACGCCTGCACCTCCCCCTGCTGCACGGCACGGGCGCACCCATGGAGCGCGAGAAATCCTAGAAGTGCGATGGTCGCACGCGTGTGTGTGGTGAACATGGAATCCTCCGCTGGCTTCGGTGAAAGACGGCGCCATCGCCTGCGCCGTCGAGCGCCGCGTGTGGCGTCTCATATCCCAGCGCGAGAAATCCGCGCAAACCCACTCATCGACGGCAAAGTTCGCCGTCGAAACAGCGTCCAGCGCGCCGCGTACTGACCAGTACCGAGATCGACGCTCACCAGGACAGTCCTGCTGCGGCACCATCCCGCGTTGTCCCAACCGACACCCGTCACCATGCCTCACGCCGCGAGCGCATCACCTCACGTGGACCGCATGTCAACACACGACCCTTCCGCCGTGGCAGCAGGCGTCACTGGCCTTCTACAGGCGTGGAGTGCCGGCGACGCGTCGGCGCTCGATGCGCTCTTTCCCATCGTGTATGACGAACTGCGACAACGCGCGGGGCGCGTCCTGCAGCGAGAGGGGGTGGGGCATACGCTGCAACCCACCGCGCTGGTGCATGAGGTGTACCTTCGGCTTGTCGATCAGCAGCGGGTGCAATGGGAGGGACGCACGCAGTTCTTCGCCGTCGCCGCGCGCGTGATGCGGCGCGTGCTCGTGGACCACGCGCGGGCACGACTCACCGACAAGCGCGGCGCGGGGGCGAAGCACGTCACGCTCATCGACGCACAACTGGGGAGCGACTCCTCCACAGACCGCGAGGCCATCGACCTCCTCTCGCTGGACGACGCGCTCCAACGGCTCGCCGAGTTCGACCCGCGCAAGGCACGCCTGGTGGAACTGCGCTACTTCGCCGGCCTCAGCATCCCCGATGCCGCAGAGGCGTTAGGCGTGTCGCAGGCGACGGTGATTCGTGACTGGAACGTGGCGCGTCGCTGGCTGCACCGCGAGCTCTCGGCATGACGCCGCGGTCGTCCGGTGCGCCGTCGCCCGAACGGTGGCGGGTGATCGAGGAGACGCTGCAACGTGCGCTCGATGTCGAGCCAGCAGCGCGCGCGGCGTTCCTCGCGGAGGCCTGCGCGGGCGACCACGAGCTTCGACGCGAGGTGGAGTCGCTCATCGCCGCCACGCCGCGCACCGCCTTCCTCGAACGCCCGGTACTCCCCGATTTGCGCTCCCCCACGGGCGCACAACCCATCGCACTCTCCGATCCCACGAGCGCGCGCTATGCGCAGGATGTCGCGGCGAGGCTCGCCGCGGCGGTCGCCGATCGGTACACGGTCGAGCGTGAACTCGGGCGGGGCGGGATGGCGATGGTCTTCCTGGCCCGCGACCTGCGCCATCGGCGACACGTGGCCATCAAGGTCCTCTACCCCGAACTCTCCGCGGTACTCGGCGTCGATCGTTTCCTGAAGGAGATCGAACTCACCGCGTCGCTGCAGCACCCCCACATCCTGCCGCTCTACGACTCGGGGAGCGCCGACGGTCTCCTCTTCTATGTGATGCCGTGGGTGGAAGGCGAGACCCTTCGCATGCGCCTCGCGCGCGAGCGTCACCTCCCGGTCGGTGACGCGCTGCGCATCGCCGGCGAAGTCGCCGACGCGCTCACCTACGCGCACGCGCGCAACGTCATCCATCGCGACATCAAGCCGGAGAACATCCTGCTGCAGGGCGATCACGCCGTCGTCGCCGACTTCGGCATCGCGCTCGCAGTGCAGCAGGCGGGGGGCGAGCGCATGACACGCACCGGGCTCTCGCTGGGCACCCCGCAGTACATGGCCCCCGAGCAGGCCATGGGCGACCGCGTCGTCGACGCCCGCGCCGACGTGTACGCGTTAAGCGCGGTGACCTACGAAATGCTGGCCGGCGAGGCGCCGTTCGCCGGGCCCACGGCGCAGGCGGTCGTCGCCCGCCTCCTCACCGAGTCGGTCCCGCCCATTGTCGCGCGCCGCCCCACGGTCCCGGCGCACGTCGAACGTGCGGTGCGGTGCGCGATGGAGCGCATCGCCGCCGATCGTTTCCCCAGTGCGGCCGCCTTTGCCGCCGCGCTCAACGATCCTTCGCACGACGTGCCCTCGCGCCGGTCGCGCGCACGGCCACTCCCGTTGCCCGCGGTCACACTCACGCGACACGCCGCGACGCTCATCGGCGCCGGTGCGTTAGGCGTGGTGGCGCTCGCCGCTGCGATCGGATGGTGGCGCGGTCGCGCGAGCGCACCGTCGTCGGCCGTTACCGCCGCCACGAGCGGGGTGATGCGCTTCGCCGTTGCGCCCGAATCGCTGTCGGCCGGCATCGGCGCCCCCGCCCTCTCCCCCGATGGTCGCACCCTCGTGTACGAGGGGCGATCGCGCTCGAGCGCCGTGCTCTTCGCCCGCCAGCTCGACGAGCTCACTTCGCGTCCGCTCAAGGGGACAGACTACGGCGAGTCGCCCTTCTTCTCCCCCGACGGTGAGTGGATCGTCTTCAGCGCCAAGCAGGCGATCTGGAGGGTGCGCCTGGACGGCGGCGCGCCCGAGCTGGTCGCCAGACTCTCGGGCTGGAAACGCTTCACGGGCGGAACGTGGGGAAGCGACGATGTGATCCGGTATAGCGTGGAAGGCGAGGGGCTGTTCAGTGTTGCGGCTGGCGGTGGAGAACCGTCGCGCATCACGACGGTCGACTCCACGGCACGCATGCTCGCCCCGCACCTCATCCCCGGGATGCAGGGCATGCTGGTCACCCTCCTGCGCGGCAACGACAACGCGCGCATCGGCGTGGTGGAACTGCCCTCCGGTGTCATCCGCGAGATAGGCGACGGGTCGGGCGCGCGATATGCCGCCGGGCACATCGTCTTCGCGCGGCGCGGCGGAGACCTCTTTCGCCAGCAGTTCGACCTGGCCACGCTGCAACCGGTCGGCGCGGTCACCCAGATCGAGCGCGGTGTCGATCCCTCCGCCACTACCCCCGCTCGCCTCGCGACCCTCTTTACTGCCGCGCCTAACGGGGCCGTGGCCTATCGAGCCCTCGCCCCGACGGCGGACGCCGACGAGACGCAGCTCCTCGTGACCGATCGCCTGGGACGCGTGCAGCGACAGATCCCGGCTCGCACGCCCTGGTCGCCGCGTTTGTCGCCCGACGGTCGGCGCGTCGCCTACGGCGCCTTCGCCCCCGGGCGATCGGCGAGCAATCTCTTCATCACCGACCTTGCCGACGGCACCACCCAGCAACTGACCGACGACGATCAGGACAACAACGACCCCCAGTGGAGCCCGGACGGCGGCGCGATCGCCTACTCCGCGCTCGTCAATGGCGGCAAGGACCTCTTCGTGCGCTCGCTTGGGGGGCCGCGCTCGCAGCGCGTGACTTCGTTCGTAGGGGCGGAATGGCCAAGCGGCTGGACCAACGACGGAGAGCAGGTGCTGTTCACGCGGTGGGGTGACGCCGACCAGCGCGATCTCTGGATCCAGCCCGTCAACGGTGGAGCGGCCAGACCCATCACCAGCGGCGGCTCACAGGAGACCGGTGCCACGGTGTCACCCGATGGACGCTGGCTGCTCTATCAGTCCGACGAGAGCGGGCGTCCCGAGATCTACGTCGAGTCGTTTCCCACTCGAGGGCGCAAGGAGCGGGTCTCGCTGGGCGGCGGGGTCAACCCGCGGTGGCGCGGCGACGGGAAGGAACTGTACTACTGGCAGGACGATCAGCTCGTCGCCGTCCCGCTCGACGCGCGGATGCCGGGGCAACAACCCTCGATCGGCGTGCGATTGACCCTCTTCCGCGCGTCATACACCGCCGGTGAACTCCCCATGTACGACGTGTCGCGCGACGGATCGCAGTTCGTCCTGGTCGCGCGCGGCGTGCGCCCCGAACGCCTCGTGGTCGCCGTCGGGATGCTCGCCGGCACGGGGCGTTAGGCAGCGGCTCCCACCCGGCCGTGGAGGGGCGGTCGCGTCACCACGACTCCACCTCACGCTCCACCGCCGCCTGCAGGATGCTCATGAAGTCCTGCGCGTTGGTCACCACCCCGACCGCCTGGTGCGTCCCGCGGTCCTTGAGCTTGCTCACCAGGAACTCGCTGGCATCCACGCAAATGGTCGGCAGCTCGACGATTCCGCGCTGCGCGTCCTCATAGTACGCGGGGAGCATGTTCCCCACCGCGATCGAGTGCAGCGCGGTGGCAATCATCACCGCCATCGTCGCCTTCTTGGTGTGGGCGCGCGTGGCGTCCTGCGCCGCCACCATGTCGGTGATCACGTCGGGGAGCGGGCCGTCGTCGCGCAACGATCCCGCCAGCACGTACGGCACCTCCTCGACCACGCAGGCGTGCATGATTCCGCCCGTGATGGTTCCGTTCGTGACCGCCTGGGCAATCGAGCCGGCACGCCGCACCGCGTTGATCGCGCGCATGTGCGCCGAGTGTCCCCCTTCCGTCGGGTCGCCGCCGCTGGTCATGCCTAACGTCGTCCCCACGATGTCGGCCTCGATGTCGTGTACCGCGACCGCGTTCCCCGCCAGCAGCGCCTGCACGTACCCGTTACGGATGAACCAGACCATGTTGTCGCGCGCCCTCGAGTGCACCAGCGCGGGTCCGGTCACCCACAGCACGTAGCCACCGCGCCGCTTCTCTTCCACCAGCATGCGGGCGATCTCGCGATAGTCGATCGGCTTCTCGCGCGACACCTGGCTCGACATGAAGTGAAAGTCGCCGTGCGCCCCGCTGTCGGCCTGGAAGCCGCGCGAATGCACCAGCACCCCCTCACTCCCATCCTCCGCGCGCCCCATCACGATCGCATCACCGGCGCGCACACGCCGCCCTTCACGCACCCACCACCCACCAGCGGGGTCGCGCACCAGCACCCCGTCCATGCGAGGCTCGCGCGGCATCGTCCACGTTCCGTCCTCCCCCTTCACATACGTGGGGAGGTTGGTGGTCGCGAAGAAGCCATCCGGGAGCACACCATCGCGCTCCGCCGTCGCCGTGCGCGCCGCCGGTGCCGCCACGAGATGTGCGGCGGTGAAGTCGGGGGCGACGTAGCGAATATCCACGGTCATCGACGACTCGCCGTCACAGGATCCGCTTGCCGAGCGCGCTCAGGATGAGCTCGCGCGCGATCTCGGCGGTGCGATTGCGCTCGTCCAGCACGGGATTTACCGCGACCACATCGGGCCCGACGGGCTTTCCGCCATCGGCCATCATCTCCATCGCCAGGTGCGCCTCGCGATAGGTGATCCCACCCGCCACCGGAGTCCCGACCCCAGGCGCTTCGTCGGGGTCGATCACGTCCATGTCGAACGACACCCAGAGCCCAGCGGCGTCGCGCGTGGCGACGGCGATCGCTTCTTCCATCACCGCGCGCACGCCGCGCTCGTCGAGCGCACGCATCGACAGCGCCGTGAGGTTCCACTTCTGGATGTGCTCGCGTTCGGAATCGTCGAGGTCGCGCAGACCGACCAACGCCACATCCTCGGCGCGCAACGCGGGCGATGCGCCGCCAATGCTCGACATCGCTTTGTCGCCATGTCCCAGCAATGCGGCGAGCGGCATGCCGTGCACGTTGCCGGAGCGCGATGTTGCCGGCGTGTTGAGGTCACCGTGCGCATCCACCCAGACCACGCCCAGCCGTTGTCCCTTCTCGGCCAGGTGTGCGGCAGCGCCCGCGATGGAACCGGCGGCCAGCGCGTGGTCGCCACCCAAAACGACCGGGATGTATCCCTCTCGCAGCGCCGCGCGCACCTGCTTGGCGACGTCGGTGCAGACGGCGGTGATGGCGCCCAGGTAGCGGGCGCCGCGCTGTGCCCCCTTCGCGGCGTCTTCGCGAAAGGGGACGGTGACATTGCCAGCATCCTCGACGGTGTGCCCGAGCTTCTCGAGCGTCTCCCGGAGGTCAGTGTATCGGACGGCGGAGGGGCCCATGTCGACGCCTCGGCGCGACGCGCCGAGATCCATGGGGACGCCAATGATGCGAACGTGAGTCATGGCGCGAAGCCTATCCGCCGATCACCTAACGCGGAAGGGCAGCGCATGGTCATGCATCACATGCGACGGTCATGGAGGGGTTGGCGCATATTCAGTCGTCGCGCGTCACACCATTCGCACCGCGGGTCGCCACCAATCCGGGGCGGATGGGCTCCCCTCATGCCGGCCAGGGACAGCCGGGCCGAGGGGAGCGGTAGATCACCCGTGCGCGCTCATCGCATCATTGGCGGACCTAACGTCGTGATGCCGTATCGCGCGTCGATCGCCTGCAGGACGTCCATCGGCGGAATCCCGCCGGTCGGGGGAGTGGCGGCCGCAAGCTCGACAAAGAACTCCTGGAAGCCGGCCGGCGTCACGCCGATGAGCAGGCGCGCATCACGATCGGTGAAGTTCTGGTAGCGATGCGTGACGCCGCGCTTGAGGTATACCGTGCCGCCGGCGCCAACCGTCTCACAGACTCCGTCCATCTCGAAGACCAGTTCCCCTTCGAGTACGTAGAAGAACTCGTCCTCGCGCGAATGCACGTGCAACGGCGGCCCGGACATCGGCGGTGCCACGAGGTGGAACAAGGCGAACGCACCATCGGAGTCGGCGGCCGAGACTTTCACCAGCGTCTCCTCTCCCACCACGTTGAGTGGTGCTGCCGTGCGCCCCTCGCTGGCTGACAGCGTGAAGGCGAGGGGGGTGGTATTGGCGCTGGCGGTCATCGGCGTGCTCCGGTTCGAGAGGGTGATGCCACGGCCCGGTCGCGCGCCGCGGCAATGAGGGATTGCATGGCGGTCACGGCCGCTTCCTCGGCGTCCTTCGGCGCGAGCAGCCCGCGATCGCGCAGCATCTGCCAGAAGGGGGCGCTGTACATCGCCACACACGCGGCAATGAGGCGATGGCCGTCGGGTTCGGGAAGCGCGTCGAGGATGTCCGACAGGCTGCGGCGAAAGGCGGCCCGCCCCTCAGCCGAACCGTGGGCGGGATAGTCGGTGCTCGCGGCGGCCGCGATCGCGGCGCGCGTGAGATCGGCGTACTGCTCAAACTGCCGAAAGGTGCGACGCAGCGACGTCGCGATTTCTCGCTCCGTCTGCGGCCATCGCGTCCCGGTTTCGTCGCGCAGTCGTTCCCACAGCGCGGCCGTGAGGTCGCTTCGCGTGGGGAAGTGGCGATAGACCGTGCGAGCGGAAATTCCGGCACGCGCGGCGACTGCTTCGTGCGAGAACGTTTCGCCCGGCGCCTCGCGCAGCAACGCAAAGGCGGCGTCGAGGAGAAGGGCCCGCGTGACCGCGCGTTGTCGCTCGGCGGCGTTCGGTGTGGGCGTGTCTTGCATGGCAGTATACTGACACGGTGTCAGTTAACTGTCAAGCACTTCGTGTCTCCCCCGCTACACGCGGAGGGCGGAGGCGCTTACGCCGCGCCCACCAACCGCGCGATCGCCTGCACCCCTTCGTCGCCCACGTCGAGGCTGCGCTCGTTGACGTACAGTGCGATGTGGGCGTCGCACACCGCGTCCGACATCTCCTGCGAATGCGCACGCACGTAGTCGCGGCTCGCTTCGGGATGGTCGAAGGCATACTGCACCGACGCGCGGATGGCGCGCTCCGCCGCCGCCACCGTGTCCGCGTCGAGATCGGCGCGCGCACAGATGCCCGCCAGCGGGACGGGGAGGCCGGTGTCGTGCTCCCACCACTCGCCCAGGTCGATCGCCTTCACCAGCCCGTGCTCGGCGTAGGTGAACCGGCTCTCGTGGATGATGAGCCCCGCGTCGACCTCGCCCTCGGCCACGGCGCGCAGGATGCGGTCGTAGCGCATCTCCACCACCTCGCCTAACGCCGGTGCCGCCAGACGCAACAACCGGAAGGCCGTGGTCTCTCGCCCGGGGATGGCCACGCGCCCCGCCACCGCCTCGGCCAACGATTGCGGGGTGCGCGTCACGACGAGCGGCCCCACCCCCTTTCCGAGGGCCGCCCCGCTGCGCAGCAGGCGATAGCGGTCGCCAACGCTGGCAAAGGCTCCTACACTCAGCTTCGTGAGGTCGAAGGCCCCGTCATGCGCCCTTCGGTTGAGCTCCTCGATGTCGAGCAGCACCGGCGTGATGGTGAACGGCGCGTCGACCAATCCGTGCGCGAGCGCATGGAAGGCAAACGTGTCGTTGGGACAGGGGGAGTAGCCGAACGTCAGGGTACGCACAGAGGCTCCAGCGGGAGAGCGTGAAAGATATCGCGCGCCGCGGTGGCAGCCCCCTCCTACAGGTAGAAGAGCAGGTCGAGCGATGGCGGCTTGACCCCCTGCGATCGCAGCAAAACGCAGAGCTGTGCCGTGTGGCGCATCTCATGGATCATGACGTGCCACAGTAGCCCATCGAGCGTCATCTGCTTCTCCGGCCAGTCGTCCACGGGGACGATCCGCGCCAGCTCCGCATCGGTGAGCGACGCGATGTACGCCGTGGTCCCCTGCTCCACCACGCGCCAGTAGTCGAGCAGTGTTGCCAGCGGGATCTCCGCGAACGACGGCCCGCCGTCGCGCAGCACGGGGATGGCCCGCTGCAGCATGTCGCCGCGCCGGATGTCGCCGTTGATCCACCCATCCTCCACCTCGGCGATGTGGAAGATGAGGTCCTTGAGGCACCGGAAGCGCGTCCCGTCCAGCAGCGGACGGGCGAGCAACTCGTCAGGCACCCCCTCGAGCGTGGCCCACAGGTCGCGGCGCGCGCGGGTGAGATAGTCGTATGTCGCCGTGATGTTCATGCGAAGAACCGCTCCGTCGTTTCCTGTGATACCGGCGCCGTCGTTAGGCTTACACCGAACATCAGCGCGGCGCTCGCCAGCACTCCCGCCTCGGCCGGGTCGAGGCCGAGGAAGTACGGCGATCCGTAGCGAGACCAGATGAGGCAGGCCAGCATCCCGCCCAGCATCGAGGCGATGGCCCCCGCGCGCGTGGCGCGACGCCAGTTGAGTCCCACCACCACTGGGATGAAGAGGAAGGAGACCATCAGCTTGGCCGCCCAGATCACGATGAAGTTCACAAGCGAGAGTTGACGCAACGCGAGCGCCACCGGGATGGCGCTGAACGTCACCACCGCCAGGCGGCTCGCCAGGACCTTGGCGCGTTCGCTTGCGCCTGGCGACAACAGCTCCGCGTACAAGTCGTGCGACACCGCCGAGGCAACGGTGAGCAGGATCGCCCCCCCGGTGCGCGTGAACGTCACCACCGCCGCGAGCAGCACCAGCAACCCTATCGCCGGCGGCAGCACGCTCATGCCGAGCACCGGCGTTGCCAGGTCGGCCTGCGGCAGGAACGGCATCGCGACCCGCATCGAAAGGCCGAAGAGCAGCACCCCCACCCCGACGCACGCCTGGAAGAAGAACGAATAGCCGATGGCCAGTCGCGTCGCCCGGCGACTCTGCATCGAGTAGATCGCGGAGATCTCGTAGGGCGAGGCGGCGAGCCCCAGCCCTATCGCCATCGAGATGGCCAGCAATTGCCGCCAGCCAAACCAGTTGCCGCTGAGCCTCGGGTCGACCGCCGTGAGCGCGTCGCCGATGGCGTGCAGCCCGCCGAGGTGCGACAGGAGAAAGGGGACCGCCAGCGCATACCCGCCTAACAAGAGCACGGCCTTGAGCAGCCCGACATACGCGTTGCTGTACATCCCGCCGAGCACCGTGTAGACGGTCGTGATCCCCGCCACGAGCAGCACAGCGCGCGCGTAGGGCATCCCGCCCACCAGCCCGAAGAGCAGCCCCCCGGCCTGGTACTGCGCCGACAGCATCATTGCGTAGACGATGAGGATGAAGAGCGCCGAGATGGCGCGCGCTGCCTTGCTCTCGAAGCGTGCCGCGAAATAGTCGGGGAGCGTGAGGCCGGCGATGCGGCGGATGCGCGGCGCCACGAAGAGCGCTGCCACCACCCACCCGATCCAGGTGAGCGGCCAGGTCCACGCGTAGCTGATCCCCGAGAAGTAGTGGAAGCCGACCATCCCGATCGTCGCCCCCGCACTCACCTGGTTGGCCATCAACGTGGCCCCCCCGAGGAGAGGACCGAGCGAGCGCCCTGCGGCGAGGAAGCCTTCCTCTGTCGAGGCACGACGATAGTTGTACAGCCCGATCCCGCAGACGAGCGCCAGATACGCGCCGACCACCACGTAGAACGCCGTGAGCTGGCTGCCGATCATGCGTCACCGTCCGTCTGCCGTCGCGCCCACCATTGATAGGTCGGGACCCAGATGACGAGGATCGAAACGAGCAGCCAGAAGCGCCACGTGAGGCCGCCATCGTCGCCGGCGGGGAGGCCCTGGGCGCACGCACGCGCGTCAGGCGTTAGGCGGACGTGCACGAACGATGGGACGGCCACGAAGGTGCCGCGCCACTCGCGAGCGTCGTCGGGGCGTGTCAGGCGAGGAAAGGAGACGCGGCCGCGTGCGTCGGGGAGGCGCACCACGACCGTGACGCTTCCCAATCGAGACTCGCCGTCCGTTGGAATCGGTCGCGCCGGAACGATGAGCGGGATGTCGATGTCGCCCGCGTCTCGCGCGACGACATAGCGGACTTCCACGCCGTCAGTGGACGTTGCCGTGCGGCTGACGGCCGACGTGTCGGTGATCGTGCGCCACGGTCCGTTTTTGCCCGCGACCAGCGACGCCGTCTCGCGTCCGTTCGTGATGCCGACGTCGCCGACCGTGGCGCAGGGACGGGCGAGGAACTGGAATCGGCCGACGGTCGCTGAATCGTCCGCCGCACCCGTGCGAAAGCGTTCGGTGACGAGCCAGCGCGACGACGTATCGGCGGAGATCGTGATGACAACCGCCGTATCCGATGCTGCGTTAGGCGCCTGCGGGCGCTCGCTCGTGCGCGCGAGCGGGCTCGCGCACGCGGACGTCGCACCTCCCGCGCCGAGCAGCAGCAGGACGGCGACGAGGCGGATGAACGTCTCGCACCGCCTAAGGCCCACCGTCACGCGCGCATCAGTCTTCGTACGCCGTCGTCGCCGAGGCGTCGCCCATCATGAAGGCGTAGTCGCCGGGATGGATGCGCGTCTGGTAGTTGCGGCACAGCACGACGATGTTGCGCTCGAAGGGCGTCCGCATCGTCTCCAGTATCTCGAAGGTGTACGGCGACACGATGTCGGCGAGCGCCTCGCCGGCGCCGAGTTCCTGCCCGGGATTGAGCGGTCGCCGCGGGACGCAGATGCCGCCGTGTCGCGGGCGCATCACCTTCATCGCCCGCATCAGGCGCTGACCGCGACGCCGCTCCACCTCGCCGGACAGCACGCCAGCATAGCGCAGTTGGTTCATGACACCACGCACGCCGTTCTCCACGTGCACGCCCTGCGACTGATAGCCGCCGCCGATCTCCACCACCATGCAGCGCACGCCGCGCTTCTCGGCGTACGTCGCCGTGGTTCCGGGGAACGGCTCGGCGGGCTTGTACAACAGTTCGGAGCCGAAGGCGCGCGAAAGTCCCTCGTCGTTGACCACGTAGCAGTAGTCGACCCACGGGAATGTGCCGCCACAGTGGATATCGACCAGGAAATCGAGGTGATCGATGAAGCCGTGGGCGATCGCGTGCGCCTGCTGTTCGCTCAGCCATCCATCGACGGCGCCTGGAAAGAGGCGGTTCATGTCGAGCATGTCGATCGGTGTGTTGCGCGAGACCGACTCCATCGCCAGCGGGTTGGCGACGCCCAGGATCCAGACCTCCCCTTGCAGCTGCGACGGCTCGAGGCGTTGCCAGACGTCACGCGCAATGAGCAGTCCCTCGAACTCGTCGCCGTGGATCATCGCGGAGATCCCGACCGTTGGCCCCGGTCGCGCCCCTTTGATCACATGGATCGTGAGGGCGAGCGCGTGACCGTTGGCGAGGGTGGTGATGGGGACGGTCAGGCGCGAGCGCCCCGGGGCGACGGCGGTGCTCGATGTGTCGGATTCGGAGGACATGCGGACGGGGGCGGATAGAGGGAGAATCGCGCCCGAAACGCTGCGCCCCGGGGAGGCGCGTCGCAAGCGCCCCACACCGAGTCCGCGTCGCTACTGCTCGTACCGCACGTAGACGACGTCGATCCAGTGCCCGTTGGTCGTCTTGGCGCGGTACAGCGGCAGGACCTTGAGCTCCGCCACCGGACCGGACTGCGACAAGCGCTCCATGAACTCGGCGAGCTGCGGTAGCTCCTCGAACTCCAGGCTCAGGTGCCATCCGCTGTCGCGCGGCGCCACGGCGCGCAGCAACATGCCGGGGACCAGTGCCGCCGACACGCGCCTGCGCGCTTCGGGCTGCCCCGCGACCGGCTCGCCGTTCTCCAGACGCTGGTTCTCCTGATAGACCGGATCGGCCGTGAGGCGCGCTTCCTCTCGCTCCCGCCGCACCACGCTCGGCCTCGGCGTCCCTGCGATCCATCGCTCCGCCTGGCTCCACGTCGAGCGCGTCTCAAAGGTCCACGGCAGGGGAAATCCCTTGCAGCCGTCGCCGCACCAGACGTAGAACTCGTCGTAGTCGATGCGGTCGAGTCGGGCCACCAGAGCACCGCTTCTCGAGAGTGCAATGCGCATCGCGTGCCGCTGTGCGTAGAACCCGACCGACGCCACCTCCGCGTCAAACCGGTTGGATATCTCACCGGCGCTTATGTGCAACCAGCCGTCCTCGCAGTGGTAGTCGCGGGAGTAGGGCGTCCCCTTCTGCAGGCGCTGCTCGTGCGTGCGGCCATCGACGTACCCCACCGTCACGTGCAACGCCGAGTCGGCCGAGCCAGCGACGGCGAAGTACTCGAGTTCGGCCGGGACACTATCCCACGGGACGTGCCGCCCGGCGAGCTGCCACCCGATGGGCTCCGGCGTGTAGACATATCGCCCCTGCATCGGAGGGCACAGCGTGTCCTTGCCGAGTTGCACCGGGCCCCATCCCTTCGGAACGCCCTTGGTGTCGCCGTTGCAGGCGACGAGCGCTACGAGGGCGGTGATGAGCAGGAGTGTGAACCAGCTCGAGGACCGGGAGAGTGAAATCGCACGACGACGCATGCCCTATAGACGAGTGAGGGGGGCGCGCGTTTGCTCGCCCCCTGCGTCGCGCCCTCAATTCGCCGGCTTCGTATCCACGTTGTGATAGGCCTCGATCCACCACCGCTCGCCGCGCCGCACCAGCACTTCCATCAATTGCGTTCTGACGATGCCGTCGGCGGGCACCGGGATCCCTGCCGGCATGCGAGTGACACCGCGTACTTCATTGTCGATGTCGACGATCGCCACGTCGGGGGTCACGAAGCGGATGCGACGGATGGTGTGATGCTTTGTCGTCCCGCGATAGAACGTGGAGAGAATCTGTCGATGCCGCTCGGTGAACGCCGCAGCGCCGTACATCACCATGCCAAAGAGGTTGGTGAACGACGCATCGGGGGCCACGTCCTTGGCGTACAGCTCGGCGTCGCCGGCGTCCCATGCTGCCGCCTGCGCCGCAATGATCGCGCGAATGGGCGCCTCCGCTGGTGACGCCTGTGCGATCGCCACGCGCGACGACGACACGAGCATGATCGTGATCGTGATCGTGCTCAACATGTGCAGCATGCGCGGCATGGCAACACTCCTTGGTCTGGCGGGTGAATTCAGCGCCCCACCGTGGGAACGTAGCGTCGCGTGCGCACGCGGTGTGTGACGAACGGCGACCAACGTTGCCCGGCGCCCGCACCTGGAGGTCTCGACGGCCGCGGCATCACCTGCCACCTTAGCTGCTGGGTACGCCTCGTTTGTCTCATCGCCCACCCCCTCATGGACGATCACATACCGGCATGCTTTCCTGGCACATGCCGAGCGACCTGACGCTCCCATGACGCGCCGCGACTGGGAGGTACTCGTCGGGGAAGACGGGCGCTCGGGCTCCGTGACCTATCGCGAACCGGCTGGCGAGCTTCGTTTCTACTGGGAATTCGGTGGTGGCGACGCCGTCGCGTCGATTGCTGTGGGCACCGCGGCCGAATGGGAGAAGAAGTACCCGTGGGCCGCCCCTCGTCGCGACGAGATCCTGCAGCGCGTGATGGCCGACGTCATCCGCCAGCGCGCGCCGACGTGCACCGGCGTCGTCGATGACCGAGGCTGGGTCACCCTCTATCAGCAGGGGGGACGCTCGTCTGGCCCCTCGTCGCCGCAGTCCTCGCCGTCGTCTCCGCCCGCTTCGCCCGCCGCTTCGAGTCCCGCAGCACAACATCTGGCCGTCTCCGCTCGCAAGTCGCGCATCGTGGGCATCTTCGCCGTCATCATCCTCGCTCTCGCCGTCGTGGCGTGGCTCGGACGCTCCGCACTGCAGATCCGCACAACCGGCGCGCCGTGGGGATCGTCCATGCGTGCGGGGCGCACGGTCATCACACTGATGACGCGCCTGGAACCGTACATCCCCTCGCTCAACCGGAACCACGGGAACGATCGCTACACCGTCGGGCTCCTGCTCCACGAGGCGACCAGCGGCGAGCGTCGTTATGTGGAGCTGGCGCGCGGCCGGGCGCCTAACGACCTCTCCAATGCCAAGTTGCTCGACGTCCAGGGGACGCGCGTCTGGGTGCAGGTACCGCAGACCATGCTGTATGACGTGGCGAGCGGACGCGTCGCGACGGCCGAGGAGGTGGAGCGCGACCCTTCGCTCGCGCCCCCCGAGCGCCCCTTCTCCGTCTCCGACCTCGCGGTGGGTGAGCGCGCGATGCTGCTCTGGCTGGCCGAGGGAGGACGCGTGGGGAGCAATCGTTGGTTAGGCGTGCACACGCCGGAAAACGTACGCGCCTCGTTTCGCGAAGGGTTTCGCGCACCGCCTGCCGCAACGTTCGAGCGCTCGGCAGAACCTCGGCAACTCTACACGGGCGCGCTGGCTGTGGATGGTGCCAACGCGCGCCTCGGCGTGCTGCAACCGACCGGCGTGGATTCGCTCTTCAATGGAGCGTTCGTGCGATCGGGGCGTGACGGCGGATTGCTCGAACTCGCCGGCGGCGATGCGCTGATGGTCCACGAGACCAGGGCGCGACGCGCCGGCACCGTGGTGGTGTCACGCGTCAGCGCATCGGGCGACGTGGCATGGAGCGTTGACACCGGGATCGGCCAGTTGCTCGGCGTGCTCCCCGACGCGGCGTGGCCAGCCCTTGTCGGGGAGCGTCCGCGGATACCGGATAAGGTGTCGGAACCGATTGTCGTCATCGTCGACGCGAGCAATGGGCGGGCGAAGACCTTCTCCTTGTGGATGAAGGACTAAACTACGAAAGCGAAGGCGCCCGCTTTCCCCCACGCCACTTCGCCATATACGGCAGCGCAAACAGATACAGCCCCGTCAGCAGCATCACGATCAGCGGAATCAACGCCAGCAGTCCGATCCAGAATTCCTGTCGCTTCTGGAACAGCGCCACGAGGTTCACGATCACCGCCACGGTGAAGGCGATGGACAACCACCGGTGGACCGAACGCATCATGCTGTTCATGAGATCCTCGCAAGCAGGTCAATGAGTTTGCCGCCCATCATGCGCCAGCCGTAACGGGCGCCGCCAAAGTTGCGCTTCTGGTCTTCCTTGAATCCCGACTGCACCAGCGCGAGGTGCGTCCCGTTGTCGGTCGGGGTGAGCGTGAACGTGACCATCGTATCGAGGTCGCCCACGACCCAGCGGTAGCTGATCTTCCGCGGCGCCTCGACGTCTACCATTCGGCACTGCACCACGCCGTCCCAGCCAGGTTGCGGCGGCGCGTTGAAGGCGAACTCCGCCCCCGATTCGAGCCTGAGTCCAACGACGGGAAGCAGCCACTCGGACAGGAGCGCCGGGTCGGTGAGCGCGCGCCAGACCTTGGCCGGGGGGTGCGGCAGGTCGAAGTCGAAGGCGATCGCCTCGGATTGTGATGGTGCCGTACTGTCGATTGCCGTCATGGGTCCATTCGCTCCAGGAGTCCTTCGAGTCGGTCAATGCGCTCGGTCCAGAACGCGCGGTAGTGTTGGATCCAGTCGGTGAGCGGCTTGAGCCCCTGCGGATCGACCCGGTAGTAGACCGAGCGCCCCTCTCGACGCCCCCGCACCAACCCGGCCGCCTTGAGCGTGGCCAGATGCTGCGACACCGCCGGCTGGGAGATGTCGAAGCGAGCGGTGAGATCCTTTACCGCCGCTTCGCCCCGGGTGAGCGACTCGAAAATCGCTCGACGACTGGGGTCAGCCAGCGCTTGGAAGATCCGGTTCTCGGCGGCCACGGGACTGGACATGGGGTATTCATAAGTCGGTACTTATGAATTGTCAAGCATCGTTCCTCGTCGAGAGGTGGCTTGCGTCGAATTACTTTGTACTGTAAAGTGCTTCATCACCATACTTGAGTCGAGGCACCGATGGGCGTTGGCATCATGGATTCACCAGCCGGCGAGAGCGCCGCCGAGCGTGCGCGCACCCCCCGACGCATCCTCATTGAAGGGGTTTCGCTCGGCATCCTGGCCGACATCGCGCTGCGCGGTGCGCCTGGCGGGCTGGGATGGACCATCTGGGTCATCGCCCTCGCTTGCGCAGCCGTGAACGTGGCGCGCTACGATGGACTGGTCGCCAACCACGAGCAGCGGGGATGGCTCGCGGTCGCCGTCGCCTGCGCCATCGCCTTCTCGTGGCGCGACGCCGAGGAACTGCGTGTCGCCAACGTACTCGGGACGCTCGTCGCGCTCGCGCTGTTCGCCATGTCGGCCGTCGGACTCCCCGCTCCGTCCATCCTCGCGGCGCGAATCCGCGACGTTGTGGTGGCCGGCATCTATACCATTCGGGACCTGGTGATCGGCACGCCGATGCTGGTCGCGCGAGACGCCGACTTGCTCGCGCTCCCCGCCGTGCGCGCGGGCGCATCGTGGAGCGCACTGCGCGCATTGCTCCTGACGGCGCCGCTGGTCTTCGTCTTCACGTTCCTGCTTTCGCGCGCCGATCCCGTCTTCGAGTCGCTCTTTCACCTGCCAGCGCTCGACGTCCCGCGCATTGTGCCGCACGTGGTGCTGTCGGCCGCCTTTGCCTGGTGGTCGGCCGGCTGGCTGCGGGGGGCGGTGCTCGGCATAACGCCACGCCCCGCGCTCCCGGCCCAGCTCCCCATCACCCTTGGCCTGACCGAAATCACGACAGCGCTCGGCGCCGTCATCGCGCTGTTCGCCATCTTTGTCGCGTTGCAGCTGCGTTGGTTGTTCGGCGGCGCCGACCTCGTGCTGGCCACGACGGGGCTCACGGTCGCCGAGTATGCGCGTCGCGGCTTTTTCGAGTTGGTGGCCGTCGCCGCGCTCGTGCTGCCGCTGATCCTCGGGACGCGCGCCGCCATCGAGGATGCGCGCGTCGTGCGGCGTCACCGTCAGCTCTCGCTCGCGTTGCTCGGGCTGCTCGCGGCGATCATCGCGTCGGCGCTGCTGCGCATGCAGCTCTACGTGGGCTACTTCGGGCTCACCACCGACCGGCTGTATGCAACGGCGATGATGGGCTGGATCGCGATCGTCTCGGTCGCCATGTGGCTGACCGTATTGCGCGGGCGGGCGCGAGCGTTCGCGGCGATCACGGTGCTGTCTGGCTTTGCGACGCTTGGGGCACTCAACGTCAGCAATCCCGAGTTGATGATCGCGCGGGTGAACCTGGCGCGCACGTCCGATGCGCGCGGCATCGACTACGAATACCTCACGCGCCTGAGCGGCGACGCGGCGCCGGCCGTGGTGCGGGCACTCCAACTCGCGCCGGCATCGGTGGAGGCGTGCAAGGGGGCGACGGCGCTCCGCACGCGATGGGTGCGAGTGGAGGACGTGTCGTGGAACCTCGGGGCGCGCCTGGGGCGTGGAGCGGTCGAGCAGGGGATGCTCGAGGAGCAGGTCGCGCGGCTCTGCGCGGGGGCGCGGTAGGGCGCTGGGGTCAGAGCTGGGGTCAGAGCTGGGGTCAGAGTCAACGAACGACATTCGCGTTGACTCTGACCCCGATTGCGCTGGCCCAGGTTCTTTCGACCACGCCGCCAATCCCCCGACGGGCTTCCACCGGATCACTGATAGCGCCGGCGCTCCTGCGCATCGCATGATGAGCTGACACTCCTGCGCAGCTCTACTCGAGCGAAGGGGGAACCATGCGACGGTCGAGTTTCATCCTGCTCCTCGCCCTCGTCTCCACCGCAGCGCCCGCGTCGGCGCAGCGCCGGTCGGCGAGCGAGCTTCGGCCCGGGGATCACGTCCGGGTCTGGATCAGCGGCACCAATAGTCGTCTTCAGGGCACGATCACTTCGAACAACGAGAAGCAATTCGCGCTTCGACTGGAGACATCCTCCGAGGAGCGCCAAGTCCTCTGGCCGGGCGTCGAACGGATCGACCAGCGGCTTGGTGCCGACCGCGGCGGCAAGGCGAAACACAGCGCCAAGCTGGGAGCCATCTTCGGAGCGGCGATGGGCGCCGCCTTCGGAATCGCCGTGATGAAGGACTGCGACGTGATTGCTCCTTCCGGCTCAAACTGCCCGGCGGCCGCCGTCTTCCTCACCGTTGCGGGGGCTGGCGCGGGGGCCGCGACCGGTGCCCTCCTGGGTGCAATCGCAGGATTCGAACGGTGGGCGCGGATTCCGCTCGCCAGGACCAGTCAGCAAGACCCGTAGCACCCGATTGGGGTCAGCGTCAACGAACCAGTATCTCGTTGACGCTGACCCCAATTCGCTGACCCCAATTCGCCGACCCCGGTTCGTTGACCCCGCTTCGCGCCGCGGCTCATCGTCCCGCGCGCTTCCTCCGCCACGCCGCCGGCGCATCACCGGTCGCGCGCTTGAAGGCACGACTGAACGCGGCCTCGGACTCGTAGCCCACCCGTTCGCCGATCGACGCCACCTTGTCGGCGCTCCCCGCCAGCTGCTCGGCGGCGAGCTGCAGCCGCCACTGCGCCAGGTATTGCATCGGCGCCAACCCGACGAGTTCGGAGAATCGCTCCGAGAGCACCGTGCGGCTGGAGTTGGCGCCGCGCGCGAGCTCGGCCAGTGTCCAGGCATGCGCGGGTTTGTCATGCAGCAACGCCAGCGCCGCCCCCACCACCGGATCGCGCAGCGCCGAGAGCCACCCTTCCCTTCTCGCCCCCTCCGACTCCATGTGGCGTCGTAACACCTCGACGAACATCAGCTCCGCCATGCGCGTGAGCACCGTTGTTCCGCCCGCTCTCTCGCGCCGCGACTCGGCCACCACCTGACGCGGGAAGACGGCGAGCCACTCGCCCGCGGCGCGCGGCACGTGCAGCATGCGCGGTAGCGCGCGCAGCAGCGGATTGAACGGATGCAGGTCGCATCCCAGAAATCCGCACACGAACGACGTCCGCACGCCTTTCCCGTTACCGACACGTACGGTATCGAGGTATCGGTCGGGGCTCGATGTGTAGAGGCGCGGATCCACCCTCACCCCCTCTTCACTTGAGACGAAGTGAGGATCGCCGTGGGGAAAGAGAATCGCGTCCCCCTCCTCGAGCAGCACCTGCGGTTCGCCGATCAAGCCGGCCCAGCAGCTCCCTTCGGTCACGATGTGGTAGGAGATGAGGTGCTCAGCGCCGGGAAGTACGCGCGGCACGAGTTCAACGGCTGGGCCCGAATGCACCGACCACGGGTGCACGGCTTCCACCAGATAGAAGAAGGCGCCGTCGAGCCGCACAGCGCGCAGCACGTCCGAGAGCGGATCCATGCGCCCAACGTAGCGCCGCTGCGCATCCCCCGCAGTGGCCTTTTTGGTTTCCGAACGCCAGAGCATGCGTTCCGTACGCCGGGGCAAGTATGCGCGTCGGCGCGGATGCGGAAGCAAGAAGTGCGGCATCTGAGGCATGGGGCGCTTAGTGGAACGGTGACACTCTCCGGTCGCGGGGATGATCCCCGCATCACTCATCCGACAGGAGATCCCATGACCAACCGCACCCTTGCTGCGCTGCTGATGCTCACCACGGCCTGCGCCGCCACCAACGATCCGACCATGACGCCGGCAAGCCGCATCGCGGCGAGTTCCCCCGCGGCGCGCGCGTCCGTTCACGCGAGCACCATGCGTCACGACGCCGAGTCGCTCACCCCCGCGCAGCGCGAGGCCATCGCGCAGGTCAAGAAGGCGACGGCAAAGTACGAACGCCTCGCCGTGGCCCAGAACGACGGTTTCACCTCGCAGTATCCCGCGGGGTGCGCCGCCTCTGCCGAAGGGGCGCAGGGGGTGCACTACCTCAATCCTGCGCGGGTCGACACGCTCATCGAACTGCTGCGCCCGGAGCTCGTGATGTACGAGCCGCAGGGCAACGGCCGCATGGCGCTCGTGGGCGTGGACTACGTGGTCCCCTTTTCCGCCTGGACGCATAACGAGCCGCCGCACCTCCTCGGCGTTCCGTTCATGCGCAACGAGAAGCTCGGCGTCTGGGCGCTGCACATCTGGAACTTCCGCACCAATCCCAGCGGAACGTTCGCCATGTGGAACCCGCGGGTGTCATGCGCTCTCGCCACGCCTTGAGTGACACCCTGCGTCACGCCCTGAGCAACGCCCTTCATCCATCATCAACCTGAGACACGACAATGCCCAAGTACCTCATCGAGCGAAACATCCCCGACCTCGGCACCTACAGCGCCGAACAACTGGTGGCGGTCGCTCGCAAGTCGGTCGACGTCCTGACGACGCTCGGCCCCAGCATCCAATGGCTGCACAGCTTCGTCACCGCCGACCGGCTGGTGTGCGTCTACATCTCGCCTAACGTCGACCTCATCAAGGAGCACGCGCGCCTCGGAGGTTTCCCGTGCGACAAGATCACCGAGGTCCTGAGCATCGTCGACCCGCTCACGGCAGAGGGGATGATGTGGGGAGCCGCGACCACCACTGTAGCGGCGGCGGGTTAGGCACCGAAGCCTTTGAAGGCACCCGAGCAGCCTGGAACAACCGGGGGCAGCGCCGACGAACACTTGGTTCGTTGACGCTGACCCCGGTTTGCTTCGACCACAATTCGCTCTTGCGCTCCGCGCGGGTCTCCCATAACGTACAACCACATGGTTGTACGTTTTCCACTCCCCGACGCCGACATCGATCGGCTCTTCCGCGCCCTGGCCGACGCCACGCGACGCGACATCGTGGCACGGCTGCTCTCGGACGAACCCGCTTCCGTCTCGGCGCTCGCCTCGCACTACGACATGTCGTTTGCGGCGGTGCAGAAGCATGTCGCCGTGCTCGAGGAGGCCGGACTCGTGAC
This sequence comes from uncultured Gemmatimonadaceae bacterium, assembly GCA_964560345.1. GTDB lineage: Bacteria > Gemmatimonadota > Gemmatimonadetes > Gemmatimonadales > Gemmatimonadaceae > SCN-70-22. Next base: position 148,935 of record CAZLLP010000001.1, read on the forward strand.
CAAGCACCCGCAGGGCCGCGAACGCATCGTCCGCGGCAACCCGGAGCGTCTCGCCCAGGCGCGCGCGCTCCTCTCCCAGCTCGAGCAGCTCTGGGTTTCCCGGTTTAGCCAGCTCGACGCCATCCTCGCCGAACCACGCCCACCGAAGGAGTAGCACCCATGCCGATCACCAACGTCACCTCGAACCCGCACGACCTGACGCTGACGGTCGTTGCCGACTATCCCGTCCCGGTGGAGCGGTTGTGGGATGCCTACGCCGACCCGCGGCAGCTCGAGCGCTTCTGGGGGCCGGAGCAGTGGCCGGCCACCTTCACGCGGCACGACATGGCCGTGGGGGGCGAGTCGCACTACTACATGACCGGTCCCGATGGCACGATGTCGCACGGCTGGTTCCGCTTCCTGGCCATCGAGCCGCTCACGCGCATCGAGGTGCAGGACGGTTTTGGCGATGCGTCGGGCAAGCCTAACGCCGACATGCCCACGATGCGCATGGTCTTCAACTTCCAGGGGACGGCCACCGGCTCACGCTTCACCAGCGTCACCACCTTTCCCAGTATCGAGGCGATGGAGCAGCTCGTGCAGATGGGGATGATGGAGGGGATGAAGTCGGCCATGGGGCAGATTGACGCGGTGCTGGCCGACCTGGCGTCGTTTGCGGCGAGCCGCGAGACCGAGCTGCAACTGTTGAGCGACACACAGGTGCGCATGAGCCGCATCATTCGCGGCACCGTGGCGCAGGTGTGGCACGCACATCAGGAGCCCGCGCTCGTGCAGCGGTGGCTGCTCGGTCCCGACGGTTGGAGCATGCCCGTGTGCCAGATTGCGAGCGTCGTCGGGCAGTGGTATCGCTACGAATGGGAGAGCAACGATGGCGCGCGACGCTTCGGTTTCGAGGGCGAGCTGCTGGAGTCGGCCCCCCCGTATCGCGCGGTGACCACCGAACAGATGATCGGTACCCCAGGCCCCGCCACGCGCAACGAGATGACGCTCGTTCCCGTGCAGGCAGGAACGTTGTTGAGCATCGTCACCACGTATCCCAACAAGGAGCTGCGCGACATGATCCTGGGTACGGGAATGGTGACTGGGGTCGAGGCGAGCTACGCGCGGCTCGAGCGTGAGGTGCTGGCGGCGTAGGTGGTAGGGACGAGGGCGGCGAGTCGCCATCGCGGGAGCAGTGTGCGCGTTGCACCTCAGCGCGCGCGCCCTGACTCCTGCGCCACCTCCCTCCCGATGCGTGCCACAAACTCGTCCAGATCGGTGGTCCCCGCGTTGGCCAGCAGGATGATCGTGATGTCCGGCTCCACGATGTGATACAGTTGCGTCTGCGCTCCCATGATCTGGCCCGGACGCTTGAAGACGTGCCACGTGCGATCGCCAAACTTCGCGGTGTAGGTCCAGGCGCCGTACCCGTAGTCGTCGAGCCCTGGGCGCATCATGAGCTGGAGACTGGAGTCCTTGATCAGACGCTTGCCAAAGAGCGCATCGGCGAAGCGTGCGAGATCACGCGGCGTCGAGTACATCGCCCCCGCCGCTCCCCAGTTCTCGGGATACACCGGCAGGTCGTTGGACAGCTCCTTGCGCCCAGGCCGCACGAAGTACGTCATCGCGAGACTGTCGACGATGTCGGACTGCACCACGATCCCGCTGTTGCGCATGTCGAGCGGCTGCAGGATGTGCGTGCGCAGTACCTCGGCGAACGGTTGTCCGCGTTGCACCTCCACGAGCCTTCCCAGGAGGAGGTAGTCGCCGTTGTTGTAGTCGAACACCGTTCCCGGTGCATTCGCCAGCGTGGTGCCGGCGGCTCGCGTCAGGAGCTGATCTGTGGTCTGCGGCAGCTGATACTGGGGCATGCCGTGCTGGATCGCATCCTCTGCGCTCTTCACCCGGTCGAAGTTCACCAGCCCTGAGGTGTGGTTGAGCAACTGGTGAATCGTGATGCGATCCGCGCCGGGGCCGTGATACTCCGGGAGGTAGCGGGCGATGGGCTGTTGCAGGCCGATGCGCCCCTCCTCGGCCAGCTGCAACACGAGGACCGCGGTGAAGGTCTTGGTGATGGAGGCGATCTTGAACCGGGTGCGCGCGGTGTTGGGGACACGAAACGCGCGATCGGCGAAGCCGAAGCTGCGCTCCCATGTGATACGTCCCTTCTGCTGCACCAGCACCGACCCGCTGAAGTCGTGCTCGCGCGCGTACTGCTCGATAAAGCGCGCGGACGATGAGGTTGACGATGAGGTTTGCGCATCGCCTGGCACAGGGAGCGCGAGCGCGAGCAGGATCGCGGCGAGTCGAAAGACGCGGAGTCTCATTCTGGAGAGGCGTGAGGTAACGCACAGCGGGAGCGTCACCGGCGCCATTCGACGGGGGGAACGTCGGCAACGTCGACAGTACGGGCCATCCAGTCGCCGAGTTGCACCTCAGACACGACGATCGGAGTCATCGAGCATCCTGCTCGACGACTCCGATGGTAGTCCCGGCGTGTGCGACCTACGCCTTCCCCATCTTCGACTGCAGTCCCTTGGCTCGCTCCAGGTGGGCAAGCACGCTGGCACGTGCCTGGTCGAGCAGCGGCTTCAGGTCGGCCGCCGTCGCCCGAGGGATCAAGTCGTGATCGATGTGATCGAGGAGGGACTGGTGCATGGCGACTTCGCTGTCGATGTAGGTCATGTCGTAGTCGGCGCCTGTCTTGCCGGCGAGCAGCGACTTCGTCTGGCTGGCCATCCCTTCGAAGGCCGCGATGTGCGCCGATGCTTCCGGTGCCAGCATCGTGCGATTCACGACATCGGTGACTTTCGCGTTGAGGGCGCCATGGTCGCGCATCATGTCACTCGCGAAGGCCCGCACATCGGGGGATGAGGCGGCGCGAGCCGCTTCCGCGCCCGCCGCGCTATCGAGCGAGTTAGCGGTCAACAACGACTTCACGATCTGTGCGTCGGTCATGGCACCCGCCGAGCTGGTGTCCATCGCGGGCATCGGCGCGGCAGCGGCGGCGCTGTCGACAACTCCATCACCATCGGCGTCCTTCTTCGCGCAGGCGGCCGTGGTGAGGATTGCCATGAGCACGACCAACTGTGGTGTGCATCTCCAGGTCATGATGGGGCCTCGTAGCTGATGGGGAGGAGCGCTCCGTCGCGGCGCGACGCGCGCTTCGGATCAGTCGTTCGGGTCTCGCTCTTCCTTCGGGATAGGCCGCTTGTCGGGCTTCCCGGGATGCGACGGGGTGAACGAAGGCGGATCCGACGCGGGAAAGGACTCCATCGCCGCGCGTTCCACCTCATCCTCCGGATCCAACTCCGGCGGTTCGACCGCGCGCTCTTCCTCGGTCAGGTCGTCGTCGGGATGCTTGGGTTTGTTTCGCGGGCGCTCTGTGCGTGACATGAGACTGCCTCCTGCTGCGGGAGCGATAAGTCGTTGAACAATCGCGCGCGTCGCCGAGTGTCGCGTCTCTCGCAAGGCGGATCTTCGACTACCCCGGCATGCCCTTGCTCACACCGCCGGGCGTCGCGCCGGCCGCTCGGCGTTGGCGTAGTCGCCTTTCGCCTCGGCGATCGTGGCCACGTCATCGGCACCGGTCTGCGTGAGGATGTCGCGCGCGCGCGAGCACCACTGCCCGTCGTCGGCGTGCACCGACACCAGGTGCTTCCCCTGCTTGATCATCCCCTCGTAGCGCTTGGCTTCGAACTCGGGGATCCCCATGCCGATGAGTGCGCCCGACAGTCCGCCGACCACGCTCCCCACGCCGACGCCAGAGACTGCGGCGACGATGGGGCCGGCGGCGACAAACGGGCCGATGCCGGGAATCAGGAGCGCGCCGATCCCGGCCAGCCAGCCGAGCGTTCCGCCCACCACCGCACCGGTCGCCACGCCGGCGGCCGCGCCTTCAGGTGCCTTGGTGTTCTTCTCGTGCGCGAAGTCCTTCGTCCCGACGTTGTCGGGCATCAGGACGGAGATGTCCTCGAGTCGAAAGCCGTTGCCACGCAGTTCGTCCACCGCGTGCGACACCTGCTCCCGGGTCTGGTAGATGCCAATTGCCGCGTGCTGACTCATCAGTCCCTCCGGTTATGAAGCCGCTGCATCGCGGGCTCGCCACCATAACGTGGGGACCGAGCGGGGCTCGGCAATTCATCATGTGGATGATCTGCGCACCCCCCAAAAGAGGGGGCGATGCGCTTCGCCCGCGCGTGCGGGATCGCGCCATTGACACGCGCGGGCGAAGGCTTTCGGTCGTGACTGCGTTACTGCCGGTGCGCCGGCCGGCACTCGACGGTGTGTGTTTCACGATCCACGACCACGCCGCCGTCGGCCGACAGGCGATAGGTGCCGGTCACGACCAGCCAGAAGACGCGCCCGCTCTCCTTCCCGGTGAGTTTCTGTTCCGAACGCCAGGCGCCGGTGTACCCGCTCGCCGTCTGGTTGTAGGTGGCGTGCTGGCGCTCGACCGCTCTGAACTCCTCGCCCGACGTCTCGCCCACTCCACCGAGTCCGACCGGCATCGTCTGGAAGGTGACGTGGAATCCGCCCACGGCGTCGCGCCTAACGGCGTACTTCTGATAGAGCTGTCCGTGCATCCGCACCAGCTCACCCTCGTGCGGCTCGAGTGCTTCTCCCTCCGCCGAGCAGGCGAAGGCGACGTACACGCCATCGAAGTCCGTGAGCGACTCCTCCACCGAATGTTCGGCGGCCGACCGGGCAACGTGCGACGACGCGTCGAACGGGGGGACGTCGGTAGGGGCGCGATCACAGGCGGTAATGAACACGGCGCCAATCAATAGTGCGGGGAGCCAATGGATCCTGGTCTGCATGGGACGACTCCTTGGGTGATGGGATGAATCGCGGCGAGGAGCGCCGCGTCCACCGGTAATGCCGAGAAGTGCGGCACACTCCCTCATCGTGAGCGCGCCATCCATGGCGACGGGGACATCGGAGGCGGAGAAGGAGCGCGATGAGGGACGTTGGCCGGCTTTTCGGCATAGGGAGACACGTCGCACCTCAATCACCACGCCCGCTCGCGGGCGCCTAGCCTTCAGGAGCACGCCATGTCTCACCATGTAGTCGCCGCGCTGGTCGCGGTCGCGCTCGCCGGCGCAGCATTGCCGGCGCAACAGCATCAGGAGTCGCCGGCCGCCGCGCGGGCCTCGGCCCCGCCGGCAGTGCAGCTGACGAGAGTCCGCCTGGCCACCGGCGTCGAGCTCGAGGTCGCCCTGCATGGCCCCACCGACGGTGAACCCGTGCTCTTCCTGCACGGCTTCCCCGACTCGCACTTCTCGTTCACCCCCGTCCTGCCGCACCTGCCGCCCAACATCCGCGCGATTCTCCCCTCGCAGCGCGGGTTCGGCGACTCCGAGCGTCCCACCTGCTGCTACGGCATGGGGGACTTTGCGGCCGACGCGGCGGCGCTGCTGGACGCGTTAGGCATCGCCCGCGCGACCGTCGTGGGGCATTCGATGGGGAGCTTCATTGCCCAGCGCACCGCCATCGACTACCCCGAACGCGTGAGCCGCCTGGTGCTGGTTGGCTCGGGGTTCTCGCCGCGCACCAAGCCCGTCGTCGAGTTCGGTGCCTTCGTCAAGACACTCGCCGATCCGGTCCCCATCACCCTCATCCGCGACTTCCAGCAGAGCGCCATCGGGTCGCCGGTTCCCCAGAGCTTCTTCGATCGCGTGGTCTCCGAAAGCGAGAAGCTCCCCGCGCGCATCTGGCGGGACGCCATCGCCGGGCTGCTCACCGACTCGACCGTTGGCAACCTGCAAAGCATCCGGGCCAGGACCTTGCTGGTGTCGGGGGAGAAGGACGCGTTCTGGGAGGCTGCAGATCGCGAAGCGCTGAGGGCCGCGATCCCCGGGGCGCGCCTGCTGACGTACGACGGCGTCGGACACTCACCAAACTGGGAACAGCCGGCGCGGTTTGCGGCCGACCTGCTGGCGCTGATCGCCGAGGACTCTGGCGCGAGACGCATGCCCGAGCCCACACACGGTGGCGCACACGGTGGCGCGCACGCGCATGGGAGTGAACACGGGACGGGGAGCAGCCCGTCGCACGGCGTGATGCCGCTCCTGTCCGGACTCGGCGAGTGGCACCTCCGCATCACCACGTCGTCACCCGACGCGCAGCGCTATTTCGACCAGGGGCTGCGTTTGATGTACGCCTTCAACCACGATGAAGCGCTGCGGTCCTTTGCGCGAGCGGTGGCGCTCGACTCCACCTGTGCGCTCTGCCATTGGGGAATGGCCTACGCGCTGGGTCCCAACATCAACCTCCCGATGGACGCTGCGGCGGAGCCGCGTGCCGTCGCGGCGATCGGCACGGCGTTGCACCTGGCGCGCCGTGTGTCCCCGCGCGAGCGCGACCTCGTGGAAGCGATGGTCCGCCGGTATGGTGAGCCGGGCGGCATCGCGCGCGCCGCGCGTGACAGCGCCTATGCCAGGGCAATGCGCACGGTGGCGCGCCGCTACCCCAACGACGCGGACATCCAGGTGTTCTTTGCCGACGCGATGCTCAACCTGCGGCCGTGGAACCAGTGGACGCGCGATGGCCGTCCCCAACCGGGCACCGAGGAGTTGGTCGCCGCGCTCGAACGCGCGATACGCATCGCCCCCGATCACGCCGGGGGATGCCACTTCTACATTCACGCCGTGGAGGCCTCCGAAACACCGGAGCGCGCCCTCCCCTGCGCCGAACGACTTCCGCGCCTGATGCCGGGCGCCGGCCATGTCGTGCACATGCCGTCGCACGTGTACCTGCGCGTGGGGCGCTACGAGGATGCCGCGCGGGCCAACATTGCCGCGGTCGAGACCGACGGCCGCTACTTCGCCGCACGCACCGTCCCCGACGGGATGTACCCGATGTTCTACGCCCCGCACAACCTGCACTTCCTGTGGGCGACGTACCTGCTCTCCGGACAGCGGCACAAGGCGTTAGGCGCGGCGCGCGCGCTCACCCAACGCGTCAAGCCGGCCGACGCGCGAACCGTTCCCTCGCTCGAGGGTTTCCTCGTCGCCGAGGTGCTGACGCACGTGCGCTTTGGCGATTGGGATGCGGTGCTGGCGATGCCGGCCCCGCCGGCGGAGCTGCGGTTTGCACGCGGCATGTGGCACTACGCGCGCGGCGTCGCTTCCAGCGCGCGCGGTGACCTTACCGGCGCGCGGACGGCACTCGACAGCGTCCGCGCGATCGCCGGCCGCCTCCCCGCCGACATGATCATCATCCTCAACCCGGCGCCGGCGCTCTTGCAGCTGGCCGCCGAGGTGCTCGACGGCCGCATTGCCGCGCGGCAGCAGCGGTATGACGTGGCGGTTGCGCGCTTTCGATCGGCAGCGGCGCTCGAGGATGCCCTGACGTATGACGAGCCCCCCGCCTGGTACCACTCGGCGCGACATCTCCTGGGCGAGGTGCTGCTCGACGCCGGTCGGCCGGCCGAAGCCGAGGTGGCGTTTCGCGAAGACCTGCGGTACGTGCGCGAGACCGGGTGGTCGCTGAGTGGGCTGCAGCGCGCCTTGCAGCTGCAAGGGCGTACCGCGGATGCATCGGCAGTCGCGTCCCGACTCCAACAGGCCTGGCAGTACGCCGACGGAGCGACCAGCAGGGGGCGCTAACGCTCAGTAGGCGACGTAGCGGCCGGGCGGCACCCGATATTGCGCGACGAGGTCCGCCCGGCCCATCGCCTGGTACAACTCCATGAGGGCGCGCTTGCCCTCGTGCACGTTCGGGTGATCGGCGCGTCCCGTGTGCTGCTCGATGAGGGCGAGTGCGTCGCGCAACTGCTGTTCGGCACGCGCATGCTCGCCCCGGCGCATGAGCAGGCGACCGTACTCGCGACGCACCTCACCCTGGATCACGAGGGGGGCGGACATCGTGGTGAGGGCCTGTTCGAAGACCGTGTCCACTTCCACGTGACGTCGCTGCAAGGCGAGGATCCGCCCGAGCTGCGGCAGGCGCGAACTCGTCACCACCGTGTGGCGTGCACCGAGCGTTCGCACGGAGTGCGCGAGCGCCTGCCGCTGCAACCCTTCCGCCTCGGCGAGGCGCCCCTGTCGCGCCAGTTCCCCCGCCAGCAGCTGCAATCCGTCGGCAATCTGCGGGTGTTCGGGCCCCGTGGCCGTGCGCCGGATCGCGATCGCGCGACGAAAGAGCCGCTCGGCCTCGACCTCGCCGCGGCCGGAAAGGAGCGTGCCGAGGCTCTGCAGTCCGTGCAACAGGCGCAGGCTGTTCTCGCCGTACTTCCGCGCGGTGAGTTCCAGTCCGCGACGATACAGGCGTTCGGCGGTTGCCAGATCCTGCTCGATGTCGCGCACGTGATCGGCGAGATGGATCATCGCATTGCCGGTGGCGGCGTGCTCGGGCCCGAAGGCGCGCTCCGCCACACGCAGCGCCTCGCGGTCGGTCGACACCGCCTCCGCAAATCGTCCCTGCCGACGCATGCTGGTCGATATCGCCTGCAGCAGCGTCACCCGTCGCGTCGCGGCCGGGCCGGTGTCGGGGAGGATGTCGAGCGCCTGACGATAGAGTCGCTCCTGCGACGGGCCACCGGTGAGCCAGCCGAGTTCGTAGAGTGCCTCGGCGACGTCAGGGTGATTGGGCGGGAGTGCGCGACGCCGGATCTCCAGAGCCTCGGTCACCAGCGTGCGTGCGCGGTCGTAATCACCGCGCGCGCGATTCACCCACGCCAGGTGCACGAGCCCCGACGCGAGCGCGGTCGAGTCCGCGCGTGGCAACCGACGCCGCACCGCGATGGACTGTTCGAGCAGTCGCTGCGCGTCATCGAGCCGCCCCAGGTGCAACGACATCTGACCCACCACGTCGAGCAGTTGCGCCTGGACCATCGGCTGGTCGGAGAGCGTGTTGACGCGCGCCGTCCCGCGCCGCAGGAGGTCGAGTGCGGTGAGGGCGTCCGACGTCACCGAGTCGTCGATGTCGCCGCTTCGGAAGAGTTCCATCATGAAGTCGGTGACCCCTTCCGATTGCGCCAGTGCCAGCTCGGCGCGATCGCGTTCGCGTGACACGCGGCGACTCGCCTCGAGTGCCAGCGTGAGCGTCGCGAGCAGTCCGCCAAGCAGCAGGGTCATCGCCCCCACTTCCACACGATGCCGGCGCACAAACTTGCCGATGCGATAGCGCCGCCCGCCGCGATTGGCCGTCACCGGGCGCCCCGACAGGTAGCGTTCGATGTCCAGCCGCAACAGGTCGGCCGAGCCGTATCGCAGTGCCGGCTCCTTGCGCATCGCCATGAGCACGATGCTGTCCAGGTCACCGGCCAGCTCGCGCGCCAGTCGGTCGGCGGCGGTGCCGCGCTCCGTGGCGGCGATGTCGCCTCGCGCCGCACGCATGCTCGGGCGCTCCGGATCTTGCTCGATCACGGCGGTCGCCAGCTCCACCAGCGAGCCGCTCGTCAGGCGATAGGGTGACCGCCCGCAGAGCAGGACATAGAGCAGGACGCCCAGGCTGTAGATATCGCTCGCCGTGCTGAGGGGGGCGCCTTGCACCTGTTCGGGACTGGCGTACTCGGGGGTCATCACCCGCAGTTCGTGACGCGTGGCTGGCTCGAGCGACGTCGCGAGCGTCGGATCGATCAGTTTGGCGATGCCGAAGTCGAGCAGGTGCACCCGTCCATCGCCCGAGACCAGGATGTTGTTCGGCTTGAGGTCGCGATGGATGACGAGCTTCTGGTGCGCGTGCTGCACGGCGGTACAGACGTCGACAAAGAGGCGCAGCCGGGCGCGCAAGTCGAGGCGCTGACGATCGCACCACTCGGTGATCGTGAGACCGTCGACGTATTCGAGGACCAGGTATGGCCGTCCATCGTCGAGGTGTCCGCCGTCCAGCAGGCGGGCGATGTTCGGGTGCGCCAACCCGGCCAGGATCTGGCGTTCGGCAACGAAGCGTTTGTGCAGCGGGTCGTCGACGTGTGCCGTGGCGATCAGCTTGATGGCGACGTGTTGCTGGTATTGCCCATCCGCTCTCTCGGCGAGGTACACGACGCCCATCCCTCCGCGTCCGAGTTCACGGATGATGCGATAGGGGCCCACGCGAGGCGGAACCGATTCGACCACGAGACGCGACACGGGGGCGAGATGCTGCGCCATGTCGTCCATGGGGCCAGGCGTCGCATCGGCGGCGAGCAGCGATCGCAGTTCTTCCGCGAGGTCGGCGTCGTCCGCCGCAATCACCTGCAGCAGCTGCACCCGTTCGTCGTCGGGCGCCGCGCGAGCCCGCGCGAAGAGTTCCTGAAGGCGGCTCCACCGCTCGGCGTCCATCGGACCGTCAGGACGGGGCGGCACCGGCCGACGGGGATGAGTCGGCAGCTGCAAGTTCGCGGTGCAGCCAGGCGCGGGCAAAGGTCCAGTCGCGACTGACGGTGGCAGGCGAGATGTGGAGCGCCTCGGCCGTTTCGTCCAGGCTCAGGCCCCCGAAGAACTTGCATTCGACCACGCGCGCCTGCCGTGGATCGAGCCGCTCCAGGCGTGCGAGCGCGTCGCCGATGGCGATGAGGTCGTCGAGCGGGAGTTCGGTCGAACCGCCCACTTCACCGAGGGTGAGCGTCTGCACGCCCCCTCCACGCTTGGCTGCGTTGCGCCTCACCGCGTGATCGATGAGGACGTGACGCATGGCCCGCGACGCGATGGCAAAGAAGTGCGCGCGGTTCTGCCAGTCCACCTGTCCGAGCGGCACCAACTTGAGGAACGCTTCGTGGACCAGATCGGTGGGCGCCAGCGTATGCTCGGCTCGTTCGTGTCGGAGCCGGGCGCGCGCGATCTGGCGCAACTCGTCATAGACACGCGGCAGCAGCCGCTCAAGCGCGGCCGCATCGCCGGCGGCGTGCGCCAGCAGGAGGGTCGTGATCTCCGTGGATGAGGGGTCCATGGATTTCCCGGATTGGGGTTCACGCGCACGACCGCACGTGCGTGGCGCGAGCCGGCTGCTTCACATCCTGCAAACTTCCGCGTGCCGGTCGTGCAGGGAAGCCCCTGCGCCATCAACGACGGGTGTCCCGCACGGACGCGGTGGGGACGACTGGCACCGATCGCGGGGCGTTCCGGTCGAGGCTGCATCGCGGCGTGCGACGCGAACCCTCACGGGCGCGACCCGCTATGTCCGACAGTCGCAACCGCCGCAGGGATGCATCCTTCGCCACCACCCCCACGGAACTCACTGGAATGAGGAGGAGACGATGCAGTACCTGCACCCCACATTCTGCGTCCGTGGCGCAGTAACAGGCGTCGCGGCGGCCGCTCTCATGGCCGCGTGCGCGGATCCCGTCACCCCCGTGGCGCGCGTCGAGGCGGAGGCGCCTTTCGCCATTGCGCAGGGCGCGAGCGCAGCGGTGGCCCTGGCCACCATCACCACCACGTGGTCCAATGACCCCGGAGGCGTCTCGGTCGCGGTCGACGCCGCCGACAACGTCTTCACGGCGCGCTGGGACTACAACCCAGCCGGCGACATCTACGTCGCCAAGCGCAACAGCGACGGCGCCCTGCTCTGGGAGGTGCGCTACGACAACACCGACAACACGCGTCACGAGGTGGCCACCTGGGTGGGCACCGATCGCGGCGGCAACGTGCTGGTGAGCGGGATCATTCGCTCGGGCTATTCCAGCCCGGTCAACGCCAACAGCCTGCTCATGAAGCTTGCGCCTGACGGGCGCCTGCTGTGGCGGCGGGTGTACGAACTCCCGTTCGACGGATCATCCACGCGCAAGCTGCTCGTGGATGCCAGCGACAACGTCTACGTCCTGGGCATCGGCACCTCGCCTAACGGGCAGCGCACGACCATCCGCAAGTTCGCCCCCGACGGCACGACGCTGTGGACCTGGTTCGATCCGGTGGGGATCGGCGCCCCACTCAACTTCAAGCTCACCCCCGACGGGGCATTGGTGATCAGCGCACGCGGCATCACCGGGAGCATCAATGGCTACGCGAAGGTCTCGGCCAGTGGCGCGACCGTGTGGACGCTCCCCGGATTCGTCAGCCTCACCGCCGGCGACATTGCCGGGGACGTCGCGGGAAACTCGTACCTCATCAACGGCAACCCCTCCACGGGGAGCGGCTCCCTGCTGCGAAAGATCGGACCGACGGCCAGCACGCTCTGGGAGCGCAGTCATGCCATGTCCGGCCTGCGCGTCGAGGTGGGGAGCGACAACGCCCCCGTCGTGAGCGGTTATCCCAATGCGGGGAGCTTCGGCGCCGCCTTCGTCAAGTTCGACGCCAACGGGACACTGCTCTGGGCCAACCTCGATGCTGACGGACCGAGCGTCTCCCTGCTGGCCCACGGCATGATGAAGCTCGACGCCTCCAACAGCGCGTATCTGGCGGCGAGCAACATGTCGCAGATGGGCGTCACCAAGGTGCTCAGCACGGGTGCCTCGGACTGGACGGCGCTCGTCCCGTACGGCTACGCCGTCGACTTGGCGTTAGGCACGAGCGGGCGGGTCTTCGTGGTCGGGGGAACGACCGCGCGACTCGACCAGCAGGTCACGCCGCCCCCACCACCGCCGACCAATACCGCACCGACGGTGAGCCTCGCCGCCACCACGGCCACCTCCATCAAGGTGCGCCGGAGCGTGCAGCTGCGTGCCACCTTCGCCGATCCGGACGCGGGTGACGGACCGTGGACGTACACGTGGCGCTGGGGCAATGGCACGACGTCGGGGACGTGGACGACGCCCGGGAGCTATTCGGCAACCCGCACGTACAACACAAGGGGGACGTACCGGGTGAGCATGGTGGTCACCGATGCGCGAGGCGCATCGACCACCTCGAATGAAGTCGTCGTGACGGTGCGGTAGCGCCGCTTGCGAACGACACGGCGCCTTCCGCTCGTGCGGGAGGCGCCGAGCAGTTCCTCGTGCATTCGTGACACGAGCATCGCATCACTGTCCGTCGCGGCGTTGGCGTGACCGCGGCGCGCAAGAATGTTCTATCGTCAGCGCGGGCTCCATTTGTACGGTTGGTCATGCGCATGACTCGCCGACTCGCCGCCATCCTCTGGCTCGCCCCGTTGCCGTTCGCGGCTCCCCGCGCCCAGGCGCCCGTGCAAGCGCCCGTGCAGCCGACTGTGCAGCCGACCGCGTACACCGGACCCGGCTTCGTTCGCACCGAGGTCGCTCCGGGTGTGCACGCCTTCGTCTTCGACAACCCGCTCGGCGACGCCGCCAACGTGGACGGCACTGCGGTGGCGATCATCAACGAGACCGATGTCGTCGTGGTGGACGCCCAGTGGTCCCCCGCCACGGCGCGACGCGTCATCGCCGAGCTTCGCACGCTGACAAACAAGCCGGTGCGATACGTGATCACCACGCACTGGCATGGCGATCACTGGTTCGGCAACCAGGCGTACTCAGAAGCCTTCCCGGGGGTCGAGTTCGTCGCGCATGCGAACACCGCGATCGACCTCGAGGCCGAGGAGATTCCGACACTGGAGAAGACCAAGTCCGACGCCCTCCCCGGCTTCATCGGCGCCATCGAGCAGGTGCTCGCCTCGGGCAAGCGGCGCAGCGGGCAAGCGCTCACCGCGAGCGACAGTGCTCGCCTGCGGCGCCAGATCGACGCGGTTCGCTGGGCAATCCCGGCCTTCCGTGAGGTGCAACCGGTTCGTCCCACGCTCACCATCGCCGATTCGCTCGTCCTGCGTCGCGGGGCGAGAACGATCGTCGTGCGCTATCTCGGACGCGGCAACACGCGCGGCGACCTGTCGGTCTGGCTCCCCGCCGAGCGCGTGCTCGTGACCGGCGACCTGCTGGTGAATCCGGCGCCGTACTCCTTCGGGTCGTTCCTTGGCGACTGGGTGGCGACGCTTGGCAAGCTGCGCGCGTTGCCGGCCACGGTGATCATCCCGGGGCACGGGGCCATCCAGCGCGACTGGCGCTACCTCGACCTGGTGGTCGAGCTGCTCGAGTCCACGCGCGCGCAGGCACGCGCGGCGGTGGCCAAGGGGCTCGACCTCGAGGCGACGCGACGGGCGGTGGATCTCTCGGCGTTCAGGGCGCGCTTCGCGCAGGGCGACGAGGGGATCGGGCGCGCGTTCGATGCGTTCTTCATCGCACCGGCCGTGGAGCGCGCCTGGCGCGAGGCACGCGGCGAGACTGCGCGTTAGGCGGGTGCGCCGCTGGCTCCGTGGCGCCGCTGGCGCCGTGGTATCGCGAGTCAGGGCGCCGGGCGCGGCGTGCACCCCTCGCGCACGAAGGTGTCGGCGATCGACATGATCTTCCATCCCGCCGCCGTCCTGAGCAGCTGCACCGCATCCACGCCACAGTGACTGAAGGTCGAGCCGAAGTGGAAGTCGTACTCGGCCCACACCGTCGCCAGCGTCCCGTTGATACGGACCTCGGGTGACCAGGCACGCTCGATCCACGGCGCGCGCGTGTCGCGGGCGACGAAGGCGGCAAAGTCGGCGCCGGTGAGCCGCTGCACCACGGCACTGTCACGCCCCGGACGCATCCCGACCAATCGTGCGTCACGATCGAAGACCGCCGCCATCGCCGCCGTATCCTTCGCGCGCATGGCATCAAACAGGCGTTGCACCACGGCGAGCACCTCGCCCTCGGCGCCGGTGCGCTGCGCATCGGCAACGGCGGCGGCGACCGCGGGGTCGGTGACGTAGTTGGCGAAGGCGAAACGTTGCAGCGCCGAGGAGCCGGCGAAGCGATCGCGATGTGCGGTGAGATCCACGGCGCGGCGGACCGCCGCGAGCGTGTCGCCGCGCGCGACGGCGCGGGCCACCTGGGCGACGATGTCACGCAGCATCGCTTCGATCCCGGCAAGCCGGGTGTCGTCGTGCAGGATGGGGCCGTGCCCGGGGACGATCGTCGTTGCGCGCAACGCGCGCAGCCTGGCCACGGCGTCGGCAAAGGCGGCGGGGTGCGACGTCGAGCCGACGAGTGGCACCGGGAGGACGACCAGGTCACCCGAGGCGACGATGCGCTCGTTAGGGAGGTGCACCACCAGGTCCCCCGCACTGTGCCCGCCCCCCAGGTGCAGGATCTCGATCACGCGCGCGCCCTGGCGCAGTTCGAGTCGATCGTCG
The DNA here is from genome assembly GCA_964560345.1 of uncultured Gemmatimonadaceae bacterium. Lineage (GTDB taxonomy): Bacteria > Gemmatimonadota > Gemmatimonadetes > Gemmatimonadales > Gemmatimonadaceae > SCN-70-22. The sequence goes on from CAZLLP010000001.1 coordinate 163,947, forward strand.
ACGACGATCGTGGCAGGGACCGTCTCGAGCTTCGACACCTCGACGAGATAGCGCGCCCCGAGCAGCGAATCCGAGGCGAAGCCGGCGCGCTCCTCATCGGTGATCGCCGCGCCGCTCGGCCCCTTGCCGTCCTTCAGCATGGTGCGGAAGAAGCCGATGGTGCCCGGGAGCGACTTGGCGAAGTCGGCGCGCTTGGCCGCCCCTGCGTGAACCATCGTGTCGCGCGTGGCGCGGTGGGCGATGAACTCCACGTTGGGGAAGGCGTCGCGGTAGACCTGGTTTCCGGTGATGTGGTCGTCGTGCGGGTGCGTGTTGACCACGTATCGCACCGGCTTGCTGGTGAGCCGGCGAAGCGCCGCGAGCGTGGCGCGCGTGGAGGCGAGCGAGAACTGCGCGTCGACCACGATGACGTCGCGCTCGCCGATGATGAAGAGGTTGTTGGGTTCGAAGAAGAGGCTGGGGGGCTCGCGCCGGACCGTCGCGTAGACGCCGTCCGCGAGCTTCTCCACCGTGAAACCCTGAGCGGGCGACGCGGACTGTGACCACATGACCGCTGGCGAGAGCAGCAGCAACAACAACAGAGCGCGCATGCGAGACCGGTGGTGTGGGAATGCGCGCGGCACACGGCGAGGGACCGGCGCGCCTAAACCGAAGCGCCGAATCCTATCTCGCCGCGTGCGGTGGAGATTGAACGAAATTGCGCGCGCTCCCTCCCCCTTCGCGACAGCGTCTCCCGTCAGGGGACGCGCGTCGCCGTCATCGCGTTTGGCCCCTGACGCCGGACGAAGCTCGGCGCCGGCGTGCCCGCGGCAAACTCGAACTGCACGTCGTCGTTGTCGTCGCGCACAAACCGTCCGTTGCCCACGTGCTTGAGTGCGTACGGCGGCGCCTCGCCCGCTTGCATGTTGAGGCGCCCCTTCTCCACGAACACACGCAGCCGCGCGGGGCCGAGCGTGTAGGCTCCGACCAACCGCTCCATCGACGCCGCGTCAATCGGCACCGCCACGAGATCCTTGATCCCGAGCGCTCGGCGCGCGACGACGCGCTCGAGTTGCGGTGCGACCATTCCGCCAACGTTGGTGAGCACGACGGTGATGACCGAGTCGTCGGGGTAGTGGTGCAATTCGGAGACGAAGCCGTTGATCCCGCCGTTGTGGCTCACCTGCCGGTGCCCACCGAGCGTTCCCGTTCCCAGTCCGAAGCCATAGACCAGCGGCTTGCCGTCGTTGAGGGTATCGGGGGTCGTCATGAGCGTGTACGAGGCCGGGCTCACCACCTTGCCGCTCGAGAGGGCGATGTTCCACTTCACCAGGTCACCCACCGTGGAGCAGAGCGACCCCGCTGCGTACGGCTGCGTCATGCTGAGTGGTTCGGCGTTGACGAAGCCCCCGTTAGGCGTGGGCGTGTATCCTTGTGCGCGACGCTTGATGATCGGCGCCTGGTCGCAGTAGATGGTGCTCGTGAGCCCGAGCGGCGTGAAGAACTCGTCCTGTACGTACTGCCCGTACGACTTGCCGCTCAGCTTCTCGATGATCGCGCCCAGCAGGAAGTAGCCCGAGTTGTTGTACCGCCACTGCGCCCCCGGTTTGAAGTCGAACGGCTCGTTGGCGAAGAGCGCGATCATCGAGTCGGGGGCCAGGTCGTTGCGGATGACGCGCTGCCACTTGGCGCCGAGGCTCGTGTAGCTGCGGATGCCCGAGGTGTGGTTGAGCAGGTGGCGGATCGTGACGCGGTTGCCCTGCGCGGGGAAGTTGGGGAGGAACTTCTGCAGCGTGTCGTCGAGCGCGAGCTTCCCCTGCTCCGCCAGCCGCAATATGGCGGCGGCGGTGAACTGCTTGGTGACCGAGCCGATGCGATAGACCGTCTCGGGCGTTGCCGGGACGTCGTTCTCGAGGTCGGCGAAGCCGTAGCCCTTGATGAGGAGCGGGCGTCCGGCCTTGACGATGGCGATGGAGACGCCGGGGGTGCGGTGTTCGGAGACGGCGGCGGTGGCCGCGGAGTCGACGTAGCGGGTGAGGGCGCGGATATCCTGCGCGTGGACCGGTGCTGTGGCGAGCGCCGTGGTGATGAGGCTCGAGACCACGCGCGCGGGAGTGAAGCGCCATCGCATGTGCATTGGGGTCATTGGTGAATGCAGGTAGAGATCACTCTCGCGAGCAATAGCCCGTCCATTCGCTAATCCTAAGTTGCAGGAGTCGTCGGCCGGCGCTCCGTCGGTCGGCACAATCGGTCTTCCCGAAGGAGCACAACCATGACGACGCCCATGCAGACTTCCACGAGCTCCATGCTTACCGGCTCGTTCCGCGATCGCGCCGCCGTCGAGCGCGCGTATAATGCGCTGTTGGCACGCGGATACAGCAAGGACGAGATCAATGTCATCATGTCCGACGACACGCGTAAGCAGCACTTTGCGACGACGTCCGAGACCACGGAGCTGGGCAACAAGGCGGCAGAGGGTGGACTGACCGGCGCCACGGTTGGCGGCACGATCGGCGCCGTTGCCGGAGTGCTGGCCGTGGCGGGCACGCTCGCGATTCCTGGGCTCGGGATCGTGCTCGCGGGCCCGGTTGCCGCTGGCCTGGCCGGGTTGGGTGCTGGTGCCGCCGCTGGCGGCTTGGTGGGTGCGTTGATTGGCGCGGGGATCCCCGAAGAGCGTGCCAAGACCTACGAGACCGACATCAAGGCCGGTGGCATCGTGGTGGGTGTGACGCCGCGTTCGGCGGAGGACGCTCAACACATTGAAAGCGAGTGGAGCGGCTTCCGTGCGGAGAACGTGCAGCGCTAGGGGCTGGCAGGTGCGGAGCGCCGTATACGTCGCGGCCCTCCCTCCTGCGAGCGAGTGGTGACTCGCTCCCCTGATCGATTGTTGGGCGTTGCCGCCGCCGTACGTTACGACGACTGAGTAGATGGGCCCTCTTGCAGCATCCGAAACGTGCCAAACGGCGCCTTCCTGCTGCCGACCTGAACGAAGGTGAACACCATGAGCACCAATACGCTGATCATCGTCGTCATACTGATCCTGCTGTTCGGTGGTGGTTGGGGTTGGTCGCGTCGCGGGCGATAGCGAGCTCCCGCGCGACGAACACGGAGGCTGGGACGCGGACGATGAGGCGCGACACGCTCGCCTCCGCACACGCGCGCGCATGCACGCCATCGTCCGTGTTGCCCCGCGCCCCAGCGATCACCGCTCCGTGAGGAACTCCTCCCTCGCGTTGCGTGAGGGTGGGCGGCGATGACTGGCGTTAGGTCACTGCGATGGTGGCCCCATCGGCGGAAGGCGGCGCATCCACTCCTCACAGGTCGGCGCCGGCTCGCGCCGCGGAAACTTCGGCAACTGCTTCAACTCCGCGGGTTCCCCGAACCCGAAGAACTGCACCATGTCGAAGAAGCACGAGAAGGGAACGGTGGGCATCATGACCACCTGATAGCCCTCCGCGCGCCGCTGCTGCCCGGGAATGCTTGCCAGGGTATTGAACGCGTCGAACAAGCGCGCGAAGCGCACCGGCCCCGCGTCCCAGGGATCGACGCCAAGGTCGAACAGGATATTCGCCACCGTCTCTCGCGCCTTTGGATCGTTGCCGGCGACGAACACGGTGGCCCGCGTCTTCGTGACCAACGGATCCATGAAGTAAACGATGTTGGGCAGGTTGATCCTGACCACGCGCATGGTCGGGTGCCGAGCCTGGATGCGCTCGGCCCGCGCGCTGTCGGACGTGAGTTCCTGGTAGCCATCTGCCGCCACCTTCTTCTCGCCGCCGCTGACGTCGATGACGACCTTGCCGCCCAGGTCACCCAGGGTCCCCGCGACATCAACGACCACTTCACCGGGGACCGCGAGCACGACCACTGGCGCCTGCGACGCGGCCTCGGGCTGGCTGACCGCCGTCGCGTTAGGCCCGGACCGCTGCACCAGCGCGCGCACTGCGTCACGACTGGGGTCGCGGCTGCCGTAGATCACGCGATAACCCTGCGCACCGAGCGCGGGTCCAAGGGCTCCGGCGAGCGTCCCCGTACCGATGATCGCGACGGCCCCCTTCTCCGCCGCGGGCGCAGGAGAGGTTTTGGCGGGAGACTGCTCGGCAGGGGCCTTCTCGGCTGGCGGAGTTCCGCAGGCTGACGTGATCGCCAGTGCGGCGAGAACGATCTGGCGGGCGTGAGGAAGTTGAAGCATGCGGAGGTTTGTGGCTGTGGGTTCGCTTCGTTCCGTATCGTTGGCGAAGGAGCAGCGACCAGTGTAGCACCGCGGCGTCGAACCAGCGATACGCAGCTGCCCACGTCGATCGTTACGTCTGCCGTGTTCCATCGACGTGCCGCCGAACCAGTGCTGCGACCTCCGCTGGATGGGTGCTCGGAAGAAAGTGACTCCCACCTTCGATCGTGATCAGCCGCGCCCTGGGAATCGCTTCGTGCAGCCGCTCGGCGATCCTGAGCATTGCCGGATGGCTGTGTCCTCCGCGCACCACCGTCGTGGGAACAGCGATGGACTGCAGCCGCTCGCTGGTGGGCTCGAACGGTGTTCCCGAGGACCAGTCGCGCACGTTCACCGCCGTGGTCGCAACCACGTAGCTGCGCACCTTCGCGGGCATCGCATCGAACGTCCCAACCCCGCCGTAGAAGTCGATGACGCGCCGCGCCGCCTCGGCATCCCCACGGGCAACGTCCGCGAAGTACGGCCCCGTCATCGACTCGAACATCGCATAGAGTTCGAAGTCGCCTGACGACCGCAGCAAGCCCAGAGGATTCGCTTCCACGAGCACCAGGCTCGCGGGAGCGTGTCGCCCGGTGAGGGCGTGCGCGATGGCGGCAAGTCCGCCATACGAGTGCCCCACGATATGCGGGGACGTGCCAATGCGGTCGATGATGCGGTCGATGAGGTCGACTTGCTGCGTCAGGGTGGAATTGCCGTCCGGACGGATCTCCGGTGTGGCCCCGTATCCGAGCAGGCTCGTCGTGACCGTGCGGTAGCCGTCGCCAAGATGACCGATGACCGCTTTCCAGCCCGAGCCTGTGCCGAAGCTCCCCGGCAGGAAGAGGAGGGCGGGGCCGGAGCCGGTCTCCATGTAGTCGAACGCAACGGCAGTGTCGGTCATGACGTCCTCCCTCCTTCGAACGGTTCGTGGCGGCGACGTGGTGCAACCACCGCGCGCTCGGAAGTTACCAACTGCACAACGAGCATTCTCCTCTTCAGCGCACCGACATGATGCGACCCCTCCTCATCGCGGCCACGGCCGCCCAGATCGCGGCCGCGGCCACCGTCATCGCGCAGGCCCCCGCCTCGTCCAAAACGGCAGCAACCAGGCGAGCGGGTGAGGCGGTGGCGATCATCAACAGCGCGACGCCCCGACTCATCAAGGCGTACGTGGATTCGGCGTTCGGCGGACCGATGCGCAACACCCCACCGGACGCCTATGCCAACCGATTCCTCACCCTGCGCGAGCGCTCCGGGGGACTGCAGTGGGTGAGCGTGCAGGAGGATTCGGGGAACCGAGCGGTCATCCGCCTGACGCGCACGCTCACGGGCGAGTCGAACGTGTTGCAGCTGACCGTGGACGCAGCGTCGCCGCACCGGATCACGCGACTCGACCTGCGCCCGCTGCCGGGCGCCACCCCTCGCGTGGCGAGCGACGCCGAGATGGCGAGCGCGCTTCGGCAATACGTCAGCGCGCTCGCGAGCGCCGACGCCTTCTCGGGCTCCGTGTTGCTCGCGAAGGATGGGACGGTGCTCTATGCGGGGGCATTCGGAAGCGCCAACAAGGACTTCGGCGCGCCCAACACCATCGACACCAAGTTCAACCTCGGTTCGATGAACAAGATGTTCACCTCCGTCATCATCGCCCAGCTCGTGGAGCAGGGGAAGCTGTCGTACGACGACCCGCTGTCGAAGTTCCTCCCCGACTACCCGAGCGCTGCGGCGGCCGGCCAGGTGAAGATCAAGCACCTGCTGACCCACACGAGCGGGCTCGGAAGCTACTTCAACGACGAGTTCTTCAAGTCGTCGCGCGAGCGCTTTCGCAGCATCGACGACATGATGCAGCTGGCGAAGGGCGACTCGCTGGCCTTCACGCCCGGTACACGCTGGTCGTACAGCAATACCGGCATGCTCGTGTTAGGCAAGGTGATCGAGGTGGTGACGAAGCAGGACTACTTCGACTACGTGCGGGAGCACCTCGCCAAGCCGGTGGGGATGACCAGCACCGACGCCTACGCACTCGACGGCGTCAACCCGAACCTCGCCGTCGGTTACGAGAAGGAGTACGACGACGACGGCAAGAAGGGGTATCGCAACAACCTCTTCATGCACGTGATGCGCGGCGGCCCCGCCGGTGGCGGCTATTCCACGGCGCCCGACCTCCTGCGGTTCGCCCAGGCGCTCACCTCCGGGAAACTCGTCACTCCCGCCACCTATGAGCTGATGACGACTCCAAAGCCCGAGGTCAGCTCGCCGCGTTACGGCTATGGCTTTCAGCTCGACGCGCAGGGGGGCATCGTAGGGCACAGCGGCGGCTTTCCCGGCATCAGCTCCAACCTCGACATCTTCAAGGGGACTGGCTATGTCGCGGTGGTGATGGCGAACTACGGCGACGCGGGGCAACCGGTGGTCGAGAAGATCCGGGCGCTGGTGCGGGCGCGGACGTCGCCGGCGGCGCAGTAGCGACGCACAAGGGCCGATGAGTTCCGGGTTCTGGCACGGTCAAACTGTGCACACACCGTTCGAGAAAGGGAGCACTGATGACCGAGCCGACAACCCACACCGTCAAAGCGACGGGTGCCGAGCTGACCTACGACGTCCATGAGCCCGAGACGCCGAGCACTCACCGCCCGCTGTTCATCTTCGGCTCACCGATGGGCGCGTCGGGCTTCAAACAGCTGGTGAGCCAGTTCGGCGACCGGACGGTGATCACGTATGACCCGCGAGGGATGGAGCGCAGTACGCGGGACGCAGGCAGTGAACTCACCGCCCAGGTGCACGCCGAGGACTATCACCGCGTCATCGAGGCGGCGAACCTGGGCCCGGTGGATGCCTTCGCCTCCAGCGGCGGCGCGATGTGCGCGCTGCACTGGGTCGTCGCACATCCCGAGGACGTGCGCACGCTCGTGGCGCACGAGCCGCCGTTGGTGGCCCTGCTGGAGGATCGCGAGACGGCAATCCGTGTCATCGCCGACATCGTCGAGACCTACCATCGCGCGGGGTACGGCCCGGCGATGGCGAAGTTCATCCAGATGGTGATGGTCCTGGGCCCGTTGCCCGACGATTACCTGGACCAGCCCGCCCCCGACCCGGCGCGGTTCGGCCTTCCGAGCGAGGACGACGGCAGGCGCGACGACCTGCTGCTCAGCGGGAATCTCAGCATGCCGCCATTCGTGCCCGACGTCGACGCGTTGCGCGCGACGCCGGTGCGGATCATCCCGGCGATCGGTGCGCTCGGTGAGGGCGGTCTCGCACGCCGCGGCGGTGAGGCGTTGGCGAAGCTGCTGGGTGTCGACCCCGTGGTCTTCCCCGGCGACCACGGGGGCTTCGCTGCCAACGCTTGGTCACCGCACAACGACCCGGCGGCGTTTGCCGCGAGGTTGCGAGAGCTGCTCGACGAGTAGGCCACCGCCCGGAGTTTGCGCGGTCGACGATCTCGCCCTACTGTCAATCGACCGCTATTTGAAACTCCTGGCCCGTGGAGTCCGAGCATGCGCCGCGTCCTTGTCGCCTGTGCGTCCGTGTTGCTGTTCTATGGTTCGCCCAGCCTTGCGCAGGCCGACTGCGACGCTCGCCAGATCCTGGAGCCCGATCGCTGCAACGGCGATGAGCTCGATGATGCGGAGCGCCGGCTCGCGTTCCTGATCAACGAATACCGGGCGCAGCACGGCCTGCCAGCGATTGCATTCTCGCCCGCGCTGAGCCTGGTGGCAAACCGACACGTGCGCGACATGGCCTTGAACCTCCACAGGCCGACGCATGACTGGAGCAATTGTCCGATGTCCCACTCGTGGGAGTGCATGTGGAACGCCCCCCAGGTTCTCGGCACCCGGTATCCGGGCAACGGCTACGAGAACGCGTTCGGCGACCGCGATGACGCTGCCAGCGACGTGGCTGAGATCCTTCAGGCCTGGAAGGAGGAGGGCGCGGCCACTCGGCCGCACAACGACTTGATCCTCGGTCGCGGCATGTGGAAGGACTCCACGTGGCAGGCGCTTGGCATCGGCATCTACCAAGGGTACGCCGTCATGTGGGTGGGGCGCGAGGTGGACCCAAGCCCCTGACGACGCTCCTTCTTTCCGCGGACGATGGCAACCGAGGGGAGTGTACCCGCTCTCAGGTACGCGTGGGTACCGTCTGCCTAACGCTTCGGTTCACCAGCAGCCGAAGGCAACAACGCGCGCGGAGCGCGCATTCCACCGCTTGGCTGTCTGGTGCAACCGATTGTTATACCGCGCGCTTGCGCTTGGTCGCGGGCGCGGCCTCCCGGACGCGGTCGACGTAGCTGCGCAGCACGGCGTTGATTCGCGTCTGGCACTTTGGGCCGGTCGCGCGGAATACCGCCGCCTATACAGTCCCCTCAACCGCCGCCCCCACCTGCGCCGCTGACCATATCCAGGACCCTACCACAGAATAACGGCACCCCTCACCAACCTCCACACTGTCGCATCCCCAACACACTTACTCACTTCCAGGATCGTCTTTCCAAGCGCCAACGGTTTATCCCCTGCTCTACCACCGGATAATCCGAACTCTCATCAGAGCGCCCCAACGCCCGAGAGGGAGCGTCGGCAGCCGTTCCCCACCGTCGCCGGCACCGCCGGACGCTCTGCGCACGTGCGTCGGGTGTCGACCCCGATGCCTTTCCCACGATCACGGTGACTTCGCTGCCAACGCCCGGCCTTGAGCTCCAGCACTTCGACGCCGAATGCCTCCCGATCTCCGCCCTTGCGCCTCTTAACCGGCATATGTAGAATAAGGCGCATGAAACGCCTCACGCGCACGATGACGCGGACGCTGCTCGTCCTGCTGGACGCCCCGCGGAGCTGGCGACATGGCTACGAGCTCATGCAGGTTGCGGAACTGTCCTCGGGCACGCTCTATCCGCTGCTCGCACGTCTCAGCGACGATGGTTGGCTGGAGTCGCGATGGGAGGAATCCGAGTTTCCGGGAAAGCCGCCACGGCAGCTGTATCGCCTCACGTCGACCGGTCGGGTCGAGGCGCGGCAGGTGTTGGAGCGCGCACAGGCGGCGTGGCTGCGACTGCCGCGCATGCGCGAGGTGTGACGGTGAGCGACTTTCCTGCGGCGCTGGGCCGACTGATCGAGCGTCTTTCCTCACTCGCGGGTCCACGCCATCGCGAACTGGTCCGGGCGATGGTGGCGGAACTGGACACGGTCACCGAGCCCGCCGAACGACGACGTTTCGCGGCTGGAGCGGTCGCCGCGATCGTCCGTCTGGCGCTACGCCGATGTCGCGGTGCATGCGTGGACGCGCTCCGTCGCCTCGTTGTCGACCCCGTGCCTAACGCCCCACTCTCCTGCGAAGGTTCGCCGATGCCGATGTTGTCGACGACGCAGCTCCTGCGACGCCACGTGGTCCCCTTCGGTGTCGCGTTGGCGCTGCTGACGTCGTTCCTGCTCTTCACGTTTGCCCTGCACCAGCTTCCGGCGTTGAGCGCGCGTGGTGCTTCAATGAGGACGCTGGTCGAAGCCGTCGTGCTTGCAATACCCTTCACAATGGCGATGACAGTCCCGATGTCGGTCTTCCTCGCCGTGTCGTGGGTCTTCACGCGACTTGGCCTGGAGGGAGTGCTCGCGACAGCGCACGGCGAGCGCCACGGCGTACGTCGACTCATCGTCCCCGTGCTGGGGGGAGCTGCGATGGTCGCTGCGCTGACACTGGCATCGAACACGGTGATGATACCCCGGGCCAACGCGAGGCTGGCCGCCGTACTGGCCGGCACGTCGGTGCGGCAGAGCGATCGCACAATGACGATCGCCCAGTTGCGCGAGGAGGCGCAGCGTGCGCGTGCCATCGCCGGCCCCGACGCAGCCGCAAGGGCGGCGGCCTACGAGGTCGAGGTCCAGAAGAAGTTTGCGCTTGCCGCGGCATGCCTGGTGTTGGCACTCGTGGGCACGACTTCGGCACTGCGCTTTCCGCGCGGCGGCCTCGTGCTCGTGCTCGGCGCCGGCGGCGTGGTCTTCACCGGATACTACACGGTGCTGGTGGCGGGTGAGGGACTGGCGGACGCCCTGGTGATGTCGCCCTTCGCCGCCATGTGGATGGCGAACGTGTTGCTGCTGGCGGTTGCGGTGCTGCTCGCTCGGAGGCCACGCGGCACGCACCGCGGCGCCGCCGGAGTGCCGACGACATGAACCGACGGGCGGCGCGCGATTGCGCCGCGCGCCACCCGTCGCTCCACCATCGTGACCGGTCGCGCTATCCGCGTGCCTTGAGCTCGGCGATGATCTTCGCGTCGCGCGCCGGGTCGAGCTTGAGCCCCTCGGTTTCCTTGGGCGAGGCCCCCTTGTACCACGCCAGCGTGTCGGCCGCCGTCTCGCGCACCGGGTGGAACGTCAGTCCCTTGGCGATCGCGCGCGCGGAGCTGACCTTGGCCAGCCCGGCGATGCGCGGCGGCATCATCATCGGGAAGGCGACCTTCCGCTCCGCCAAGGCCGCCGGATCGCCCCAGAAGAACGTGGCCTTCGACTTCACGCCCGCGCGGATCTCCTCGACGTACCGCTCCGCCGGCATTGGCGCCGTATCGGGGCCGGCCACGTTGTAGGTCCCGAGGTTGCCGCGCTCGGCCGACAGCAGCGCGAAGTTTGCCAGATCGCGCACGTCGATATGCTGCACGGGCTGTTCCCGTGGCCCCGGGGCGAGGATCTCCCCACCCTGGGCGATGCGCGCCACCCAGTACGTGAAGCGATGCGTCGGGTCGCCGGGGCCAGCGACGATGTGCAGGCGGAGGATCGTGTGTCGCTCCGGATATCCGGCACGCACCGCCTCCTCGCACAGCACCTTGAGCTCGCCGTAGTACTTCTCGACCTCCTCGCTCGCCGGGTCGGGAGCCTTGAGGAGCGGGGAGTCCTCGTCGTAGCGCGGCTCCCCGGACTTGTAGACCGAGCCGGTCGACACGAAGACGTAGTGTCCGACGTTAGGCGCCAGCAGCTGCACCGAGTCGCGGACATGGCGCGGGACGTAGCCGCTGTTGTCGATCACGACGTCCCAGCGGCGCCCCTTGAGCGCGTCGAGCTTTCCGTCGCGGTCGCCGAGCAGCGTCTCCACATCGGGAAAGAGGTCGGCTTGGCTCTTGCCGCGATTGAACAGTGTCACCTGGTGCCCCGCCTTGAGCGCGCGCCGCACCATGTGAGGGCCGATGAAGCCGGTCCCGCCGAGGATGAGAACCTTGAGCGGTGCGCGCGTCGCCGGAGCGCGGAGCGTCGGCGCGCCGAGGTAGCCGGCGGCGAGCAAGCCAGCCGTCTGGCCGAGGAAGTGGCGTCGGGAGGTCATGCGCTACCATACGGTGCGGTCCGAGTGGCGGAAAGGGCTGGGGCGAAGCGCGCGCCATCCATACCGCGGCCGTCAGCAGCAAGCCCCGACATGAGGCGGATCCCGCCAATCGGGCGAATACTCATCGCCCTCTCGATGCCGGCTTCGTCCACCTAGCGTCCCGTTGTGCTGTGGCCGTTCCATTGTCAGGTGGCGACCCGCAACGCCTCGCGATGCCGCCACTCCAGGGCAGCGAGAGCACCCACGAACACCCCCTCGAGGAGCAACTGCGCAACGCCGAGGCGCGTCGCGAACGGCGCGACGATGGCTGCGGCGATCACGCAGATCAGGGCCCACGTCGCGTTCGCCGCCACCAGGAGGAGAAGCAATGCTCGCGGCCGCACTGGTCGGCGTGCCAACGAGAACGAGTACAGCCCGTAACAGACGTTCGCGATACCCATGGCAGTCACGAGACTCACCGGCAACCCGTACAACCGGCTCAACCATGTGGCGAGCAACAGCACGAGAATGCCAACCGTCAGTCCCGCGCCAGAGTCAATCCACAGCAGTGACCGTGTAACGCGCACTACGCATCTATGTGGAAGGGGAAGGATCTCGTGATCACGGGCAATCCAGGCGAGGGAATAGCAGGGGGGGACGCTCAACGCTGCTTTCGCAGCCGCTCCAGCCCGTTGAGGATCACGTCCAGGCCGAAGCCGAAGTCGAGCGTGCCGTCGTGTGAGCCGTCCGCAACGCGCGCGGTCATTTCATGCATGTACGGATAGCGGTCGGCGGGCAACATCGGCAGGTAGCTGGCGGCGGCCGACGGGTAGTCGTCCGGGTTCACGGGAAAGTTCTGCTGCTGGAGCGCGAAGCCATAGATGTAGTTGTCCATGGTATTCCACGCGCGATCCGTCGCTTCCCATGAGAATCCTGCCTCGCGCAGCGTGCCGAGCGTGGCGTCGATGTAGCGCAGCATGTTGGGGCCAACGTTGATGCGCGACACGACCAGCATCGGTGCCCACGGATGGGCCGTCATCACCGCAAGCGCGGACACCGCGCGCGAACGCATGGCTGCTTTCCAGTCTCCACCGCGCTCGGGCAGGGTGATTTCGCCGACAATCTGATCCACCATCCCGTCGAGCAACTCGTCCTTGTTGGCGACGTGATTGTAGAGCGACATCGCCTCGACTTTGAGTGCCGTGGCGAGCTTTCGCATGGAGAGCGCCTCGAGCCCCTGCCGATCGGCCAGCTTGATGGCGGCGCGCAGAATGCGCTCCGGGCTGAGGGGAAGGCGTCGGGAAGCAGGCATGCGGTAGACTACGGGGACTGACAGTGTAAGGCAAGCGGCCACGCGGCTTGACCGGGAAATACTTACAGTGTACGTTCGAACATACATCGTAAGTCCATCATTCCCCAGTCGCTGTCTTCGCCATGCGTTTCTTCGTGACCGCCCTCGCCGGGTGCTTGTCTGTCTCATCACCGCTGTCGGGCCAGGCCAGCCCGCCGGCGGTCGACTCCAATGCCTCGGTCATTCCACGCTTGCACGTCGGTCTGGCCGCCGACATCGGCCAGCCGGTCGGCGCTTTCAAACAGCACGTCAACAACGCCGTCGGGCTACAGGCGCACGCCCTGCTTCGGCTCGACCGCCATGGCCTGGTCGCGATCCGTCTCCAGGGCGGGTGGCTCAACTACGGACGCGAGAGCCAGCGCACCTGCGTCGGCACCACGCCGGGGTGTCGGATCGCGGTGGACGTCACCACGGCCAACGGCATCCTGTCGTTAGGCGTGGGACCCCAGTTGGCATTCCCGCTCGGACCGCTCCGTACCTATGGCTACGGACTCATTGGGGTAAGCCGCTTGGCAACCGTGAGCGGACTCGGGGGGGGCATCCTGCCCAATATCGTGGCGGGCGACGAGAACTTCGGCGATACCGGACTGTCCTGGAGTGGCGGCCTTGGCATTCAGTTGCCGGTTCAGCAGCACACCACCATCGACGTTGGCATTGCCTATCAGGGCAACGGGCGCCGCAACTACCTCATCGAGGGGGGCGTGTCGGACAATCCCGATGGCTCGCTCGCCTTCGACATCAAACGTTCGAATGCCGATCTCTATGCGATCAGGGTTGGCGTGACCACCGCGTGGAGGTGGGGCCGTCGCAAGGCCAAGCCCTGACCATGTCATTGCACATGAAAGCGGCGGTGGTCCGGCGCTACGGACCGCCGCACGTGGTGAAGATTGAACAGATCCCGCGGCCAGAGCCCGGTCCCGACGAGGTGCTCATTCGCGTCCGCGCATCGACCGTATCGTCCGCCGATTGGAGGATGCGCAGCCTCACGATGCCGTACGGCTTTGGCCTCGCGGGACGGCTTGCCTTTGGCGTGACCGCGCCGCGACGTGCGGTGCTGGGAAGCGAATGCTCCGGTGATGTGGTCGCCGTTGGTGCGTCGGTGCGCCACTTTGCGTGCGGCGATTCGGTGGTGGCATTCCCTGGCCTCACGCTCGGCGCACACGCCGAGTACTGCTGCATGAACGCCAACGCCGCGCTCGTGCACAAACCCGCCGCGCTCCCCTACCACTCGGCAGCATCACTCGCGTTCGGCGGTTCCACCGCACTCGACTTCTTCCGGCGCGCCGCGCTCAAGGCCGGCGAGCGCGTGCTCATCAACGGCGCGTCGGGAACGGTGGGGTCCGCGATGGTGCAACTCGCCGTCGCCGCCGGCGCGGAGGTCACCGCGGTGTGCAGTGGGGCCAATCGCGAGCGCATCCGGCAACTCGGCGCCACACGCGTGGTGGACTACACGCACACCGACTTCGCGTCCGAAGGCGTTCGCTACGACGTGATCGCCGACACCGTGGGCAACGCGCCGTATGCCCGCGTTCGCGATGCCCTCTCCCCGCGCGGACGACTGCTCCTGGTGCTGGCCACGCTCCCCGAGATGCTGCGTGCGCCGTGGGTCAACCGCACGTCGCAGCATCGCGTCGTCGCCGGCCCCGTCGCCGAACGCGTGGAGGATCTTCGCACGCTCGTGGCCATGGCGACCGACGGGCGATTCTCGCCGCTGATCGACTCACGCTTCTCGCTCGACGAGATCGCCGCCGCGCACGCGCGCGTGGAGACCGGCCGCAAATGCGGGAGCGTGCTGGTCTGCTGACGGCACATGGCCGCGCCATGCGCCGCGGTCTCCATGACATCAACCCTGAATACCAGGACAATACACATGAAGTCCCTATGGCTCGCCTTGGCCGTGATGATGGCCAGCCCTCAGCAAGCAAGAGCACAGTACGCCGCAGACGACAGCACCTTCAAACGGTACTTTGTCGGCAGCACCCTTTTCATGCTGGCGAATCTCGTCCCTGACAACAATCCGCCGCAGATGATCTATCTGAACGTGGGTTATCGCCTCACGGGCAAGGACGTCGTGTCGCTCGAGTTCAAGACGTGGAAATACGGCTGGCCAATCGGCATTCCGTATGGAAACGAGTTCGAAGCGGAAGGAGAGGGGTTCCCGGGCTACATTCGCGAACACGGCGTCTCACTGAACTATCAGCGGTTCTTCCGGAAGCGTTGGTTCGCCCAGGTTGACCTCATGCCCGCATGGCAAACGTTCGTGAACGACAGCGGTGTGAAGATCGACAACGGATTTCAGCTCTTCAACACCTATTCCGTCGGCTATCACCTGAAGCTCTTCAAGGACAGGGTGTTCTTTCAGCCTTCGATCGCCATCACGCACCGTCCCTATCAATCACGCATGCCTGATGCGTTCAAGCAGGTCGACGATCGATGGCCACGCGTCTTCTACGGACAGCCGGGGCTGCATTTCGGGTTCAACTTCTAGCCGTGCCGTGTGACGCGGTACGCTCCCCGTCCGAAAGTCGGAGTCGACGGCGCTCGCGCGCCAGCATCGCTTCGGCGATGGCGAGGTTGGGGAGCCACGATCCCCAGGCTGCCATGCGATACGCGGTGAGGAAGTCGACCCCTGCACCCGCGAGCAGGGGGAGGTAGATGCGCAGCGTGACACCGCCCAGGGCGAGTGCCACGCTGCGCATCATCCATCGGCGGTGCGCGGCGACGTCACCGGAGCGAATCGCCGCGAATGCCATCGCGCTGCTCGCCATCCAGATCACCGCCACGACGCTCATCCCCGTGCGCACGACCGGTCCGCCATACGCAAAGAAGGAAAGCCAGAACGCCGCGCTGCCGCCGATGGCCACTCCTCCCACGAGGTACGCGCGTCCCAGCCAGCGATGCATCGCCGGATATCGCCGTCGGAGCCGTGTGGACCACTGCAACAGGCCGAGCAATGGCGCGAACGAGGCGCCGACCGCGTGCAGGACGATGGCGATGGGATGCGCCACGAAGTTGACCGTGGTGCGCGTGTCGGTGGCGGGGTCGTAGGTCGCGTACTGCGCCACCGCGAGCACCCCGACCAGCGTGGCCAACGTCAGGGCCACGCCGATCCCCGACCAGCGCGCCGCGCCGGCCAGCAGGCCTAACGCGGCTTGCCGCCGACGCGCTGCGGCAGCGGGGGGCGCGCCGCTCATCGCGAGCCCCCACGAGGCGACGACGCCAACTCCACCGCGACCCGCAGTTGCGCGGCCAACCGGCGCGCGTTGGAACTGTCGACCGGAATCCCACGCAGGTGCAACAGCACCGCACCATCCGCCCCCAGCACGAGCTGATTGGAGGTCTGTCGCTCGATGCCGTAGCGCCGGGACACCGTGCCGTTGGGATCCACCAGGACCGGCCGCTGTCGGTTGCGCGGGAGGCGCAGCTTGATGAGGGGATACACGATCCGCGGTGCGGAACCGACGTCGGCCATCCCGATGACGGCGAATGGCAGCGAGTCGCGGGGGGCACCGTACGCGGTCACGATCGCGTCGATCCACGCATCAAAGGTGCCGGCCGCCGGCGAACCACCGGCGATCAGCAGGACCGGTTTCCCCGCCAGCTCCGTGGAGCGATGCGGGCGACCGAACTGGTCATCGAGCCGCCACTCCGGCGGCAACTGATGGATGAGGGCCAGCAGCAACAGGGCGACGATCGACATCGACAACGCTCTCCTCGCGGGCAAGGGACATCGCCGCGCAGTGCCAGCATTCGCTGGCGCGCGTGCGGTGGGAGAGATGTCGAGCGTGCGCCGAGCCGTCGCCCGGGCTTATCGAGCGGGACGTCCCATCGGATCGGATTGGACGTGCAGTGATCCCGTCGCGTGGGGGCGTGGCTGCGGGCGCGCTGCCTGTGATGATCGCTCTCCCGCGAGCGGTTCGACGTCGGCGGCGGTGATCTCGTCACGCCATTGGGACGGGGACATCCCTACCACGCGCCGAAAGACCGCATTGAAGGTCGACTTGGAGGCAAACCCCGCGTCCTGTGCGATGGCGAGCAGCGTGCGCGATGCCGACTCGGGGCGGGCAAGCTGACGCTGGACCTCGTGGACGCGAAAGCCGTTCACGTAGTCGTGAAAGCTCTGCTGCACCCGGGTGTTGAGCACCTCGGAGAGCTTGTGCGTGGTGGTGCCGACGCGCTGGGCGAGGTCACCTAACGTGAGCGTCGCGTCGCGCCACGGTTCCGCGTCTCGCATGGTCGTGCGAAGGCGCTGCTCGATGGCGCTGGCCATCCCCGTCGAGAGGGACGATCTCCCGGAGGCCTCCTCCAACCGCGGCGGCTCCTCCGCGCCCAGCGGCGCGCTGGCCTCGGCGGGCGTTGCCGTCGCGAGTGGCACCACCGCCGACTGCTGCAATCCACGGTACCCGATGGCGTAGGTGGCGACCACCATCAACAGGGCGATGAGCTGGTCGCCGGTCCCTGACGGGATCAGCCCGGCCGGCTCGATGAATCGCGCGCCGATGGCGACGCTCCACACGATGCCCCCCGCCACCACGAGGGTGAGGAGCCAGTCGAGCGTGATGCGGTCGAGCGTGGAGTACTGCTGGCGAATGGCGCGCCGGTGCGAGCGCGTGAGGCGCACGGTGACCATCGTGTAGGCCGCGCCTGACACGAGCTTGAGCCACCCCGAGACGCTCAGGAGCAGCGCTACGTTGGGCGGCGTGACCCCACGGCGCATCGACTCGAACAACGCCACCTTCTCTGCCGCCGGGAGGAGGTACACCGGCAGGGACCACGCGATGACGGCGCCAGCGGGTGCCAGGTGCCACGCGTCGCGCCAGCGCATCGGCCGGTCCGCATCGGTGGCGTAGCGCGCATACAGGTAGAGGAGCGGCCCGAAGAGCAGCGGCATGGGATGCGACCATCCCAGGAACGCCGGCCACCACGAGACCAGGTCGCCCGCCTGATAGGCGCCGCCACCAAGGTAGATCGCCATCGCCAGGAGCAACGCGGCGAGCGCGCGATCGGCGCGCCGGTTGGCCCGACGCACGACGAACGCGGGGGCGAGGAAGAGTGCTTGCACCACGCCTAACAATGAGACCAGCACCAGGGTGGTGCGCACGGGATCGCTCAACGCGTTGCCTGGTGATGATGCATGCGCACCACGGTCCGGGGTCGGGATCATCGACTTACACTGTATGCCACATCATCTTACGGCGTCATGTTCGGCGCTGCAAGGGCGTGCTCCCCGTGTTGGTCAGCGCGGTCGCGCGTCGATGCCGTCCAGCACGGGCTCCAGCCCCTACGGACGCACGACATCGTTAGCGACCACGCCGCGAGCCAACGCCAGGCGTAAGGCTCCGCCCGGGTCACTCGAAAGCGCAGACACCGGCGCGTCAGAGCGTCCGTGGCCCGGTGGGAGTGGACAAAGACGAACACGTGTGTCTTCGAACGAAACAGAACCGCATGGCCTTTTCATGAGGTCGTGCTCGTCCCGCAAGAGCGTGTGCGCGTGCTCGAGGGCTTGGAGACACGCGGGATTCCGGCGGGGGGCCGCGTCGGGCCGCGGCCATCATCGTTCGCATGGCGCTACTCAAAGGCGACAACCGGTCGCCAGCGCTCTGCCTCCGCCGTATGTTTTGCCGCGATGCGTGATCATGAGGCGGGTGCCAGGGCTCAACTGTTTGGGGCGCTCTCGAATCGCTGTCGAGCGGCGCGGGCGGAGCGTGCGCGAAGCATGACGGCGCGCCGCGCACCGGGGGGCCGGTGAGCGTCCCGGACGAGTGGTTCGCCTTCGGCGAGGCGGTCTCTGATCGCTACGCGCTCGCGTCTGAGGTGGGGCGAGGCGGCATGGCCGTGGTGCTCCTGGCGCGGGATCTCCGTCATCGTCGCGATGTGGCGATCAAGCTCTTTCGCCCCGCCGTGAGCGCCGCGATGGCCGCGGAACGTTTTGAACGTGAAATCGAGGTCGCCGCACGGCTCAACCATCCACACATCGTTCCGCTGTTTGATTCGGGCGTTGCCGCCGACTTTCTGTATTACGTCATGCCGCTGGTGCGCGGCGAATCGCTCCGGCAGCGACTTGATCGCGATGGGCCGCTCGATGTCGCGACAGCCTTGCGCATCATGGCGGACGTGTGCGGCGCCCTCGACTACGCGCATCGCGACGGGATTGTCCACCGCGATATCAAACCGGAAAACATTCTCCTGTCCGAAGGTCACGCGTTGGTCGCGGATTTCGGCATTGCGTATGCGTTGGATCAAGCCGCGGGCGATCGATTGACCGGCACCGGTCTCGCGCTCGGGACACCGGCGTACATGTCGCCCGAACAAGCGGGCGGCGACCGAATCATCGATGCGCGTTCAGACCAGTACAGCATGGCGTGCGTGCTGTACGAAATGTTGACCGGGCAGACACCGTTTCAGGGGCCGACGGGGATGGCCTTCCTGACGCAGCACATGACGCAGCGTCCGCCACGCGTGACCTCGCTGCGGTCCGACATTCCGTTGCGTGTTGATCAGGCCATTGCGCGCGCACTGGAAAAGGAGCCGAGTGAGCGGTTCGATTCCATCATCGCTTTTGCAGAGTCACTGACGACAGGCACCGCGAGCGAAACGCTCGAGGTCCAGCAGGACTGGGTGCTCGTGCTGGATTTCCTGAACGTGACGGGCGACGCGTCGGTGCAATGGCTGGCGAGTGGCATTGCCGAAACGATCGGTGTCGACCTCGGTCGTGTCGACACGATTCGACTGGTGCGTCGCGAGCGTCTCCAGCGTGCACTCGTGGAACGGGGGAGGCCTGTCGCGTCGGAAGCGGACGCGCTCGAGGTGGCGCGTGCGCTCGGCGTCCAGTGGGTGGTGTGGGGCGCCTATCAAGCCGCCAGCGATCGCATTCGCATCACCCCGCGCCTTGGGGACGTGGCCCGTGGAACGATCGCGGCGTCACACAAACTCGACGGCGCGCTCAGCGAGATCTTCGCGTTGCAGGACCGCATCGTGGCGCTCGTCCTCGAATCGCTGCAGATCCGTCTGTCGGCCTCGGCGCGGGCGGAGATCGCCAAGCCCGCCACGAAGTCGCTGTCGGCGTACGAGCTCTTCGCTCGCGCGCGACAGCTGCAAAACCGCCTGACGCCAACCGCGATGGTGGAGTCGATCGCGCTCCTGCAGGACGCCGTCGCGGCCGACCCGGAGTTCGCACTGGCGCACTCAGGACTCGGCTACGCGTTTGCCTTCGGCTTTATCGGCAGCTCGAATCCCGCCGATCTCGCCGAAGCGTTGGTACATCTCGAGCGCGCCACCACGCTCGACGATGGACTCGGCGAAGCCTACACGTGGCAAACATACGCACTCACGCTCCTGGGCCGAACCGACGACGCGGTGCGCGCGGGCGAACGGGCGGTTGCCCTCGAGCCGGACTTTTACAGCGCGCACTATTTTCTCGCACTCGCCTTGAGATCGGGAAAGGTGCCGCTTGATGAATTGCTGCGGCGTCGGGAACGGGCCGTGCGCGCGCTGTTTCAAGCGGTGCGCGCCGAGCCGGGTTCGCAGTCCACCTATCAGGTGTTGGCGGATCTCTACATCACCAATGGACAGTATGAAGACGCCGAGACGCCGGCACGCAAGGCAGTGGACATCGAGTCCGGCGTGGGGCGTTCCGGGATTCACTTCATCGGTGCCCTGACGATTGCGGGGACGGTGGCCGTGCGCCTGCTCGATCTGGCGCGCGCTCGCGAGTGCTTTACACGGGCCGCGAGCAGCTACGTCACCTCCAGCCATCTGTACGCCCAGGTGATGGCGGCACAGGCACACCACGGGCTCGGCGAGGTCGCACGGCGGGAGGGCGAATTTTATGAGGCGCTCATGGAGGCGAACCATGCGATTCGCATCTGTCGAGAGCATCCGAAGCAGGTTGGCACCGGATTTACGCTCATCCGCGCCCACGCCTTGGCCGCCATGGCGAATCACGCGCTTGGCATTCCGCGTGCAGCGCGTGACGAGCTAACCACGGCGGAGCGCCTGCTCGCCACGCGTGAAGGTTATGCATTTCTCCCCCTCGTCGGCGCGAATGAATGGCTGGCGGCCGTCGATTGCGCTCGCGCGCACGCGTTGGCGGGACACACCGAGGCCGCCATGGAGCACCTCGCGTTCGCGGTGCGCGCTGGATGGAACGAATATCCACAGCTGCAGGAGGAGACGGAGTTCCAGCGACTGCGCCATCTCGACGCGTTTCAGCAGTTGTTAGCGGAGTGTCGCTCGCGTCCGCTGTATCCGGCGCCTGGGCCGCAGTGCGAAGGGACTCCGTGACGATCGTGTCATGACGTCGAGCGTCGAGCGTCGAGCGTCGAGCGTCGGGCACCGAGCATCGGGTGGGGATGTCACGATGCGATTCACGCGCGGTCGTTCGCCTCAGGGACTCAGACTCACGTTGCGCGGTCCGCCGACGGAGCCGCCAGGCTCGTCGAGCCCGCGTTCCTTGTGGGGATCATCAGCATCTCCGGCTCATCGTGCTTGGCCTTCCGCAGCTCTTCCCGCTTCGACATTGCGCGGTCGATGATGTACTCCTTGAGCGTCTCGTCCACCAGGAGCGCTTCCTTCGAGTCATACCCCAATGTCGGCAACACCCAATGAAAGGACTTCTGCAGATCCGTCAGCATCGAGAAGGGGCGAGGATCAACGCTCGTATCGATGATCGGCAGGTAAGGGACCTTGAACTGCTTCACCGTCGCTTCCAGTTCCAGTGGCGTTGACTTGGGACTCGTGAGGTCCGCGATCACGAACATGCACATCCCCGCGAGTGTCTGCACGGTCTCCGTGTAGTCCCTGTCGGTCGGGCCGTCGAAATCGAACACCATCGGCAGCAAATCGAAGTGTCGAAGTCTCTCCCTCAGTCCATCCAGCACAGCCTTGCGCGACGGATCGGCAAATCGTCCGAGAATGAGCACGGCCTTGGACGAGATGGTGTTGATGACGTCTCGAATCTTTTCGTTGTGCAGTAGCAGATAGATGAACTGCGCAACCTCGATGTGGTCGACAGTGAGAATCGGTTCGGCACCGTCAGAGATGATCAAGTCGTTCTGGATCGTCGCACCTAGCTTCAGCTTCCATGCGGACATTCCAAAGACCCTGGCGCCCGTGAGGTCAGCGTCGCTCAGGTCGGCTCCGGTCAGGTTGGTCTCGCTGAAGTTCGCCCCGGTCGCGTTGGCTCCTGACAGGTTCGCCCCATTCAGGCTCGCGTATCGTAGATTCGCTCCTCTCAGATCGGCGCGACTGAGATTGGCCCCCATGAGACAAGCCCCTTGTAGCGTGGCACCACGCAGGCTGGCACCGCTCAGATCGGCCCGCACCAGGTTGATATCCGTCAGATTGGCATTCTCGAGGTTCGCACGGCAACAATCGGCGTCCGCGAAGACGGTATCTGCACCGCGGAGGTCTGCGAAACTCAGGTTGGCACCGCGCAGTTTGGCACCATAGAACTTGAGACCGGACATGTTTGCCCGTGCCAGATCGGCCCCGCTCCAGTCAGTCTTCTGCAGCTGTCCGTCGTCCAGTGCCCTCAGACGCTCGAACTCCACCACATCGGCGCCCTCGTCTTCCATATCGGCGCCCTCATCTTCCATTACAGCTCCCATTCGACTGCGCTCCGTTCGAGAGGACGCATCTGGTATTCATATGCTGTCATGCAGGCCGCCTAACTCCCGCATTCAGCAGCGAGCAACCGAGATCGAGCGAACGCCGCGAGCCGTGCAATGGTTTGCTCGGCTGCTACCACGCAAGGTTACGCAGCCGCTCACCGAGGCTGATATCGCCGAATCTCGTCGAGACTGAGGCCACCAGCCGTCGATGAATCGCGACGCGCAATCTCTGCTTCCATTCGTTTGAAAGCCTCCTCGGAGGGTCGTACTTCAGGCGGAGTAACTCTCACGCTGAATGTAGGTCTCACCTCCGAGGTCGATATCCCAATGACTTCGGCCGTGCTTCCGGCGGCTGCACGCTGGAGCGCGATGTCCCTCGCGATTTGCGGCTCCGTTCGGGGCATTCCGCTCACTGTCACGACACGCGGCCACCGAGGACCAAAGTGATAGACAGCACCGTACATCACCTTCGCGCGCCATCGTTCGACGCCAGAAGCGAGCAGTGCCCAGAAGAACATCTCATGCACTTCCTCCCAAGGGC
This sequence comes from uncultured Gemmatimonadaceae bacterium, assembly GCA_964560345.1. GTDB lineage: Bacteria > Gemmatimonadota > Gemmatimonadetes > Gemmatimonadales > Gemmatimonadaceae > SCN-70-22. Next base: position 186,914 of record CAZLLP010000001.1, read on the forward strand.
CCACCTGTCGGTCGCAGCTTACGTCGTGAATCACGGAAGCCGAACGATATCGCCCTTCGAACGGCCCGCCGATCAGGGACCATGCCACCGTGGGAACTGATGCCCCGTCCACCGTGTCTCCCGCGGCGGCTCGCCACGTCTTTCCTTGCGGATCAACGTACGCGAACGGTGCCGTCAGTCGCATCCGTCGCCCATCCTCGAGCGACTCGGTGTGAACGGTGCCAATGAACGTCCCGTAGTTGGCTTGGACAGCCAGCGCCACAGTTGGTATCACGATCCAGAGAATCGAAGGGCGCATGTCTTCCTCGGGGTAACGCGATCAGGTGCCGTGGACTGCTTCACGCTGAAGCCCAGCTGCAGCGGTAGGCACTACAGTGCGGCCGAAGGCCGCACAAGACAAGTCCCGCGGGGATCTTGCTCCACTTTGTTAGACACGTGCCAGGGAATGACGCCGCGCCGAGTTCGTGGCCAACCGGCGACTGCAAGCCACGCGCCGAATGCAGGCGTGTCTGATGGTCGTAGCGGAAGACATGTGAGCGTACCCTGCTGCACGCGACCTCTGATGGCCTAACGGTCAAGGGCAGGCGCCTCCCATGACCCGGGCGTCGCAGCTGCAACACATGACGCCCTCGCCCGAGACCTGATCCGCGCGCACCACCCCCCGCCGAACCCGCGCCACCCGGCCGTCTGGCGCCCCCCTCACCCCGGGTGGATATTCGGCGCCATGTCCGAGACCCTGGCCCGCCTGAACCAGGCGCTGCACGACCGCTACGTCATCGAGCGCGAGATCGGCCAGGGGGGAATGGCGACGGTGTACCTGGCGCGCGACGTGCGCCACGACCGTCGCGTGGCGCTCAAGCTGCTGCGCGCCGACCTGGGAGCGGTGCTGGGCGTCGAGCGCTTTCTCGCCGAGATCAAGGTCACCGCCGGGCTGCAGCACCCGAACCTGCTCCCGCTCTTCGACTCCGGGGCGGCGGACGGGCTCCTCTTCTATGTGATGCCCTTCGTCGAGGGGGAGAGCCTGCGGCATCGGCTCGACCGGGAGAAGCAGCTGCCGGTGGACGAGGCGGTGCGCATCGCGGTCGCGGTGGCCGGGGCGCTGGATTACGCGCACCGGCAGGGGGTCATCCACCGGGACCTGAAGCCCG
>CAZLLP010000002.1:0-57295 GCA_964560345.1 uncultured Gemmatimonadaceae bacterium
TCCCCCTCACCAAGGAGCCACATGTTCACCCGTGTCTTCGTCCTCTCGGCCGCGCTTGCGATCGCGGCCCCCATCGCCGGCCACGGCGCATTGCAGGCGCAAGGCGCTCAGAGCGCACCGAGCTGGATGGGCGAGATGCACCGCGACGTCAACGGTGCGCAGAAGAAGATGATCGACCTCGCGAAGGCGATCCCCGAGAGCGCCTACGGCTGGCGCCCCAGCCCGGGGACGCGTTCGGTTGGCGAGGTGTTCCTGCACGTCGCATCGGACAACTACTTCATTCCAATCGCGATGGGGAAGCCCGCCCCCGAGGCCAGCGGCATCACGAGCGACATGAAGACGGTCGGCGCGTATGAAAAGCGCACGATGACCAAGGACCAGATCATCGCGGAGCTGGAGGCCTCGTACAAGCACCTGCACCAGGCGATGGGGCTCACCACCGACGCCAACGCCGCCGAGACGATCAAGTTCTTCGGGCAGGATTGGACGCGGATGCGGGCGATGACGCTGACCGTGACGCACCTGCACGAGCACCTGGGGCAGGCGATTGCCTATGCGCGCAGCAACAACGTCGTGCCGCCCTGGAGCCAGTAGTCGACGTCAGCCGTCCGAATCACGACGCCCCTCCCGGTGCTCCCGGGAGGGGCGTTGTGTTGGCGGATCACGCGACGTCAGGGTGTCGACGGATCCTTCTGTCGTGTCCTGGACACGCCGGTCAGGATGGCCAGGCCGACCATGATCACGCAGGCAATCGTGATGTAGAGTGTCGGGACGCCCATGACTGACAGTCCCCACGCCACGCCACCGATGACGATCAGGAAGCCCAGGAGATAGATCGGGAATGACATGGTTGTGCTCCGTATCGAGGATGGCCGCGGACCGACGCGGTCTCCTTCAATCTACGGTTTGGGCGACGTGGCACAGTTGACCAAAGGGAGTAGATCCACCTAGGGGGGCGCGAGGGAGATCGTGCCACGGATGCATCCGGCGGAGCACGCCGCCGGTTACTCCCGCGGACGTTTTGGCGCCTGTGGCACACCCAGGTAACGGATGAGCCGGACATTGCTCGGGTGCTCGCGAAAGAGATCGAACTCCATGAAGTACCCTTCGGGATCGTAGCCCACGAACGCCCGGTATCGCCCTGCGTCGTCATTCGACACCTCGCTCCCCCGCAACGGAAACAGCGCGTGGCGCTTGGCGTATTCCAACCAGCCGTCGATGTCGTCGATGAGCACTGAGACGTTCACCGCCTTGGTCTCAGACCAGCGGTGCATCCCGCGCCGCTCGTCGACCAGGCCGATGTGCCCGGAACGTGACACCTGGTAGACCTTGGCCCATTGCTGGTCGATGACCTCCTTGAGCCCGAGCACCTCTTCATAGAAGCGCTGCATGGGCGGGAGATCCTTGTAGTACAGCCACGTGATGGTCGCCTTGAAGCCGAGTCCATTCGGCACCGTACTCGCAGGGCCTCGTACCAAGGGGTTCGCCCTCAGGAGGGGGACAAAGCGCTCGTTCTCCGGATGCTGGTTGAAGTTCTCGAACTCGAGCAGGTAGCCCTCGGGATCGGCAATCACGAAGCCGTCGTGCGCGCTCCCCGCGCGCAGGGCGAAGGGGCGCTTGGGCGAGAGCCCTTTCGTCGCCAGGTAGTCATGCCACTGTTGCAGCTGGTCGGTGAGGAGGGCGATGGCGACGGTCTTGGGTTCCTCCGCCGTGTGCATCCCCTTGGTGGCATCGACGAGGATGAGGTACGAGTCCTCGGTCATGCGAAAGAGGCGAGCCATCTGGTAGTCGGCCACCAGTTCCATACCCAGCGTCTCACGGTAGAACGCGGTCGCCCGATCGAGGTCCTTGTAGTACAGGAAGACGTTGCTCCCGCGAATCCCGAAGTCGCGCATGGTGCGGAAGTCGGTCTGTTCTGCGAGCAGCTCGTTGATGCGCCAGGTGGGATAACTCAGCATCCCCCCGAAGCGGCGCGCGATTGCCTCGCGCGCCTTACCGGTGTATTGGCCCGCCTGCTGGAGGCGCTGCGCCTCCGCCTTGAGCGCGAGGTATTCCTCCAGCGTCGTCCCCTGATAGATGAGGAGAACCTCCTTGCCGCGCGCGACGTCCTGCGGAAAGAGGTCGGTGACCAGGAGATCCCTCTCGCGATAGAGCTTCACATGATTGCGGGCCGCCACCTGCTCGGCCTCCGGAAGAAACGCATCCATCTCGGCCGGGGACATCACGGCGCTGAGGGCAAGCGTCTTCACCCCGGCGTTCACCAATTCGCCGAAGGCACCGATGCCGCCCAGGTTGTAGGACATGGGAGTTGGCGCCGGTGACGAGGAGCGCGCGCCGGCGCAGGCAGCGACGGCGGCGAGGACTATGAGGCGGATTGCCTGGGCTAAGCGGGCCATGCGTTCGTGTCGGCTTGGGGGAGGGAAGCCCCATAGCCTACGCCGCGCCTCCGCACATCGCGAGTGCGCACACGGCGATTGTCCGAACGGGTCGCGGTCAGAGTGAATCCGAACTTGGTCCCATGACCTCTGCTGACCAGCAGGGACCCCTAGTAGACCAAAACGTTGGCACCCACCGGCACGTTCTCATACAACCACTCGATGTCTGCATCCAGCAACCGGATGCATCCGTGGGTCGTCGCCGTCCCGATCGTCGCAGGATCGGGCGTTCCGTGCAGGAGGAAACCGTTCCCGAGGTCGAGCGCGAACGGCCCCAGTACACCGAGCAGCCGACGGTTGTACGTCGCCAGTGGCGGAATGAAGAGCGTGGAGTCGAAGACGATGTGCTCATCGACCGGCAGTGCCTCGAAGTTCTCTTCCTGCGAGTCGGCAATCCCGACCACAGAGTCCCGGACCAACAGCCATCGCCCGTCGGAGAGTCGCGCGCCGCCGGCGGGGAGTGCACGCAGTCGCAATCGATGATCGCGCGCCGTCTCGGCGTAGTGCCAGTCGGGAGGAAGCCACACCGGACTGGCGCGCTTGCTCCGCACCACGCGACGACCGCGGGGCGGGGCAAAGCGCCACGTGCGCCCGGCATACGCGAGCGTCTCGTTGGAGGCCACCGCGACCGACGCCGATCGCAGCGTGTCGCTCCCTGCAATGACCCACAAGGTGCGGGATTCCAGCGAGACGGCGATGCGCACGTCCTCGCGCAGGGTCACCGCGGTCGACTTGAGTTCGCCGGCCACCGTATCATCGATTCCGGACGAGACGCGCCCTACGCGCTGAGCCGCCGCGTCATGCGGCACTACTCCAACGAGTAACAGCACCGTCGTCGCGACGGACGCCAGGAGGCGGCGCGTCGCGACGACGGTGGGGCGGCGAGGTGTCAGCCTTGCCGACCGCGTGTGCTCGATCAGCGGAACGTGACGCCGAGGACGATCGGAACCCATCGCACGTTCTTCCCGCGACCGTTGCCGAAGACGCTCGTGAAGAGATTCTCGTCGGCCCGATCCGCAAAGACGTTCACCAGGCGCGATTCGATAAAGAGCGACGCCGGCCCAACGCCGAAGTCGATGCCGGCACCAGCCTGCGCCCCCCACTCGTTACGCGTCGCCTTGGCGGTCGTGCTCGAGGGCGTCAGCACATCGTTCCCGAGGAAACCGCTGAGCGCCGACGTCGGCCCGAAGTCACGGAACTGATAGAGACCGCCACCGCCCACGCCATACAGGGCGACGGTGCGCGATTGATTGAGTGGGAGTCGCGCCGTCAGGTTCAACGTCGCCGACAGCACCTTGGGGTTGTTGTTCGCCAGCGTCAGCGGTGCGCCACCCGTGCCGGTACCGAGGAACGCATTCCCCTGGAACTGGCTGTAGCCGAGGTCGAGTCGCACGCCGAGCAGGTGATTGCGGGCGTGATAGCCGATCGGGACGTTCACTCCCCAGCCGTTGTCGTAGCCGAGTTCCTTGAACTGGCCGTTAGGCATCGAGCTCCCGCCCGACACGCCCAGGTACCATCCCGAGCCGTTGAACAGGTAGCGGTCGCGCATGCGCTGCTGGAGGATCTGCTCCTCGCGCACGATGGAATCCGCGCGCGCGATGCTGTCGCGGCGCGCGGTCTCGACGGCGGCGATGGAATCCTGCAGCTGGCGTTGCACTCGCTCCAGGGAGTCACGGCGCGCCGTTTCGATGGCGGCGATGGAGTCCTGCCGCGCCTTCTCGATCTGGGCGATGGAATCAGCGCGCATGCGTTCCACCCGCTGCAGCGAATCGGCGCGTGCTATTGAGTCCTGATCGGGCGGAAGCCCGACCTCGCCGTTGGACTCTTTCTGCACGCGAATGCGCAGCTGCGAGGTCGATCGCGGACGCCGCACATTTTGTCCCATGCGTTCGGGGGTGTCGGTGGTCGAGCGGGTCAGCGTTGAGTCGCGATCGACACGCGGTCGCGTGGTGGCGCGTCGAAGTGAATCCTGCTGCAACGAATCGCGCTGCAACGAATCGCGCCGCAGGGAGTCGAGGCGCTGAAGCGAGTCGCGGCGCTGAAGGCTGTCTCGCACGCGCAGGCTGTCACGCGTACGGGTCGTGTCCTGCGCCGCGCTTGCGGTTGCAACCGTGAGGAGCGCCGCGGCGCAGGCAGCGACACCAATGGTGAAACGAGCGAGCATGGCTCTATCCTCCTTCTTGTACGCGGAGACCTCTGGAATCAACACTGCGTTGCGCAGCGCGGGCTCACCGTGCAAGGACAGGATACTGGCCATGTCGGAGGCACGCTGGTCCCCGCGAGAGGCGTCTTGCGCTACCCCCGTGAGGCAATGGCGCGTGGGTGGGCAGGAGCAATGCCCCGCTCCTCCGCGGGAGGTAGTCCGGTACCCGAGGTCGTCGCAGTCATCGTGCGACGGGCGCCGTCGCCGCTCGGCCTAAGCGCGCTCTGCTGATTGCGAGGATGGGACGAGCGATCCCAGCAACTGCCGCAGTCGCTCGAGGTCCAGCGGTTTGACCACGTGCATGTCGAATCCCGCGTCCAGGGCACGCTGCCGATCCTCCTCGCGCCCCCAGCCGGTCATCGCCACCAGCTTCATGGCCCCGCGCCAGTGCTCGAGCGCGGCACGCCGCGAGACCTCGTATCCATTCATGCCGGGCATGCCCACGTCCATGAGGACCACGTCCGGACGCTCACGCGCCATGCGCTGCAGCGCGTCCTCGCCGTTGCTGGCCACGAGGGTCTCGTGCCCTATCAGCTGCAACACCGCGACGGCGCTGTCGATCAGGTCGGCCTGGTCGTCGACGACGAGGATGCGCAAGGCTGTCGTGTGAGTGGCACCGGCCCCCTCGGTCGGTTCTGCTGGTGAGGGCAGCACGCCCGTGGACACCCCCGGTATTCGCACCGTGAACTCGCTCCCGCGTCCTTCGCCCTCGCTCGACGCCTCCACCTCACCGCCGTGCATCAGGACGATCTGCCGCACGAGGGCCAGCCCGATCCCCAGTCCGCCGCCTCCGCGGTTCGCTGCGCCGCGCTCGAAGATCCCGAAGATGCGTTCATGCTCACTCGTCACGAGCCCCTGCCCATCGTCACGCACGACGAGCTGCAGCCACGATCCCGCCACGGACGCCTCGAGCTCGATGTGACCTCCCACGGGTGTGTAGGTCGAAGCATTGTTGAGCAGGTTGGTCACCACCTGCACGAGCCGCAGGTGATCACCCTCCACCCGCACGGGATGCGGAGGGCGCCGCATGGTGAACTGTTGCTGCTTCTCATCCATCCCCCGGCGCGCGTGCTCTTCGGCCGCCTCAAGGATCCGCGCGACGTCGACGCATTCACGACGCAGTTCGAACGTGCCGCGCTCGATACGCGCCACATCGAGCAGGTCGTCGATGAGATGCACCATGTGCTTGGAGTGCCGGTCGATGAGCTGCGCCGCCCGCTTGACGGTGGGATCGGAGTGCTGCCGGGCGTGCAGGAGGGCGGCGGCATTGACGATCGGCGTCAACGGATTGCGGAGCTCGTGGGCCAGCACCGCCAGGAACTCGTCCTTGCGGCGCTCCATCTCGTGCCGCTCGAGCTCGCGTTGCTGACGGGCGCGCATCTCGACTTGCAACTGGCGGGATTGCTCCTCGACGTGTTCACGCGCACGCAGCAGGGCCTCGCACACGCCGGCGACGATGATGCCGACCATGAGGAAGATGGCCGTGAGAACCTGCTCGCTCGAGGAGAGCACGAAGAACGTCCCCGGCTCGCCAAGAAAGAAGTACACGGCGACGACGGCTCCCGTCAGCGTCGTCACGACGCCGGGAATCCAGCCTCCCAGCCACGAGGCGCCGAGGACGGCCAGCACGAAGAGGAGGTACGGCAGCCCGGCGATACCCAGCGCGGCGTTCAGTTGCGCCCGGACAAGGGTGAGCGCAATCAGCATGAGCAGTCCCACGACCAGGGCGAGCCTCGGATGCCGGGCGCTTGGCCGGAACAGCTCGGACACGTCCTCGGGCGTGGGGATGCGCATGATCAGTCGTTAGGTTCGTGACGCGGGATCCGGAGGTGAAACCGGCTCCCTCGTCCTTGTCCGTCGCTCTCGGCCACCAGCGTTCCCCCATGGAGGCGGGCGACGTGCCTGGCAAACGCGAGACCGATACCGATCTGCCCTTGCGTACGACCATGTGTCCCGGAATCCCGCCGCAACAGGTCGAAGATGCGCGCCAGTGATTCCGCTGCGATACCGATCCCGCGGTCCGTGACGGTGAAGACGACGTCGTCTCCCTCACAGCGCGCCTCCAGCGCCACGTCATCTCCGGGCTCGCTGTAGCGCGACGCGTTGTCCAGCAACTCCCCTATTGCTCTCGCCAAGCGCTCGGGATCGGCGGTGACTTCACAATCTGGATCTCGCACCGTCACGTCAAGACGCTGCCCGCGCTCGGTCAGTGCCTCCTGCCCCTCGGCCACCGCAAGCGACGCGAGCAGTTCCAGGGGCGCCGCGCGACGACGCAAGCGAATGGCGTTGAGACACAGGCTGGTAAGATCAAGCACCGCGGTCGCGACCCGCGCGAGACGCGTGATCTGACGCTCGATCACCTGGAGCATCTGCGCCCGTGCCGTCTCACCAACTTCGGACAGTTGGAGGACAAACGCTGCCTGTCGCATGGCCTGGAGCGGATCGCGCAGGCCGTGCGCCAGTGTCGACAGTACTTGCTGTCGTCGCTGCCCGACTTCGCCGTCATCGTCACCGACACCGTCGGCAGCCTCATGTACGGTCAGCACGATGAGCCACTGGGCCAGCGCCCGGGGCGTCGTGAACAGCGGGGAGGCCGCCAGCGTGCTGGCGCGATATCCCCCCGCGGCCCGGCGACATCGAAAGTCGACGGTGAAGTGGTTCGCGGCGGCGATCCCGTCACCCCAAGCGCTTCGCAGCGACTCTGCGTCATCGGGATGGGCGAGCAGCGTCCACCCCTGCTGCCGCAACTGCTCGGCATCGAGGCCGGTAAATCGCATCCAGTCGTCGGACTGATGCAGCGGCATGCCATCACGATCAGCGGCGGCGAATAGCGGAGGCGACGCGAGGTAGTGCACGTGGATGGAGTCCGCCATGGAGTGCCGAGGTGGGGAGCAGCGTGCCCGGTACGGAGCCAACCGAGCGTCTGGCCCGCACGTCACCGTTAGCTCACGCTGCGTTTGGCATACTCGTCGAGCAGGAGAGCGATCAGCGCTGACAGATCGACCGGCTTGACGAGGTGGCCGTCGAACCCGGCCTCGTGCGAGCGGCGGCGGTCCTGCTCCTGCCCCCATCCGGTGAGCGCCACGATGATGGCTTCGCGGCCACGCGGGAGTTGGCGAATGGCCCGGCACGCGTCGAGGCCGCCCAATCGCGGCATCCCCAGGTCCAGCAGGACGATGTCGGGGCGATCGGACTGGAAGCGCGCGACCGCCTCCTCGCCGTCGTACGCCGTCACCGCGTCAGCGCCGCGGAGCGTCAGGAGCATGCCCAATGTGTCAGCGCTATCGCGATTGTCGTCGGCCACCAGCACGCGTCGCCCCATCACCACCGCCGGCAGGGCATCGCTGGCGTGTACGCCGTGCGGTTCGGCCGCGGCGCCTATCGGGAGGGTGACATGGGCGGTGGTCCCCGCCCCCAGCCCGTCGCTCTCGAGCGTCACCCGGCCACCATGCAGCTCGACGATTCGCCGCACGAGGGTGAGGCCGATGCCCAAGCCGCCTCGCGAATCTTCCGGCCGGCTGTGTCCCTGAGAGAACATCTCGAACACGCGCTCGATGTTGTCACGCGCAATGCCGATGCCCGTATCGCGCACGCGAAGGTGCAGCATCTCGTTCACGCACTCGGCCGAGAGAATGATACGACCGCCGGGATTCGTGAACTTGGCCGCGTTGCTCAGAAGGTTGGTGAGGACCTGCGCCAGTCGCACGGCGTCGCCGTCCAGGTAGACGGCCTCGTCCGGCAGCTGCACCACCAGCTCGTGCGACGACTGGTCGATGAGCGGACGGGCCGTTTCCACCGCCTGGCGCACCACGGCATCGAGCCGCACCGGGGCGCGCTTCATCTCCAGCTTGTCGCGATTCACGCGCGAGAGGTCGAGCAGGTCATCGATGAGGCGCACCATGTGGTCGAGCTGCCGGGACAGAATCCCGGTCACCTGTTGCAGTCGGCTCGCATCGACACCAGCGGCAGACAGCAGGTGCAACCCGTGACGCATGGGGGCCAGCGGGTTGCGCAGCTCGTGCGCCAGCGTGGCCAGGAACTCGTCCTTGCGGCGGTTGGCCTCGCGCAGCGCGAGCTCCATCGCGATACGTTCGCTCAAGTCGCGAGTGACCTTCGACGCGCCGATCACGCGACCGGCCGAGTCGCGCACCGGGGACACCGACAGCGACACCGTGACCGGCTCGCCGCCCTTTCGCAGCCGGATGGTCTCGAATGGCGGTACCTTCTCGCCACGCGCGATACGCGCGAGGATGTCCTGCTCGTCGGCGTGGCGATCGGCGGGAACGATGAACGTGATGTGCCGTCCCACGGCCTCGACTGCGCTGTAGCCGAACAGGCGTTCCGCACCCGAGTTCCACGACGTGACGATACCGTCCAGCCCCTTGGTGACGATGGCATCTTCGGACGACTCGACGACCGCTGCGAGCAGGGCGCGCGATCGATCGGCCGCGACGCGATCGGTGATGTCGAGCGACACTGCCCGCACATGGCGTACGCCATCGGTCCCCATGCGCACCGACGAGTTGATCATCACATCCTTGAGCGATCCGTCGGCGCAGCGCAGACGTGCGGCACATCCCTGCAGTCGTTCGCCCGTGCGCAGGGTCGCCAGGATTCGGTCGGCGATACGTCGATCGTGGTGAAACTCCGTCATGTGATGCCCGATGTATTCGCTGGCCTGATACCCCAGCATGCGCAGCTCTTCCTGATTCGCGCGGATGATGATGCCGTCGGGGCCGATCCAATGCAGTCCGACGTTGGCGTTCTCGAAGAAGTCGGCGAGCTCGCGCTCGCTTTCTCGCAGGGCATCTTCGGCAGAGCGGCGTTCGGATACGTCGTGCAGCACGAGCACACTTCCCGTCACGCTCCCATCCGCGTCGTGAATGGGTGACGCGGTCGCTTCGACGGGGACGGGAAGCTCGTCGCGCCGGAGCAGGATGGTGGAGTGATTGAGCTTGAAGACGGCGTCGTCGTGCAAGGCCTGGCGCGCTGGACTGGGCAGAATGCGCTCCGAGCGATCGTCGCGCAGTCGCAGTACTTCTTCAATGGCATGCGTGGACGCATCCGCTCCGCTCCACCCCGTCATGGCTTCAGCGGTGGGATTCATCGATCGGACGCGCGCCGCGGCGTCGGTCACGATGACGGCGTCGTCGATGCTCATCAGCGTGACGCGCAGCTCTTCCGCGTGCGACTGCGAGGCGCGCTGTGTCACCTCCCGCGCGGCCACCTCGGCTCGCAATGTCTCATTCTGCTCGGCGACTTTCTGACGCATCCGGTGCAGGGTCGCGATGATCGCCGTCATCATGACGCACTCGGAAACAAAGACTCCGGCCGCGACGCCATCGCCGACCGTGGCGAACTGGAACTCGTGTGCCGGTTCGATGAAGTAGAACCGGGCAACGACCGCGGCCGCACCCGCAGCGACGAGACCGCCCAGCCATCCCCCAAACCAGGCGGCGACAATCACCGACGCGAAGAAGGTGATGTACGGGACGGACATGCCAAGCGTGCCAGACAACCAGATACGCAACAACGCGGCAATCGCCGTCGCGGCGAGCGCGACAACGATCACCGACGCGCGCGAACGCACGGAACCCGTCGCGTGCTGCGCATATTCGATCATGTCGTCATGCTCCGGTAGCACACGCCATACTCCGACGCGCGATTACGACTCCTGACTACGCGCCCGTTGCGCCATCGCCTGGTATTTCGCATGCAGCGCCTCCAGCTCGGCATCGTCCAGATCTTCGAGGTCGAGCAGTGAATTCTGCGCGCGATCAATCGCGCGGATGAGTTCTTCGAGCTTGACCTGAATGGCCTGCGATTCCCGATTCTGCGTGTTCTGGATCAGAAACACCATGAGAAACGTGACAACCGTCGTTCCCGTGTTGATCACGAGTTGCCACGTATCACTGAACCGGAACAGCGGGCCGGTCACGATCCACACGATCACCACGCTGCATGCCAGCAGGAACGCCGCCGGCTGTCCGGCGCGACGCGAGGTGGCTTTGGCGAACCGGGTGAATCGTGAGTGGCTTGGCAGCTCGCCGCTGCCGTGTCCGTCCACCGCTGTGGGCGCGTGCATAGCAGACGGGAGGTCCATCGATGCGTTCGTAGGGCGGGTCGTAGACGACTCCTTCACGCGCGCGGCGCGTAGTCCATCACGAGAGCGGCTCGAGGGGTCCGACGGGCTGAGTCCCCCCTGCCCCACTCAACAATGACGGGCGCCTCTGCGCTCCGCGATTCCCCGAAAGAGAGAGATTACGATCGCCCTCGCGGCAACTGGTCCCTATCGACGGAGAGGGGCAACCTGTACGGGACACGCCATCCCCATGCTTATGCCCTCACGTGACAACCCGACCAGTGTCACCGGCGCGGATATCCTGAGCTTTCCGGACGTGCGGTGGCGCTGGGAAGCGCAGCGCCCTCAGCAGTTGCTCACTCGTGCGGCCCGTGATCGCCGCGTCATCGTGGTCGAAGAACCCGCGTTCGAGCCGGCGAACGCGCACATGGAGGTCGATCATCCGCACGCGAACGTGATCCTGCTCCGCCCCTGCCTCCCCTACTCCATGGCCGAGGAAGACACGACAAAGATTCAGCGCACCTTGCTGGATACCGCACTGCGCGATCTCGGTGCACGATTGGGCGTGCTGTGGTACTTCACGCCGCTGGCACTCCTCTTCAGCCGTCATTTGCGCGCCCCCTTGGTGGTGTACAACTGCGCCGAGGAAGCGCCCGATGCCGCTCCAGCGCCCGATGCGGTGCGCCTGCTCGAGCGACAGTTGCTGCGACGGGCCGATCTCGTGTTCGCCGAGGGTGAGCACCAGTTGCTGTCCAAGTGCGCATTGCATCCGAATGTCCATCCGGCGTTCCACGCGCCCCGTGAAGGCCTGTCGCCATCGATGAGGATGGGAGACCGACGGGATCCACGTGCCCCCGACCAAGCGCGCCTCTCCTCAAACGAAGGCGCGACCGTCAGGCTTCAGGACCACCTGGAGCCAGGCGACGCCTGGTGGGACGCCACGTGGATGTACATGCGTGAACTGATGGCCCACGCCGCCGGGCGCATCGGACGCCTCGCCGATCCCCGCACTCGCGCACTGAGCCCGTTTGCCGACGGTGTCGGCACTCTGACGACGTAGCACTCGACGTTCGACTCCCGCCGGTCGGGGTCGGTAGAGACCGATTGCGCGGAACTGTTCCTCAGTCCCACGCGATCGTCCACGTGAGCAGCGCCCCAATGACCTGCAGCGTTCGCGGCGTGAGTCCCTGGCTGAGCGACGCCGGCGTGGGGAGGAGTCGCGTCTCCAGCGTGGTGCGCAGCCGCAGGCGCTCGGTGAGTCGACGCTCCAGCGTCGCCCCGGGGACAGCGAGGGTTGGGCGAATACGCCCGATCAGGAAGGTGCGCCGGTCCAGGTACTTCCCGATCTCGATCTCCGTCCCGCTGAGCAACGTCTGCACGGCTCCTAACGACAGATCGGCCGGAAGCTGCGCCGGCGTGATGTTGAGCACGTCGGCACGCGTGGCATCGGCGAGTTCACCGCGCGCTTCGTTGACGAGCGCCCCGAGTCCGATTGCGGCAAGCTGGCGCGTCGCCAACGCCGCCACGTTGCCGGCCAGCGACGACCCGCCGGATCCACCCCCCTGCAACCCCGTCCCTGAGAACTGCAGCAGCGACGACGACGAGCGTCCAAAGGCGAGGAACGAGATGAGGTCCGACTGCGAGAGCGTGGGCTGCGCATCGCTTTCCAACGAGATGGTCGGGCGCTCCAGCGTTCCGCCGAGCACCACGCGGATGTCGAGCGGGGCCCGGCCGGCCTGCTGCACCTGGTAGTTGGCAATGATCTGGAGGAGCGGGTTGAGCTCTTCCCGACCTACAAAGCGCGCCGAGCCGCGCGAGACATTGAAGCGCTTCCCCAGGAAGGTGTAGTCGCCCTGGTCGGTGTTGAGCACCCCCGTCACGCCGTACTCGTCGATGCCGAAGACCTTGTTCACCTGGAGCGTCCCGTAGACCTCGACGTTGGCCTCGGCCGATCGGGCGAAGGTCCCGCGCTGCACCTCCACGGCAACGGTCATCTCAAGGTTGCGAATCATCTCCGATGTCGGCTCGACACCTAACGCGCGCGCCGTCCCCGTGTCGGTCACGGCAAAGATGGCCGGGTCGGCGGTGTTGATGACGTCGTATGTCGCCGGTTCGGGGATGTAGACGACGCCGCGCGTGACCGCGACCTGCCCCGTGACGGTCAGCGTATCGAGGGGACCGTCCACATTGACGCTCCCGCCGGCGTACAGCTCGCCGGTCGCATCATCCAGCACCTTGGCGTCGCGCATGGTGAGGGCGAGGTCGAGACGCGGATGCGTGATGTCGGCGAACTGCACGTTGCCGCGGGCCGAGATGATCCCCTCACTGCGCGCGGTGAGCGAATCGACGTGCACGGTGTCGCCGCTCAGTCGCAGTCGCCCATCCACGTGGCGCAGCGTCACGCCGTTGGAGACGATGTACGCCTGCTGCAGTCGAACGCGCAGCTCGCCATCGAAGGTCGGATTGCTCCACGTCCCTCCCACGCGCACGTCGCCCCGCGCGCCGCCGCGCACCTCGCGCACCACATCGGTCACTTCTCCCAGGGGCGAGAGGGGCATGCTATCGCCCACCACGCGTAGCTCGATCTTCCCCTCCTTGGGCAGTCGCTCGACCACCGAGTCAGCGAGCGAGAGGTCGATGGGGAGCGAACCGACGATACTCGCGAGCGCGACGCCGTCGTCGCGTTGTGCCCGCACGTCGATGTCGAGGCGGCGCGCATCGTACGCGAACTTCGTCCTGGTGTCCGGGAGCGCGACTGCGTTGTGGCTGGCGGCGGTGAAGTCGGCGGTTCCGGCGAGCCGTGGTGCACCGCGCGTCCCCTCCCAGATGGCGCGCGTCGAGAGGACGGCGTCGGCCCGCACGTCGCTTTGCAGGATGGCCAGCCACGGCGCGAGCCGTACCTGCTCGGCGATGAGCTCCAGGCGACCGGGGTCGACGTCGGGGACCTCGCCGTTGGCAAAGATGCGCCCGCTCCGGCCGTCACGCAGGTCGAGCGAGTCGATGCGCAATCCGCGCTCGCGCCAGCTCACCACGGTGGGGTGCGTGGAACGCCAGGTGGTGGTGTCGAGCCGAAATTCGATCTCGCGCAGGCGCAGTTCTCCCTCGCCGGTGCGCATCGCGTACTCCGCCTGGAGGCGATAGCGCGACGTGTCGCCGGGGAAGAGAAGGAGTTCCACCTCGCCCTCCCCTCGGCGATACGTCCCGGTGACCTTGGTGCTGTCGAAGGCGAAGCCCGCCAGACGCAACGAGTCGATCCCCGCCTCGACCAGTATCGTGTCGGTATCGGTCAAGGCGCCGCGCCAGTTGGCGCGCGCGCTGCCGCGGCCGAAGACGTTGCCTCCCCACACGATCCCCGGCGTTTCGGCGAACGCCGCGAGGTTGGCCCCTTCGAGGTTGCCCGCCAGCGTCCCCTTGAGCGCGATGGTGCCAGCGATCGAGTCGCGGCGGACGGAGGGGAGCGAGGTGACGCCGCTGCGGCGTTGCACTTCGCGCGCCCCCGCCAGGTCCTCGGCAAGGAGCGTGGCGGGGTCGCGAGCGGCGCGCACGGAGTCGACGAGCGAGTCGACCCGGGCGCGGATGCGCGCCAGTCGCTCATTGAGCGCCGGGCGCGGGGGGACCGACGTGGTGTCGCCAGATGCAATCCAGCGTCGCAACCCGCCCAGATCGTCGACGGTCGCGGTGAAGCGCACCGTGTCGCGACGTGCCGCAATGAGCCCGAAGCCTCCGGTCGCCCGCGCTGATCCGAACGCTGTAGTCGCCGAGAGCGAGTCGAGGGTGACCAGCCCGTCACGTGCATGGGCCGTGATCACGACGTCGCGCAGCTCTGCGCTATCGATCACGAAGGGAGAGACGCGCGCGTCGATGCGACCGTCGAGCGTCGCCAGCGTCGTCCCGCTCCCATCAAGCACGACCGAGCCATCGACCCGCATGTCCGGGAGTGACGGAATGACCGCCTGCGGGGTGAGATCGCGGATGCCGACGTTGGCGCGATAGAACGCGCGGGCATCGCGTCCCGTGCGATACGCGGCGTCGCCGTCTACCTTGCCGCCCTTGGGGAGTACGAGCGCGAAGCGCGAACGCAGGTCGCTAGGCGTTCCCTCGGCCCGCACGCGTCCTGACATCACGCCCTGCACGGTGGTGCTGTCGAACACGCGCTGCGCCAGCGACAGCGCGACGGCATGCAGCTGCGCCGTGGCGTCGAATCGCATGCTGTCCTTGATCGCGACGTGTCCCGCAACCGTGAGGCGCGATCGAGCGCTCCCTTCCTCGTGGAGCAACCCGACCTCGCCGGTGAGCCGCCCCTCAGTGGAGCCATCAACCGTCCCGTTGGCCGTGACCGTGCCGCCTAACGGCGGGTCGACCTCGAACAGGCGGGTCAGCGAGAGCGGCACACGATCGCCGCGGAACTGCAGTCGGCGCGTGGTGATCGCCTCGCTCGCACCGGCGCCAAATCCGAGCCCGCCCCGTGCCATCGCATGGAACGGCTGATGCCCGGCGGCGGTGACGATCCCGTCGATATCCACCTGCATCCCGGTCAGCGGGCCGTCGGCCAGCGCGCGCGCCGTCAGCTCTCCCTTCACTGGGAGTTCGAGGCCCGGGACCAGCTGCTCGACCAGTTGGCTCGTCAGGCGTGTGGCGTGGACGTCGGCTCCGACAAACGTGAGCGTCGTGTCGCCAAGGCGGAGCCCTAACGAGCCCGTCAGGGTCGTCACGCCCGAGGTAATCGTCGCGTTGCGCACGCGATACTCGCTGTCGCCGGTCTCGCGCATGGCCAGGTCCACGTCGAGCCGCCCGCCGCCCGACTCGGGGATGGCCGGATACAGCGCTCGGACGTCGGCGAGCGCCAGGCGAGGCACGGTGAGCTGCGCTTCGATGTCGCCGCTCTCGATGCGATAGACGAGCCGCCCCTGGGCCTCACTTTTTGCCAAGCCGAGTGTGAACGGGCCGGCCACCACGCTGTCGTTCGCCACCCGCACCTTGCCGCGAAAGGCGCGCACGGCGACCGCCGGGGGATTGAACGGGAAGGCCGACAGCTGCAACGAGTCGATGTGCAGGCGAATGTCCCGATCCTCGGGATCGGCGATGACGAACTCGCTCGCACCGGCGTGGATGCCCCGAAAGTCCATCTCTTGCACGAAGGTCGAGCCGTTTCGCTTGACGCGCAGGCGCAGCTCGCCCGCGAGTGCCGCCGCGATCGTGCTGTCGCGCGCCACCGGCGAGAGCGAATCGAGCGGGACCCAGGGGCGCTCGACGTGCATCGCGCCATCGACGAGTCGCACGTGATGCAACGTGATCCAGTCGCCCATCCCGAGCGAACTGTCGGCGGGCGCGTCGCTTCGTGGGAAGATGCGCTCGTAGTTCCACCGGCCATCCTTGTCCTGCACCAGTCGCAGGCGCGGTCGGTAGAGCGCAGCGTCACGCAACTCGATGCGATCGCTCCACAACAGGCGCACCGCGAGTTGCCCGGACAGCGAATCGGCTTCGACGAACGTCGCCCCCGCGCTGTCGGCGATGGTGATGCCGACGAGCGTGAAGCGATTGAGGAGGTCTCCCTCGATCCGATCGATGGTGAACCGTCCGTGCACCACACCGCCTAACGCACCGAGCAGCAGGCGTCGGGTACGCTCGCGCCCCACGTCGGTGTGCAACAGGACCTGCAGCGTGGCGAGTGAGAGGATCGCCACGCCGGCCAGGATGGCGAGCGAGATTCGCAGGCGGCGCATCGTCAAAAGGCCGGCCCGATCGCCAGATGCAGCGTGAGGCGACTGGTCACCTGTCCCAGAAAGCCACCGCGCGACTCGGCCGCGTTGTAGCGGCGCGGAGTGGCCAGCGACACCAGGCGCAGCGAACCGTCGGCATCCTTGACCTGCGTGATGACCGGGAGGCGTTCCACCACCCGCGGCCGCAGTCCGATGTCGAGGCGCACGGGCCCGGCCGGCGTCGCGAAACGCACCCCGACGCCGGGGGTCACCGTCGCGGTGGCTCCCAACAGGTCGGAGAATCGCCGCGTGCCGACGATCGCACCGTCCACGAAGACCGCGCCCGTGAGTCCGGCCGACACCGAGATCGGGAAGCGCAGCTCCACGCTCGCCTCGGCGAGCGCACTGCCGCCTAACGGGCGCGGCTGGAAGTCGCTCGTTTCCACGCCCACGATATTGGGGTCGCAACTCCCGTTCTCGAGCTGCGGGATGGTGCACGGTGTGGCCAGCGTCGTGTCGGTGAGCGCGGAGGGATCGATGGTGAGGACGCGCGGCCCAAGCTGATTCTCGCCGTAGCCGCGTACGGATTGCGACCCGCCCGAGTAGAAGAGCTTGCGCGGGTGAATCACCTGCTCGCCGGAATCCGCGGGGATTCCGAGACTGCGGGCATTGCTGGCGAGCGCGCGCACGGCGCCAATACGCACTCGGCCGGCCACCACGGCACGACGCGAGACACGGTGGTACACGCTCGAGGTCACGGCCGCCCGCTGGTAGGCAAACGCCGACCCCGTCTGCGGCGACGCGTATTCAACGTCGGTGCGCACGCGTACGCCGCGCGTCGGCGTGAACGGATCATCGGTCCGGTCAAGCGTCGTGACCAGTGAGACGGGCGACAGCGGATTGCGCCTGGCGACGATGTTGATGGCCGATCCCACGCACAATCCGACCGACACGCAGAAGTACACATCCGTCGCCTCGATGCGCGACGCCTCCCACGTGTAGCCGAGCGTGGACTGTGCGCGGGGCGTGAGTTGGCGCGTCAACGCCATCGTTCCGCCCGCCCCGACGTCGGTCACCACCCCCGGGACGCTGCGCCGGTGCGTGAAGATCGAGGCGCCGAGCTGGTTGCGGGGGCCAAAGGCCCAGGGCTGCGCGAACTCGAGACTCGCCGCCCACGTCGGGCGGAGGAACGGCTCGCGCGCCTCTCCCGTTGCCCCCTGCGTGACGTCGTACAGGATCCCCGCACCGTTGAGCTGGCGGGCAAACAGGTTGCTGGCCGTGGTGCGCAGCGTGAGGCGCCTGGCGCCACCGAGGAAGTGATAGCGCGAGAAGGCCGCCTCGAGTTGCAGGAAGTCGGCGTTGGTGAAGCCCGCGTTGAGCTCCAACCGGTTGAGTGGTGCTTCGCGCAGTTTGACTCGTACGATCTTCGCGCTGTCCGACGTGACGAGCGCTTCCATGTCCACTTCCGAGAACAACCCCGACAGGTACAGGTCACGCTGGCTGGCGAGCAAGGCGCTGCGCTTGAGCACCTCGCCGGGCGCGACCTGCATGAGTCGCTGCACCGTACGCGACTCGATGTGCCGATTCCCCTCGATGATGAGGCGATCGACGGTGGTGCGCCGGCCCGGGGAGAGCTCGATCGCCACCGGCCCGCGATTGGCCTCGTTGGAGACTTGCGCCGTATCGATGCGGACGTAGGCGTCGGCGAAACCACGTTCGCGCAGTTCGTCACGCATCAGGATCGCCGACGAATCGAGGGCAACCAGGTCGAGCGGGTCGCCCGCACGCAGCGGCATGAGCGTCGCGATCACGCGCGGCGACAGTTCGGTGTTCGGGGTGACGTCGATGCGTTCGGCGATGGTCGCTTCGTTCTCGCTCACGTCGAACCGCACCACGACGCCGCCCTTGGCCGGCGTGGTGCGCGCCACCACGCGCGTGTCGCGGAAGCCGCGCTTCCAATAGTAGAGCCGAATGCGAAGCTGGTCGCGCCGCACCTCCTCGGCGTTGAGGTACGCTCGTTGCGCGAAGACCGGCGACCGGCTGATGAGGCAGAGCGGCGTGTAGAGCAAGCTGCGACAGGTCGTGGCGCGCGTCGCGAGACCGTCGCGCAACTCATCGAGATCCACCGACTTCACGCCCTTCAGCTCGATCCCCACGACGAGCGGCCGCCCTCGCGCGATCAACTCGGCATCCGGTCGAGTGTCTTGTGCGTGCGAGACAGCCGTGTGGAGCACGCCCGCGGCCACCAAGAGTGCCATGCGCGACCAGTGGTGCGTGTACGGCGACATCAACTTCCCACCGCGGCTGGTACCGAACCCGGCATGAGCGTCGGGCGACCGCGCCGGCGCTCCGAGTACACGCGGGTGAACACGGCGCCTAACAAGACGATCTGCGCCGCGTAGTAGACCCACACCAGGAGGATGGCAATCGTACCCGCCGCACCGAAGGGCGAGGCGAGCGAGCTCTGTCCGAGATACAACCCGATGAGGCGCTGACCGATCGCGAACAGGATCGCCGTCACCAGCGCCCCCACTCCCACATCGCGCCAGGAGAGCTCGACGTCAGGCAGGACGCGGAAGAGGACGCTGAACAGCAGCGCGCTCACGCCGATGCTCACCGCCTGGTTGAGCGCGCCGATGACGGCTGGCCATCCGGGGGTGAGGCTGAGCCACCAGTTGGCCACGGCGTTGACCGCCGCGTTGATCGTCAGCGTGACCATGAGGAGGAAGCCGATGGCGACCACCACGCCTAACGACCGCAGGCGCCGCGTGACGAGCCCCTTGATGTCGATCACGGGGCCCGGTGCCACCTTCACGCGCCACACGCGATTGAGCGCGGCCTGCAATTCGAGGAAGGCGCCGGTGGTGGCGAAGAGCAAGCCGGCGATGCCGACGATTGTCGCGACGGTCCCGCCTTCCGACGCACGCGCGCGCTGCAGCATTCCTTGAATGGCCTCCGCGCCCTCGCGCCCGACCAATCCCGAGATCTGCGAGACGATCTCGCCCCGCACCGCCTCCTCTCCGAAGACGAGCCCGGCGATGGCGATCACCACCACCAGGACCGGCGCGAGCGCGAAGAGGGTGTAGTAGGCGATCGCCGCGCCGTGCCGCGGCGCGCCGTCCTCGAACCAGTCTTCGACGGTTTGTCGCGTAACGTCCCACACCGCTCGCAGGCTCATGATGCGCTCACGAGTGCGGCGCACGGCGTGACACGCGCCACACGGCGTTGCCCACGTCATCTGCGACGAGAAGTCCTCCCCGTGCATCGATCGCCACTCCCACGGGGCGCCCGTACGCATCCCCATTGTCACGCACGAAGCCCGTGAGCACGTCGAGCGGCTGTCCCGCGGGCTTGCCGTCGCTGAACGGGACGAAGATGACCTTGTAGCCGCTGCGAGGCTCGCGATTCCACGATCCGTGCTGCCCGATCACCATCCCCTCGCGGAACGCATCACCGAGCTGCCCGCCGCTGGTCCAGGCCAGCCCTAACGAGGCCGTATGCGGGCCGAGGGCATAGTCCGGGACGATGGCTGAGCGCACCAGTTCGGGGCGCTGCGGCTTGACGCGCATGTCGACGTGCTGCCCGAAGTACGAGTAGGGCCACCCGTAGAACCCGCCTTCGCGCACCGATGTCAGGTAGTCGGGGACGAGGTCACTCCCGAGCTCATCGCGTTCGTTTACCGTCGTCCACAACGCGCTGTTGGTGGGTTCCCACGCCATCCCGACGGGATTGCGAAGTCCCGTGGCATAGATCGCGTGTTGCCCGGTGGCCGGCGAGAACGACCAGATCGCCGCGCGCCCTTCTTCGACCGCCATGCCCGCTTCGGCCGCGTTGCTGTTGGAGCCCACGCCGATGTACAGCGTTCGCCCGTCGGGTGAGGCAATCAGACTCTTCGTCCAGTGGTGATTGATCGGCCCCCCGGGAAGCGCGAGCACGCGCTGCGGAACAGCGGTGATGGTGGTGTCGCCATCGCGATACGGTACCGAGACGACGGCGTCGGCAAGCGCGACGTAGAGCGTGCCGCCCACCAACGCCATGCCGAAAGGCGACTGCACGTCCTTCAAGAGCGTCGTACGCAGCTCCGCAAGCCCGTCACCGTCCGCATCGCGCAGGAGGGTGATGCGATTGGGCGACGGCACCGCTCCCCCGGCCTGCTGCTGCTTGCGACGGAACATCCACCCGCGAATCCCCCCGCCCTTCTTTCCCGGCGGCGCGTTGGTCTCGGCTACGAGAACGTCGCCATTGGGAAGGACATGCAGCCAACGCGGATGTTGCAGCTCCGAGGCAAAGGCGGTCACGTCGAGCCCGGGCGCCGGGGTCGGGGTGCGCCCAGCGGGCCAGCCGCGCGCCGTCACCACGTTGATCGTAGGGATCAGCGAAGTGCGGGGCGCAGGGAGTTGTGGCTGACTCCCCATTCCCGCACTCACCGGAAGATTGGCGGGTGACGCACAGGCCACGCCCGCCATAACGAGTGCGATGCCGAAGGTGCGCATGGCAAGTCCTTGAAGAGACGTGGATATCCTACCTCTCCTGAATCCACACGGTCTAACAGGGCATTGCCATTCCCCGTGAGTGGTATTCGATCGTGCGAGCTCGGTGGCATCGCTCGTAAGAGATAGGTCCACGTCCCCCCTGAGAGCACGACGTTCGTGCGTTGCGGGGATGAGCGATTCCACTCCCAAAGAGCGATAGCGTTTTCGCAGGTCTCGTGACACGTTAGCGTCGCGAGCTCGCCATCACGACCGCCATACGCCTGCCCTTAGCTCGTGACGGCGGCATGCCTGGCACCACTGGCACGACCTCATGCGACCCATCGCGAGCAGACGGTGCCCGCCATGCTGCGAAGACGCGGCCCATCAAGCGCTCGGGCACGAGTGTCCGTGGGTGCATGACATGCTCGCGATCTTCGGCGCCGTGTTAGCCGAACGCGTCCCGCCCAATCGACTCGAGGCGCTCGCTCCCTGCCGCCGCGCGACACCGCTCGAGTCGGCCGCCGCCATGCCGAACGGGAAGCGCCCGCCGCGTCTGCGCCTGCTCGACTGACCTACGCCGGCGCGACCAAGCGTGTGTTGCATCGCAGTGCGCACGCCGTTGTGATGGCGCGCACACAGTGTGCACGTCGCCCGCACCATTCCCGTCGTGCTCGCTCGTCGTGCGCGCTCGTCGCGCTCGCTCCTCGTGCGCGCGTCGCGTGCTCGCGCGCGCGGCTCAGCAGTGGAGCGCATCGACTGCACGGATGACGTCGCGTCCTCCGAAAGGGGCAGCATGGAGATGGTCCCTAGGAGCGATGTGCCGCGGCCCTGCGCCCGTCTAACGTTTGTTGGAGGCACACGCGCCTGCGTGCGTCGCACGCCGCCAACACGATTGCATGCGGAGCAGGCACCGATGTCATATGACCGATCACTCCCTGGCGCGCGGGTTGTCGCCGCGCCCTCGCATCTCCTGATGGCGCTGCTGTGCAGTGGCCTGACGCTCCTCCCCATGACGCCCGCCGGGGCGCAGGTCGCCAGCCGCAACGCGGCCGTTTCCGACACGACGGCCTTCGCGCAACCGGGGGACGTCGTGCGACTCAAGATCTGGCGCGAGCCCGACATGTCGGGCGACTACACCGTCGATGCCACTGGCGTCGCGACCTTTCCGCGCCTGGGCGCGATGCAGGTGTCGCGCATGGGCGCCGACTCCCTACAGCGCCTGCTGGTCTCCGAGTACGCGCGCTTCCTTCGCAATCCATCGATCGAAGTGATCCTGATGCGACGCGTGCGCGTGGTCGGCGCCGTGCGCACCCCGGGACTCTACACCGCCGATCCCACGATGCATGTGCGGGACGTGCTCGCCCTCGCTGGTGGCGCGACGCCCGAGGGGCGCACCGACTTCGTGCGCCTCGACCGCAACGGACGTTCGACCCCGGTCGACCTCGATCGCGCACCGCGCGCGGGGGAGATCGGGCTGCGCTCAGGCGACCAACTCTACGTCCCGCAGCGCAGTTGGCTGGCGCGTAACACGCCGCTCGTGGCGGCGATCGTGAGCGTGAGTGGCGGGCTGCTGATCGCACTCTCCACCCGCTGAGGAGCGCCACATGCCTAACACTCCCCGTGGCGTGATATGGCGCGATCGCCTCGCGCCGCACGTGCAGACGCCCACACCGCTCCCCCCTCCAGCGAGCGACGTGCTGGATGTCCGGGGCCTCGCCGGCACCATGCGGCGTCACTGGCGTCGCATCGCCCTCGGCGCCGCCATTGGCGGTGCGCTCGCCGTGCTCTATCTGCGTGCGGCCGTCCCGCGCTACGAAGCGACCGCCACGGTGCGCATCGACGTGCGGCAGAACACGCTGCCGTCGATCTATACCGAACAGACCACGCGCGACGAGGTCTTCACCGAGATCGAGGTGCTGCGCAGTCGGACGATTGCCGCCGACGTCGTCGACTCGCTCTCCCTTGCGGCCGAGATGGTGCAGCCGCGTAGGGCGACGCGCCGTGACATCTTCGCGTCGCTGGCCGTTGGCGCCGCCGCGGACACGGGCTCGCTGCAACTCGTGCGGCGCAAGGACGGCAAGTACGGCGTGGAAGGGTCCTCGACCGTCGTGACTCCGGGGAAGGGAGCCGAAGTTGGCGGCCTCGCCTTTGTCCTCAAGCCAGGCGTGACAGCCGGGATCATCGAATTGCGCCTGCACCCGCGCGAGGAGGCCATCGCCTCGCTCCGCCGCGAGGTGGACATCGGACGCGCCGGCTTGCAGGCCAACATCATCGCGCTGCGCTACGAGTCCCGCGACCCGGAGCTTGCGCGTGACGTGCTCAACGCCTGGACGACAAGCTTCATCCGCCGCCGGCAGTCCATTCAGCGCGCCGAGGCCACCAGCACCGCCACCTTCATCCAGGCGCAGCTCGATACGCTGATGCCGCAACTCAAGGTGGCCGAGGACCGTCTCCTGGCGTATCGCAATGCGAATCGCATTGTAGCACCGGAGGTCGAGGCCAGCACGCAGGTGAACCAGCGGGCGTTGCTGCAGGCCACCCGCAACGAGATCGAGGCGGAGCGCAGCGCGCTGCAGCAGGCCATGTCGCGCGTGCGCATTGCGGCTGCCGGTAGCTCGCCCGATACACCGTCGCCGTATCGCGAGCTGCTCGGCTTCCCGACCCTGCTCAAGAACCAGGCGGCGTCGGAGCTGCTCCGCTCGTTGGCCACCCTGGACGACCAGCGCTCGGCCCTGCTCACGCGACGTACGAATGCGGATCCCGATGTCGTCACGTTGTCGGAACGCATTCGGGGCGTGGAGTCGCAATTGCAGGGACTGACCGGGACGTATCTGCGTGGCTTGACCGCGCAGGTGACGGCGACCGATCGCGCCCTTGGCGACTACGCGTCGACGATGCGGGCCATTCCGCGCCAGGAAGTGGAATACGCCCGCCTGCAGCGTGCGCCGCGCGTGTACGAGGAGCTGGTGAGCCTGTTGCAGACGCGTCTCAAGGAAGCGCAGATCACCGAGGCGGTGAAGGACGCGAGCGTGCGCATCGTCGACCTCGCGGTCACGCCGTGGCGTCCATCGTCGCCTAACACACCGCTGGTCCTGGCGTTTGGGGTGATCGGCGGTCTCCTGTTTGGCTCGGGGCTCGCCTTCTTCCGTGAGCATGGCGTCGCGACGGTGCGCTCACGGCGCGACCTGCAGGGGCTCACCGGAATCCCGGTGCTCGGGATGATCCCGTCGTTCTCGACCAGTGCGCGCCGCATCGGCGTCGAGCGTGCGCCCGGCGAGCTTCCGTCGCGCCCGGTGCCGTTGGCGCTCGCGTCGGCCAAGTCGACGCGTGCGAGCGAGCTCGCAGCGGTGGAGGCCTTTGCCCGCCTGCTGATGAACGTCAAGTGGACGGCGGGGCAGCCGATTCATTCCGTGCTGGTGACCAGTCCGCTCCCCGGTGATGGCAAGACCACGACGGTTTTGCATCTGGCGGCAGCGGCGGCGCAGCAGCAGCTCCGCGTGCTCGTCATCGACGCCGACCTGCGGTGCGGCGGACTCACGGCCGCGCTCTCGCTGCGCGATCGCCGTGGATTGGTGGACCTGCTCACTGGCGCATCAACGCTGCCCGAGTGCGTCACGCGGGTTGTGCTGCCGGGCGGGGTGTATGCCGATGCGATCGGCGCCGGCTCGCTCTCGCGCGAGGCGGGGGTCCCGCAAGTGGTGAAGGGGTTGAACGACCTGTTGGACAAGACCGGCGACTACGACCTCGTGCTGCTCGACACGCCCCCGGTCAACATCGTGGCAGATGCCGCGGCGCTGGCAACGGTGACGCAGGGGTTGCTGCTGGTGACGCGCTCGGGTGAGACGCCGCAGGCGGCCGTGGATGTCGCACTCGAACAACTGCAACGCGCGGGGGCACGCGTGCTGGGCACGGTGCTCAATGGCGCCGAGCTGCAACGCAATGAAGGATACGGAAGCCTGGCGCAGTATCACGCCTACACCCTGGCACGCGCATGACCATGCCGGCGGAACGGAGCGAGCAATCGACGCCCCCGCTCGCCACGGGATGGCCGGGTTTTTGGCCTCGTCTCAGGCTGCAGACCTCGGCGCGTCACAATCGTCGGCGCCACGCGGCACGTCGCTCATTACGACTGGGGACGTTGCTGTTGCTGGACCTCGCTGGGGTGCTCGTGGCGATGCTCATCATGCTCGCCGTCGACCCGTCGGCGGGATGGGGGCATGCCGTGCGCTGGAACGATCCCGCCGCCGGGACGCTGTCGGTCCTCGCGCAGCACGTCCTGGCCATCACCGCCGGATTGCTCCTGACGAAGGCGTACGTGCTGGACGATGCGGTGCTCGAGCCCGGACGCGTAACGCTCGGCGTGGCGCTCGGGCTGCTCGTCCTGCATTGGCCCATGCTCTGGCACGACGGCAGTACGGTGGTGACGTCGTACGTCCCAAGTCTCGCCGTGTACGCCACCACGGTGTGGCTGTCGCGTCGCGTCGGTGAGCGCTCGCTGCGCACGCTCTTTCCCAGCGTCGCCGAGCCGGCGCGTGCCCTCTTTGTCGGCTCGCTCGGCGAGATCGAATCGGCGATGCAACGCAGCCCGCTCAAGGGGCCGCATGCCATCGTGCGAGTGGCAGAACTCGACCTCTCACACGTGGCGCGCAACGGAAATGGGCGCACGCGCACGCTCGAGTCGCGCCTGCAGGCGGCCATCCACGATCACGACGTCGACACGACGGTGCTCTGCAGCCAGTTCACTGACGAGGAGCTGTCGCAGCTCGTGGTCACGTCAGAAGCGGCCGGGTGTCGCGTCATCTCCGTCTCGCGCACCTACGAAGTCTCGCGCCGTCGTCCTGCTGTGCGATCGTATGGCGACACGCCGATTGTCGAGCTGACGCAGCCCGGCATCCGCGGGCGCGACGTGGTGCTCAAGCGCGTCTTCGACCTCGTCACGTCGTCGGTGTTGCTGGTGTTGCTCGCGCCTGTGCTGCTGATCGTGGCCTTGCTCGTGAAGTTCTCATCGCCCGGCCCTGCCCTGTTTCGACAGGAGCGCGTCGGGTACGGCGGGCGGCGCTTCCACATCCTCAAGTTCCGCACGATGTGCGCGAACGCCGAGGAGCAGCTCGAGTCCCTCAGGTCGGAAAGCATCTACCAGGACGACCGGCTGTTCAAGATCGTCGACGATCCGCGCGTGACGCCGCTCGGGCGCTTCCTGCGCCGGTCGAGCCTCGACGAACTCCCGCAGCTCTTCAACGTCCTCGGCGGATCGATGTCGCTGGTGGGACCGCGTCCTCCGCTGCCGCGCGAGGTCAAGCAGTATGGCCGACACTCGTTCCTGCGCTTCGACGTCAAGCCGGGGATCACCGGGCCGTGGCAGGTGAACGGGCGCAACCGCATCACGTCGTTCGACGAGGTGATCGCGCTCGAGGCCGAGTACGTGAGCGGGTGGACCATCTGGCGCGACTTCGCGATCCTGGTGCGCACCGTGCCCGTGGTACTGCGCATGGATGGGGCGCACTAGGATGCCAAGCGCCGGTACGTACGGCACGCCGGCTCGGCGGGCGAGCGTGGTGTTGCAGCCGACAGATGCGGCATCGCGGGCGCCTCGACTGCGACTCTCGGGCGATGTGCTGGGCGTGGTGGGGATCCTGTTCTTCGTGGGCACCACGCTCCTGCTCCTCGCGACCCGGCGCACCGGGCTGCTGGCGCTCGGCTTCCCGGCGATGGCAACCGCGGTCGGCCTGCTCCTCCTGTTTGCGGCGCCGGCGCGCTTCGTGGCATTCGCGCTCTGGCTGTGGATGCTGTCGCCGTTCATTCGCCGCGTGGTGGATGAGCAGAACGGGTGGAATCCGCAGAACCCGATCCTGCTCGCGCCCCTCCTGGTGTGCGGGTTGGCCCTGCTCGACGTCGTGCACCTGGCCCCGCGCCTGCGGCGACCGGAAGCCGTTCCATTCGTGCTGGCTTTCGTTGCGCTGGTGGGCGGGGTGGTGGTGGGGTTGTTCCTCTCGCCGCCAACGCTGGTGCTGTACGCCGCGCTGAGCTGGACGGCGCCGCTCCTGCTTGGCCTGCACGTGGTCATCCACCCGGAACATCACCGCCGCTATCATCGCGCCATCGTGCAGTCGTTAGGGTTCGGCGTGGTCCTGCTGGGCCTGTATGGCATCGCGCAGTTCCTGGCGCCCACGCTGTGGGATCGCCTGTGGATGATCAACAGCCGCATGGACTCCATCGGGCAGCCGCTTCCACTGCGCGTTCGCGTCTTCAGCACGATGAACGCCCCGGGGCCGCTGGCGCAGTTCCTCTCGGCGGGGTTGCTGATCCTGCTCGCCGTGCGGTCAACCTTGAAAGGGCCTGGCGTTGTCGCCGGGCTGGTGGTCTTCCTGTTGTCGCTGGCGCGCTCGGCCTGGCTGGGGTTTGCCGTCGGCTTTGTTGCCTTGGTGGTGCTCGCCGAGGCGCGCACGCGACAGACGCTGTTCTGGATTCTCGCGCTGGTGTCGGTGGTGCTCCTCACGATCAGCACGGCGCCACTTCCGCCCGAGATGGCCTCGATGCGCGAGACCATCGGCCGGCGCCTAACGACCATCGGCGACCTGTCGATGGACGACTCGTTTCGCGCGCGCCGTTACCTCGTCCCGGCGGTCCTCGCCGACATCGGCGAGCACCCCTTGGGCAACGGCCTGGGTGCCACGCTGGTGGGTGGCGCGCGCGGCAGCGCCTCGTCGCGACTCGCCGACCAGGGGTTGTACCTCGACAACGGCGTGCTCGAGGTGCTGCTGGTCCTGGGATGGGGGGGCGGTGTGATCTTTCTCCTCAGCGCCGGCGGCGCGCTGTGGATGTCGCTGCGGACGGTGCGTGCCCATGATGCCGGCGTTGGCTATCTGGCCGGCGCGACCGCGCTGCTCGCGCAGGTGGTCGGCGGCACGATCTTCTCCGGCGTCGGCGGCGCGATGTTCTGGCTCGCGGTTGCGATGGCCATGACCGTTGGCGCAGGGCGTGAGGTGCCGCGGATCTCCCTCGTAGCATCTGGATCGCCGCAATGAGCGAACACCTCGCGATGAACGGCGCCCGTCGGTCGCTGGTGTCGGCGGTGATTCTGGTGCGCAACGAAGAAGCGCTCATCGCGCGCTGCCTGGAGAGCATCGCCGGAGTGGTGGACGATGTCGTGGTGCTCGACTCGTGCAGCACCGATCGCACACGCGAGATCGCGTCGCAGCTCGGCGCGCGCGTCTTCGAGCAGCCGTGGCTGGGGTGGATCCCGCAACGTGCGATGGGCATCGCCCTCGCGCGGCACGACTGGGTCCTCATCCTCGAGGCCGACGAGATCGTCACGCCGCGACTTGCCGCTGCGCTGCGCGAGGTGTTGCGAGGTCCCATGAACGTCAACGACGGATACTCCGTCGACCGTCGAGACGACTTCCTGGGTGCGCTGCTGCCACGCATGCGACGGCGCGCCAAGCGGCTCAACTTCGTCCGCCTCTTCAATCGCACGCGCAGCCAGTACGACCCGACGCTGATTGTACACGACGAGGTGCGCGTCCCCGGTCGGGCGATACCGCTCGAGGGCGTCCTGCTGCACTGGCGCGGCTTCTCGATCGTCGACCAGGTCGCGCGCTATGCGGCCTACGCACCGCTGGAGGCCGACGTGATGGCGTCGCGCGGGCAGCGCGTGCACCTGGCGAGCCTCGTGATACGACCGTGGCTTCGCTTCGGATGGTGCTATCTGATCTGTGGCGGTTGGCGCCTGGGCGCACGCGGCTTTGCGCACGCCTTGATGGTCGCATCGTCGGAGTTCCTCCGTCACGCCGCGCTCTGGGAGCGACAGCACGCACCAACCACGTTGCACCCGCCGGCCGAAATCCTCTCCGCCTTCGCGATGACGTCGCCTCCGGCGCCAACGCAGGCGCCACTCGCAGTTGGTCCACCGGCGCGATCGCGCCCGGTGGCTCCTCGCACCGAAGGGGTCGCATGACGGTACGCACGCTCTTCCTCAATCACTCGGCCACGATGGGCGGCGCGGAGTTCGGCCTGCTGGACATCGTGCGAAGCGTGCGCGACTCGTCGCTCGTGGTGCTGCTCGAGGACGGTCCGTTTCGCAAACGCCTCGAGGAGGCGGGTGTCGCCGTGCGCGTCATCGAGGCCGACGCGATTCACCGGGTACGCCGCGGCAGCCGCGCGCCGAGCGTGGCGACGCTGGCCGCGCTCTGGCGCGCCGCGCGAGAGGTGGGGGAGATGGCGGCCGACTTCGACGTGATCGGTGCCAACAGCCAGAAGGCGCTCGTGGTCGGTTCGATTGCCGCGCGGCGCACGCGCACGCCGCTGCTTTGGCATCTGCATGACATCATCGAACCGCCGTACTTCAGCCGACTCAACATCAAGGCCGACGTCGTGCTGGCCAATCAGTGCACCGATCGCGTGATCGCTGTCTCGCAGGCGACGGCCGACGCCTTCGTGCGGCAAGGGGGCGATCCGGCCAAGGTACACGTGGTCTACAACGGGATCGACGCACCGCTCGACGATCCGCTGGCGCCTAACGCCACCGAGCGGCGCGCGGCGCTGGGTCTGGCAGACGTACCGGTGGTGGGGTGCTTCAGTCGCATCGCCGAGTGGAAGGGACAGCATGTGCTGGTGGAGGCCGTCGCACCACTCGAGGGCGTGCACGTGCTGCTGGTGGGCGGGGCGCTGTTTGGTGAGCATGCCTACGAGCGCACGCTGCGAGACCTCGTGGCATCGCTCGGCATGACCGATCGTGTGCACTTCCTGGGGCAGCGCGATGATGTGCCGGCGCTGATGCAGTGCGTCGACTTCATCGTGCATCCATCCACCGCCCCTGAGCCCTTTGCCCGCACGTTGATCGAGGCAATGCTGACAGGGCGCGCCCCCATCGCCTCGGCGTGTGGCGGTGTCCCCGAACTCATCGACTCGGGGGTCAATGGCTACCTCTTTCCACCGAGCGACGCCGTGGCGCTGCGCGAGATTCTCCGCCACGTGCTGGCGTCACCGAGCGAGGTGCAGCGAACGGCCGAGGCGGCACGCCAGCACGCGCAGAAGAACTTCTCGCAAGCGGCCTTCGTGTCGGCGATGACGGCGCACCTGGAAGCGGCGGCCATGTCGCGACGGACGATGCGTCCGTCCCACCGCGCAGCGGAGGTCGTCGCATGAAGGTCGCCCTCGTGCACGACTACTTCTTCCAGGCCGGGGGCGCGGAGCGGGTGATGGAGGTGCTGCACGAAATGTTTCCCGCCGCGCCCATCTTCACTTCGGTGGTGCGACGCGAGACGCTGTGGCCCCGCCTTCGTGATGCGGACATCAGGACCAGCTTCTTGCAGCCGCTGGCCTCGGTCGGGGTTCCCGGGCGCGCCATGCTCCCGTTGTATCCGCGCGCGATGGAATGGCTCGACCTCTCCGAGTACGACCTGGTGATCAGCAACAGCTCGGCGTTCGCCAAGGGCGTGATCGTGCGCGAGGGGGCGCTGCACATCTGCTATTGTCACTCGCCCATGCGCTTTGCCTGGAGCGAAGACGCGTACACCAAGCGCGAGCGATTCAATCCCGTCACACGCGTCGCCTTGCGCCCCATTCTCGCCTACATGCGACGATGGGACCTGCGAACGAAGGGGCGCGCGCACATCTACTTCGGCAACTCGAGTGCCGTGGTGCAACGGATCTTCGCCACCTATGGGCTGGAGTCGGAGGTCATGCATCCGCCGGTGGACGTGTCGCGCTGCCACATGGCGGAGCAGCGCGGCGATTTCTACCTGGTGGTCTCGCGCCTGTCGACGTACAAGCGTATCGATCTTGCCGTTGAGGCGTTCAATCAGCTCGGGAAGCGCCTGATGGTGATCGGCGATGGACCTCACGCCAAGTCGCTCGCGGCAATGGCCGGTCCGACTGTGACGCTCCTCGGGCGATTGCCTGACGCGGACGTCGCGAACTACTACGCGACCGCGCGCGGGTTCATCCTCCCCGGAGAGGAGGACTTCGGTATCACACCGCTCGAAGCCAACGCGTCCGGCGCGCCGGTCATCGCGTTTGGCGCCGGTGGTGCCCTCGACACGGTGATCGACGGCGAGACCGGGGTGCTCTTTCGCGAGCCGACCGCGACATCGCTGGCCGACGCGGTGTTGCGCGCCGAGCGCGTGTCGTGGAATCCGGAACGGCTACGCACGCACGCCGAGACGTTCGGGGAACCGGCGTTCAAGGCACGCATGTACGACGCCATCGAGCGGGCCATCAGCCGTTTTGACGCCGGCACCGACGATCGGCAGGCGTTGGCGTTCGCCTAACGGCGGATGTAGCGTCCGCCTGAGCCGCAACCGGTGCGCGCCTGGCTGACGTCCCTCGCACTCACGCGCGTTGGCGGCGCCGGTACCAGAGCTCGACGAGCTGCCGCGGCATGCGGCGAAAGCGGGGAACGGCGGCGAGGATGACGAGCGGGGGAATCGCTGCCGTCAGAAGCAACGGCGCCGACAGCAGGCGCAGCACGAGATACAGCGAGAGGCAGGCGGCGAAGGCCGCGAGCGTTCGCGTGACCTCGCGCGTGACCTCCGGACGAATCTCGTCGGTCGTCACCAGATGCAGCGCGAGCACCGGCGCGAGGTACATGGCCGCCACCGCCAGCGGGAGATACTCGGCGCCAAGGGGACGGACGGCCGCAAGGGTGAGCCATCCCGCGAACAGTGCGGAGCCCTGCTCGCTCACTGCAGCCTGTGCGCCGCGCACCGCTACCGCGGCCGGTTCCATCGACGCCACCAGGACGCCGAAGATGGCGTAGGCGATCACGTACCACTGGGTGAGCGCGATGGCGCCGCTCCAGCGCGGGATGGCCGCCGCGAGTACGGGGAGCGCGCAGATGGCGATGATGGCGGCCGGCGCCGTCAGCGAGAGACTCCCCGCCAGCGTGCGCGTGGACAACGCGCGAAGGCTTCGCCAGTCGTGCGCCAGGCGTGCAGCTGCCGGGATGGAGGCGTTGCGGAATCCGTCAAAGGTGATGTTGAGGACCTGTGCCACACGCTCGGCGAACGAATAGAGCCCGGCGACCGGTAATCCGAACAGGCTGCCGACCAACACCGGCGTTCCCTGCTCGCGCATGATCTGCAACGTCGACGCGACGAGGAACCCTGACGATTGTCGCGCGATGCCCGTGAGTGGCCGAAGATCGAGCGAGGGGACGGGCCCTGGCGCCCACGCATACAGGAGTGCGTTGGCCGCCACCGTGGCGACGCCAAGGATGACGAAGACGCCGATGGAGAACTGGTGCAGCAGCGCGAAGATCACCAGCCCGACGTTGAGGGCGAGCACGTTGAAGACGTCGACCATCGCCAGGCGTTCGTAGGCCAGGGCGCGCTCCAGCCTCACGCGCGCGCCGGTGCCGAAGGCCAGCGAGAGCATCGTCGCCACGGTGCCCAGCATCGGAAGGTGCCAGCGCGAATCGAGCGAGCCGAAGCCGAGGATCGGGCGCGACCAGTAGAATCCGATGGCGACGATGAGACTCCCGACCAGCAGCTGCAATCCTGCCAGCGCCGCGTACTCGCGTGCGGTGGGGGCCTGCGCGCGACGCACGAGCGCCTTGCCGATTCCCAACTCGGCCACGTACTGCAGCAGGGTGAATGTTCCCCGGGCCACCGCCAGCAAGCCAAGCTCTGTGGGCGAGACGAGGACGAGCAGGAGGAGGTTGGCGCCGACGCTGATGAAGCGCATCGCGGCCCCCCGCAGCGTCATCAAGCGGGTGCCGGTTCGCGCCCGTTCCAGAATGGCGTCGGAGTCGGCATGGACGTCCGTACTGCTTGGTGGCTCGGACGTCACGGTCATGTTTGCAGAACAGAAAGGCGAGAGGGAACGCGCCCGTTACCTGGGCGCCATGCGCATGGCGCCCAACGCAGGGGCCATACACATGCTCGCTACCGCGCACGCCTGACGCAACTCGCTCTTAGGTATGAGCCTCAGCTCTCCAGTTCGAGCACCAGCGGATGATCCGCAATATTCAGCTTCACGCTGCGCTGCCCGCGGTACGTGGCGGCCGGGCTCGCCGAGGTGAGCGGGAAGTAGACCGAGAGGGAGCTGTACCGCGAAGGAAAGTCGACCCCAACAGTGCGAAGCGGCACGGAGACATCCGTCTTGCTCGCCTTGTCGTAGCTGGACGCATTCTGCCACAGCACCAGGTAGCGACGACCGTCCTTCTTCTCGACCACCAGGGTGTGCACGCCGGCGGTGTCGCCGCTCAGCCGCACCACCAGCGGGTGCGGCGCAAAGGCACCAGCAGAGCGATCGCCGAGCAAGGCGATGAGGTTGCGCAGCGCGTTGAAGGCCGGCTTGCGACTGCCGTCGTTGCGCAGGAGCCCGAAATTGTGCTCCATGTCGCTCGGATTGAGCCCTTCGTCGATGAGCTCATACGCGAACGACCGCGAGATCCCGGCGTTCCAGAGCTCAAGGAACTGCCGCAGCGTGTACTTGGCCTGCGCGTTCTCGCTCAGGGCCCAGTGCCACGGATTGAATGCGCTGGCGGCCGTGTGGTAACCCACCTCGGTCGCCACGAGCGTGCGCGCTCCGGTGATCGCACGAATCCCAAGGGCGTGCGCGGCAAGATTCGTCGTCGGGACCTGCCCGCCGTCGTACGGATGAATCGCCCCTTGATCCATGTAGCGGCTCAGGTCCCCCACCGCGCTCGCCTTGCCAACGTCGGCGAGAGTGGGACCCAGCACCGGCGTTGTGGCAGCGAGTTGCGGATCGTTCTTGACCACGGTGTACAGCGCCTGCTGCAACGTGCGCACTTCGCTGGCAAAGTTGGGACGTCCGGACAAGTCGTGTTCGTTGAGCCCTTCCCACGCCGCGATGCGCGATGCCCCGATGCGATGGCGCAACTCGAGCACGTGCGAGAGGTCGGCGTAGTCGGTGCCGGGGCCATTGGCACTGCGGCGCGGACTCATGATGATGGTGTAGCGTGCCCCGGTGGAATCGGCCAGCTCACGCCAGCGACCGTACACCTCCAGCATCCAGTCTTCGTTAGGGAGCGTGGTGCCGCCATCGCGCAGGTGGCGCACGCCGAGCTCGCGCACACGCGGAATGATGATCGAACGGAAGCCCGAGCCGTACACGCGGTCGAAGTAGCTCAGGTGAATGTTGACGCCGATGGAGTTCACGAAATCCTCGGCACGCGCGACCTTGAGGGTGTCGAAGGGGAGCTGTGCGACAAGCACGACCGCCGTGTCGGCAATGCGCCCGGCGCGGGCCACGATGCGTGCCGATCCCGCTGCACGCGGGGTCAACAACGCCGACGGTGACACCTCGGCCACCGAAGGATCGAGGCTGGTCCATGATGCCCCTGCCTGCAGTGGCACCGCGACGCCATTGCTGTAGCGCAGCGTGGCTGTGACGCGCGTGCTTGCACTGTCGGATACGGGGAGCGCGAGCGATGCGCGATCCACCGTCAACGCGCTCATCGTCACCCCGGAGTACAGGGCGGTGACTATGACACACGCGGTTCGTCCCGCGACCGTTCCCATCAGGCGTGTGCGTCCGGGGGACAGGGGGATGACGAGGTCACCTTCCAGGCGTGCGACGTCACCGTCATCGACACTCCAGGGCGTCGAGGCCGCCGACGTCACCTCGGTTGAGGCATCCCACAGGCGCCGGAGGCGCGTGGTGTCTCCAACGGAGACCTGCAGTTCGCGCGGTGCCTGAAATCCTCGCGATTCGAGGGACTGTCCTCGAATATCGGGGATCGCGCAGGCGGAAAGGAGCGACGTTCGGGGATCCGTGACACTCGAGGCATCCACGGATCGCGCGGGATCGCTGCAACCGATCCACACGCCTGTCGAGATGAACACGGCGGCGAATCGAAAGATCCGCGCCCGTTCGCTGTTCTGCGCCTGCACCTTCGCACCATCAGTTGAGCGTCCGGCAGCCCGACTGGCATGGCACGGGAGGGTGCGTTAGCCTCGGAGCTTTGCGTCACCGACTTTCGTCGGGTTTGCCTTTTTCGCGCTCGCGCCTGCGGTCCGAGCGGACACGACAGCACGGCACACCCAGCAGACGAATCGGTGGGACGGCGGCAACGCCTGAGTCTCCTCAGCGCGGCGTGCCGATCGCTCTCACGCGCGCGAGATCGCGCGATGCCCGAGAGCGCACAGAAGTCTCGGTCGCACGTCACACTTGCAACACATGAGACTCGGCGGCCCACGCCGATTGACGGTGCCGCGAAGGTGCGGAGCCGTTGCCCGAGAATGGCAGGGAAAGATCGCTCGTGGGAGCGATGCGACGCGGCTCCGGCGTGCGTATGTATGCCTAACACACAACGGAGCAGATCAGTCATGGACGAGATGATGCAGGACCTTCGCAACTCCGACACGACGTCGGGGACGCGCGCCACCGTGGCAGGGGCGATCGACAGCGCGGCTGACCGCCTGCACGACAAGGCCGATGCCATGCACCACGGCCGCATCGCCGCGATCGCCGACCGTACGGCCAATGCGCTGGACGCCACGGGGCGCTATGTGCGCACCTTCGAGACGCGCGACGTGATGGAAGACCTGGGCGACCTGGCCAAGCGCCATCCGGGCAAGTCGATGCTCGCCGCCGTCGCCCTCGGCTTCCTGTTCGGGCGCGCGCTCACGCGCCCGCAGTCCTAACCATGGAGACCCGCTCCATCCCTCGGGGTGACCGCGTCGAGACCGTCGTCCCGTTAGGCGCCCTGCTGGGGGACGTGGCCGGACACGCCCAGGAGATCGTCCGGACGGAAGTGCGTCTGGCGGTCGCCCAGGCTCGTGCCGAGCTGACGGATGGAGCGCGGCGCGTGTCGCTCCTCGGTGGCGCGAGCGTGCTCGCCGTCATCGGCGTCGTGATGCTGCTCATCGCGGGCATCCTGGCGCTCAGCACGGTCATGGTCGCGTGGATGGCGGTCCTCATTGCTGCCGGCGTCGCCTTTCTCCTGTCAGTCGTCCTGCTCGGCGCCGCACGCGGCTCTCGCCCGTGACCGACGCCTGGTACACCCTTGCCGATGCCTCACATGCCCTCATCAACCGTTGAGCTGGAACGACAGTTGACCGTGGAGAAGGAACAATTGCGTACCAGTCTCGAACGCCTGGGCGATCGCGCGAGCGAGGTCGTCGACTGGCGCCACCACGTGCGTCACCGGCCGGCGGAAACGTTAGGCGTGGCCGTGCTTGTGGGACTGGTGGTCGGTGCGATGACCACACGTTCGTCGACGCGACGCCGGTCAGAAGGAATGCACGAATTGGCCGACGATGGCATTCGCCAGCACGCCACACGCGCCGAGATGCCGGAGTGGACTCGTCTCAAGGCGGGATTGGTCGGCATGCTCGCCGATCGCGCCGTCGACGTCGCGCGGGATTTCGTGGATCGCGTCGTTCCACCGTCACGGACAAAGTCGCCGTCGCATGCTCCACCAGCGCGCGAGCGTCCCGGCATGCGCTAGTGCACGTTCATGACGCGAAAGGGCGGCATCGCCAGCGGAGACTCTCCGCCATGCGATGCCGCCCTTTCGTTGGTGCATGAGCGATCGACTAGCCCTGCTCGACGTCAGGAACACCAGCGTTGTCATGCCACACCGACTCCACGTTGTCGGCAATCGTCGGGAGGACCGCCGCCGAGGCGGGGTGTCCTTCGGACTGCAGGAAACGAATCACCGCACCGGGAATGATGTTGTGCAACGTCATCACCGACTTGGCGTGGTCCTGCAGGTGTTCGTGCGCCAGCGCTGCCACTTCATCATCTCCGAGCGAGAGCGCCGTCGTGTGCAGCATCACGTAGCCGATGACGGCGAGTGAGACGGCGGTGTAGTCGTCACGCAGCAGCTTCGGCAGCTTCTCGGTGCGTACGAAGTCGATGGCCGCGGCACCGGCACCCATGACGCTGGCGGCGGCCTTCTTGACCAGCTCCGACACGCCCTGCCCCGTCTGCTCGCGAGCATCGGCGATGCGCTGCAGCGCCGCGGCGTGCCGCGTGCACAGGTCGCGAATGCCCCTTAACTGCGGGGCGCTGTCGCGATCGTCTTCGAGGTCCTTGATCTGCCCCGTGAGGGCGTCTTCGATGTGATGCTCGAGCGCCAGCATGTCGGTGACATAACTGGCGATCGCGGCTTCTGACTTACGATCCATGGTGAGCTCCTGACGCCCGCGTTGGCGCTGATAGTCCATGCGTGCCGCGATCCTCCGCGCATCGGAGATGGCCTCGCGTGAAGCGCAACGTAGGACGCTCGCGATGCGGCGACCATTCATCCCTGGGGGAGTCTTCGGCTACTCGCATCGGGATTGGACCCGCGCCGCGTCTGCGCGCTCAGATCGATGGCGGATCGCTGTAGCGCGACCAGTGACGATGCAACGACATCGCGCGCACGAAGCGCGTGACATCGTTCTTCAGTTCGCCCCCGCTCGTGATGATGATGCCGGGGTCCTTCGCCTGCATCGCGCGCGTGATCCCGCAACGTACAAGAATCTCTGGCGACGAGTCGATGCAGAGCAGCGTCTTGCAATGGCGAAACTGGTCCTTCACGAACTCGAGCGCGCGCCCATCGCGCAGGAGTGCAGCGACCGAATCCGCGCCACCGCACAACACCACCGCGTCGTACACGACCGATGGCGTGATCTCCAGCGAGGCGTCGGCCTCGACCGTCGCCTTGCCCGTCGCGGGCTTCAGGTGGCCGACAAAGGGCGCGACGACGCGGACCACGGCTCCCGCTTTCACCAAAGTCGCGCGCACACGCTCCAGCGACTTTGTGTCAACGCCGTTCGCGGCGAGCATGGCGACCTTTCGGGTGCGAATCACGTCCTTGCCCGGACGCGCATTGAGCGAGAGTGTTGGCGAATGACGAACCTCTGGCGCCGCGGCCGGCCCCGACGCCACCGGCATGCGCGCAGGCTTCGGCATGCCTAACTGTTCGGCGAGTCCGTCCGCGAGCTGTTCAGACGCATTCGCCAGCATTGACAGCACGCGTTCACGAATGGCTGGCACGGTGACCTTCGACAGCTCGAAACGGAACGCGCCGAGGATCTGCTGCTGCTCGACCGGCGACTGACTCTCGAAGAACAGCGCGGCTTGGGCGTAGTGCTCCATGAACCGCTCCGGCTTGCCACGCAGCTTCTCCCCGTCGGTGGGTTGGGGGAACGAGACAAAACCGCTGGCGCCCGCCTGGAACGGACAGCCCCCGCCGAGCGAATTGGGTTCGTAGGCAACACGCCCGCGCGGCACGCCCTGCCGATGCATGCCGTCACGCTGGTTGTTGTCGACGGTCGCCCGCGGTGCGTTGATCGGAAGCTGGTGGAAGTTCGGCCCGCCAAGCCGCGAGAGCTGCGTGTCGACATATGAATGAATGCGACCGGCGAGCAGCGGGTCGTTGCTGAAGTGGATTCCCGGCACCACGGGCGCGGTACGGAAGGCAACCTGCCCGGTTTCGGCGAAGCAGTTGTCAGGGTTGCGATCAAGCACCATGCGCCCGACCGGTGTCACCGGGACCAGCTCCTCGGGGATGATCTTGGTGGCATCCAGCACGTCGAACGAGAAGCGCTCGGCGTCTTCCTCGGAGAACAGCTGCAATCCGAGCTCCCATTCGGGGAATTCACCTGCGTCGATGGCTTCCCACAGGTCACGCCGATGAAAGTCCGCGTCGGCGCCGGCCAGCTTGACCGCTTCGTCCCACACGAGCGAGTGCGTGCCCAGACGCGGCGTCCAGTGGAACTTCACGAACTGCGAGGCGCCGTCCGCGTTCACCAGTCGGTAGCTGTGCACGCCAAAGCCCTGCATCATGCGATAGCTGCGCGGGATCGCGCGTCCCGACATCACCCACATCAGCATGTGCGTCGATTCGGGCATCAGCGAAACGAAGTCCCAGAACGTATCGTGCGCCGACGCCGCCTGCGGCATGCCGTCATGCGGTTCCGGCTTGAGCGCGTGCACGAGATCGGGAAACTTCATCGCATCCTGGATGAAGAAGACCGGGATGTTGTTGCCCACGAGGTCCCAGTTGCCGTCGTCGGTATAGAACTTCACCGCGAAGCCGCGTGCGTCGCGCGCCGTGTCGACCGACCCCCGCTCACCAGCCACGGTCGAGAAGCGCACGAAGACCGGCGTGCGCTTCCCCGCGTGGGCAAAGGGCGCGGCTCGCGTGATCGACGTGAGATCGCGATACGATTCGAAATAGCCATGTGCCGCCGAGCCCCGGGCATGCACGATGCGTTCGGGTATGCGCTCGTGGTCGAAGTGCGTGATCTTCTCACGCAGGATGAAATCTTCGAGCAGCGTGGGCCCCCGTAGCCCGGCCTTGAGCGAGTTCTGGTTGTCGGCGACAGCCACGCCTTGATTGGTCGTGAGCACTCGCGCTGGCGGCTCGGGCGAGCGTGCGGCGGGAGTCTTGGCCGGGACGCGTTTCTTCATGGAGGATCCTTGTCGTCGGAGCCCCGAAGATCGTGCTCGGATGTGGACTTGACCCTCGCTCGTGAGACAGATCTTTCTCTCGCCCCAGGGGAGGGGCGCGGACGCGCGCAGCCTGACGTCTATCGCGAATCGCGCCGACGCGCGAGCTTCGCGGGTGCCCGTCGCCGGTCAGCGCCCACCCGTCCGCTTCTCTGCCATGCGATCCACGCGTCTGCTTGCTGCGTCCGCTATCGCCCTCGCGATCGTTGCGCCTGCCACGTCACGCCCGCTCTCCGCGCAGCCCGCACCCACGCGTCTTCCAACGGCGGTCGCGGCCGCAATCGACTCGCTCTACCTCCCGATGTCGCATTCCGGCGAGCCCGGGTGCGCCGCCGGCGTCTACCAGAACGGGGCGATCACCTTCGCGCGTGGATACGGCTTCGCCAACCTGACGCACGACGTCCCCATCACGCCGACGACGCGATTCACCACCGGCTCGGTGTCCAAACAGTTCACAGCGGCGAGCATCGCCCTCCTCGTGCGCGCCGGGCGGCTCTCGCTCGACGACGACGTGCGCCAGTACATCCCGGAGATGAACGCCTATCCCACGCCGGTGCGCGTCCGGCACCTGGTGCACCATACCAGCGGCCTGCGCGATTTCTGGGAGCTGGTGGGGCTGTCGGGGGTTCGCTACGACGACGGCTACACCTCCGAGGACATGCTGGCGATGGCCGCGCGGCAGAAGGGGCTCAACTTTACCCCAGGCAGCGAGTACCGGTACAGCAACACCGGCTACCTGGCGATGGCGGTGATCGTGCAGCGCGTCACCGGACAGTCGCTCCGTCGCTTTGCCGATTCGGCGATCTTCCAGCCGTTAGGCATGCGCGAGACGCTCTTTCTCGACGACCACAACGAGGTTGTCCCCGGGCGCGCGATGGCTTACTCGCCACGGGGCAACGGGTGGCGCATCGACGTCTGGAACAACGACATCGTGGGCCAGGGCGGGGTCGTCACCACGCTCGCCGACCTGCAGAAGTGGGACGAGAACTTCTACTCGGGGAAGGTCGGCGGGCGCGAGTTCCTGGAGCTGATGCACACCACCGAGCCGCTCACCAGCGGCGCCGAGAATCGTTATGCATTCGGGTTGACGGTGGGGACGTACCGCGGGCAGCGATTGGTGGAACACACCGGCTCCACCGGGGGATACCGGGCCGCCAACTTCCGCTTTCCCGAACTGCACACGTCGTTCGCGATGCTGTGCAACCGCAGCACGGCCAACACGACGACGCTCGCGCTGCGCATGGCCGACGTCGTGCTGCGTGAGTCGTTAGGGGCGGCGACTCCGCGCTCGGCGACAGCCGGTGAGGAGGGGACGCGTTCGGCGTCGACCGGCGCCGCGCGGCCGCAGGAGCATGCGGCCATCGTCGGGCGCTACGCGAGCCCGGAGCTGGGTGGGGCGGTGTACGAGGTGGTGGCCGGTGCCGCTGGGGCGTTGCAGCTCCGGCGCCCGCGTGCCGACGCCGTGGCGCTGGCGCCGCTCGACGCCGCGTGGAGCTATAACGTAGGCGGGATGCTGACCCTGGTCTTCGACAAGCCGGTGCGCGGCAAGTCTGGCGGCTTTCGGCTCGACGCCAATCGCGTGAACAACATCCGCTTCGAGCGGATCGTCCCATAGCGCGACCTCCCGCCAGCCGCATCCAGCGCCGGGTGCTATAAGGCGCCCGGCTCGCGCGTCGTATCGCAGCACTCGCGCCCGTGCCGCGGATGCTGTCCTGCATCAACGCGTTTGGCGAGCGCGACCACACGGATGCTCCACATCCGACGCATTCGGTCCCGTGACCTCGCTGGTCACTCGTGCGCGCCATGTGTATCGTGCATGGCGCACGCCGTGGCACGCGAGGCGTTTCGCCCGCCGCGTCGCGCCTGATTGCTCGAACAACTTTGTGCCGTTAGTCCCACCTTCACGCGGACCCTGGGTCGCCATGCCAGCATCGCCTCGTCGATTCCGACCACATCTTGCGCCCCCTTCGGCGCCACGCGTCGCGTGGCACGCGCTCGCGCGGGGACGAGTCGCTCTTCTCGCGGCGGCGATCCAGCTCGCGACACTCGCCGCGTGCGGCGAGACCACGGTCAACGAACCGCTGGCGGCAGGGTCGCTGGCCATCGTCTCCGGGAACACGCAGACGGCCGCGGCCGGCCAGGCACTGCCCGCTCCCATTCAGGTACAGGTGCTCGGCAGCGACCGGCAGCCACTCCCCAACTCGCTGGTGAGCTTTAGCGTGACGGCCGGTGCCGGCACGGTTTCCCCGTCCACGGCAACGTCCGACGCCGACGGCGTCGTCCGCACCAACTGGACGCTCGGAAAGCTGGCCGGTGCCAACGCCATCACCGCGACCGCGGGGACGGCGACGGTGACCATCACCGCAACCGCGACCGCCGGTCGCCCCGCCACGGTGAGCATCGCCTCGGGTGACAATCAGACCGTGGCGGCCAACACCGCCGTCACCTTGCCCCCCGCGGTGCGCGTGATCGACGCCAACGGCAATCCGGTGGAAGGGGTCGCCGTTTCTTTCGCCGTCGCCTCAGGGGGCGGGCGGGTTACCGACAGCTTCCGTCGCACCAATGCGTTAGGCGTGGTGAGCGTCGGGAGCTGGGTGCTCGGGCTCACCGCCGGCACGCAGACGTTGACCGCTCGAGTCGAAGAGAGCGGCGTCACCAACAATCCGGTGCTGTTCACCGCGACCGCGACTGCCGGCGCGGCAACGCAGGTGAGCGCCGTCACGGCGACGTCGCAGTCCGCGGTGGTCGGCACCAACGTCGCAACGCCGCCAAGCGTGCGCGTGACCGACGCCGGAGGAAATCCCGTCGCCAACGCGCAGGTGACCTTCAGTGTGATCTCGGGGAACGGCGTGGTGACACCGCAGACGCAGCTCAGCAACGCGCTGGGGATTGCCACCGTCGCCTCGTGGCGACTTGGCTCCACTGTCGGCGTGCAGCAGTTGTCTGCCTCGATCGCCGGCGCCACCGCGGTCGTCTTCAGCGCCACGGCAACCGCCGGCGCGCCGGCCCAGATGTCGATCGTCGCCGGCAACAACCAGCGGGCGTCGACGCTTCGTCCCGTGGCCATCGCCCCCTCGGTGCTCGTGCGCGACGCGTTGGGCAACCCCGTCGCAGGTGCCGTGGTGACCTTCACCGTCGCCTCGGGCGGCGGCAGCGTCTTTGGCGGACGCCAGGTGACCGACGCCAACGGGACGGCCGAAGTGGGCGGGTGGTTCCTGGGCGACGTTCCGGGGACCAACACGCTCACCGCCTCCACGCCTAACGTGGCCTCGGTGACCTTCACCGCCACCGCCGACGCCGGGCGGGCGACGACGATGGTCGCCAACTCCGCGGTGAGCCAGACCGCCGCCGCCGGCGCGCTGGTCACCCAGCCGCCGAGCGTGATCGTGCGCGACGGCGTGGGGAATCCGGTGGCCGGCGTGGCCGTCGCGTTCGCCGTGACCGCGGGTGGCGGAACGGTGGTGGGTTCGCCGGTCACCACCGACGCTGCTGGTATCGCGACCCTGACGTCGTGGGCGCTGGGGTTGACCCCGGGGCTCAATACGGTCGTCGCCACGGCCACCGGGCTTCCCGCCGTGACCTTCAACGCTACCGCCGCCGGAGCGGCCGCGATTGTCGTGGCCACCGCGGGGAACAATCAGGTCGCAGTGCAAGGGACGGCCGTTGGGACGTTACCAGCGGTGCGCGTCACCGACGCGCTCGGGAATTCCGTCGGTGGTGTCGCGGTGACGTTCGCGGTGGCATCGGGCGGGGGACTCGTCACCGGCGCCTCGCAGGTGACGGATGCGTCGGGGATCGCCACGGTCGGTGGCTGGACGTTAGGCGCGGCGGCCCCGAATACGTTGACGGCAACCGTGACCGGCGGTGGGATCACCGGAAATCCGGTCACCTTCACCGCACAGAGCGCGACCACGATCTCGCTCACCACCGTGCCCGCTGGTCCGCTCACGCTCGGGACCAACTTCGTCATCACGGTGCGACTGCGTGATGCGGCGGCCGCGGCGGCACCGCTGGCCGGCGTGTCGCTCAGTATCGTCATCGCCTCGGGCGGTGGAACGCTTGGCGGCACGCTCAACGCCGTCACGGATCCGACGGGCATCGCGACGTTCACAGTCAACGTGACCGGCGCCACCGGAGCGCGCACCTTCACCATCTCGGGCCCTGGCCTCACCTCGGCGACCACCGCGGCGATCACATTCAATTGATGACCTCCTCCATGAGACATACATCGATCATGACGGCGCGCGCGGCCCTGACCTTCGTCGTGGGGTTCGTCGCCCTTGCCACCGTGGCAAGCGCGCAGGCGCCGGCGCCAGCCGGCGCGCGCCCCGCGGCGGAGCGGCGCATCGGCGAGGAGACGTGGCGCGTGACCGCATCCACCGGGGCGTACGCGCCGCGCTCGTCGCTGATCATCGG
The DNA here is from genome assembly GCA_964560345.1 of uncultured Gemmatimonadaceae bacterium. Classification (GTDB taxonomy): domain Bacteria; phylum Gemmatimonadota; class Gemmatimonadetes; order Gemmatimonadales; family Gemmatimonadaceae; genus SCN-70-22. The sequence goes on from CAZLLP010000002.1 coordinate 43,716, forward strand.
CGCCGATGGCAAGGACACACGCCTCGCGGCGGGGCCGAGCTTCTCGCTCGACCTGCAGTACGTCTTCTCCGAGCACCTGGCGGGGTATGGCAACGGCACGCTGGGATTCAGCGGCATCACGTTAGGCACGGCGATTCGCCCTTCCACCACCGGGCCGTCGGACCAGGTGATGGTGATGGGAGGGACGGCGGGACTCATCCTCAGCTCGACGCTGGGGAGCAAGTTCCAGCCTACGCTGCGCCTGGGCGGAGGCTTCAAGGGCTACTCGTTCGACCTGACCGACGCCGAGAACCAGTGGCGGCCGACCGGAGACATCGGGATCGGCTTTCGCGGTGTAGGGAGCGGACCGATCGAGATGAGCGCCGAGGTGCGCTATCTCCCGAGTTCGTTTGACCAGGGGAAGCTCCCGATCCGCGGGATCGTGCCGCAGGCGCAGCGGCAGACCGACCTGGTGTTCAGCGTCGGGGTGAGCATCCGCCCGTAGGGATCGGGCGCAAGCGCGAGCGGCGATCAAGGGGTCAGAGTCCTTGATTCGATCAAGGGGGCAGCGTCATTGCATCATCGCAATGACGCTGCCCCCTTTGTTCATGCGAACCCGAGTCATTCCCAAAAGCTCCGGTTCACGGGCCTGATCAATCCGCCCGCCCATGCGCGACGTAGTCATCCATGGTAGGTGCCCGTGGTGTGAGGCACCCGGACCTTCGTGGATGACTTGGCATGGATGCGCGCGACGTCCTGATCATTGGTGGCACCGGATTCGTCGGGCGAGCGCTGGCCGGCGCCTTGAGTGCGCGCGGGCATCGCGTGCGTGTGTTGGCGCGACGGCGCTCACTCGCCAAGGTCGGCGCTGGGTGTGAGGCGGTCGTTGGTGACGCACTGAATGCAGAGTCCATCCGTTCGGCCATGCGGCGCGGCGACGTGGTCGTGCAGCTCGTAGGGACGCCGCATCCTGGGCCAATGAAGCGCGATGACTTTCGGCGCGTCGACCTGGCGTCGGTGACCGCGTGCGTACAGGCGGCGGAATCGGCGCGCATCGCGCGTCTCGTGTACGTGAGCGTGGCGCACCCCGCTCCGGTCATGCACGACTACATCGCCGTACGGCGCGAGGGGGAGCGACTCATTCGCGAGGCGCAATTGCCGGCGATCATACTGCGTCCGTGGTACGTCCTCGGCCCGGGGCACTGGTGGCCGGTCGTGTTGCAGCCGGTCTATGCATTGGCCTCGCGAATCCCGGCGCTCCAATCAGGTGCGGAGCGATTGGGTCTGGTGACACTCGAGCAGATGGTGCGGGCGCTGACCGTCGCGGTCGAGGAACCCGTGGCGATCGGCGATGTGCGCGTGATGGAGGTCGGGGCGATTCGGGCGGCGTCGCTGGGCAAGGGTCGGGAGGGCGATCAAACGTCGGGCGACGTTGAGGGAGCGTCGTTCACTGGGGTCGTTTCACGCATGTGAGGGGGCGTTAGAGAGGGTTTCAAGGGGTGTTTCAAGGGGTCAGTTTCAAGGGGTCAGAGTCCTTGAACGCACTGGGTTCAAGGACTCTGACCCCTTGAAATGACTCCTTGAGACTTGAAAGACCGCGCGAAAGCCGCCCCCCTCCAGACGCTCGACTCGCATCGGTATCCTCGCGCTCGCCGAGGATGCGCCGCACATTCTCCGCGTCGTGCCAGCGGGCGCTCGCCCCTCCCCCCTCCCTCCCGGCCACGTGACCCTCCCTCGTCGACTCCGCGCGGCGCTCGTCTTCACGATCGGCGTTGCGCTCACGTCCTGCAGCCCCGAGCGCCCTCCCGAAGCCTCGGCACCCACGCCGCAGTATCTCTACCTCTGGACCGCATCCAGCGACTCGACACAGCCCGACTTTCTCGCGGTGCTCGACGTGACGGAGGATTCGGTGCGTTACGGGAAACTCGTCACCACGCTCCCGGTCCCGGGGCTCAAGAACGGACCACATCACACGGAGCACACCCTCGCGGCCGACGCCCAGCTCTTCGCCAACGGCTTCGCGGGGGGACAGTCGTTCGTCTTCGACCTGCGCGATGCGACGCACCCGCGCATCGTCAGCCAGTTTGGCGACGCCGCCGGTTATGCGCATCCGCATTCCTTCATCCGCATGCCTAACGGGAACGTGCTGGGGACGTTCCAGATGCAGCACGTGGACGGGAAGATGCTCCCCGGCGGGCTGGTCGAGATGACGACGACGGGGACGGTGGTACGCTCGAGTTCCGCCAATGCCCCCGGCATCGGCGCCGACCTGCGCGTCTACAGCGCGGCGATCGTCCCCTCCGCCGATCGCATCGTGTCGACGACGACCGACATGGACAAGGACACGCCCTCGTCGAACACGTTGCAGCTGTGGCGCCTCTCGGACCTCTCGCTCGTCACATCGTTCACCCTCCCCGACGGTCCGCGCGGGAACGAGGGACTCCTCTCCGCCGAACCGCGCCTGATGGCCGATGGCAAGACGCTACTCGTCTCGACCTTCAACTGCGGGTTGTACCTGGTGGAAGGGATCGACGGCAACGCGCCGACGGCGCGCCTCGTGTCGTCGTTCCCCCAGAAGAAGGGCACCTACTGCGCGATCCCGGCCATCTCCGGGCACTACTACGTCGTCACCGTCCCAGCCTGGAATGCCGTGGTGAGCCTCGACATCAGCGATCCGGCCAAGCCGCGCGAAGTGAGCCGCATGACGCTCGGCGCGAACGACACGCCGCATTGGCTCTCGATCTCACCCGACCAGCGGCGCGTCGTGGTGACCGGCTACGATGGCATGGAGCATCGCGTGGTCATCGCGCGCTTCGACTCCACGAGCGGGCAACTGGCCATCGACGAGCGGTTCAAGGAAGACGGGGCCACAGAGCCCGGCTATCGCATGGACAACAAGACCTGGCCGCACGGGGGAAACGCCAAGGGAGTCCCGCACGGCGCGGTGTTCAGCCGGCCGTAGGGCGCGTCTCGTCACGATTGCGCACGACAGTATCGGCGCAACATGTTCGGCGCGATCGCGCGGGTGCTTTTGTCTTCTTCGTCCGACTGTTCGGCGCTTCCGACTGCCGCGAGCCCATCCCCTCTACGGTGCCCCTCCCATGATGTCCTACGACCAATTCTATCGCGGTACAGATATCCCCAAGTGCGGACGCGGCAAGGAACTGAGGGCGATCGGCGCCCGCGTCGAGGCCTGCGACAGCGGACTCACTGTCCCCAAGGTGATCGCGGTGCTCACCGCCGCCACAGCGTGGGGGTGGAAGAAGGGGCAGAAGCACGGCGAGAATCCCACGGCCAACTTCAACATCCGCCTGACCACGGTCCGGACGCTGGTGCAACAGAGCATCCAGGACCTCACCGCGCTCGGCGTGGACGGCCCGAGCATCGCGAAGGCGGCGCTGAGCTACGAGAAGAAGAAGCGCTTGGGGGCCAAGAAAGGGCTGCAGTCGCTCGGCAAGGGTTATCACTTCGAACGAAAGGAGTTCGAGGCAGCCAAGAAGGCGACCGGCTTCGGGAAGGATTCCGTGGTCAACCCACGCGCCGGGAGTTTCGTGGGCGAGGCACTGAAGGCCGCCAAGGATCTCCGGGCCAACTTCCAGCAGCAGCTGGCCTCCGGCGCGCAACCGCAGGACACCCTTGCCCTCGCGATCAACGACGAGAAGACGATCAAGCTGCTCCTCTCCAAGGACATGCACAGCCTGAGCGAGAAGGATTTCTCCGCCGTCTTCGATGCCGCGCAGAACCTCGGGGGGCAGAACACGGAACGCGTCAACTTCCTCCGCAAGACGGAGCGGGTGGGGAAGTTCCTCACGTGGGTCGAAGGTGGGCTGTTCTACAAGCAGGACGGGCAGCCGTACAGCAGCGCCGGGCACGAGATCTATGCGATGGACAAGTACGGCAACCTGATCACCATGAACCCGCAGCTCCTGTTCAAGCCGGTGACGCGCACCTACGCGCCGAACGGTTCGGTGCAGCACAATCACTCCAGCCTCAACGCGGGCGGCGACGTGATTTCCGCTGGCGAGATCGAGTTCCAGAACGGCTACATCACCTACATCGACAATGCCAGCGGCCACTACAAGCCGACGGCCAAGCAGGTGCAGAACTGCGTCTACAGCTTGCGCATGGCCGACGACGCCGACCTGAGCCGGTTGCAGGACATCCGCGTCTGGCACGGCAATGACTGGAGGACGTACAACGACGCCGGTCTCTTCCTGGCGGCGAGATTCTAGGCGGAGAATGCATGTCGACGCCTGACGAAGTGCTCGAGCAGCTGGAGGCCGAACTGGCGGCGGTGGACTATGGGATGGGCGAGGCGACCAGCGCCTGGCACGGGGCCAGCGAGATCGACCGACGCCACTTCATCTTCGCCTCACTTGTCACGGCGGCGGCGGGCGCGCTCGGCGGTGCCTCGGCCCTCAAGGCACAGGGGGTCACCGCACGGGCGCTATCGCCGCAGACGCAGCAACCGCAACCACCGCCATTCCCGCTGGGCAATGGCGAGGCGCCGGCGCTGCAGTTCCAACCGTATCCCGGGGGGACGGGAGCCGCGCTGGAGCGACTGGCCAGGGAGCGCGGGCGCGCGGCCTTCGATCGCGCCGACTTCTCCGTCCCCAAGTGGTCTGGGAGCGTCCCCACCTCGCCAGAGGACCTGGCCTACCTCCCGGCGCACCGCCTGTCGGCGCTGCTGCGCGCCCGCAAGATCACGTCGTTGCAACTGACGGAGCTCTACCTCGAGCGCCTGGCGCGGCTCAACGGCACGCTCAACTGCGCCGTGACCATCATGGCCGAGCAGGCGCGCGCCGAGGCACGAAAGGCCGACGCCGAGATTGCGGCCGGCAAGTGGCGCGGCCCGCTGCATGGCTTGCCGTACGGCGTGAAGGATCTCTTTTCCACCAAGGGAGTGCCCACCACGTGGGGGGCCGCCGACTTCAAGGATCGCATCATCGACGAGGACGCCGAGATCGTCGTCAGGCTGCGCGAGGCAGGCGCGGTGCTCGTCGCCAAGTTGTCGACCGGACTCTTCGCCCAGAACGACTGGTGGTTTGGCGGGCGCACGAACAATCCGTGGAACCTGTCGCTGGGGTCGAGCGGCTCGTCCGCGGGCCCAGCCTCGGCGACGGCGGCTGGGTGCGTGGCGTTCGCCATCGGGACGGAGACCTCGGGGTCGATCGTGTCGCCGGCGATTCGATGCGGGGTGAGCGCGCTGCGTCCCACCTTCGGGCGCGTGAGCCGGCACGGCGGGATGGTGCTCGCCTGGTCGCAGGATCGCGTCGGGCCCATCTGCCGCACCGTGGAAGACTGCGCGATGGTCTTCAACGTGCTGCACGGCGTTGACGAGAAGGATCCGTCGACCGTGACGACGCCGTTTCACTTCGATCGTGCGCTCAGGCTCGAGTCGATCCGGCTCGGCGTGGACCCTAACGCGCCAAAGGAACTGGTCGCCACGTTGCGGGCCATGGGATTGCAGCCGCGCGAAATCGGCGCGCGCCCCACGGTGCCGGGAATGGCCGGGGGCGGCCTTGGGGTGGAGTACGCGGCGGCGTTCGACGCCTACGTGCAACGCAAGGCCAAGGAGACAGGGCTCGACCTCACCGCGCTCCCCGAGCGTCCGCCGACACCGCCAGGTGCACCAGCGGCCACGCCGGCGCCGAATGCCCCGCCGGCCAACCCGATGGCCCCCGCTGACTGGAACCCGCGCTTCGTGAACGGGCGCCTGACGAGGGGATTCGAGTTCATCCAGGCGCAACGCCGGCGATATGTCCTGATCTCCAGATGGGGAGAGTTCATGAAGGACCTGGACATGTTCGTGGCGGCGCCGTCAGCCGACGTGGGGGCCAACGCGCAGACGGGGCATCCGTGCGTGGTCTTTCCGTACAAGTTCGACGTCCCCGTCGTGCAGCAGTTCGGGCCGCGCGCGCAGGTGGACACGACGCAGAAGGGACCTCCGCTGTCGCCACAGCCGATCTGCGCCACGATCGTGGGGGCGCTCTACCAGGACGACCGCATCCTCGGCGTGGCGCATCAGTGCCAATTGCGCGGCGATGCGCATACCCGGCGCCCGGCGCTGTAGGTACAGAGAGTACAGATGCCCATGCGCGTGCGGTCCGTGTGGATGACGTCCGTCGCGCTCGCGTCGCTCGTCGGCTGCGCAAGCGGTGGAGGGTCGAGGGGCGCGAGTACGGCGACGGTGCGTCCGGTGCAGCCGACGACGATGTCGAGCGCGGCATCGAGTACAACGCCAAGTGACGCAGAGCCTGCCGTCCGTATCGCGCGACTCAAGCGGTCGTTCGATTGCACCACCGTCGGCGACGCCGGGATGTTCGTCTGCTCGATGAAGGACGGCGTGGTGGGGTCGCTCGTGCGCAAGCGCATCGAGCCGGTGATCACGTCGTCGGGGACGATCTTCCTGCGCAGCGTCTACCGCGATCGTGACTGGATCTACCACGATCACGTCGTCGTCCGCGTAGGCGACACCGAGCTGCGCACGACGCCGCTGCCGGCCACCTCGCCTAACGTCTCGCGGCGCGAGGTCCGCCGCACCAGCAGCCTCGGGAGCCGAGATCGGCGGCGCGTGCGTGACGATTATGTAGATGAGTCGGTGTCGTATCGTGGCGCCGACGGAACGGCCGTGATCAACGCGATCGCGCAGGCGGGGCCAGCCGCGGTCACGATGCAGCTCGCGGGCGGGCCTCGCACCTTCGAGAAGACGCTGTCGGACGACGAGAAGCGGCTCTTTGCCGAGGCGCGGGAGCTGGCGGCGTTGCTGCGGGGCCAGCAGTAGGATTCGTCGCCGGGGCCAGGCCCTCAGCTCGGGGGGACATCATCGAGCTCACGTTCGTGCAGCAGATGCAATTCTGCCGCATCACACTTGGCCCAGGAGCACTCACGTGGCGGGCGAGAGACAAGACCCCAATTGGCCGCTGCCGAAGTTCTACTTCGAGGTGGACATCACCGACGTCGGCACGAAGCTCCCCTTCCAGGAAGTCTCAGGACTCGACATGGAGACGCAGGTCATCGAGTACCGGGCGGGGAACAACCCGACGTTCTCGACGATCCAGATGCCGGGGATCGCCAAGTCCGGGAACGTGACGCTCAAGAAGGGGATCTTCGCCAAGGACAACACGTTCTTCGATTGGCAGAAGAAGATCACCATGAACACGGTTCAGCGGTCGACCGTGACGATCCGGCTGCTCGACGAATCGGGGAGCCCGACGATGACCTGGACGCTGACCAACGCCTGGCCCACCAAGATCACCGGGACCGATCTCAAGTCCGACGGAAACGAGGTGGCGGTGGAGAGCCTCGAGTTGGTGCACGAAGGGGTCACGCTCACCACGAAATAGGCGAGGTGCGCGAGACCGCCGCCTCCCGCGCCACCTCCGCCACGATCTCGAACGAACGCAGCCGCGCCGCATGATCAAACACCTGCGACGCCACGATCAGCTCGTCCGCCCCCGTGCGCTCGACAAACGCCTCGAGTCCTTGCCGCACAGACTCCGGCGAACCGACCACGGTGCACGAGAGCATCTCGTCGATCATGCCCTGCTCGAACGGTGTGAGCGTTGACGGGAACGACTCGTCAGGCGGCGGCAGCAGCCCCGGCGTCCCGCGGCGCAGGTTCACAAAGGCCTGCTGCAACGACGTGAAGAGGCGACGCGCCTCATCATCGGTATCCGCCGCGAAGGCGTTGAGCGCCACCATGGCGTAGGGCGAGGCCAAGCGCTCCGAAGGCTCGAAGCGTTCGCGATAGATCGCGAGCGCCTGGTCGAGCATGGCGGGTGCAAAGTGCGACGCGAAGGCGAAGGGGAGCCCGAGCATCGCCGCCAGCTGCGCCCCAAAGAGCGACGAGCCGAGGATCCAGACCGGGACGTCGAGTCCGGCGCCCGGAACGGCCTGCACGCGTTGCCCGGGGTGTACGGGATCGAAGTACGACATCAGCTCGACCACGTCCTGCGGAAAATCATCGCCCGCCGTCGCCGGGCGGCGCAGCGCGCGCGCCGTCCCCTGATCCGAGCCCGGCGCGCGCCCAAGCCCGAGATCGATGCGTCCCGGAAAGAGCGACGCCAGCGTCCCGAACTGCTCGGCGATGACGAGCGGCGAGTGGTTAGGCAGCATGATGCCGCCGGCTCCCACGCGAATGGTCGACGTCCCTGCGGCCACGTGCCCGATCACCACCGCGGTTGCGGCGCTCGCGACGCCGGGCATGCCGTGATGCTCCGCCAGCCAGAAGCGACGATAGCCCCACCGCTCGGCGTGGCGCGCCAGGTCGAGCGAGCGCTGGAACGCCTGCGCGGCGTCGCTCCCCTGGACGACGGGGGCAAGGTCGAGGACGGAAAGCGGAATCATGCAGCTGGGACGGAGAAGTGCGACTAGGTGGCCGATGAGTTTCGTCGCAGAGTAGAGTCTCAATATGCGACGGAAGTTCCCCTCGCCTCACCCCTCACGCCACGCGCCCATGTCGATTCTTGCCGCTACGCCGTACCTCATCCTCAACGGGCGCGCCGACGCGGCCGTCGCCCACTACCAGCGCGCGCTGGGCGCTTCGCTCGTGTCACTGCAGCGCTTTGGTGACAACAACCCCAACTGCCCGGAGGCGCTGCGGCAGAACGTGATGCACGCGGAACTCAAGGTGGGCGCCGCCACGGTGATGATGAGCGACGGCCCGGGCGCAGCACCGGTGCCGACCTCGGGCGCCGTGAGCGTCGCGCTGCACATGGACGACACCGATCAGGCCCGCCAGAGCTTCGCGGTCCTCTCCGAGAACGGGACGGTCGTGCAGCCGTTGATGGATGCGCCGTGGGGGGCGTTGTTCGGGGCGCTCGTCGACCAGTACGGTGTGTCCTGGATGTTCAACTGCGACAAGCGCCCCGCCTAACGCCGCGGCGCTACGGTATCAGGCGCACCAGGAAGCCGTCGAGCGACCCGCCGGGATTGGCGAACGGGGCGTTCAACACCGGGAAGTTGGGTGAGTCGGTCTGACCGACAACGACGAACTGGTTCTGCGGGCCGAGCCAGGAGGCGCGGGCGACATCGTTCCCGCGTCCTCCAAAGCGCTGCGCGTACATGAGGCGCGTCAGGTCGCTGGACAACTTTACGGCCAACACGTCTTCGCCACCGCCGGCTCCGCCGGCGACCGTGAGCGGGATGTTGGACGACTGCGTCGTGGCCGAGAAGTAGACGTTCCCCTGCGCGTCGGTGGCGCACCCCTGGATGGCATCGGAGGCCGAGCCGCCGTAGTACGTCACGGCCAGGAACTTCCCGGTCGGCGAGACCTTCCACACGCCGACGTCGAAGGCGCCGCCGCCATACTGGCTCTGCAACGCCCCGGCGGTGGTGGCAACGTTGGTGGAGTTCGTGGCCACGACGACGATCGCGTTCCCCTGCGAATCGAGCGCGAGTCCGTGCGTCTCCGACGCCTCGATCCCGTTTCCGCCGATATACGTCCCGTAGAGCAGCGTCGAGCCGTCGGGGCTGAGCTTGGCCAGGAACTGGTCCCCGGTCCCGCCGAGCGTGGCGTCGTCCCCGTTAGGCGTCGGCAGGTTGGTCGACGTGGTGGCAAAGAGCACGACGACGTTGCCGCTGGCGTCCACGCGAATGGCCGGCGTTCCGCTGTCATCGCCTGCACCACCAAGGTAGGTGGCCCAAAGCACCTGGCTCCCGTCGGCCTTGATCTTGGCGACGACGATGTCGAAGCCGGCCGACTTGGTGGGCTTGTACGCGTTGGTGAACCACGACGCGGGGAAGCCTCCCTGGTCGGTCCAGGCGACCACGTAGACGTTCCCCTGCGGATCGATGGCGAGGTCGCGCGCGATCCCGTCGTCCGGGCCGCCGAAGTAGCTGCACCACACCCGCGCGGAAAGATTCGGCTGCAACTTGCAGACGAAGGCGTCCTGCGGCCCGTAGAAGTTCGACGTGCTCCCGCCCCCGAAGGTCGTCTGGAAGGCGCCGCTGGTGACGGGGAAGCCCGCCCCCGCGCGCCCCCCCACGTAGACAAAGCCCTGCGCGTCCGTTTCCACCGCGTACGCCCGTTCGTAATTAGGGCCACCCAGGTACGTGGACGAGCGCAGCGTCCCCGCGGGCGAGAACGAGGAGATGAAGGCGTCGGATGGCGGATTGAAGCCCGACGCCCGTGTCACGCTGATCGCCCCCGCGGTGACCGGGAAGTTGGTCGACGCGGAGTTGCCGACCACGATGACGTTGCCCGACGCATCGACCGTCACGTCGCGCGGCATGTCGCTGTCGTTGCCGGCGAGGTACGTCATGAGGTCGGGACGGTACGACGCGTTGGTCGACGGCGTCGTGATCGTGACCGTCGCCTGTCCGCTGGCCGGGCCGCTGGTGGCGGTGATCGTCGTGCTGCCAGCCTGCAGGGCGCGTAGCATCCCGCTCGAGGAGATGGACGCGGCCTGCGCGTTGCCCACGCTCCAGCTCACGCTGGCGGTCGGCATCACATTGCCGCTGGCGTCGCGCACGACGGCCGTGAACTGCACCGAATCCTGCACGAGCAGCGAGACCGGGTTTGGCGCGACCGTGACCGAAGCGGCCACGACCACCGAGGGGCTGACGAAGCCAATGCCGTCGTCGGCGCCGTTGCAGCCGATGACGGCGCAGGCGAAGGCGAGCGAAACGGCGAGACGGGAAGGCATCAGATGTATGGAAGGCATGCGTTGGACTCTCGAGACGGCGGCGTCAATCTTGTGAATCTTGTGCAGGCGCGTTTGGCGGGCGTGGTGACCTTCATCACACCCAGGCGCGGCCGCTGGCCGAATGGCCGAGTTGGTGCCGCTCATGGTACCCCGCCACGGGGGCCAGGATACCGGGAAATGCGAAGCAGTTGTCCCGACTTGCGACGCGCTCCACCGCTGCGCTACTTCGGTGCATGACGATCTCGACATCGAGGCTGGTTCGCCAGTGGGCCGTGTGCGCCGCGCTCGCGCTCCCAGGGATGGGTGCCGCCGCACAGGCCGCTCCCAACGCGCCGTCGCCCGCCGCGCCGCCCACTGCGCCGCTGACCGCGGCGCAGCAGCGCGCCCTCCTGATGGATCCCACGCGCCCCTTCTGGCGCAGCAAGGCGCCCGACACGGTGGCGCTCGACATGGAGACGTCGCGCGGGACCATCACCATCGAACTGATCCGCGAGTGGGCGCCCAACGGAGTTGATCGTTTCTACAACCTGGCCCGCGCCGGCTTTTTCGACGACACGCGCTTCTATCGCGTCCTGCCGTTCTACATCGCCCAGTTTGGCCAACCGGCCAATCCGGCCGTTGGCAACGTCTGGCGCGGGCGCAAGCTGCGCCCCGATTCGGTGCGTACCAGCAACGTGCAGGGGACGCTGACCTACGCGCAGTTCAACCCGCGCGACCGCTCGACCACGCTCTTCATCAACCTCAATGACAACCTCAGCCTCGACTCGCTCGGCTTCGCCCCCATCGGGCGCGTGACCGCCGGCCTCGAGTTTGCGACCAGCATCTACTCCGGATATGGCGAGCTGCCATCGTCGCCGCCCCCCATGGGCAATCCGCGTCGCTTCTACGGCGAATCGAACAAGTTCCTCGACAAGGAGTACCCGAAGCTCGACCGCATCGTGTCGATCAAGGTGCGGCAGGATTCGGTCGCCAAGCCGTAGCAGCGCCTAACGCTCGCGTCTCGCGCGGCCCGCCATCACGTCGCAAAGCCGTCCGGCATTCGTGCGTCGTGCGGCTCGCAGCCGAGGCGCTGAATGTCGGCGGCGCGATCGGGATACAGCGGCAGCAGCACTGTGCGCTCCCCGCCTTCGTACATCGTCCCCGTGAACCCCGGCGCCATGGTGCAGCCGAAGAGGGCGTGACGGCCGCCGGGACAGAGATGCCCCGCCTGCCACGTCCCGGCCGGAATGACGACTTGCACCTGCTCGCCGGCCAGCTGGTTGCTCCCCATGATCACGTCCTCGCTCGAGCCGTCGGGATGCAACAGGATCAGGCGGAGCGGGTCGCCGCCGTAGAAGTGCCACACCTCGTCCACCGGCAAGCGGTGAAAGAGCGAATGACTCGGCGGATCGTCGGCATACATCGCGATGATCGCCGTCCCGTGCGGTGAGCCGTCGGGGAACTCGGTCGGCGAGCGATACGTGCTGACGAACAGCGTCCCCTCGGCGGGGAGCGGGACGAGGCCGTAGTGGGCGATGAGGGCGGCGGTTTCCGGATGCATCGTGCGACGCGTTAGGCGTGGACGTGCCGGCTCCAGATGTCGTCGAGCAGTTGCTGCGTGCGCCGCGTGGCGCGCATGCTGGCGTCGCAGGCCGGGCCGCGGGAGTCGCCGGCGAGATCGCAGAAGTTCTCCAGGAGCTGCACCAACTGTCGGCGCTCGCTCGGCACCTGTTCGACCGCGATCCCGGTCGGGTTCACGACCCCACGCTGCTGTTCGATCACGCTGACATGACCGGGAACGGGAATCGCGAAGCCCCCCGCCCAGTCGAGGACGAAGTCGTCGAGGCGTACGCGCCCGTCGCTGCCCATGAGGTGCAGGTCCATCAGGCAGGTGCCGATGTCGAAGGCGACATCCCACGTGGCGGTGCACCCGTTCGACAGCTGCAACACGCCATCGCTGCGCACCACGGCGCCCGATTGCGCATCGACACGCGCGATCGCGGAGGCATGGGTCAGCGTGGCGTCGTCGGGGGTAAACTCGACGAGAGCGCGCATCGCATACCACCCCATGTCGCCCCAGGCCCCGGTCGGTTCGAGCGAGCGGTCATGGCGGATGTTCGTGCGATCCATCGAGGGAAAGGTGAATGTCGCGTTGAGCGCGAGGAGCGTTCCGATGCGTTCGGACAGCGTGCGCCGCAGGAGCTGATGCCGCGGATGGTGCACGAAGTGCGTGGCGTCGAGAAAGGCGACGCCGTTGGCGCGGCACGCGTCGAGCATTGTGTCGACGGCGGCGACGTCGGTGAACGGCTTCTCCACGAGGAGATGCTTCCCCTGGTTGGCGGCAGCGACCGCCATCTCGGTGCGCGCGACCGTCGGGGCGGCGAGGTAGACCGCGTCGATGCCATCCCAGGCGACGAGTTCACGCCAGTCGCCAAAGGGACGCGCCGTGTCGGTGAGGCCGTGCGAGGCGCAGAACGCCGCGGCTCGGGCCACGTCGCGGCTGGCGACGCCGGCAATGCGCACGCGGTCGGTCTCGGCAGCGGCCCTGGCGACGACGTTGGCGATGTAGCCGGTCCCGACGAAGCCGATGCGGAGTCGGGGCGTCATGGAGGACGACGAGGTCAACTGGGTCAGCGGCAGACCGCGGTCCACCGCTTCGGCACGAACTGACTCCCCAGTACCGGATCGAAGATGAAGGTCCCGTTCATCTCCATGTGGTAGTCGAGTTCCGAGGTCGCCGAGATGATGCGGAAGTGGAAGACCTGGTCCGACTCCGACGCGCCCGAGTTGACGTCGAGGTCGAGATCTGAGTTCGTGACCTGCTGGTAGCGGTACCCCAGCCCCGTCGAGAGCCCACGCCCGGCAAGGTTGCCGCTCAGGTGCGTCCGGATGCGCAGGGCGTCCGCATCTCCCCACAGCGTCGTCGTCACCAGCAACGCCAGCGTCACTTGCTTCATCGTGCGGTCCTCGCGA
>CAZLLP010000002.1:57305-174164 GCA_964560345.1 uncultured Gemmatimonadaceae bacterium
ACATCGATGATCTCGGGGGTGCAGGGGCCGCTCAACTGGAACGCAACCGGGACGCGCTGCACCTGCTTGTCGAACGGCGCGCCGAATCCACTGCGCAGGACCGGGGTCGCGAGCGGCGACACGAGGGACGTCTCCTGGCAGCCCATGGCGAGGAGGGCGAATCCAACAAGGAATGATCGACGCACGATACTCTCGGTACGGGTGAAGGAGGCACAACGACGGCGCGCCTCGCGACGCGCCGTCGGGTCAGTTCGACTCCGAGTCAACCAGTCAGCGGGTGCCTAACATCATCGCGAATCACGGCCATGGCAACGGAATCACGCGGAACCGCGAACGGCTCGCCGGATCGTCCTCACCGGCGAAGTACCGCGCAATCTCCCGGCGCGCGCTCGCACGCAGCGCCTGGTCGGCTGCGCTCCCGCCGCTCACGCCGGCGATGCGCGCATCGAGCTGCTGCAACTGCCACTCGGCTCCCTGCCGCACCTCGGCCAGGGCCTGCTTGTCGCCCGCGCGATCGAGGAGCGTGTTGAGCACCACCCGCTGCACGGTGCGCCGCAGCGCCGCCTCGTTAGGATCGCCCTCGGCCGGCGCCCCCCACGTGCGGGCCACCACGGCCCCCAGCACGTCGGCCAGCGTCGGCAACGACGCATCGCGCGCCGAGAACTGCGCCACGCGCGCCAACCGCTCGCGATGCATGATCCCCTCGATCACCTCGGTGGCCAACCCGCCCGCCAGCGAGATCTGGTCGAACGACGTTCCACCGGCCGATCCCATCCACTCCAGCGACGCATCGCCGCCAAACGGCACGGGCGGGATGAGCTTCATCACCCGCTCGGGGACGGCCAGCGCCTCGGGCTCCAGCGCGTCGAGCGCCAGGTCGAGCGCCTTGGTCTGCAGCCCCGCCGGGAGGATCGTGGTGGGCACCTGCCCATCACCACGCATCGCGTAGCGGAAGTCCATCCCGCCCACGTACTTGACCAACCCCTCCAATGAGTAGCGGTGGTGCAGGTACACGTGCGTGAATCGCATGTTGAGCAGGTACATCGGCTCGCCCGGCTTGATGGCGCGCTCGTCGAACTTGTCGATGAGGAGCTTGCGCACGGCGCTCGTCCGCTCGATGGCGTCGAACATCGTCTTCCCCTCGACCCAGCGCGTCACCTCGGGAATGGAGCCTTCTGCTCCGGCATCCTGGTCGGCGACAAAGCGCACGTTGCGATCGAGCATCTCCTTCACGGTCTTGGCCAAGCCGGCTCGCTCGCTCGCCTCGTCCGGATACCAGCGGTAGCCATAACGAATGGCCAGCGAATCCCACGCCCCGGCAAACGGCGCGTAGGCCTTGGACAGGTCGAGGGTCCCCTTTGCGTCAACGGTGACGAGCGGGAACGGATAGTCCATCACGCTCGTGCGTCCTTGCGAGTGGGCGATGTAGTTGTGCGACAGCCCGATGGTGTGCCCGATCTCGTGGGCGGCGTGCTGACGGCGGCGCGACATCGTGAACGCCTCGGCGCTCACGTTGAGGCCGTTGGGGCCAGCCGCGGGGAGCATTCCTGCATAGATGTTGTAGTCCACCAGCGAGCGCCAGGCGTCCATGCGCACGACGGTGCGCAGGATCTCACCCGTGCGCGGATCGCTGAGCGACGGGCCCACGCTCGGGCCGGGGCCGTTGCGATGGATCCAGTACATCATGCTGTAGCGCGCATCCATGGGATCGGCCCCGGGCGGCAGGTCACGCACGCTGAACGCATTCTTGAAGCCTGCCCCTTCGAAGACCTTCCCCCACCAGTTCCCCCCTTCGCGCAGCGCCGAGCGATACGGTTCGGGGATGCCGGGATCGAGGTAGTAGATGATCGGCTTCACCGGCTCCACGAGCTCACCGCGCTGGTACGCCGACGGATCCTTCGGGACCAGGCGCCAGCGGTTGATGTAGCCGTCGCCGTAGGTCCCTTCGAACGTCTGGGCGAAGTCGAAGAAGTCGGGGCCGAAGAAGCCGGCGCGCGGATCGCCCGCACGCGCACGCCATCCGCTCGCCTCGGGGAGCGCGACCAACGAGTGATGCAACTCGAACGTCGGCGACGCCGCCTCGGGGGCCGCGCGACGCAGCACCATCCCGGGGTTGTCGACACCGAACGTCAGCACGGCGTGAATCTCGGTGTTGAGCGGAAAACCCTTCGTGCGCGCCACGTCGATCCAGCTCCGGTTGGCATCGACCCGCGCATTCCCACCCTGCACGCGTCGCACCGACTCGGCGATGCCGTAGGTGTCCGACAGGAACAACGAGGTGGCGTCCACCGTCAGTGTCCCGTTGGCCTCGCCCTCGATGGGAAACGACGCGACGACCGACGTGGGAAAGGCCTCGCGTGCCGCACGCTCGCCGGCCTCGCTGGCGCCTAACGCGCGCACGCTCCAGTTGTCGCGCACGAGCACGAGTCGCTTGCCGCGCCGCTCGAGGCGCACCACCGCGCTCCCGCCGGTCTGCCCGCGGTCGAGTCCCAGCGCTCCCACGCCGCCGCCGGTGGCCAGGACGGTCTGGTGCAGGAAGTCCTTCCCCACCCGCTCGGGCGCAACCTCGAGCAGGACCTTGTTGCGATCCTGGTCGACGCGCACGCCGATGAAGGGGCGCTCCTGCGCCTGCAACGCACGCGGGGGAGCGACAACGAGCGCCGTGGCAAGCGCGGCGGACAGGGCGGCGAAACGAACGGAGGAACGCATAGGGCAGGCAGAAGGAAAGCGGACTGGAACATGCCAGTTGGGACCGGCGGCCACGACCCTCGCCCCCGATCCACCGATAAACGGCCCGAGCCGTGAAACTGCTGCCCAACCCGTCAGTGAGCCAGCCTCCACGTGCGAGAAGCGCGTCCGCGCCCCGCGTCGGCTCCCCACGTCAGAGACCCGGGGCGAGCCGGTGAGCAGGAACGGCCGCAGGCGCTCGGCGCCGGCGCCACCCCAGCGACCGCGACCAATGCGTGGACGACAAGTCATGTCGTTCGGACATCCGGTCATGGAGTGCCTAACGGCTTCTCGTCATCATCCCTGCGCACGTACGAACCTTCAGACCAACGATAAGGAGCAGCAGGAATGCAGTCCACGACGATGTGGCCGACAGGCCAGATGCCCGCGGTCAGCACGCGGGAAGTGAATCAGGAGATGACGGGACAGCAGCGGCGCGTTCGGCGCGTCCGCGTGCTGGGAGTGATGGGGGCGATTCTCTTTGCCGCATGCCAGGACGCGGTCTCGACCACACCGCTCGCGCCGGCCGCGGTCAGCGTGGGGTCCACAGCGGAGGTCAACGCGACGGTGGCGTGGAACAAGGTCGCCCGCGAGCTCGTGATGCAGTACAAGACGGGGGCGCCGCCCGCCATTCGCGCCTACGCCCTGCTCTCGATCGCGCAGTACAACGCGGTGATTGCCGCACGCACCACCGCGCCCGTCGCGCTTCGCCCGGCCGAACGTGCGGCGGTGGCTGGCGCGTCGGCGGCGATCCTCACCTACCTCTATCCGGCCGAACAGGCCATGCTCGAGGCGAAGGTCGATTCGCAGGAGCTGGCATCGACGATCCCCGGGCAGCAGGTGCGCGACTTTGCGGCTGGCGAGCAGATCGGCCGGACCGTGGCGGCGGCAGTGATCACGCGCGCCATCGGCGATCGCTTCTTCGCCCCGTTCACCGGGACCGTGCCGGTCTGCGCGGGATGCTGGCTGGCGGTCCCGACCCCACCGGCATTCGCCACCTTGGGTCAGGCCAAGACCTTCTTCCTCACGAGCGGCTCGCAGTTCCGCCCGGCCCCGCCCCCCGCGTTTGGCTCGCCCGACTTCCAGGCGGCGCTGGCCGAGGTGCGTCAGATCTCGGATACGCGCACGCCGCAGCAGGACAGCATCGCCAAGTTCTGGTCGCTGCAGGGTGGGACCGTTACCCCGCTCGGGTACTGGAACGTGGTCGCGTCGAACCTGATCGTGCAACACCAGCTCGATGAACGTCGCGCGGCGCTCACGCTGGCGATCATGAACGCCGCCGGCTTCGATGCGATCATCGCCAGCCACGAGGCGAAGTACGTGTACTGGCTCATTCGCCCGTCGCAGGCCGACGCGCAGATCACGCTCCCGATCGCGCTCCCTTCATTCCCCTCATATCCGTCCAACCACGCGGCGCTTTCGGCGGTGGCGGCGACGGTGCTGGGGGCGTACTTCCCCACGCAGCGCCAGGCGTTGCAGTCGGCGGCGACTGAAGCGGGAGTCTCACGCATCTACGGCGGTATCCACTACCGCTTCGACTCCGACGCGGGGCTGGCGATGGGGCGCGCGATTGGCCAGTACGTGCTGCAGCGGGCGCCGGTCGGGCTCACGCCGGTTCCGCTGAACTAGCGGAGCCTCGAGGTCCGCATCACGCCGCTTCCGGTTGATACGCACCTCGAGGTTCCCCGTGTTCTCCAGTCACTCTGTGTTCTCTGTGGTGAAGATCCTGAACCACAGAGAACACAGAGGATCAGGAGAACACGGGGGCTACGGCTTGGGGCGCAGGATGTTGTTCTGGCTGCCGCCGTCCAGGCGAAGCGACGTCACCTTCCCCGCGCTCTCGGTGAAGACGAAGCGCACGCCGCCGTTCACGAAGACACCATTCCCGGTGTAGGTGAGCGTGCGCTTGGCTCCGCGGAAGTTGGTGGTGACCGCGCCATTCTCCACGGCGATCGTCAGCGACTGCGCCCCGCCGCGTCCGCGCCCGCTGTAGGTCCCTGCATAACGATTCACGTCACCTTCCATGGGTCTCGACGCCACGGCCTTGCGACCCAGCACCGCTTCGGCGATGGCTTCCGCCGGCTCGCCGGGGCCCGACGGGCCGGAGACATTGTAGAGCACCACCACGCTCAGCGAGTCGTCGGGAAAGTAGAGGTTCTCCGACGTCCACCCGTTGATTCCGCCACCGTGGTGAATCGAGCGGTGCCCCAGCACCGGCGTGAAGGAGAGCCCCTTGGCATATCCCACCCGCGTACCGTCGTTGAGCGTGTCGGGGGTGATCAGCTGCTGGTACGCGGCCGCCCCCAGGATCTTGCGCGAGCGATGCAGCGCCGAGTTCCAGGCCACCAGCTCGGTGGCGGTGCTGCATAACGAGCCCGCGGCGTAGGGCCATGCATGGCTCAACGGGCGCTTCTGGACGGGCGCCGTTCCCCCCCAGTCATATCCGGTCGTCTTGTTGGGTGTGACCGTCACGTCGCTGCAGTAGTGCGACGCCTTCATCCCCGCCGGCCCAAAGAGGTGCTGCTTCACATAGTCGGCATACGGCATCCCGCTCACCTTCTCGATCACCATCCCCACCAGGAAGAAGGCGGAGTTGTTGTAGATCTGCTCCTCCCCCGGTTCGAAGTCGTACGGCCACTTCTCGATCACCCGCAGGAGCGTGTCCTTGGGGAGCGAAAACGGGAGGAGCAGGCGCGCCTCGGGGATTTCGGTGTAGCCACGGATCCCCGAGGTGTGATCCAGCAAGCGGCGTAGCGCGATCTTTCGCCCCTTGGTGTTGAACTGCGGGACGTACTTCGAGATGTCGTCGTCGAGCGAGACCTTCCCCTGCTCCACCAGTTGCATGAAGGCAGCGCCGGTGAACTGCTTGGTCACCGACCCGATCTCGTAGATGGCGTTAGGCGGTGTGGCGACGCCGAGTTCGAGGTTGGCCTTCCCGTACCCCTTCACGGCGATGGTGTCGTTCCCCTTCACCACCGCAATCGACGCCCCGACCACGCGCCCCGCGGCGATGGGGGCGTTCATGATCGAGTCGATGGTGGCCACGAGGGCAGCGCGCGACGGGCGCTGCGCGTGCACGGGTGACGAGACGAGGAACGATGACGCGGCGGGGAGCGCCAGCAAGGCCGTCGTCGCGATCAGGCGGGTACGCATCGATCAGGGGGCATGGGAAAGGGGGGCGATCGGACCGGCCAGAATATGCCCCCCGGCTGTTCCGGCGGCGAGCGACGTCGCATGTTCTGGCCATGTCTACTCGCCGCGATTTCGTGCGGAGCGCTGCGCTGGCCTCCGCCGCCTCGATTGCCGCCAGCGCCAGCGCTCCCGCGTCCCTCAACGCCGCCACCACACTCGACGCCGACGAGGCGCGGGCACTCCTCCTCGAACCGCTGGCCCCGCCGGTCGGCCGCCCCGACGACGTCGCCCGGGACGAGGCGTACTGGAAAAAGGTCGCTGCCCGCTACCGCATCCTCGATGGGACGACGAATCTCGAGGCGGGCTACTTCGGGATGATGGCCACGCCGGTGCTGGAGGCGTATCACCGCCACATCGACGAGGTGAACCGCGCCAGCTCGTACTTCGCGCGCCGGGAGTACCCCAAGCGTTTTGTCGCCACCCGCGACCGCGTCGCCGCCGCGTTAGGCGCCCGGCCGACCGAGGTCGCCCTCACCCGCGGCGCCACCGAAGCGCTGCAGGCGCTCATCTCCCAGTACAACGGGGTCAAGGCGGGCGACACCGTGCTCTACGCGGACCTCGACTACAACGCGATGCAGTGGGCGATGAACGCGCTCGCGCAGCGCACCGGGGCAACGGTCGCGCGCTTCGACATCCCCGAGCCGGCGACGTACGAGAATATCCTTGCCGCCTACGCCAGCGCGCTCGACGCCAATCCGCGCACGAAGCTGCTGCTGCTCACGCACTGCAACAACAAGACGGGACTCATCATCCCGGTGAAGGAGATCGCCGCGCTCGCGCACACACGCGGGGTGGACGTCGTGGTGGATGCGGCGCACTCGTTCGGGCAGATCCAGATCTCGCTCGAAGACCTGGGCGCCGACTTCGTGGGGATCAACCTGCACAAGTGGATCGGTGCGCCGGTGGGGGCCGGCGCCCTCTACATCCGCGAGGGCAAGCTCGATCGCATCGATCGCGCGCACGCCGACGAGAGCTTCCCGCTCACCAACATCGGTTCGCGCATTCATACCGGGACCACCAACTTCGCCACCGTGCTGACGATCCCAGACGCGCTCGACTTCCACGACTCGATCGGGATCGAGGCCAAGTCGGCGCGGCTGCGCTTCCTGCGCGACCGCTGGGCGGTTCCGGCGCGCGGCATTGCGGGCGTCGACATCCTCACCCCCGATGACCCGCGTCTGGTGGGCGCACTGACCGCCTTCCGCCTCAAGGGGAACGGCGGCCGCGACTTCAACCTGGGTGTCACGCGCACGCTGCACGACGAGTTCAGGATCTTCAGCTTCCAGCGCACCGGGATCGCCAAGGGCGACTGCGTGCGCGTGACCCCCGCGCTCTACAACACCCCCGCTGACGCCGACCGCCTCGTGGCCGCGCTCACCGCCATCGCGGCACGTTAGGCACTCCCCACACACTCGCCGTGGGCGAGGTCCCCATGCTCCGCACGATTCGCCGCTTCGCGCTCGTCGCGCTGCTCGCGACGGGCACGGTCGCGATGTCGGTCACCGCGCAGGCCCCGCGCTTCGAAGTGACCGTCGCCGCGGCAGCGCGCGCCGAGCCACTCACCGGACGCCTGGTGGTCGTGCTGGCGAAGAACGCGCAGCCCGAGCCTCGGATGCTCATCGCTCCGCAGGGACCGGCAATCTTCGCCATTGATGTCGAGCAGCTCCCTGCCGGACAAGCCGTCGTCATCGACAACGCGTCGCTCGGCTATCCCTTCCCGCTCACCTCACTTCCTCCCGGCGACTACTACGCGCAGGCCATCGTGAACGTGTACGAGCGCGTGACGCGGGCCGACGGCAAGCGCCCGTGGCTCCCCGTCAACGACGGCAGGCAGGAAGTGATGCAGATTGCCCCCGGCAACATCTACAGCGACGTGCAGAAGCTCCACGTCGGCGACGGCGGAACGGTGCGACTGCAGCTCGACAAGGTGATTCCCCCGGCGACGCGTCCGACGGACACCGAGTGGGTCAAGCATGTCAGCATCCAGAGCAGGATGCTCTCGGCGTTTTGGGGGAGGCCGGTCTTCTTCCACGCGACCGTGTTGTTGCCCAAGGGCTACGATCAGCGCACCACGGTGCGCTATCCTACCGTCTTCACGTTCGGGCATAACACCCCGTTCGGCTTCACCCCCGACTCCGCGCGCGCCCGCGGCGTGGGGCAGATCAACCCCGTGACCGGCGTCGAGAGCGGCTTCGACTTCTACAAGGCGTGGAACGGCGACGCCTTTCCGCGATTCATCGCCGTCTCGTTCGAGCAGGCCACGCCGTACTTCCTCGACGGCTACTCCGTCAACTCGGTCAACAACGGCCCGTATGGCGATGCGATGGTCGAAGAGATCATCCCCGAGCTGGAGCGCCAGTTTCGCATGATCGGCAAGTCCTACGCTCGCCTTGCCGAAGGCGCCTCGACCGGCGGATGGCAGACGCTCGCCTTGCAGCTCAAATACCCCGACTTCTTCGGCGGGGCGTACGTGCTGCAGCCCGACCCCATCGACTTCCGTCGCTACCAGCTCGTCGACATCTACGCCGACACCAACGCCTTTGTGGTGCCGAACACGATGTTCACCACTACCGAGCGCCCCTTCCGCCGTTCTCCCGAGGGGCAGGTGCAATGGACGTTGCGCCAGCTCTCGCTCTTCGAGGAAGTGCTGGGGACGCGCGGGCGCTCCAACTACCAGCTCGAAGGGTGGGAGGCGATCTACGGCCCCCTCGATGCCGAGGGTTACCCGCGTCCGCTGTGGAACAAGCTCACCGGGACCATCGATCGCGAGGTAGCCATCTCCTATCGCGACAACGGCTACGACCTGCGCGACTTCGCCGAGCGGAATTGGGCCACGTTAGGCCCCAAGGTGGCGCACAAGCTGCATTTCTTCGCGGGCGACATGGACGACTTCTACCTCAACCTCGCCGTCTATCGCTTCGAGACCTTCCTCAAGGGAGCGACGCCGGGGAAGGAGGTGCCGTTCACCTACGGACGTCCCGCCAAGGGGCACTCGTGGCACGCCTTCCCGTGGGCCGAGTTGGTGCGCCAGATGGGGGCGCACGTTCGGAAGTACGCGCCGGCGGGCGAACCGACCACGAGCTGGATGTACTAGGCACTCTCGTCAGATGACCTCGACTCGACCGCGTACGCGCTATCGCATCGCCGCCATTCCCGGCGATGGCATCGGCACCGAAGTGCTCCCCGAGGGCATTCGCGTCGTGGACGCCGTGGCCCGGCGCCACGGCATCACGATCGACTGGGAACACAAGGCGTGGGCCAGCTGCAACTGGTACCTCGAGCACGGGGCGATGATGCCTGACGACTGGCACGCACAGCTCGCCCCGCTCGACGCCATCTTCTTTGGTGCCGTCGGATGGCCCGCCACCGTCCCCGACCACATCTCGCTCTGGGGGTCGCTCCTCAAGTTCCGCCGGGCCTTTGACCAGTACGTCAACCTGCGCCCCTGCCGCCTCATGCCCGGCGTCCCGTCGCCATTGGCGGGGCGTGCACCTGGCGACATTGACTTCTACGTCGTGCGGGAGAACACCGAAGGCGAGTACTCGAGCATCGGCGGACGCATCTTCGAGGGAACCGAGCGTGAGATGGTGATGCAGGAGACCGTCATGACGCGCACCGGGATCGACCGCGTGCTGCGCTATGCCTTCGACCTCGCGCAGCGCCGCCCCAAGCGTCACCTCACCTCTGCCACCAAGAGCAACGGGATTGCCATCACCATGCCGTACTGGGACGAACGCGTCTCGGCGATGGCGGCTGGCTATCCCGAGGTGCGCGTCGACAAGTACCACATCGACATCCTCACCGCGCACTTCGTCTTGCACCCGGACTGGTTCGACGTCGTCGTGGCCAGCAACCTCTTTGGCGACATCCTCTCCGACCTCGGCCCCGCCTGCACCGGAACCATCGGCATCGCGCCGAGTGCGAACATCAATCCCGAGCGCCGCTTTCCGTCGTTGTTCGAACCGGTGCACGGTTCGGCCCCCGACATCGCGGGCCAGGGGATCGCCAACCCGGTGGGGATGATCTGGTCCGGGGCGCTGATGCTCGAACATCTGGGGCACGCCGAGGCGGCGGGCGAGATCGTCGCGGCCATCGAACGCGTGCTCGCGGATCCGGCGGCGCCGCGGACACGCGACATGGGAGGCACCGCGACGACGGTGGAGATGGGGACGGCGATCGCCGGCGCGGTGTAGCCGTCGTGCCTGACGAGTCGGCCACACCCATTCCCCACGACGACTGGCTCTGGGGGTGGGACCCCACGCCGGGAATCGTTTCGGTGTGGGGAGAAGCCAGCGGCCGAGTCGCCATTTGGCGGCGCCTCCCTGACACCGGGGCGCTCGTCCGCGAGGACGTGCGCTTTCGCCCATGGCTCCTGCTCGCGCACCTCGACGATCTGCACCATCTGGGCGACAAGCTCGTCGCGGCCGGTCGTGGAGCGGCACGCGAGGAGGGGCGCGTCACCTGGCGCGAACTCGAAGGGACCGGCGAACTGCGTTATCTGGTGCGCGCCCACGACCTCACGACGCTGACCAACGCCGTCGTGCAGGGCGCATCGCGCCGGCACGGGCGGCGGCTGCGCCACATCCGCGACCTGGGCGACGCCGAGGTGCTCGCCCTGTCGCCCGAGGAGCAGTATCTCGTCGCGACCGGACGCACCTACTTTCGCGACCTCTCGTACGACCAGTTGCATCGCCTGCAGTTCGACCTGGAGACGACAGGGCTCGATGCATCACGCGACCGGATCTTCATGGTGGCCGTGCGAGATCCGTCAGGCCACGTGGAAGTGCTGGAAGCACCGAGCGTCGACGATGCCGGCGAAGCAACGCTCATCCGCACGCTCGTCGAGACGGTTTCCCGCGCCGACCCCGACGTCATCGAGAATCACAACCTGCACGGCTTCGACCTCCCCTTCCTGCACCAGCGCGCCCGGCGCCTGGGCGTCCCGCTGGCGTTAGGAAGGATCGGGGCGCCGGGCTTTCGCGAGCGCGGGGCCATGCGCGGCGTGGCCGCCGAGCACGATGCCTCGCGCCGCGTGCGCTACCTGATCCCCGGTCGTGAACTGATCGACACCCTCGACGCCGTGCGCCGCCACGACTTCTCCGCGCGCGACCTCCCCGGGCACGGTCTCAAGGCGGTGGCGCGGCACTTCGGCCTCGCGCGCGACGACCGCGTCGAGATCCGCGGTGAACGGATCTTCACTGTGTACCAGCGCGACCCCGATCGCGTGCGCCGCTATGCGACGTCGGACGTGGAGGAGGTGGCCGGGCTGTCGCGCTTGTTAGGCGGGGCGGCGTTCGCCCTCGCCCGCATGGCGCCCCGTCGCTACGAGCGGCTGGCCGATGCCGGCGCCGCCACTGGCGTGATTGATCCGCTACTGGTGCGCGCCTACCTGCGCGCCGGGGCCGCCCTGCCGGCCCATGCCCCCGGCCCCACGATAGAGCACACCGGCGCCGCCCTCCACCTCTTTGCCGCCGGCGTCGCCCAGCGCGTGGTCAAGGCCGACGTCGCGTCGCTCTACCCGTCGCTCATGCGCGCCTACCGCATCGGCCCCAGGCGCGACCACCTGCAGGCGCTGCTCGCCCTCGTCGATGGACTCGTCAGGCAGCGCCTGGATGCCAAGGCGCAGGCGCGACGCTTTCCCGCCGGCTCCACCGAGCGCTTCACACAGGAAGCCATCTCGGCGGCGATGAAGATCGTCGTCAACTCGGCCTACGGGTACCTTGCGGCTGGCGGAGGCCTCACGCGCTTTGCCGACGTGCGCGCCGCCAACGAGGTCACCCGGCGCGGGCGCGAGCTGCTCGACCTGCTCTGCCGTGAACTCGCCGCGCGCGGCGTGACGCTGCTCGAGGCCGATACCGACGGCGTCTACTTCGCCGTTCCGGACGCGTGGCGCGAGGACGACGAGCGGCGCGTGGTGGGCGAGGTGGCCGCACTGCTCCCCCCGCTCGTGCAGCTCGAGTTCGAGGGGCGCTACGCGGCGATGCTGTCGCACGAGCCAAAGAACTACGCGCTTCTGACATACGACGGAAAGCTGCTGTTGCGCGGCGTCGCCTTTCGTTCGAGTCGCGCCGAGCCGTTTGCCAACGACTTCCTGGCGCGCACCGTTGGCGCGCTGCTGCGCGGCGACGTGGCCGGGGTGCGCGCCGAGTACGTCGCGACGGTGGTGAAGCTGCGCGAGCGCCGCTACTCGACGTACGAGGTGTCGTCGCGTGTGCGGCTCACGAAATCGACGGAGGCGTACCTGGCGATTCGTGACAAGCGGCGTGAGCTGACGTACGAAGCGCTCCTCGCCAGCGGACGCACGACGTGGAGCGTCGGGGAGCGTGTGCGCGTCTATCGCACCGCAAGCGGTTATGGTGGCGTGGTGCGCGAGTACGATGCCGACGAGGTGCCACCGCCCGACGCGCGTGACTACGACGTCACCCACTATCTCCGGGTGTTGCGGGAGACCTATGCCGCGCGACTCGCGCGAGCCTTCACGCCCGGCGATTTCGCCGCCGTCTTTGCCGATCCCGAGCAGCCGTCGTTGTGGAGCAGTTCGCTGACCGGGGTGCGCGCGGTGCTGACGTCGGTGCGTTAGGCGTCCCCGCCACGCGCCATCATCATCCGCTTCCGTTCCGGCGTGTAGTCCCACCACACGCGCGCCTTCTCCCCGTCCATGAAGCGCGTGATGCTGATGAGCGTGTCGAGCACACACGGATCCTGGCGGGTGCGCGTGAGTTCGCACAAGCGCTCGTAGAGCTGCACGGGATCCTGGCCCTTGAGCTGCGCCGGCGAGGTGAAGCCGAGCAGCGTGAGGTCCCCGGCGAATGCCTTCCCGACGTTGGGAAGGTCGGTGAACGACTGCAGGCGGCGGCGGTCGACCTTGGCGGGATGCATGGCGGCGGAAGCTGGCGAAAGGGGTGATGCTTATTGTATGCGTGCGACGCCGATCGTGCTCTCCTCGCCCGGCGCCGGGCGTCGCACCCAGGCGACGATTGTCCCCGTGGCCGTGGTGGCGACCACGGGGTGATGCCCCTCGCCCGGCTCCGGGGCGGAGAGCGGGGCGATCCGCACGCGACCGGCAGGATCGATCGTGGCCCGCGCCAGCAGTACGCGTCGCGCACCGCCCCCGATCTCGTCCCAGGCCATCACGAGACCACCGTTAGGCTCGGCGATGACTTGTGCGTGGCCAGGGAGCCCCTTGGTAGGTATGCGTGTGCGCTGGGTAAAGGTGCGTCCGTCGGTGGTCACGGCGTGGTACAGCTCCATCTGCGAGACATCGCCGCCAGCCTTGGGCGTTACCCACAGCACGTGCGCGCGACGCTGTCGATCGATCGCCAGCGCTGGCCCGTTGTCGGGACACCCGTCAAAGGTCCAGCGGTCGTCGCTCACGCGCACCGGTGACGTGAAGCGCACACCTCCGTCACGCGAGATCGCCATGGCGATGTCGCGCTCGTTGCCCGGAAAGACGTGGCGCCACACGGCGTACACATCCTTGCCGTCGGCGACTAGCGACGTCTTACAGCAGTAACAAACGCTGCGGGCGATGCCGCGTGGTGCCGTCGCGCCCACCGTGGTCACGTACAACTGCGAGAGGCCGGCCTTGCGCTCGGACTCGCCCATGTCGTGTGACCCAGGGTTCATCGTTCCGGCTGCGCCGTTGCCCTTGGCCGCCCCCTTGTCGGCATCCAGCTCGCGATGATCCAACCAGGCCACGATCACACGCCCGCGCGGGTCGAGCGTGACCGACTCCCAACCGCGGTTGCCCGGACCGTCGCTCCCGGGCACCACAGTCGACGCGCCAAAGCTGCGCGCCCCGTCTGTCGAACGGGCCATGAGGATTCGCCACGACTTCTCCCCTTTCACCGTCCAGACGACCGCCACCTCCGGCTCACCGCCGCCACGCGGAATCAGCACCACGCGCGGCGGCATCTCGCCGTTCACGCGAGCTTCTCCCGGCGTCGCGTTCACTCGCGTCGGTGGAGCGAACGTCACGCCGCCATCATGACTGGCGGCGGCGTAGACGTCGGTGACGCCAGTCGTCGCCGCGGACCAGGCCACCACGACAACGTTGCCGCGCGCAGCGATTGAGACATTGTCGCTCGAGCGTCCGGTCACCGACAACGTGGCGGCGCGCGCTTGGGCACCGGCGGCACTGCTGGTCAGGACCGCGACAGCCGCAACCATCACGCGTAGCGCGTGAGTGACGCAATCACTACAGAGCATAGCGCAGGCTCGTGGTGAGGGTTCGCTGCGGGAACGGATGGAAGAGGAAGTACTTGCGGTTGAGCAGGTTGTCGGCGCCTAACGTGGCAGTGATGCCGTGCGACATCCGGTAGGTGACGTGCGCATCGGCGACGAACCACCCGCTGAATCCCTGGTAGGTGTTGGGATTGACGTCGGCATTGTCCAACGTGGTCCACAGCGGGCCGCTGTAGCGCCCGGCGAGTGTCACGCCCAGGCGCGAGGATGGCCGATAGCCGGCCACGACGCTGGCGCGCCAATCAGGGATGTTCGGCAAGTGCTTCCCGATGGCCGCGTTCGCGGGCGCCGACGCGCTGGCCCGCCCCGACGTCGCCAGGGTGCGCGCGTTCAGGTAGGTGACACTCCCCGACAGCTCCATCCCCCGCACCAGCACGTCACGCTCCATCAACACCAACTCCGCGCCGCGTGCCCGGACATGGTCGACGTTCGACACAAACGAGTAGAGCGTCGCCGATCCCGGAACCAATGGCTTGAACTGCGAGATGATGGCGTCATGCACGTCGTCATTGAACAACGAGAGTTGGGCTCGGCCTCGCGCGAACTCCTTCTCCACCCGCAGCTCCGTCGCGAGGACATTGTCCGGCTTGAGGTTGGGATCAGGCGACGAAAACGTCGCCCCGGTCGACACCAACTGGTACAACTCGGCGGCCGTCGCAAAGCGATACGCCTTTCCCAACGAACCGGTCACGGTCCAGTCGCGCGGGGCATGCCACGACAGGGTCGCCTTGGGTGAAAACCGGGTCGCCTCGACTCTCGGCTGCCGTACGGTCGTCGCACCGTTCACGTTGAGCCCGTCGAATCCGCGCCACTGCTCCCAGCGTCCGCCGACGGTCAGGCGAAACGCAGGCGAAATGCGCCACGCCTCCTGCGCCCAGAGCGCGTTCGTGCGCGTCTTGCCATCGCCGCGTGTGGCAATGCCGGTGTAGGGTTCACCCACCGTCCAGTCGGAGGTGCTGTGCGTCGGATTGACCAGTTCATAGCGATCGGCGTGCGCCCCGAAGGTGACCGTGTGCGCCGCGAGCAACCCACCGCGATGCCACGCCCCCTTGAGATCCAGTGATGACCACCCCGTTCCACCAAGCACCGCAACCCGGCCGGCGGCGCCGAAGGTCGTGCCGGTCGCCGATGCCACCGTCGAAAAGCGCTGGCGATCGGTATCGAAGCGATACCGCGTCGCCACGGCTTCGAAATCCCAGTCCCTTCCGGTATTGGTGCGCAGCGAGAGACTCTGCGAGCTGTGTCGCTGCAGCAGCGTGTAGTTGCCACTGGCAAAGCCGCTCTGCCCGGCAAACGTCGTCGCTCCGGTGCGTTCGAGATACGAATCGACACCGGCCGTCGCATCATTTTCCCACCAGCCGTAGGTGTAGGCCGCTCGAACCGTTGGCGTGATGTCGTACGCGAGCTTCACCTTCGCGTTCGTCATCTGCGTGTGCAGCAACCCGGTGGCGCCCAGGATGTTGGCCGGTGCGTTGAGCTTGTTGAGTCCCGGTATCGCGCCGGTCGTACCGGACGGGATCGTGCTGCTGGTGACGTAGGTGAGCGGCTGGCTCCGTGAGTCCTGGTAGTTGCCGCTCGCGACAAACGAGAAGTTGCCAAAACGATTGCCGAGACGCGCCGACGTCTGCGACGTCCCGTACGTCGCCTTCGTCGAATACAGGGAGAAGTCCTGCCACGCCTGGGTCTGCGCGATCGATCCTTCAAAGCGCTCCGGCATGCGCGTCGTGATCTCCATGACCGCCCCCATGGAATTGCCCGCGTATGCGGCGGAGAAGGGACCGTACATCATGTCGATCCGCTCGATTTCCTCGGGCGCTATCAGCCCCCACCGCGGACCACCGATCGTGTTGTTATTGGCAATGAGCGCGGTGAGCGGGACACCATCGGCGAAGATCAGCGAGCGTGCGCTCGAACTCACCCCCCACACGCGCGTCGCCATGACCGCTTGCGTGTCACCGTTGTTGCGCTTTCGAATGAAGAGGCTCGGGAGGTACTTCACCGCGTCAGGCGTGTCGACGAGGTTCACCGTCTCGCGCACCCGGAGCGCGCTGATGCTGGCGGTCGCTGGAAGCGTGAGTTGCGTGATGGCGGGACGGCGATCGCGCTCGGCGGTGATGCGCACGCCGCGGATTGCGGTCGCGCTGTCGCGTTGGTTGCTACTGTCGCGTCGAACGGGAGTGGCGACCGCGGGACGTTCCTGCGCCCTGAGGAGCAGCGGGAGCATGGGCAGTGCCGGGAACGCGAGGGCGATGAGGAGGTAATGGCGTGTGAACATGAGGGGTCGGCCGCGAAGAGCGCGTGGATTCGCGACGATTGCATGGATCCAAGGCGCACGGACGCGCCGCTGTTGGGCGACATGCGTCGACCGAACGCGCGCGATCCCCGAACACCCCGGGACCGATGACCGTCACAATGTGAGGAGGCCGATGTCGACGGCCGTCACCGGGGCGCTCTTGTGGCGCGGGGTGCGGCGGTCGACGTCAGCGGCGGACGTCGTTAGGCGTCGGCCGCGGGAGGGGCATTGGCGAATGGAAGGACGTACGCGCGGGGTGACGGCACCCGCTCGCGACGCGAGAAATCGCGCGCAGGCGCTGCGCGGAGGGCGGTGGCCGATAGCGCGATCGACTGCACCGGAGGCGCAGCGGTCGTGGCGGCGCAGCACTGCCCGATGCAGGTGCAGCATTGGTGCGAATCGGACGCAGGCGATGGATCGCGCTCGACGACCGGCTCGACCGCCGACGACGAGTGTGCGGTACCAGCAACCGGCGCAGCGTGCGCGGCGTGTGCCGAAGCCTCTGCCGCGACCCGCACGTTCGCGGTGTCCTGCGTGTGCTCAGTATCGCCGTGCCTGCCGTGTGCTGACGCCCCAGGCAGCGCCCCGTGCATCGCGCACGCCATGATTCCGGCTGGCTCGGTGAGCGCAGTCGTGAACCAGAGCCCCCAGAGGGCGAGCAAGGCGCGATACCAACCCGGACGATGCATGATTCTAGAATACGCCCCGGGGGCGACCGACAGGAAGGGTAGAATCACCTACACCATCTGCGGCATTCCATGCCGTCGTGCGACAGCGCCCCGCCGCTACTTGAACAGCTTCGACAGCACCGTCGCGTCGAGCAGGACGGTGATCTCGTGGTTCCACGCGCGCAGGTCGCGCCGATACGCCGGGGAGTAGGCGGCGTAGAGCCGCGACTCGGTCCCCGGGATCCCCACCGCCATCGACACCTCGGTCTTGTACAGGTTGGGCGCGCGCTCCAGCACCCGCGACGTCCGATCGCGATCCTGCGCGATGCTCCCCCCGATCCGTATGGATGACTCGTGCTCCCATCGCACGACCGGGATCTGCAGCGACGCCCCCGCATAGTGCCGGTCGCGCCGCGAGTCGACGCTGTAGACGACCCCCCCCATGATGGAGCGACCCAGCGAGGGGATGTTGATCGCGGTGCTGGCATCGAGCGCGAGCTCGCTCTGCGATCCAGTCGCGCGACTCTGGGCAAAGGTCCACGAGAGCTGCGCACGAATCGGCGCACGCGACTCGCTCCCGCCCAGGTAGCGCGCCACCTGCGCGCGCGAACGGAAGTACGGGGGTTCGATGCGCGTGCGCGTGTCGTAGTCGGTGAGCTTGGCCGTCAGCTGCCAGCGCCCGGTGTAGTACACCGTCGCCAACCGCCCGAAGTGCACCCGCGACTTGAAGAAGTCCCCGCGAAAGTTGTGACGCTCGGCGGCCCCCACGTACACCCGCGACGCAAGGAATCGATAGGCACCCCCCTTGGCCTCGGGCGATTGCAGCTCGCGAGGGTCGAGGAAGTCATCCAGCTCGAGGGCGTCCAGCTCCTGGGCCTGAAGTGACGTGGCAGCCGAGATGAATGCGGTGATGCAGGCGAGCGCGATAGTCCAGCCGTGCCATGCCTGGCGGCCGTGGATCACAGCCGTCACGGCAGCACCAGCTTGAAGCTCAACTCCTCGACCTTCGCCTGGTCGAGCAGGCTGCCGTGCAACAAGCGCATGAACATGTTGGGGCAGCGGTTGTGCTGGCGGCACATCTTGTCGGCGATTTCGTGCTTGCTCAGCGTCACCGGGTCGGCGGGGTTCTTGAAGCGCGCCGGCGCGATTTCGTGATCGAAGCTCTCGTTCTTCACGAAGACCCGCAGGCTGAGCCGATCGCTCCACCCCACCTCACGCGAGCTGAAGCGAGTGAAACGCGCCTCGGCCGGGGCGGTCGCATTGCCGATCAACCGTTCTTCCACACGCAGGCTCTCGGGCTTGGACGCCACCTCCACGCTCCAGACGCGCTGCAACCGGAACGCCGCGCGTGCGATGCACTCCCCCGCACGAAGCTCGGCGCGCGGACGCGCCAGCGACGTGGAGCGCAGCCCGGCAACGCGTGGTTGGAGCTGCAGCGAGTCGATGGAGGTGGGGTCGGCGAGCGGGAGCAGCCAGAACGCCCCCGTCCCTTCGGGGGTGGCCACGAGATCGACCTGGACCGGATACCGCACGCGCACGGCGACGCGCTGACCGGTCATCACGGTGTCGTCAGAGACGACCGACAGCAGCACCTTGTGCACGACCGAGTTCGCCGCACACGCCGGTGCCGCGGGTGGAGGGACAGGATCCTGCGCGAACACGACCCGAGGGCGCAGGGCAAGCAGCACGAGGAGCGTAAGCAGCACGGCCATCACGATGGCCACGCGCCGCACGACGCGGAGACTGGTGGACGACAGCATGGAGCTAACCCTTGGGTGCGAGCATGTTGACGAGCACGGCAACAAAGCCACCGATCGCGGTGACCGCGCTCACGATCCCCGATGCGAGCTTCACGACCTTCTCCGTCGAGCCGGTCGCGCCTTCGAGCGTGGGGAGCTTCCATGCGCTGCGCAGCGCGTCTCGGCGACGGATGACGAGGTAGAGCGCCGCGGCACCGCCCGACGCTCCAGCGAGGATGAGCGCCAGGATGAAGGCGGCGCGCACCATCTCGCCGGAGTGTTCGGTGAGGTACGCGCTCGGCGTGCGAAGAACGATGACGACGAACGCGATGGCCGGTTGCGCGAACGCGAAGATCGCCGCCGACCAGACGTTAGGCTCGTCGTCCCGATTGGCGATGACGCCGCCCAGCAGTGCCGCCATCACGGCGAGCAGGAGGACGTCGTACTGCGCCGCCGATTCGGACCAGTTGCCCGCCGTGGCGATGATCGAGGCGATGTAGAAGACCACCACCGCGAGAATCGGGCTCCAGCGCTTGGGTTCGACGGGAGCCGCTGGTCCCTTGCCGGTGAGCGCGAAGAGCTGCGCCGTTGCGCTCTTGAGTTCGGCCTGTGCCGTTGCGAGCTCGGCGCGCGTGTCGAGCAACAGGCGCACCTGCTGTGCGCAGTGCTGGCACGTGACGGCCTTTTCGGGGATCTGCGCGAGGCAGTAGGGACAGTCTATCATCGGCGCACGTGGCGCGGCCCTGGAGGAGAGGGAATCCCGGCACACCGCCCCAGGGAATCAACTGCGGTAGCCGCTTCCTGCAATTGATCACCAGTCACCCGACCTGTACACTCGGGCTTCTACGAGGGCGCGTCAATATGTCGCGGCGGTGCTCGCCGGACTGAACCGTTGTGACGGAGGAGTGGGTTGTCGACGGACGCGCGCGCTTTGCCCTAAGCAGAGAAGGCAGTTGTGCCCGGTACGGTTTGACGGCAAGGTTCCGGAGAACCTCTACCGGCGCGGCGCGATTCCCCGATGTGCCCGCGCGCCTCTCGCGGCAGTGTGGTGGCGGCGACGCGACCGCCTCGCGCGATCGGGAGACGGTTCCGATGCGTCGCCATGGTGATGGGAGGTGGGTCCATGCAATATCGGGTGGTTGGGATCGCGGCTATCGCGATCGCCTTGGCCGGATGCCGTGACGTTCCGCAACCGCTCGCGCCGAGCGAGCCGTCGATGTCGGTCGGGTCAACCGGCTCATCGACGTGGCCGTTGATCTACCGCAACTTCGTCCCCGATTTCGGCTTCAACGCGGATCCGTACGCTGGGTGGACCATCAACGGATTTCTCGGCCCGACGACGGGACAGGCGGCAATCGCGCAACGCGTGACGCCTGGCAGCGACGTGGCGCTGCGCGAGGTTCGTGTCGCCGTCACGCACTTTGCCGGAACTGACAGCCTGCGCGTGCACGTGCAGCGCGACTCGGCCGGGCTCCCCGGACCCGTACTCGAGACCATCCCACTCGGCGGATTCAGCCCGCTTGCTCCGGCGGTAGCGCTCGCGCGCTCCAAGCTTCTCCCCGTGTTGCCGAAGGGCGTTCCCGTCTGGATTTCCCTCACGGCGAGCGGCCCGGGTGTCATCGCCGGATGGAACTTCAACAGCGCCGGCGACGTGGCACGCAGCGGCAGCATGGCGTCGACGCAGGGTGGATCATCGAACGGTCCCTGGTCGATCACCGACGGCCTGACGCGAGGGGCGTTCCAGCTCAATGGGTCCCCCCCGAGCGATGGATTCAAGCCCATCACGTTCGACGACCTCACGCTGCTGCCAGGCGGCGCGCTCGTGATCGACGGGGCGCCGTGGTACTACTCGGCGACGTTCTCCAATCGCACCACCAGTACTCGGTCCAACGTCGCGCTGCAGGTGTGGATCGAGCAGGGGACGGCGAGGCGCGCGGCCGGGAGCCAACTCGTCTCGTGCACCGCAACCAGCGGAGTGCTCCCCTTTGGCACATGCCTCGCCGGGGCCAATGGCGTCTCGGCGTCCAACGCGTCGGCGGGGCGAGGCACGCTCGTCCCGGGGCCAGCCGGGCTCGTGGTTCAGGTGGTGCAGCTGACGGCGAGCGGACCGACCACGCTGGCATCCCGGGCGATTCCGGTCACGCTCACGAGTGCGCCGACCAATCCGGCCGTGCTCGGCGTGACGATCGCTCCGTCGGATACGACGATCACGCAGATCGGCCAGATCGTGCAGCTGACGGCGACCGTGCAGGCCGTGGGGGGCGCATCGACCGCCGTCACCTGGTCGTCGTCCAACGCCCAGGCGGCCGTGGTCAACGCGACCGGACGAGTGACGGTGGTCGCAGGAGGTGCCGCGTTCATTACCGCAACATCGGTCGCAGACCCGACCAAACGGGCATCCACGCTCGTCTCCGTCCTCTCCGCCCCGGCACGCGGAAGCGGTATGCAGGTGGCACCGGGGATGCCCGTTCTTCCGGTTGGCACGCAAATGCTGATGGCGGCGCAGATTCCGGGCGACTTGTCCGGGCCGGCCAACGTCGTGTGGTCGAGCACCAATACGAGCGTGGCCGTCGTGAACGCGTCGACCGGACTTCTCACGATAGTGGGTACCGGCGCCGCGCTGATCACCGCGACGTCCGTGTCCGATCCGTCCAAGTCCGCGTCCGCCCTCGTCTCCGTGGGCACAACTCCAGCCGTCGGTCAGGGGGTCAACGTGAGCCCCGGGCGGCTCGACCTCGTCCCGGGTACGACCGGACTCCTCTTTCCGCAGATCGTCGGCGGAGTGTCGAACATTTTTGCGGTCAACTGGACCTCCAGCAACGCGGCCGTCGCGTCTGTCTCCGCAGGGGGGAGCGTGACGGGCCTCGCACCCGGAAGCGCTACGATTACCGCCGTCTCCAAATCGGACCCGAGCAAGAGCGTCACGATTCCGGTAACCGTAACCGACCTCGCGTTCACCTCACCGGCGTCCAGCGTCAGCATCTCGACGGGCGCATTCAATCCTCCCGCGAATCCCACCAGCATTGTTCTCGACGTGACCGCGAAGGGACCGTCTGGCATCTTCGTCCCGCCGTGGTCCACTGTCGAGTTCTTTGTCTCCAGCGGCGGAACGCTCGTCAGCATCGGGACCGGATCGCTCACGGTCTTGGACAACGGGGTGGTGCGATTGTTTAGGTATTCGTTGCAGTGGACGCCAGGCACCGCGTTCGGCACCGGTCCGCAGAGCGTGGTGGCAAGAGCCTACAGTGCGTCCGGTTGGTCGGTGACACTCCCACCGAACAACTTCATCACGCTGACTGACCCCTAAACAGCCAGCGCGCGCGCCGACCGGCTCGCGCCGTGAAGCGAAGGGGGCGGCCACCACGATCCAGTGGCGCCGCCCCCGTACGTTTCTCCCGTCTCCCGTCTCCCGTCTCCCGTCTGCTCTACCGAATCCCCGCGTTCACCTGCGGCGCCGGCTGACGCCACGATTGTGGAGGGAGTGCCTTCTGGCGTGGCCACACCTCATCGAGCGTGTTGCCATCGTACAAGCGCCCGTTGCGCATCACGTTCCGCACGGTGTTGCTGTTACGGATGTTGGCCAGCGGGTCGCCGTCGAGCACGAGGAGGTCGGCGAGCTTTCCCGGCTCCAGAGACCCCAGGTCCTTCTCCAACCCGAGCGCCTCGGCCCCCATGATGGTCGCCACGCGGAGCGCCTCGTGGTTGGTGAGTCCGCCCGACGCCACCGTCCACAGCTCCCAGTGGTAGCCGAGTCCCTGCAGCTGGCCGTGGCTCCCGATGCCGGCCTTTCCGCCAGCCGCAACGAGGTCGCGGATCACCCCGGCGTGGGCCTTGGCGTTGTACTCCTCATCGAGGAACCAGCCGCCGGGCCCCGGTGAGCCCCCCGCCCCCTGGCCGCGGCGACGCGTCTTGGAATCGAGATCGTCGTCAGGCGTGAAGCGGCGCAGCTTGGGATCCTTGTTGGGGTTTTCCTTCGTGTAGTAGTAGTTCTCCATCCACGGCCCGCCGTAGGTCACGAGGAGCGTGGGTGTGGAAACGGTCCCCGACGTCGCGAACAGCTTGATGACGTCGTCGAACAGTGGGGTGATGGGGAGGTTGTGCTCGACGCCGGAGTAGCCGTCGATCGCCATCGTGACGTTGGTGCGGAAGGCGAGTCCCGCCTCGGTGGTGGGCATGAGGCGCAGCTCCTTCGCCGCCATCATGATCCACTGCCGCACCTGGCGATTCCCCGCCCCGTACATCTTGATGGTCTTGGTGTCGTAGTACTCGCTGTAGCGCTTGAGGACGTTGCGCGCCTGGTCCAACGACCGAATGCGTTCGCCGGCAAAGATGCCCGGGCCGGTCGAGTAGATGCGCGGGCCGACGAGATCGCCGGTGGTGACGCGATCGGCATAGCTCAACACATCGGTCGACCCGGTCTGCGGATCGCGCGTGGTCGTCACCCCGTAGGCGAGGTTGGCCAGCAGCGCCCACGGTTGCGCGGTGTGGATGTCGGGCGAGTGACGGAAGTGCGCGTGCGTGTCGACGAAGCCGGGAACGATCGTCTTCCCCGTCACGTCGATGATGCGCGCCCCCTGCGGGACCTCGACGCTGCCCCGCGCGCCCACACCGACGATGCGATTGTCGCGAACCACGACATCGGCGTTGTCGATGACCTCGTTCCCCTTCATGGTGATCGCCTTGCCACCGCGCAGCACCACCGCGCCACGCGGGATGTCGCGCGCCCCACTCACCCGCACGCGAGTCTCTGTCGGCTTGTAGGTCACAGTGGTCGTATCACGCGGTGCCGCGCGGCGTGCCGTGTCCCCGGGAGCCGCGGGCGTCGCAGGCGCCGCCGCCGAGCGGCGAGCGGCCCGCACCGAATCGTCGAAGGCCTTGGCGCGATCGAGGTCGTACGTGACCAGCGCGTTGCCGATCGACCAGTGCACCACACGCCCGCTCGACTGCCACACCGGGAACTCGCCCCCGATGTCGGACAGGCGTCGCACCGGCGTAGGTGCGCTCTCAGGGGTGGCCACCGAAATGGTCGGGACCTGCCCGCCGACGAGAGGAACGGTCACCACGTAGAAGTCCGACCCCACCTGCGCCAGCGCCAGGTCGCCCTTGGGGGCCATGCGCACCGTGTTGGCGTTAGGCGCCGGCCCGCCGCCGGGCTGCGCCTGCCCCGTCACCTTCACGTGTGCGCGCTGGTCGGTCCCGTCCCAGCGGAAGGAGACGAGTCCTTCGCTCCCGCCGTAGGCAAAGATGCGGGTGGCGTCGCCGGTAAAGTGCGGATCGCCCAGTCCCCCCGCCGCGCGAATGCGCGTGACAGCGCCCCCGTCGGCCGGCACCCAGACAAAGCGCGCCGCCTGGCCGCCGCCAAAGCGCTGCAGCGACTCGCGCAACTCGCGCGCGTCGGCCTGCATCGCCACGATGCGCGTCCCGTCGGGCGACCACTGCGTGGCGTAGTACGTCGCCGTCTCTCTCGTGAGGCGGACCGGCTGGCCGCGACCGTCGGCGCGGACCTTGTGGATGTGCCCGCCCTCGTTGGTCCACGTCACGTAGGCGACCCACAGTCCGTCCGGCGACCACGATGGGTGATACTCCCCTTCGCTCGTCCCCGCGATCTTGCGCGGCTCCCCACTCGGCAGCTCCATCACGTAGAGATCGCCTAACGCGGAGAAGGCGATGCGCTTGCCGTCGGGCGAGGGGACCGCGTCGCGGATCTGCGAGGCGACGATCGTCGGCGTATCCTCGACCGGGTACTGGAACTTCACCTCGGGACCGATCGCCACGTCGACATCGATGCTGAACGGGATCTTCGTGGCCGCGCTGCCGTCCACCGGGACGCGCCAGATCTCGCCGCCATAGCTGATGACGATCGCCTTGCTGTCAGGGGTGAAGTCGTATCCCGGGAGCGCGTCCGTCTCGATCATCGCCTCCTGGTTGTCGCGCTGGATGGGATAGGCGAGCCAGCGTTCCTCGCCGGTGGCGAGATCGCGCAGGCGCAGTCCGGTCTTCTCCTCGTAGCGCGAGCCATAGGCGAGCAGCTTGCCGTCAGGCGAAACGGCGGGGCGGAAGGCCGAGCCATAGCGCGCCGTCATCGGCGTCGCGGTCCCCAGCTCGCGGTCGTACGAGGCGAGCTGGAACTGCGGGAAGATCGCGTTGTAGGTCCACGTCGCCTGACGTGTCGCGTACCACATGTAACGCCCGTCGGGCGAGAAGGTCGCGCCGATGGCCGACATCGGCGCCGGCTCGCGAATCACCTGCACCCCCGCACCGCCGTCGACGTGGTACAGGAAGATCTTGGGCGCCCCCTGCACGGAGCGCGTGACCGCCACGTACTTGCCGTCGGGCGTCCACTCGGGCGAGACGAACAGGTCATCCGTCGTCTTCGACAGCTGCAACGTATCGCGCCCGTCGGCCGAGAGGACCCAGAGGCTGTTGCCGCCGCTGCGGTCGCTGATGAAGGCGATCTGCTTGCCGTCGGGACTCCAGCGCGGCTGCGCGTCGTGCGCCATCCCGCTCGTCAGGCGCGTGGCCGCACCGCCGGCCATCGGGATGGTGTAGAGATCGCCCAGCAGGTCGACGACCAGCTTCTGCCCGTCGGGGCTCACGTCCACCGACATCCACGACCCCTTGGTCGCCGTGTAGCGCAGGTGCCGCGTGCCCTCGAGCGGGAGGGGGACGCGATTGGCGGGGCGGGCGGCCGGTGTGGCCGGAACCTGGGCTGGCAACGGGCGCGGGGCTGCCGGGGCGACGACGGCCCAGGCGAGCACCGCCGCGAGGGGGGCGAGGCGAGAGTGGCGCCGCATCATCGATCGCATCTCCTATCGGGTGGCGCCGCACCCTCGATCGGAGCGCGGCGCGCGGAGTATCGCGCCCGGGATCGGCGTGGCGCCACCCGTGAGTGATGAATGGCGGGGGGCGCCCCTTCCTGCCGTGCTCCTCTCTTGACACCAGCGCCAGTGAACACGACTTTGTTCTGCACTCGAACAAAGTCTGGCACGGACCAGATCCTGGGTCCCGAGTCCAGTTCGCCCCCAAGAAGAGGCTCGAATGGGTCCGACTCGCATCTCCGTCGTCCGGCGTCTGGGCCGGCGCTGGTTCTCCGCGACCGTTGCCGCGGCGCTGACCACCCTCCCCTTCCAGGCGCCGCTCGCGCAGCGAGTGCAGGTCGTGACCGACGCGGCCGGTTCGCGCCTGCAGGTCGACGGGCGCGATTTCATGGTCCTCGGGATGAACTGGGACTACTTCCCGATCGGGCAGAATTACGCCTACAACTTCTGGGGGCAGCCCGACGACTTCATCAAATCGGCGCTCGACCGGGAGATGTCGCTCCTCAAGAGCATGGGGGTGAACGCGATCCGGCAGTACGCCGGTGTCCCGCCCAAGTGGGTGCGCTACATCTATGAGAGGTACGGGATCTTCACGGTCCTCAATCACCCGCTGGGGCGCTACGGCTTCACGGTGAACGGCGCCTACGCCGCCAACACCGATTACTCCAACCCGCAGGTCCGCGCCGCGATCATCGCCGAGGTCAGCGCGCTGGTCGACCAGTTCAAGGGGACGCCGGGCGTCCTCATGTGGCTCCTGGGGAACGAGAACAACTACGGCCTGGTGTGGAAGTCGGCGGAGACGGAGCAGCTCCCCGTCGGGGAGCGCGATGCCGCCAAGGCTCGCTACCTCTACTCGCTGTTCGGCGAGACGGTACGCGCCATCAAGGCGCGCGACGCCGAGCGACCGGTGGCCATGGCCAACGGCGACCTGCAGTACCTCGACATCATCGCCGCGGAGGTCAAGGGGCTCGACGTCTTCGGCTCCAACGTCTATCGCGGCAAGTCGTTCGGCGACGCCTTCCAGCGCGTGAAGGACAAGCTCGGCGTCCCGGTCATGTTCACCGAGTTCGGGGCCGACGCGTACAACGCGAAGGAGATGCGGGAGGACCAGCAGACGCAGGCGAGCTACCTCCTCGCGCAATGGGAGGAGATCTACCGCCAGTCGGCCGGCAAGGGTGGTGTGGGGAACGCGATCGGCGGCTTCACCTTCCAGTGGAGCGACGGGTGGTGGAAGGTGAAGCAGGAGGAGCGGCTCGACATCCACGACACCGACGCCGGCTGGGCCAACGCTGCGTACGCCGAGGACTACGCCCCCGGTGAGAACAACATGAACGAGGAGTGGTGGGGGGTCGTGGCCAAGGGGCCGGCCGACTTCCGCGGCCACTTCCAGCTCTTCCCGCGCGCCGCCTTCTACGCCTTGCAGCGCGCCTACACGCTCGCCCCGTACGGCACGGGGACGAACGTGGCCGCGATCCGCGCGCACTTCGCGTCGATCAGCGCCGCCGAGATGGCGCTCAAGGCGCGCGGTGACGCCGCCGCGTTAGGCTCCAACGCCACCGATCGCGTGCGCGTGAGCGGGTTGCGGCTCGAGTTCACCACGTTCAGCACGGGGGGCGACCGCATCTCGACGCCGCCGTCGCGCACCCCGAGCGCCACCGCGCGCCCCGCCTTCACCGGCTTCGACCGGATGGAGTCGTACTTCGCCGAGGTCACGGCGAACCCGGCGCAGAACGTTACGGCGACGCTCGCGCTCAACATGCTCGGCAAGGTCCCCGACAACCCGATCGACGAGATCTTCTACGAGAATCGGGGGCGTTCGCGCGCGCTGTTCCAGAGCGACGGG
This sequence comes from uncultured Gemmatimonadaceae bacterium, assembly GCA_964560345.1. Lineage (GTDB taxonomy): Bacteria > Gemmatimonadota > Gemmatimonadetes > Gemmatimonadales > Gemmatimonadaceae > SCN-70-22. The sequence goes on from CAZLLP010000002.1 coordinate 84,830, forward strand.
ACCTTGTACCGCGACAACAGCATCGAGCGCCTCAAGGTCTATCGCGCCGGCATCGCCTGGGACGAGCGCAACTTCCGCCTCGACGGCTTCTATAGAACGGGGCATTACCACTGGGGCTACGAAGGCGACTTCTTCGGGCTGTATCGCGAGGCCAACTACGGTCCCAACATCGACATCTACAATGGTGAGGCCCCGTTAGGCTTCGAGTTCACCGGCAAGCGCGCGCTCGACGGGCTCAAGATCGCGGCGGGGCCGGAGCTGTGGTGGGGGGCCAACCCGTCGGTGCTGGCCAAGTACCGTCGCCAGCTGGGGGGCTTCCAGGTGACGACCGTGTACCAGGAGGACATCGCCCGCCAGGGGCAGACGTCGTCGTCGTTCGCCATCCCGCAGCCGCAGGTGCGCACCGCCACGTTGCACCTGGAGAAGGAGCTGGGGAGCGCCACGCTCGAGTGGGGCGGCATCTGGGGAGGCAACACGCGGGTCGGGCGCGTCTTCCAGGTCGCCGATGGCGGGCCGGGGAACTACCGCATGCTGCAGGACCAGCTCAAGGGTTCCGACGCCTTCGGCACCAAGGCCAAGCTCTCGTACTCGCGCGGCCGCTGGAACTGGTACGCGCAGGGGGCGGCGATGGGGGTCGTGGCCGACGGTGGCCCGAGTGCGACCATGACTTTCACGGGGTGGGGGCTCAAGGACAGCGGGAGCGGCAACCAGTGGAACGCGCTGACCGGCTTCACCTACGCCGCCGGCAAGTTCCAGATCGCCCCCAACTTCCTGTGGCAGAAGCCGATTGTCGGCCCCATCCCGGCCGACGTCCCGGCGCCGGGGCGCCCGCGCAACATCCTCGACGATCCGTTCGTCGTGCGCGGCAACCGCGAGCAGACGGCCGGCGAGATCCTCATCTCGTTCGACCCGACCCCCGCGACGTACATGTACCAGTGGGACAATGACAACCGCGAGGATGCCCGCCTCGCCTTCAACCTGGGCTACATCTATCGCCACTACCCCACCACGCAGGACGCCGCGATCGGCATCCTTGCCGACGGGCGCACGTTCTTCGCCTTCCCGGGCGCTCCGCCGGCCGAGGACCTGTGGGAGGTTCGCAGCCGCGTCGTCTCGCGCGTGTCATCGTCGCTCCGCCTCATCGCCAACGGCTTCTGGGGGACCGCACAGCCTAACGGGAACAGCGCACGCCTCATCAAGCGCTACGGCGGCGACCTGCGCCTGGCCAGCGGGCAGATGAAGGTCGCGGCCGCGGCCAAGTTCAACGACTGGGGGCCGTTCGACTACCACCGCGACTTCAACCTGACGTATCCCACGCAGCTCATGGGGGACCTCTCGTACTTCCTGGGGCTCCCGACCTGGTTCAACGTCCCCGGCACGCGCTTCGGGCTGCGCGGCACCTGGCGCACGCTCGACCGCTTCTCGCCACGCTACTGCCCCGAGCGCGTCGCCGACGCCACGGGATCGCTGGCGTGTGACCCGACCGCCCCGGCCAAGACGGGGCGCGAGTGGGAAATCCGCTCGTACGTGACCGTTGGGTGGTGACCCTGGCTGGTGACGCGATGATCGAGCGTCGCGTGGGCGAGCTGCTCGCGCGCATGACGCTCGAGGAGAAGATCGGGCAGCTGGCGCAGGTGCAATCGGGGGGCGGTCACGTCCCCGAGCACCTGCGCCAGTCGTTGCGTGAGGGGCGCGTGGGCTCGGTGATCAACGAAGTGCACGCCCCCACGGTCAACGAGCTGCAGCGCATCGCGGTCGAGGAGAGCCGGCTCGGGATCCCGCTCCTCATCGGGCGCGACGTGATCCACGGCTTCCGCACGGTCTTCCCCATCCCGCTGGGACAGGCGGCGAGCTGGAACCCCGCGCTGGTGCGCGAGGGGGCGCGCGTCGCCGCGCGCGAGGCGGCGTCGGCCGGGGTCAACTGGACCTTCGCCCCGATGCTCGACATCGCCCGCGATCCCCGCTGGGGGCGCGTCGCCGAATCGTTAGGCGAGGACCCGTACCTGTCCGGGATGCTGGGGGCGGCGATGGTGCAGGGGTTCCAGGGCGGCGACGCCCCGGACGCACCGTACTCCCCTGGACGCCTCGCCGCCTGCGCCAAGCACTTCGTCGGCTACGGCGCCAGCGAGAGCGGGCGAGACTACGCCACGACGAGCGTCCCCGAGCACGACCTGCGCAATGTGCACCTCCCGCCGTTCAAGGCAGCAATCGACGCCGGGGCGATGACGCTCATGACGTCGTTCAGCGATCTCAATGGCGTCCCCGCCACGGGGAACGCCTGGTTGCTCAAGCAGGTGTTGCGCGACGAATGGGGGTTCGACGGCTTCGTGGTGAGCGACTGGGACTCCATTCGCCAGCTGGCCGTGCACGGCCTCACCGAGGACGACCGCGGCTCGGCGCGCGAGGCGGCCAACGCCGGCGTGGATATGGAGATGGCGAGCCACACCTACGCGCATCACCTCGCCGCGCTTGTGCACGACGGCGAGGTCCCGCTGGCGCGGGTGGACGCGATGGTCGCCAACATCCTGCGCATCAAGTTCCGGCTGGGACTCTTCGAGCATCCGCACACCGATCCCGCGCACTTTCCTTCGCCGGGGGCACAGTTGCACCTGGCGGCGGCGCGCACGGCGGCGCTGGAGTCGGCGGTCCTGCTCAAGAATGACAACAGCACGCTCCCGCTCTCCCGCGACGCGCTCGGCGCAATCGCCGTCATCGGCCCGCTCGCCGACGACCCGTACGAACAGCTGGGAACGTGGATCTTCGACGGCGACCCGCAGCTCAGTCGTCCGCTCCTCCCCGCCATCCGTGCCGTCGCCGGCGACGGGGTTGCCGTGCACTACGCGCGCGGGGTGGAGACGACGCGCAGTCGCGATACCGCAGGCTTCACCGAGGTCGTTGCAGCTGCCGAACGGTCGGACGTGGTGGTGCTCGTCCTCGGCGAGGAGGCGATCCTCTCCGGCGAGGCGCACTGTCGCGCCGACATCGCGCTCCCCGGCGCGCAGGAGGCGCTCATCCACGCCGTCGCCGACACCGGCAAGCCGATCGTCCTCGTCCTCATGACCGGTCGGGCGCTGGCGCTCGAGCGCGTGGCGCACCGCTGCCACGCCATCCTCTGTGCGTGGCACCCTGGCTGCATGGGAGGGCCGGCGATCGCCGACCTCCTCTTCGGCCTCGCGTCGCCATCGGGGAAGCTCCCGGTGACCTTTCCGCGCGCCACCGGACAGGTCCCCATCTACTACGCGCAGAAGCACGGCGGCAAGCCGCCGACGCCGGCGACGTACATCCACATCGACGACATCCAGCCGCGCGCCCCGCAACTCTCGGTGGGGAACACCTCGTTCCACCTCGACGTGCACTGGACCCCGCTCTGGCCGTTCGGCCATGGGCTCACCTACACGTCGTTCGCCTACGAGCACATGCGCGCCAGCGCCCCCGAGTTGACGATGGCCGAGACCATCACGCTCAGCGCCGATGTCATCAACACCGGCGAGCGCGAGGGCGATGAGGTCGTGCAGCTGTACGTGCGCGACCTGGCAGGGAGCGTCACGCGCCCAGTGCGCGAGCTCAAGGGATTCCAGAAGGTCCGGCTGGCCCCCGGCGAGCGCCGCACCGTCGCCTTCACCCTCTCGGCGCGCGACCTCGCGTTCCACGGGCGCAACATGCAGCTGGCGGCCGAGCCGGGGCGCTTCCACGCCTGGATCGGCGGCGACTCCAACGCGTCGCTCCACACCGAGTTCGTCCTCACCGCGTCCAACACCACGACCACCCCGTGATCCCTCGCGATCGAGATATGACCGCCACCACCGACACCCCGACCATCGCCGCGCGCGTCGATGCCCTGCTCGAGCGCATGACCCTCGAGCAGAAGCTTGGACAGATGATGCAGCCCGAGCGCCAAGCCGTCACGCCTGACGACGTCCGCCAGCACCACATCGGTTCCGTGCTCAGCGGCGGCGGCTCGTGCCCGGGCGACAATCGCCCCGCCGACTGGATCGCGATGCATGACGCGTACTGGGCGGCATCGATGAGCGACGCGGATGGGCGCACGCCCATCCCGCTCCTCTACGGCGTCGATGCCATCCACGGCCACGCGAACGTCCTCGGCGCCACGGTCTTCCCCCACAACATCGGGCTTGGCGCCGCCAACGACCCCGACCTGCTCGAGCGCATCGCCCGCGCGACCGCGCGCGAGATCCTGGCGACGGGGGTGGAGTGGACCTTCGCGCCCACGCTCGCCGTCGCTCGCGACCTGCGCTGGGGGCGCACCTACGAGAGCTACTCCGAGGACCCGGCGCTGGTCGCTCGTTATGCAGGGCCGTTCGTGCGCGGGTTGCAGGCGGCGTGCGGGCGCGACGGCGTCGTGGCCTGCGCCAAGCACTGGGTCGGCGACGGCGGGACGGAGCACGGCTACGACCAGGGGAACACCGTCATCGGCGAGGACGAACTCACGAACACGCACATCGCTCCCTACCTGCCGGCGCTCGCCGAGGGGGTGCTGACGGTGATGGCGTCGTTCAACAGCTGGAATGGCGACAAGTGCCATGGGCATCGCTACCTCCTCACCGACGTCCTCAAGGAGCGGCTCGGCTTTTCGGGCTTTGTCATCTCCGATTGGGACGGCGTCGATTACGTCAACGAGGACTACGCCTCTGCCATCGCCACGGCGGTGAACGCCGGCGTCGATATGCTCATGGTGTCGGTCGAGTGGCGCGCCTGCCTGGCGCACCTCAAGCGCCACGTTGCCGACGGCACCATCCCCATCGCGCGCATCGACGACGCGGTGCGGCGCATTCTCTCCGTGAAGCATCGCTACGGGCTGTTCGACCGTCCGCGTCCGGCAGAGCGCTATTGGTCGCAGCACGATTGCCTCGGCGCCGCCGAGCATCGTGCGGTGGCGCGTGAGGCGGTGCGCAAGTCGCTCGTCCTGCTCAAGAACGAAGCAGGTCTCCTCCCCCTCACCCCCAGCGACCGCATCCTCGTCGCCGGGCGCAACGCCGACAACCGCGGGCACCAGTGCGGCGGCTTCACCGTGGCGTGGCAGGGGACGTCGGGGAACGACTTCATCCGCGGCGGGACGTCGATCTGGGAAGGGATCCGTGATGTTGCACCTGGCGCGACGCTGAGCGTCGACGGCTCGGCGGCCGATGCGGCGGCACACGACGTCGCGATCGTCGTCATCGGCGAGAAGCCCTATGCCGAAGGGATGGGCGACCTGCGCGGCGTGGAGACGATCGGTGCCGGTTCTGCCTTCGGTGGAAAGAACCTTCGCCTCGCGCCGTACGGCGACTCGCTGGAACTCGCCACGCTCCATCCCGAGGACGTCGCCACGATCCGCGCCATTCGCGCCAAGGGAATCCCGGTGGTGACGGTCCTCGTGTCGGGGCGCCCGCTGGTGGTGAACCAGGAACTGGGCGAGTCGTCAGCCTTCGTGGCGGCGTGGTTGCCGGGGTCGGAAGGGGCGGGCGTGGCCGACGTCCTGTTCGGCGCCCACGACTTCCAGGGGAGGCTCTCGTTCGCCTGGCCAGCGTCTGTGAATGACGCGACGGCCGATGCGCGCAGCCGCGAGGCGCGATATCCGCGCGGCTACGGGCTCAGCTACGGAATGACCCGTTAGGCAGCGCCAGGCGTGTGCGGGTGCGGCGCGTCCGGCGTCATCGCCGGCACGCCGCACCCGTTTTCGTCACGCCGCCACCGGCGCCGCCGCCCCGCGGCGGCGCTCCAGTTCGGCGCGTACTTCATGGGCGCGCTCCTCGGTGATGTGGTAGCTGGTGAAGATCCACATCGCGATGGCCGAGGCAACGGCCGGGATCCCCGCATCAAAGAGACGGAGCAGCGTGATGGTGCGCGCCGCCTGCTCGCCGGCCCGGGCCACGTCGAACCCTGTGGCGTTGAGCAGGTAGCCGCCCCCGGCCAGCGCGGCGGCCATGCCGAGCTTCACCACCCACCAGTAGATCGCCCCGAAGATCCCCTCGCGCCGCTGACGCGTCTCGAGTTCGTCCACGTCGACCACGTCGGCAATCATCGACCCCATGAGCGTGAAGAGCCCGCCGAGACCAAACGAGAGGAGCGGGACCGGGAGCAGGATCAGGAGCGGGTGTTCGGGGCTGTAGCAGAACCACTTGAGGATGTAGCCGACAACCGAGATCCCCGTCGAGATGAAGAAGGCGCGCCGCTTCCCGATCTTCGTCGCCAGCCAGGTGACGAAGAAGATGACGCCGAAGGTCGAGACCGCGCCTAACGTCCCGGCGTAGCCCGCGTACTTCGCCCCCATCTCCTGGTCGCCGCGGAACACGTAGTAGATGATGACGTACAGCTGGAACGACGAGATCATGATGAAGCTGTTGAACACCAGGAAGGTCGCCGTGCACAGCTTCAGGAATGGGCGGGACTTCAGGGTCGTCTTGAAGCCATGGAGGAACTCGGCCACGTTCCGCTTGACCGCCTCCCACCCTCCAGCCTTCTGCGCGCCCTCGCGCGCGGGCTCGGCGGCGTGCTGGAAGCGCTCACGCAGGACCAGCGCGGGGACGATGCCCACGGCGATCGTCAGGACACCGATCGCGATCGCCAGCCCCTTCGCCCCCTCCATCGTGGACGGGAACCACTCCTTCCGGTTCATGATCCAGAGGAACCAGGGGGACACCACGTACGCGAGCTGCCCGATGAAGTTCTGCACCCCCATGAGGCGCGTGCGCTCGTGATAGTCGGGGGTGAGCTCGTAGCCTAACGCGACCCACGGGGCGGCGAAGATCGTGTAGCCCACGTAGAACACGATCGAGCCGATGAGGAAGTACACCGCGTAGAACGTCTCGCTGCGCCCCGCCGGCAGCTGCCAGAGGAGGGCGTAGGCAATCCCCGAGAGGATCGCACCGACGAAGATGTACGGACGACGACGCCCCCATCGCGAGCGAGTGTTGTCGGAGATGAAGCCCATCAGCGGGTCGATCAGCGCATCGGTCAACCGCGGCAGCGCACCGAGGAGTCCCACCAGCGCGGGGTTCATCCCCAACCCCAGGTTGAGGACGACGATCATCCCCCCGATCGCCGCGGCCAGCAAGTTGTTGACGAACGCCCCCATCCCGTACGCAAGCTTCTTCGGGAAGGAGATGCGGTCTTCGGGCTTGGTCTCGAAGTGCGTGAACGGCTTCGTGGCGTCCTTCGTCCCCACCCGCGCGTGCCACGCCGCGATGGCGGTCTTGATCAGCGCGCTGATCCGCGTCGAGAGGCTCATCAGCGCCGGTACACGCGCACCCAGTCCACCAGCATTGCCTGCGGGAACGTCGTCGAGCCGTCTGGCGGCCCGACGTAACCGCCGCCGACCGCCACGTTCAGGATGATGTAGAACGGATGGTCGAAGGCCCACGTGCCAGGGACGTAGCTGCGCTTGATCTCATGATAGGTCTTGCCGTCGACCTTCCACTTGATCTGGTCTTCGTCCCACTCGACGGTGAAATCGTGGTAGTCGGCGTCGAAGCGCCCGCCCTCCAGTACAAAGCGCCGGGTGAAGCCATTGATCCCCGAGTACCCCGGGCCGTGCAGCGTGCCGTGGATGATGTTCGGCTCCTGCCCGCGGTACTCCATGATGTCGATCTCCCCCGCCTGCGGCCACCCGACCACGTCCTCGTTGGCGCCTAACAACCAGAAGGCGGGCCAGATCCCGCGCCCCGACGGCATCTTGATGCGCGCCTCGAAGCGGCCGTACTTGAACTCCTGCTTCCCCTGCGTCGTGATGCGCGCCGACGTGAAGGCGCGCCCCTGGAACGACTCCTGCCGCGCCGTGATCACCAGGTGCCCGGCCCCGTCGAGCGAGGCATTGCTCGCCCGGTCGGTGTCGTATTCGAGCTGGGCGTTCCCCCAGTCGGTCCCGACGTCGAAGCGCCAGTTGGACTGGTTAGGCAGCGCGCCGGCGGCGCCGGAAAAATCGTCCTCCCATGCCAGCACCCACGGTCCATCGGGTTCGGTGCTGCATCCCAGCAGGGCGGCCAATGAAAGGGAGAGGAGCGCGAGACGTCGATTCATGGGCCAGCCAGGTGAGCAGCGCGCTACCGCGCGCCGACGGTGGGGAAGAGCCGCGGGTCGTTGAGCGCGGCCTCGAGAACAAGGGTCGCGGCGCCGATGGCGATGGATCGCGGCCCGAGGGCACTGGTGAGGATCTCCGACGCCGCCACCGAACTCACGAACGTCCGGCGCAGCACCGTTTCGCGCAGGGGGACAAGGAGGCGCTCGCCGAGGCGCGCGATGCCGCCGCCGATGATCACCGCCCCCGGATTCATCAGGTTCAACACGCCAGCGATCGCGATCCCGAGATACTCGGCGGCGGCACTGATCACCTGGATCGCCAGCGGGTCGTCGGTGAGTGCGGCGTCCTCGATTGCGTCGATGGTCAACGCCTCGCGATGCAAGACGCTCGAGGGGTACTCGGGGAGGAGGCGGCGCGCCCGCTCGACCAGGGCGCTGGCTCCAACGAAGGTCTGCAGGCAGCCGCGGTTCCCGCAGTCGCACGTGTTGCCGGACAGGTCGATCGCCACATGGCCGATCTCCCCAGCCACGCCGCTCGCCCCACGGGCAATGCGCCCGCCCACCATGTGCCCGGCCCCGACGCCGGTGCCCACCTTGATGTACGTGAAGTCGTCAAAGCCGCGCCCCGCCCCCCACCATCGCTCCGCGACCGCACCCAGGTTGGCGTCGTTGTCGATGAAGATCGGGGTGCCGAACTCCCTGCCTAACGCTTCGAAGCCCGCACGACCCTTCCAGTCCGGCAGGACGTGCGTCGAAAACCGATCCTGGTGGCGCGGGTCCACCGGGCAGGGGACGGCGATCCCGATCCCCACCAGCCGCCTGGCATCTCCGCCCCAGCGCGCAAGGCATGCCCCGCAGAACTCGGCGATCAGCGCGCGCGTCCCGTCCGGGTCGGTGCGCACCGGAAAGGGGCGGCTCTCCCACTCCAGCACACGCCCGCGCAGGTCGGTGAGCGCGACCGACACGTGCGTCGCCCCCATGTCGACCCCCAGAATGACGCAGGCATCATCCTGGAACTCCAGCACGATCGGACGGCGTCCTCCGCTCGACGCGCCTTCTCCCGCCTCGTCCACGAGCTTGGTGGCCAGCAACTCGGAGACGACCTCCGAGACCGTCGAGCGCGAGAGCCCGGTGCGCCGAGCAATGTCGGCGCGCGAGATCGCCCGCTCGTCCCAGATCAATCGCAGCACCGAATCGGCCAGCGAGACCGGGCGCCCCACATCGGCACGCCACGGCGCAACCTCGGGTTGCGCGACTCCTGTCACCTTCGCTCTCCGCAGCTCATCAGACACGCGGCCCTCCCGGTCGATGTCACTTGTGCAGCAGCACGTTGTCGACGTAGACCGTGGGAGTGTCGCCTGAGATGATCAATTGTGCGAGGTGTGCCTTGTTGGTCAGCCCAGTGAAGGCGGAGAGCGGAGTGTCGAAGCGGATCCAGCTACCGGTGACGAGCGAGGGCGCGCTGGCGCGGTTCAGGACGATCTCATGCTCCGTATCGTCGCCTCCGCCGAAGGCGCCGTTCGCCCCGAAGTCCACCAGCTTGACCTTGAAGACCTTGGGAGCCGCGGTGGGGTCTGGCGTCCAGTAGTCGAAGGAGAAGTGCGTCATCGCCGACGCGTCGATGGGCTTGGAGGTGAACTCGATGCCGGCGAAGACGAGGTTCGTGTACTTCTTCACGTCGTCGCCCGCCACCTTCACATCGGCCACGTCGGCCGCATCCCACACCGCCGACCAGGTGTCGATCGACGCGTTGGTGTAGGCGTTGCTGAAGAGCGAGATGACGTTGCCCGCCGCCCATGTGGGAGCGGGAGCCGCCGTCACCGGCGCCGTGAGCGTCGCCGTCGTCGAGAAGTAGACGTTGTCGATGAAGAAGGTCTTGAGGTCACCGACGAGGATCATCTGCGCCAGGTGCGCGCGAGCCTTGAGCCCGGTGAAGGCCGCGAGCGGGATGTCGATCCCCACCCAGCTCCCCGTGGCCAGCGGCGGCGTCGACGACGCGTTGACCGTGAACTCATGCTCCGAGTCATCACCGCCGTCGAACGTCCCATTCGCCCCGAAGTCGACCAGCTTAATGCGGAACGTCTTCGGCAGCGCGGTCGCGTCTGGCGTCCACAGGTCCATGTGGAAGGTCGACATGGCCGTGGCGTCGATCGGCTTCGACGTGAACTCGATCCCGGCAAAGACCAGGTTCGAGTACTTCTTCATGTCGTTCCCGGCCACCTGCACGTCGGCGACGTCGGCCTGATCCCACCCCGCCGACCAGGTGTCGACCTGCGCGTTGGGATAGGCGTTGCTGAAGAGCGAGATGACGCTCCCGGCCGGCGCCGTCGGCGTCGGCGCAGCGGTCGGCGGCGACGTGGGGACGGGGGCCTTGTAGAAGTACACGTTGTCGAGGTAGAGCGTCGGGCTGGTCCCCGAGATGATCATCTGCGCGATGTGTCCCTTCCCGGTGAGCCCGGTGAAGGCCGCCATCGGGATGTCGAGCGAGTTCCAGGCGCCGGTGCCGATGGCCGGCGTCGTGGTGCGCGACAACGCGACCTCGAATTCCGAGTCGTCGCCGCCGCCAAACACGCCGTTGCCGCCGAAGTCCACCAGCTTCACCCGGAATGCACCGGCATCCTGCGTCCACACGTCGAGGTGCAGGAGCGTCATCGCCGAGGCGTTGATGGTCTTCGAGGTGAACTCGACGCCGGCGTAGGAGAGCTTGGTGTACTTCTTGGCGGCGTTCCCGCCCACCTGCACGTCGGCCACATCGGCCACGTCCCATGAGGCCGACCACGTGTCGATCGTGGCGTTCGGGTACGCATCGCTGAACAGCGAGATGACGTCAGCCGCGGGGCGAGTCGGCGTCGGAGCCGCACCGCTCGGCGGCGCGGCCGCGGTCAGCGTGACCGCCCCGCTGGCGTTCGTCGCCCCGAGCGTCGCGCTCACCGTGGACGTCCCGGCGCCGACGACCTGGATCGAACCGTCAGCCGCAACCTTGGCCACCGACTCGTTGGACGAACGGAAGGTGAAGTACGCCGGCGCCGCATCGACCGTCACGTCGCGGCCGCCGACGTCGAAAATGACCGTCGTCCCGCTGACCTTGAAGCTCGCCCCCACCTCGTCGTTCAACGTCGCCGATGCGATGGCTGGACGCGGCGTGCCGAGCGTGGCCACCTTCTCGAACTGGATCTCATCGAACCAGATCGTGTAGCCGGCCCCATTCTCCGGCCCCTCGGCAAAGAAGAAGGCGCCGCGCTCGCGCTCGAGCTTCGACGCCAAGGGGATCGGGATGACGTACTTCGTCCACGTGGTCGTGAGCTGCAGCCCCGTCACCTGGGCCGTGTACTGTGACGTCCCGCTGTTGTCGTTCCCCAGGCCGACCACATCGAGCTTCCCGGCGATGCTCCCCCTGGCCCAGAAGGTCAGGGCGTTGTAGCCGGTGAGGTCGCGCGCGACGTTGGCCACGACGGCTCCCCCCGCATATCCGCCCGACGCATCCCCCGGCCCCGGGACGATCACCTTGAGTGAGGCGCTCCCGCGCGCCCGAGTCTCGGCGTCGATCGTCACGGCGTCGTACTTGGAGCCGCCGAACGCCTGGAACGAGGTTGAGACGAAGTTATCGGTGAAGACGGCGCTCTGGGTCGGGAAGGCGGCCGGCTCCAGCGTATCGAGGTCCCGGCTGCAGGCGGAGGCCGAGACGGCGACTCCAAGCAGGGCCACGAGGCAGCGGGCGGACGTTCGCGGGAGCAGCGGATACATCGGGTCGCTCCGAAGGGAGGCGGAAATCCCGGGGCGGGGAGAGCCCCCTGACGAGCGGCGCCCGGGCTTTGTTTGCCGCGCGAACAAAGTATGCGGACGACTGGGCTATGTGTCAAGAAGATGTGTCGAGCCCCGCTGGAAGGGCGCGCCCCGCGAGGTACAAAAGAGGGGCGCCTCGCCGGCGCCCCTCTCCTCGCGACTGCTCTGGTGACGTGCCGGCGGTGCTACTTGGGCCACCCGCCCTGCGGCAACCCGCCGGTGATTCGGAGCGCATTCCCGAAGTAGACCTTCTTCAACACCGCGTCAGGCAGGTCGATACCGTACAGCTTCCAGAACGCGTGGTACGGACGGTAATAGTCGAAGTAGTCGTCGCGCGTCTCGAAGACACGCCAGTAGTACGGATACTCCTCGGGCTGGAACGAATCCTTTCCGAACAGGATGCGATCCTGGTACTTGATGAAGAAGTCGTGCGCCGCGCGCGGCTGGCGCCCGATATCGTAGAGCACGGCGCCCACCTCGGTGAGGAGATTGGGATTGGCGTCGAACATTCGGCCTAGCCGTCCGAGATCGTTGGCGTGCCACCCCATGTGGGCGATGACGAACGTCGTCTTCGGGTTGCGCTTGACCAGGTTGTCGCGCTCGGTCATCAGCGTCTCGAACGACGGATACTGCTCGGCGGGGTAGCGACGGCCGGGGAAGAGCGCGAGCTCGAGCCAGCGCTCGTTCTTGTAGTCGATCGTCTCCCAGAACTCCTGCGGATCGGCAGTGTGAATGAAGACCGGGAGCTTGAGTCGTGCCGCGGCCTGCCACACCGGATCGAGGTCGGGATCGTCGATCTTGAGACGAGAGCCGTCAGCCTTTTTCGTCGAGAGGCCGAGCCCCTTGCCGATCTCGCCGATGCCGACTGCGCCAGCTGCAACGTCGGCCTCGAGCTGGGCCACCGCCTTCTCCGCCCACCCCGGTCCCACGTTGCGGAAGTCGATCCCGGTGAGGAACCGCAGGCGATCCTTCATGCGCGGCGACGCCTGCACGAGCGCCACCTGTCGCTTGAGCGACTCGCCAGAGACGTTGTTGGCCGCGACCATCACCCGCACGTTGAGCGCGTCGAGCGCGTCGGCGAGTTCGTTGAGCCCCTCGGCGGAGCCGAGCTGCGACGTGGGGTGTCCGTGATAGTCGATCGCCGGGAACTTCGCCTTGGGCACTGTGTGCGCCGGCGCCTTGAGCGTGTTGCGCGGGCGGTAGTCCAGGATGCTCGGCGCGGGCATGGTCGGCGCCTGGCAATTGCGAGGACGCACCTCGGTCATCCCCGGCGGGCACTGCTCGCCTGGCTGGATCTGCGTTCCCGCGCGCCCCGCCCCGCCTTGGGCGTGGGCGAGCGCGGGGAGGGTCAGGAGCGAGGCGACAACAGGGACGAAGCGGACGAAACGAACGAACACAGGGCGCATGACGGAATCCACACGGGTGAGGGCGGGAAATCTGTACCCGCGCGCGTCCCCCCGCGATCCGTGATGCGCTCTCGTCCCATGCGGGCGCCGGCGTGGCGCCAGTCAGTCGCCGACGAGGCGACGGCCGTCAGTTCGGGGCGCCGCTTTCGGGCATGGCGACGGTGAGCAGGAGCGTCACCCCCTCCACAGAGGTGACGGCGTGTCGCACGTGCGCCCCGACGGAGATGATCGACCCCGCGCCCAGGTCGTGCACGACGCCATCGACGGCGAATTGCATCCTCCCTTCGAGGGCCTGCACCGTGATCGGCCCCGTCGCCGCGTGATCGGGGAGCGTGCCGCCGGGGGCGAGCGAGATGAGCGTGAGGCGCAGCGCCCCACTCTTGAGGATGGTGCGCGCCGTGCGCCCGTGCTTGTCGGGGAGCAGGGCTTGCATCTGCGCTTGCTCGTGCGCGAGGTCGAGCACGAGGGCTTGCCCGTCGAGCGGGCGGTCGAGAGATGACATCGCGGTCTCCTGTCTCATGTGTTAGGCACGACGAATCACGCCGCGCCCTTTCTGGTGATGAAGACGTGCACGCGATCCTCCGCGAGCTTCTGCACGTCATACGCATACCCGTCGGCTTCGAGTCGCGGAAGGAGCATCATGGGGACTCGCACGTTCACCTGCACGAGCGTGGCGCCTTCCGGCAGGGTCTCGAGTGCAGCCAGCGTGTACGACAGCGGCTCGGGAGGATCCATGTCGCGCACATCGACCACCGTCACGTCGCGATAGAACCAGATCATCCAGTCGTCGGGCGCCGGGGACTCGGTGTGGTGCACAAAGCCATGCTTCGCCATCACCGCGTAGAGGGGGACGGGCTCGAAGATGGCGCGAACCAGCAGCGCACCGCGGGGCTCCACCTCACGCTGTGCTGCCATCAGCCGCGCGAACGGCTCGCGCCCGCTTCTCAGCTCTTCCCGTACGTCCACCTCGACGACCTTCTCCGAGTCCACCACCTGCAGCGCCAGCGGCAGATCATCGCGCAACACGTTCATTCTTCCTCCTTCTGGATCAGCCCGGGGTGCCACGCCGGTTCCCAGACCAATGTCTGTTCGACGCGTGTCACGCCTGGGACGCGCGACACCGCCTGCATGATGCCGTTGGTGATATGGTCACCCATGGGGCAGTTTTCGGTGGTGAGCGTGTAGGTGATGGTGACCACACCATCGGCGCCGACGGCCACCCCGTACACCAACCCCATCGACAGTATGTCGAGCCCGACCTCGGGATCGATCACGGTCGACAGCGCGTCCAGCACGCCCTGCTCGACCTCGGTGGGAGTGCGATCGATCATGGGTTCCTCTGCGAAATGACCAGCATTTGACCCGCCGTCACCAGCACCGCGGCGGCGAAGACACTCGCCCCAACGCGCGCTCCTGCCCTCCAGCCTAACGCGACGGCGGTCACGAACACGACGGTCCCGATGACGAACAGTGCGATGGTGAGCTGCGCGCTTCGCGCCGAGTACAGGTCGGCCACGCGCGGGAGCGGACGCGTCCCGGCCAGCGGACCGAAGCGATGGTTCCACACCAGGAACGGGACGATCTTGAAGTAGTGCGCCGCCACAAAGGCACACACACTCATGAGTACGAGCGACACGTACGCCACCTGCACGCGCGGCGAGGCCATCCCCGCCACGGTGACCAGCGCCAGCGGTACGGCGAGCCCCAGCCCTCCCAACGCCATCGCCGACAAGCGCATGCCCGCATCGAGCGCCTTGCGATGGCGATGCGCGTAGAACTCGCGTGATTGCCGAAGGAAGGCCACCACTCCGCCGCCAATGAGGAGTGCCGGGAGCCAGCGCCCCACGATCGGGACGTGATGCAGGAGAGACAGCGCCCCCGCCCCCACCGCGAGGAGCCACACGGCCCAGCGCGCGTACCGGTCGCTCCCTCCGTGGCTCAGCAGGAACATCGGGAACAGACGCAGCGACACGCCAACCATCGACAGCAGCACCCATCCGGCGAGTGCGATGTGCAGGTGCGCCCCGAGCGCGATGGGGCGCGCCCCGCCGAGAAAGGCAAGGCGGAGGTTGGCGCTGAGCGACGCGCCAAGGACGAGCGTGACCGACAGGAAGGTGAGCCCCCACGCGAGCGCCCACCACAGCGCATCGCGCGTGGTGGCGCGCCGGAGCGTGATCGCGACGTTGACAATGAAGGCGGTAGCGCCGAGCACCAGCGCCACGACTCCCGCCAGCAGCAACGACGGGCGATTGAAGGCCAGCGCGGCGGTGAACGCCAGCACGCCAGGGACGTAGAGCGCGAAGCTCAGGTGCGCCACGCGCTGCGAAGCAATCGACACGCCGACCGCGACCGGGAGGAACTGATACAGCGCCCCCATGATCGATGTGGTGAACCAGCCGAGCGTGAGCAGGTGCACCACGGCAAGCACCGGCGCCGCCGAGTAGCCGCCGATCGAGAGCATCGGGGCCTGCCAGACGGCACCCAGTGCGGCAAGGACGAGGAAGCCGAGCGCGGCGACAAAGTGCTCACCGGGCAGGCAAAGCGGAGGCTCGTTGGCACGCGGTGAGGGAACGGCCGGCACTCGACGACTAGAGCGCCGCGAGAAGGTCGCGCATCCGGTCCATCCCCCCGTCGAGGCGCGCCGTTAGGCGGCCGTTCGTGGCCACGAGAAAGGCCACGGCGGCGTGATTGATGTCGCCGGTGGCGCCGTCGCGCGCGCGCCCGACGCCCCATGCATCCAGGACGCGGTTCACCTCGGCCACGCTGCCGCTCAACACGCGATCGCCCGCCTCCATCTTCCACTGCGCCGCCATGTGCGGAAGGCGGGCAGGAACGTCGCGCCATGGATCGAGCGTCACCACCACGATCGGCACCACGTCGCGTGCGGCCTGCTTCCGCGCCTCGCGGAGCTGCTGCACGAGCGTGGGACAGACGTCGGCGCAGTGCGCAAAGGCGAAGGTCACGATGACCGGCGTCCCCCGCCACGCGGACAGGTCAAAGCGTTCACCGCGCTGGTCGGTCAGGACCAGCGACGGTGCCGCTGTATCGAGGCGCGCGACAGGCAGTGCGCCGTTGGCCTCGAACGACGAGACCACATCGTCCCCATGGACTCCCATGACCCGCTGCGACGCGCGCAGGTTGCCCCAGCCGAGCGCGCCAATGCACGCCGCGAGCGTCACGCGACCCCACGCGCGCGCGGCCAGCCACCCCAGGTCACTCCGCAACGCACGTCCCCAGAGCGTGACCAGCGTGCCGATCATCCCCAGCGGCTCGCCGATGAGCAGGACCCATCCTCCCGCTGATGGCAGCCCGGACCCTACCGATCCGAAGCAGGCGGCACGGGTCCGCACGACCCAGCTGGGTGCCGTCGCGCCTACGGGATACAGGGCCAGCGCCCACCACCCGGCCGTGACTGCCAGGAGGAACGCGAGCGCGAGTACCGCGATACCGCGTCCGGGATCCCTCCCCCGGACGCGCGCATCAGCGGTGCCGCCTTCCACGGCTGCTATCCGACCTTCCACAGGACGCTCAACAGCTTCCAGTTGGTGAAGTAGTACACCACGAAGGCCAGGAGGAAGGTGCCAACCAGGGCCATCGTCCCCGGCGTCGGCCCGACCCAGCTCGGCGATTCGCGGTGGAGCCGCTCGTTGATCTCATCCACGTTAGGGGCGTGCACCGGCGGGTTGGTGAGCCCCTGCGGGATACCGGCGACCGCCTTCCCCGGCACGATCTCACCCAGCGGTTCGCCGAAGAAGACCGACTTCACCGCGATGGCGATGAAGAGGAGCGCACCCGTCACCGCCATGATCCCCCCGATCCCCATCACCGCGAGGACAAGGTCGACGGCCGGGTTGAACTGCACGCTGAACGGCGCCTGCGAGAACGAGATGTCCCAGTGACGGCGGGGGACGCCAAACGAGCCGGCAAAGGTCATCCCCATCGAGAGAAGAAGCATCCCGAACGAGAAGAGATATGGCTGGACCTTCGCCGCACCCCAGAAGGCCACCTTGCGACGGAAGACGAGCGGGAGGAGGTAGTACGTGGCCGCCATGAAGGCCATCGCCGTCCCGCTCACCACCGTGGCGTGGAAGTGCCCCGGGATGCGCATGGTGTTGTGGGCGATGATGTTGATCTGCTCGGTGCCGATCGTCACGCCGGTAATCCCGCCCACGAAGCCGAAGACGACCACCGAGAAGACCATCCCGGAAAAGCCGGGATCCCCCCACGGCGCGTGTCGCAGCCATCCGAACAGTCCCTGCGTGTGACCACGCAGGCGCATTCCCAGCTCCATGCCGGCCGGGACGGTGAAGCCGTGGATCATCGAGGCAAGCACCGCCATGTACATGAAGTACGAGGTGTTCACCACCTTCCACGCCGGTCCGAACCCCGGATCCACCAGCAGGTGGTGGGCCGACGCCATCGAGATGAACAGCACATACAACACGAACGCCGAGCGGCTCACCTTCTCGTTGAGCACCACGCCGCCGACGGTGAGCGCCGAGAGCATGTACCACACCGCCACCATCGCGGCGACGTTGATCTGCTGCGACGAGTGGCCGAGCCCCCACCAGATCATGCGGTAGATCTGCGGATCGATCGACGAGATGACGCCGATGGACCAGAGGAAGGTGGGGATGTAGATGATGGCGCCGTGCAGGAGCGTGATGACGGCGATGATGGCCGCCGTCACCGCGCCGTAGACGACCAGCGGGAGCGACCCCTCATACGTCTTCTCGCGCTTGGCGATGACGAGCGTGGCGAAGAACTGCGCCACCACGAGCAGCGCCCCCACGGCGAACAGGATGATGCCGAGGTAGAAGATCGGGTGCGCCTTGAGCGGCGGATACGACGTGAAGAGGACGTCGGCCTTGCCGCTCCACTGCATCCACTCGACCATGAGTGCGCCGACGAGCATGAGCCCGAAGTTCACCCACCCCAGCTTGGGGTTGGCCGGCCGTGCGTTGAGCAAGGCGGTCGAGGTGAACCAGAGCACCGCCATCTCGAAATAGATGATGAAGAAGATCAGCATGTTCATCCCGTGCACCCCGAGGATGCGGTAGTACCACACCGCGGGGAGGAGATGAACGGCCTGCCAGCGAGTGAGCACCAGGAGGAGCGCGGCGATGGCGCCGATGAGGAGCGCCACCACGGCGACAACGGCGTTTGCCTTCACGAGCGCTTCTGCCTGACGATGGATACGGCGACCGGTGAACGCGCAGGTGCGGAACGCGTCGGCCGCGGGAATGACAGCCTGCGTGGCGCTCATGGGGTGGCTCCGTTGCCCAGGCGGGCGTTGGCGTTGTCGCTGACCTTCTGGCCCGACTTGTCGAGCACGATCACGCGGCCCACCATCGTGTGGTGGCCGATGCCACAGAACTCGTTGCAGATGATGCGGAAGTCCCCCGAGGCGGTCGGCGTCACCTCGAGCGCATAGTCGTAGCCGGGGACGATCTGGAAGTTGACGTTCAGCGGGTACAGGCTGAAGCCGTGGTTCACGTCCAGTGCCGACAGGTGCAATCGGTAGGTCTCCCCCTGCGTGAGCTGCAGGATGGGATACCACTGGAAGGTGAGCGCGGTGAGGTAGACGTCGCTCCCCGGGGGCGGCTGCACAATCGGGAGTCCGCGATCGGTCCCCACCTGGTACTGCTTGGCAAACTCCTGCGTGCGCGCATAGAAGGCCCGCGGCTCCACCCGGCGACGGATGCCCGACGGGTTCTGCCCGCCGCGCCAGTGCCAGAGCGGCATCATGGCAAACAGCACCATGCACCACGCGAAGGCGATCGCCACCCACACCTTCTCTGCCTTGTGCGCCGGCTTCCACCACACGCCCGGCACGCCATCAAGCCCGGTATGTACCTTGGTCAGCATGTGGCCCTCACGGTAGCGTGCCTTTCGGCATCGACAGGATTTCCCACATCCCCCACCCGGTGTAGACGACGAACATCACGACGATACCCAGTGCCAGCAGCAGGAAGACGTTGTCGAACAGGCGCTGCATGAGCGGCGGCGACTCGTCAGGCGGTGGCGCGTGATCGGACACAGGGGGCCTCGGAAGGGAAAGAGTGGTACGGCAGGCACTACCCGCCACGCGTGCGGGGAGCAGGCGTTCGGGTAGCGATTGGCTTCGCTGGCTTGGGTGATGCTGGCGTGGACTTCGCCGACCTGGCCTTGTTCGCGGGGCGCTTCGCGCCAGTCGAGCGCGCAACGCTCGCGGCACGCGAGCCGGCCGCGGGACCGCGCGTAGGCAGGCGCCGTTCGTTCGGGGAGATGTCGTGCGACGGCGCCATGGCCGGCTGCCCGGCGATTTCACCCAGCAGGTCGGCGATCGTCGTGTGCCGGAAGAAGTCCTGCTGTGCGCGGGAGATCGCCTCCCAGCGCGGATGCGCGGAGCAGGGATTCTTCCAGCCGCAGGTCGCGCGACCGAGGATGCACTTGCGCTCCTCGAGTTCGTCGAACGGCGCCGCCACGTCGCCTAACGTGAGCTCGTGCGGGGCACGGGCCAGGCGAAAGCCGCCACGCGGGCCGCGCCCGGAGGTGAGCACCCCCGCCTGCGCAAGCGCGTGGAGCGTCTTCGAGAGATAGTTGCGCGGGACGCGCAGGTCGGCGGCAATGGCGTCCACCGGCACGGGATCGTTGGAGCCGTGCTCGGCGACGTACAGGACGGCGCGCAGGGCGTACTGTGTCGTGCTGCTCAGCGGCATGCGGGTTCGGCGGGGGCGACGGGTTCGGCAGGTCGGGCAATCGTTGCATTTATCATGTGAATATGATAAACTCGCCGCAAGAGGGACTTCGCCCCACCCCCACCGGGTCGGCGGTTGCGCGGTCCCCACCCTCTCGCCCGCCGGACATGCGGCTGCTCGAACGTCCCGCCCTTCGCGTCGTCCGCGCCCTCGACAGCGCCTGCCACCGCCTGCTCGGGTGGCGATACAACCCGCTGCACCAGAGCGGCGCCATCGCCGTCGCCCTGCTCGCGGTCCTCATCCTCACGGGGCTGTACCTCCTCGTCATCTATAGGGTGAGCGCCCCGTGGGAGTCGGTGGCGCGGCTGCAGGACGATCCGTACCTCGGGCGCTGGATGCGCGGCGTGCACCGCTTTGCCTCCGACGCGCTGGTGGTGGCGGTGCTCGCGCACGTGGTGCGCCTCTTTGCCCAGGCCCGCAGCTGGGGACCGCGCACCCTGGCCTGGACGTCGGGGGTCCTCCTCTTCCTCCTCCTCTTCACGAGCGGATGGACGGGGTTCGTGATGGTGTGGGACACGTTCGGAGCCCAACTCGCCATTGCCGGCGCGCGCCTCTTGGACGCGCTCCCCATCCTGTCGGAACCGGTCGCGCGCACCTTCGCCGGCGATCGCCCGATCCCGTCCGCCTTCTTCTTCCTCAACCTCTTCCTGCACGTCGCCCTTCCGCTCGGCGCCGGCGCGGGGATCTGGCTGCACGTCTCGCGCATCGCCCGACCCACGCTCCTTCCGCCACGCCCGCTCCTGTGGGGACTGGTCGGGGCGCTCATCGCGCTTGCCGTCCTCCTGCCGGCGCCGCTGTTGCCGAGGGGCGATCCGTTTGTCGTCCCCACGCACGTTCCGCTCAACGTGTTCTATGCGTTCTGGCTCCCGATCGCGGATAAGCTCCCGGTGTGGTGGGCGTGGGGAGGGGCCATCACGACCTTCACGGTCGCGCTGCTGGTGCCGCGCTTCACGCGGCGCCCACGCGAGGGATCATGGGCGCCAAGTGTGGTCGATCCGCGTCTGTGCACCGGCTGCAACCAGTGCCCGCAGGACTGCCCGTGGGAAGCGATCACCATGCGTGAGCGCGACGACGGACGCCCGACACTGGTCGCGCATGTTGATCCGGCGTTATGCGTGAGCTGCGGAATCTGCGCCGGCTCGTGCGCGCCGATGGGCGTTGGGCCAGTGCACCGCACCGGACGCGATCAACTCATCGACATCCGCGCGCTGTCGCGCGACGTCCTCGACATCACTGAGCTTCCGCAGGTACTGGCCATCTGCTGCCAGAACGCGGCGCCGTCGCAACTCGACCTGCTGCGCCGCGAAGGAGCGGTGATTCATCCCGTGACGTGCAGCGGCAATCTGCACACCTCAGTCGTGGAGCTCGCGCTGCGCGGCGGTGCAGCGGGCGTCATCGTCTTTTCGTGTCCCCCGCGCGACTGCCGAGGGCGCGAAGGCCCCACCTGGCTCGACGCGCGCCTGTTTCATGAGCGCGAGGCCGAACTCCAGGCGCGCGTCGACCGGCGGCGCGTGTGCACGGCCACGATGGCCGTGGGCGACGGCGCGGCGACCGTGTCGGAGTTCCGGCGGTTCCGCGAGTCACTCATCCCGTTAGGCGTGCTCTCGCCTGAGGACCTGGGTGAAACCGACGGAGTCTGCGACCCCGTGCTCCCGGCGACGACACCGGAGGGGGCATGACGCGCGCCCATCTCCGACTTCCCCTCATCGTTGCGGCCAGCGCCGTCGCCGCCGTGGCGATTCGCGCCGCGTCGTTTGTCCCGATGACCGATATTCGCGGCGAGTCGGCGTGGGTGCGGCTGTCGTGGAGCGCGCGCCCCGAGCGCGTCGAGCACTGCCGCCGGCTGTCGGACGCGGAGCTCGAGGAGCGCCCCGCCCACATGCGCCTTCGTTTCGAGTGCGAGGGGCGCTTTGCCCGCTACCTGCTGCAATTGACAGTGGACGGCGCTGTCGCGCTGACCGACACGGTTCAGGGCGACGGGTTGCGGCACGATCGCCCGATGCACGTACTACGCGAGCACGCGCTGCTGCCCGGCGTGCGCCGCCTGCAGGCCGCCCTCGTGCGATTGGACTCGACCACCGCCACCGCTCAGGACTCGCTCGCCGGAGCCGAGGGCGCGACCTCCGACGCGATCGATACCAACCGCGTCGCTGCACCGGCCAGCGAGTCGGACACGCTCCTTGGGGATCGCGGAGGGCGTGAGCGCGAGGAACGCTCGCGGCGCGCCGGCGAGTCGATTCCACCCCGCCTTTCGCTCGACACCACGATTACACTTGGTGCAGGGCGCGTCGTCCTCATCACCTATGACGGCACGCGCCGCACGCTGGTGGCGCGGACCGGGAGTGCGCCGCCATGACTTCGCTCCGCCCTTCGCAGGACATCGCGCTCGTCAGGCTCGACTCCCTCGACCCCTCGATCGACGCCACGACCGCCGCCGCACACGCGCCGTGGCGCACGACCATTGTTGAAGATATCGACGTGACCTACATCCCCTCTGCCGCCAATGACCGCGCGGTCCGGCGGTGGCTGTACGCCACCATGCTCTCGGTGATCGCCGTCCTGGTCGTCGGCGGGATCACGCGACTCACCGAGAGCGGTCTCTCCATCACGGTGTGGAAGCCGATCACGGGGGTTCTCCCCCCGCTGTCCGAGTCGGCGTGGCAACACGCCTTCGAGCAGTACCAGCAGATCCCCGAGGCGCAGACGGTCCACGCCGGGATCACCCTCGCCAAGTTCAAGTCGCTCTTCTTCTGGGAGTGGGCGCACCGCTTGGTGGCGCGCCTGGTGGGGCTCGTCATCGCCATCCCGTTCTTTGTTCTCCTGCTGCGCGGGCGCATCCGCCCGTCGCTGCGCCTGCGGATGGCCAACCTCCCGCTGCTCGTCACCCTGCAGGGCGCCATGGGATGGTACATGGTGCAAAGCGGCCTGTCCGAGCGCACGTCCGTCTCGCAATACCGCCTCACCGCGCACCTCGCGCTGGCCATCATCATCTACGTCGTGGCGGCATGGACCGCCTTCCGCCTGCACCCGTCGAGCGAGTCGGACGCGGTCGCGATCGACCACACCACGCCTAACGGCGGCGCGCTCGCCCTCTCGGCGCTCGTCTTCGTCGTCATCCTCACCGGCGGCTTCGTGGCCGGACTCGATGCGGGGCTCGTCTACAACACCTTCCCGCTGATGGGAGGGAGCGTCGTCCCCCCCACCTACGGCGACCTGGCGCCGATGTGGCGCAACTGGTTCGAGAATCCGGCGGCGGTGCAGTTCCATCACCGCACGCTGGCGCTCATCACGCTCGCGATCGCGCTGTGGTATGCGTGGCGGCGGCGGGCGACGTCGACCGATGCGGCGGCGCGCAACGCGTGGCTGCTCGTGCAGCTGGCGGTGGTGCTGCAGGTGACGCTGGGGGTGGCGACGTTACTATTGCATGTGCCGATTCCGTTGGCCGCGCTGCACCAGGCGGGGGCGGTGGCGTTGTTGACGGCGACGATGTATGCGGGGGCGCGGGATGCCGTGGTGCCGGACACATCGCCGGCACTTCGCTCGACCACAACGGCGGCGACCCGATGATCGCTCGTTGCTCCAATCAGGCCTGAGCCGCACCCATGCCTCTCGTCGCTCACTCCTCGCTCCCCTCATTCCAAGACCTGCGCCGCGCCGGCCATGAGGTGCTGTCGCTCGACGGTGCGCTCCACCAGGACATCCGCGAGCTGCACATCGGGCTCTTGAACATGATGCCCGACGCGGCGCTGCGTGTGACGGAACGGCAGTTCCTGCGCATGGTGGGGAACTCCAACAAGATCGTGCAGATGTATGTGCACCTGTTCACGGTCCCCGGTCTCGAGCGCAACGAGGAGACGCGCGCCTACATCGACCGGCACTACACGACGTTCGACGCGCTGCGCGCCGAGGGGCTGGATGCGCTCATCATCACCGGCGCCAACGTCGCCAACCCGGCGCTCGACGAGGAACCGTTCTGGCAGCCGCTCGAGGACGTCGTCGAGTGGGCGTCCAAGCACGTGACGTCCGTCCTCTGCTCCTGCCTCGCCACGCACTCCCTCCTCAAGCACTTCCACGGGATCGACCGCGTCCTGCTGCCGAGCAAGCGCTGGGGGGTGTACGACCACCGCGTGACGAAGCCGGGGCACCCCTTGCTCCGAGACGTCAACACGCGATTCAACGTCCCGCATTCCCGGAACAACGACATCGACCGGGCGCAGTTCGAGCGGGCCGGACTCACCGTGCTGGCCGAGAGCGCGGAGGGGGGCGTGCATCTGGCGGTGAGCGCCGACCAGTTCCGCGTCGTGTACTTTCAGGGTCACCCGGAGTACGACATCAACAGCCTGCTCAAGGAGTACGTGCGCGAGGCGCACCGCTGGTTCGCGGGCGAGCGGGACGACGTCCCCCCGTACCCCGAGCACTACGTCTCCGACGCGGCCGCCGAGGTCATCGATCGGTGGTGGGATGCGGCGCGCGCGGCCCGGCGGGCGGGGGCGCCGCTCCCAAACTTTCCGGAACAGGACGTGGTCCAGCTCCTGGACAACACCTGGGGCGACAGCGGCAAGGCGTTCTTCAACAACTGGCTCGGCGCCGTCTACAAGCTCACGCACCGCGACCGCAACAAGGTCTTCGACGATGGCGTAGACCCCGAGGATCCGCTCGGCCTCCTCAAGCGCGGCGACGCGCCGTGATGATCTGATTCGCGTCGACTATCGGGACGCGATGAGCGCCTGGTCGAGATCCGCCACCACGTCCTCGATCGCCTCCAGGCCAACGGACACCCTAACGAGTCCCGGCGTGATGCCGACCGCTCGGCGCTCGTCCTCGCTGAGCTTGGCGTGCGTCGTGGACGCCGGATGCGTCGCGATGGTCCGGGTATCGCCCAGGTTCGCCGTCAGCGAGCAGAGACGGAGCGCGTTCAGGAACCGCCGTCCCCGGTCGATGCCCCCCTTCACGGTGAAGGCCACGAGCCCGCCACCTGCCGACATCTGCCGTCTCGCGACGTCATACTGGGGGTGCGACGGCAGGAAGGGATAGCGGACCTGCTCCAGGTCGGGGCTGCTTTCCAGGTGTTGTGCGACGGCGAGCGCGTTCGAGGCGTGGCGCTCCATGCGAAGCGAGAGCGTCTCAAGGCTCTTGGACAGGACCCACGCGTTGAACGGAGAGAGCGCGGGGCCGGTGCTCCGGCAGAACGTGTAGATCTGGTTGATGAGGTCCTTGCGTCCGACCACCACGCCCCCCATCACGCGCCCCTGCCCGTCGATGAACTTGGTCGCCGAGTGCACCGAGAGGTGCGCCCCGTGCCGAAGCGGCTGTTGGAGGACCGGTGTCGCCATGCAGTTGTCGACCACGAGGAGCACGCCCCGCGCCGCCGCGAGCGCGCCGAGCGCGTCCAGATCGGCGATCTCGAGCCCCGGATTGGTCGGCGTCTCGACGAAGATCATGCGCGTGGCCGGTGTGATCGCCGCCTCCCACGCCTCGATCCCGTCGGCGACGTCCACGTAGCTGTGCGTGATCCCGAATCGCGGAATGATCTTCGTGAGGATCGTGTGCGTCGATCCAAAAATCGCGCGCCCCGACACGATGTGGTCCCCGACACCGAGCAGCCCCGCGAACGTGGCAAAGACCGCCGCCATCCCCGTCGCCGTGGCATACCCGGCCTCGGCGCCCTCGAGCTGGCACATCTTGTCGACGAACTCGGTGACGTTCGGATTCGTGAACCGGCTGTAGATGTTGCGTTCGATCTCGTCGGCGAAGGCGGCGCGCATCTCCTCGGCGTCGTCGAAGACGAAGCTCGAGGTGAGGTAGACGGGGACGGAGTGCTCCTTGTGGGGGGAGCGCTCGGCTTGCGTGCGGATGGCATCCGTGTCGTTATGCACGCAGCGCCTCCAGCGAGAGCTTCTCGCGACCCATCTTCGAGGAACGACGCGCGGTGGCCATGCGCGGATAATGAATCAGCGCTCCGACCGTGAGCGCGAGCTTGCAGCAGTGTGCGTGCTTCACAATGGGGGAAACTGTCGTGATTGCGTGGAGACGGGACGTACGATAGGCGTGGGGAAGTATGTGTCGCGTTCGCGTGCGGGGCGAGCACAGTCGCAGGGAATAGCCCTCCCCCCCGCCGAGCCGGGCGCAAGGGTCTGCAGCCCCTCCCGCCCGGCCCTCATGCGGCGCAGTTCCAGCTCACCGGCCCCTTACGCCGCCTTTGAAACCTCCTCCGCTCCCTGCGCAGCGGCCGTTTGCACGTTAGGCAACACCCCCACAGCAGGCGCCGCCACAGCGGGCGCCGCCACGGCAGGCGCAGCAGGCGCCGCCACGGCACTCGTAGCAGACCCCACACTCGCCGCCGTCTCCGTCACCCCCACCGCCCGATACCCCAACCGCTTCGCCGCCCCCCACGCCCGCAGCTTCCCCGCGTCACCACGCAGCAGCGGCATCACCAGCGCGTCGATGAGGTGCACGATCTCCATCGACCGCCGCCCCTGCGCCGCCGTGGTGGTGGCGGCTGCGCCGCGCTCGAGCACACGCTGGGCGCGCGTGTCCATCGCGTCGCGCAGCGCGTCGCTCGCGACCAACAGCTTGGCCAGATGGTCCTTGGGCAGGCCGGCGGCGGTGAGCTTCGCTTCGTACTGCTTCGCCGTCTGGTACACGGCATTGGCCGCCGTGATGAGCGCCTGACGATCCTCGCCCTTGGGGAGCTTGAGCGACACGAGGGAAGAACCGGCGGCCGTGAGCGCATCCGGCGCCACGCGCCGCACCAGGCGCAATACGGGACGCACGAGGTCCAGGCGCAACGACTGCGCGAGCGCCGCGACCTGCCGGGTCCCGATCTTGGCCAGGTGGGCGTTGCTGTCCTGCCGTTCGGCTTCCGCCGTCATCCGCTCGATCACGTCGTCCAGTTCGACCAACACCGCGGTCAACGTCGGCTCCTCGGCCATCGGCTTGAGGAAGTCGCGCACGCGACGGAGGACCTGCAGGCGGTTTCGTTCGCTGACTCGCATGGTACACGCTCCTATCTAATGATCGGACGCAGGAAAGGATGGCCGGCGAGTGCTGCGTCCTCCACTCGGTCGGCAGGTCGTGAAGTCAGGTCGTGTGTACGGGTGTTGCACGAATACGGCAGCCGTCGCGCGGGGACACGCGGCGGTGCTCGCGGCGAGTGCTGCAGTCGTCGCGTCACGTGCTGCAGTGGTCGCGTCACACGCTGCAGTGAAGGCGTCGAGCGCTGCACGCGTCGCGTTTTGTGCTGCGGTGGTCGCGTCGCGCATTGCACCGGCCGCGTCGCGCGCCTCGGCATGAGCGTGCACGACGTCGGAGCGTCCGTTGCGGCCGACGGCGCGTGCGTTGGCGCCGTCTGTTGGCGCTGCGCGCAAAACCACGCCGCCGTCGCACACGGCGGCATCGTCGTCACGCGCGGCGGAGGCGCCGGGACGCGCGACGGAGCAAGCGTCGCGCGTGACACACGCGCCGTTGCGCGCAGCGGCGGCGCCGGGACGCGCGACAGTGACTGCGGGATGCGCTACTGTCGCAGCGGGACGCGCTGCGGTGGCACCGGGAGATGCGTCGGTGCGAGCGACACGCGCGACCAATCCGTCGAGGCCGACGCCTGAGTCGTCGTCAACGTCGGCACAACGATCGTCGCCGCTTTCGGAGCAGGCGTTGCGCGAGTCGGCGCGCGCGTCACGAGCGACAGCGCTGGCGTTGCGCGCGTCGGCATCACCGTCGACGTCGGACAGTCATCCCGTCGCGCGCGTCGGACCGAAGGGGAAACGCGTCGGTGCTGCCGTTGCGCCACACCGAGGGAGCGCTGCGCGCGAGGGTGCGAACGATGCGCCCGACGACCCGAGCGATGCGCGCGACAGGGAAAACGCGCGCGGTTCAGGACTGTTCGCGCCGCGATCGGATAAAAATCGCGCTCACACACCCCCTCATAAGGGTAGAGTCCAAAATCGAGCTCCAAGTCAAGTCCCCTCCAGAAAATTTCGACTCGTTGGACTCGGCCTCGGTGCCGCGACGCCCGACCACGACGCACAACGGGGCGCCGACATCATCGGCGCCCCGTCTCGCATCTCCCCCTCTTCACAGCGACGATCTACGGCAACCCGAACACGATCACCGCATTGTTGGACACAATCGCCACTCGCTGCTTCCCGTCCACCATATAGGTGATGGGGGCCGCGCGAATGAAGCCGCCGGTCTGGAACTGCCAGAGCGCCTTCCCCGTGCTCGCGTCGAGCGCGAAGAAATTCCCTTCGTTCGACCCGCTGAAGACCAGTCCGCCCGCCGTGGCCATGAGCCCCGCCCACGGCGGCGAATGATGCCGGAACTCCCAGCGCATCTTCCCCGTCAATGGCTCCAGCGCCCGCACCGCCCCCGAGGCACTGTCGTTTTCCAGCGCCCGCTCGCCGCCCCCCATGAACGGGTTGCCCGGCTCGTATTCGGCTTCGCGCTTGTAGTAGTACGACCCCATCTCGCGCGCATTCACGTAGAACAAATTGGTGCGCGGGCTGTAGGCAGGACTGTTCCAATTGGTCGCCCCCTGCAACGACGGCCATACCAGCGTCCCCGAATCGCTCGGCTCCTTTCCGGGGATGACCTTCGCCTTCCCCTTGGCGTCGAGCCCCGTCGACCAGGTCTGCCTGGCGTAGTCGCGCCCGCCGATGAATTCCCCGGTCACACGATCGAGCGCGTAGTAGAAGGCGTTGCGATTGGCCGTCAGCACCAACTTGCGCTTGGCGCCGTTCACCGTCGCGTCCACCAGCACGGGGATCTGGTTGGCGTCCCAGTCGTGCGTGTCGTGCGGGGTGAACTGGAAATACCACTTGAGCTTTCCCGTGTCGGCGTCGAGCGCCACGAGCGAGCAGGTGTACAGGTTGTCGCCGGGGCGCGAATCGCCGTTCCAGTCGGGACCGGGGTTGCCGACCCCCCAGTACACGGTGTTCAGCTCCGGATCGAACGTCCCCGTCACCCACGTGGGGCCGCCCCCCGTCTTCCACGAATCGCCTCCCCACGTCTCGTTCCCGGGTTCACCGGTCGCGGGAATCGTGTGGAAGCGCCACGCCAGCTTGCCGGTGGTCGCATCGTACGCGTCGACAAAGCCGCGAATGCCGGCCTCGCCTCCACTCACACCCACCAGCACCTTCCCCTTGATGGCCAGCGGCGCGAGGGTGAAGGCGTACCCCAGCTTGTTGTCGGCGACCTCCACATCCCAGCGCACGGTGCCGCTGCGTGCATCGAGGGCGATGAGGTGCGCGTTGATCGTCGCCAGGTACACGGTGCTGTCCAGCAACGCCACGCCGCGGCTGGTCGGCAGGAAGCCGATCCACTTGGTCGTTGGGGGAATGGTCGGCGCATATCGCCACAGCGTGCGCCCCGTGCGCACGTCGAGCGCCGTCACCGCGCTCATCGTCTCCGACACGTACATCACGCCATCGGCCACCAACGGCGTGGCCTCGGCCATGAACTGCGTGTTCTGCAGTTGGTGCAGCCAGACCGGACGCAACGCGGCCACGTTGGTGCGGTTGACCTGTGAGAGGCGGGAGGAGGCCTGCCCGCTCAGGCTCCCCGGATAGGTCAGGCAGTTGGCCGGATCACGCTCGGCAGCTGCAAGGCGGCTGAACGGGACCTGCGCGGCGAGTGGGGCTGCGGTCGCGATCGTGGCTGACAGGACGAGCGCGAGCGTGCGTGCGGTGTGGGTCATGCGCCACCACGCAGGGTCATCAGGTAGGACACGATGTCGTCGATCTCGGTGTTGGAATACCCGGGGCCCGCGCTGGGCATCAGGCTGGCGTGAAAGAGCTTCTCGAGCGCACGCAGGTAACGCTTCTCCAGCGAGTGAATCGCCCCGCCGGTGTCGCGCACCTGGATGGTGAAGGCGTCCTCGTTCACCCGGATCCCCGTGATCGGGGGGCCGCTCATCGGGATGGCACGCACCAGGAGATAGCGCACGTGCTCGGAGCCCGCGTACGAAATGCCCGGCCCCGCCGGAAGCTCGGCGCCCGGGTCGCGCAGCGCACGCCGCAGGTACGCGAGCCCGCGCGCCGCGCCGACGTTGGTGAGTTCCGGGCCGATCACCCCGCCGGTGCCGCGTACCACGTGACAGGCCAGGCAGCCGCCACGCCCGCGAAAGAGCGCCTCGCCGCGCGTCGCGTTTCCGGGAGCCACCTCCGGCGGACGATTCCCCAGCGAACGCACGTACGCGACGATCATCGACACCTCGTTCGGGCTCAACTGCCAGGCCCCCGGCATCCCGCGGTCGTCGATCCCGGTGGCAATGAGGGTGGCGAGCGCTGTGTCGTTAGGCGCGCGAGGGAGCGTCGGGCGCTGGAGCGACGGGCCCACGCCACCCGTTCCCTCGATCCCGTGGCAGCGCGCACACTGGGCGTCAAAGAGCGCGCGCCCGCGAGCGAGCGCCGCACCACCGGCTGACGCCACCTGCTGCGCACGGACCACGTCGGGACCGCCGAATGTGAAGGCGCCGGCCAGGGCGAGCAGGGTCGCGCGGAGGGTGCGCGTACATACCATCGTGAATCTCCGGTGCGTGACGTCGTGGCGTCCTGCAGGGGTGCGGCGCCGCACCGATCTACGAGGCGCCGACATCCTGCGCCAGATGTCGCCCCATCTTCCCTCGCGCCCGCTCACCTATTTCCGCCCGAACCGCTCCGCGATGTACTCCTCCACGCTGCGCGGCGTCACGCCGAAACGCTCGGCGGCGGCACACCCCGACGGGAACGAGGCATCGCTCCCGGCGGCAAACGCGCCAAACGTCATCATGCGTGCCACCACCTCGTTGAACGGGCGCAGGAGCGGGGGAACGAGGCGCAGCACCGCCAGCGGGACCCTCTTCCGCTTCACCGTGATCCCCATCGCACGTTCGAGGAGATCGACGAGGGTGCGCATGCTCACGTTCGACGGCCCGCCGATCTCGATCGCCTCCTGTCGCACCTCGGGGCGCTTGAGGATGGCAACCGCAACGTGTGCCACGTCATCGATGGCGATGTAGTTGGCGCGCTGGTTCCCGTCCCCGAAGAGCATCGCCTCCCCCTTCTCGCGCATCGGTGTGGCGAGGATGAGGTCGACCCAGACTTCCATGAATGCCGTCGGCTGCAACAGCACCCACGGGATTCCGCTCGCGCGCACGACCTGGTCCACCTGATGCTTCACGCGGAAGTAATCGACCACGCTGTCGGCGGTGAGCCCGCGTGCCGAGACATGCAGCCAGCGCGAAACGCCCGCGTCGCGCGCGGCGTGCGCCAGCGAGCGGTACGCCTCGACGTCGACCCGGGTGGGACTGGACGCGCCGCTCCCTTGCACGTTGTTGGCAGTCGAGACCACCTGCCCCGCCCCGTCGCAGGCCTGCCGCACGCCCGCTGCGTCGCGGAGGTCAGTTGCGACGAGCTCGGCGCCGAGGTCGGCGAGGGGGCGCAGCGGCTCGAGTCGGCGCGCGAGCGCCCGGACCGGGAGGCCTTCTGCGAGGAGCAGGCGGGCGACCGTGCCGCCAAGCTGCCCTGACGCACCGGCGACGAGGATGGGGGGAGACGTGGAGGCTGTCATGGGAGGCGTCGGCCGCTGGGGGGCGTGTGCTTTCGTCGCCAACGCCGAGTAGCGGGTGAGGGGACCCGAGGACAACCATGATCCTCCGCGAAACGCCCTTGCGCCAGAAGTCGGGCCCGCGGAAGCTGCGAAGCGCGCAACGCATCGACATCTTGGGGCGACGGGCGACGCCTCGTTCCGGTTCTGCGAACGAGACAACCCGCGGCGCACCTGCCGCGTAAGCCATGGCGAGTCCTCCACGCCGTGGTCGCTCCCGCTTCGCCTGCCAGCCTACCTCGTCGCCACTCCGCATGATGCGCCTCCCGCTCGCCCTCGCGGCCCTCTCGCTCGTCCCAGCGACGCTCGCCGCCCAACCTCCCTCCCTCCGCCCCGATGTGATGGGGCCCAGCGGTGCGGTCTCGTCGGATCACGTGCTGGCCAGCGCCGTGGGCGCCGACGTCCTCAAGCGCGGGGGCAACGCGGTCGACGCGGCGATCGCCATGGCCGGCGTCCTCGCCGTCGTTCGCCCGCACATGAACGGCGTGGGGGGCGACAACTTCATGCTCATCCGCGACGGCAAGACGGGAAGGGTCTACGCCCTCAACGGCTCGGGGCGCGCCGGGAGCAAGGCCACGCCGGCCTTCTTTGCCGCGAAGAACCTCACCCGCGTCCCCGGCTCGGGCATTCTCTCCGTCTCGGTCCCGGGAGCCGTGCGCGGGTGGGAAGACGCGCTGCGTCGCTTCGGGACGACCACGCTGCGTCAGGCGCTGCAGCCGGCCATTCGGTATGCCGACCAGGGGTTCCCGGTCTCCACGCGTCTCTCGCTCGACATCGGCGCCGAGGTGAAGAAGGTCGCCGCCGACTCGGCGCTCGCGCGCACGTTTTTGGTGAACGGGGCGGCGCCATCGCCCGGCTCCCTGCTCGTACAGAAGGAACTCGCCGCCACGTTGCGCCTCATTGCAACTGGCGGGGCGCGCGCCTACTACACCGGTGCCCCGGCGCAGAAGATCGCGGCCTTCATGGAACGCGAAGGAGGGCTCGTCACCGCCGCTGACCTCGCGAAGCACAGTTCCACCTGGCAGGAGCCGATCAGCACGACGTACCTGGGCAAGAAGGTCCTCGCGTTCCCGCCCAACACGCAGGGCGCCACCTTCCTGCAGATGCTCAACCTCGCCGAGTTGAACGACCTCACGGCGATGGGGCGCACGTCGGCCGACTACGTGCACCTGATGGTCGAGGGAGCCAAACTGGCCTATGCTGATCGCGACAAGTACATCGCCGATCCCGCCTTCGCCACGGTGCCGGTCGAGAAGCTGCTCTCCAAGGACTACGCGCGCGAACTCGGCGCCCGCATCCGCAAGGACACCATCGTCGCCGAGTCGAGCGACGACTCGCGCGACGGCAACGGCGACACCATCTACCTCACCGTCGTCGACAAGGACGGCAACGCCGTCTCCATGATCCAGTCGCTCTTTGCCGCCTTCGGGAGCGGGCGCATGGTCCCAGGGACCGGAATCGTCCTGCACAACCGCGGCGCGCTCTACTCGCTCGATCCGGCGCACCCCAACATCGTCGCCCCGGGCAAGCGCCCCTTCCACACGCTCTGCCCCGTGATGGCGCTCAACGACGACGGGTCGCTCTTCGCCACCTTCGGTTCGCCCGGCGGCGACGGGCAGCCGCAGACGCTCATCCAGGTCCTCAACAACGTCCTGCGCTTCGGCATGACGCCGCAGCAGGCGGTGGAAGCGCCGCGCTGGCGCATCTTCGGTGCCGGGCGATTGGGGGTCGAGCCGGGGCTCCCCGACGACGTGCGAGCCGCGCTCACCCGTCGCGGACAAGTGGTCAACGTGCAACCGCCGAGCGCGGAGTTTGGCGGCGCGCAGATGATCCTCATCGATCCGCGCTCCAAGGCGCGTATCGTGGGGTCCGACTACCGGCGCGAGGCCTACGGCATCGCGTGGTAGCGAGAGGTGGGACGAAGCGATGTCGCGCGTTGGGTCGAAGGAAGAGGGGGGCGCCGCGGACGGCGCCCCCTTTTTCGTCCCAGTTGAATCACGCGCGCCGCCGCTTCCGTACGGTGTGCCGAAGCGCAGCACTGCCGTTTGGCCCCCTTCTGAGAGACTGCCATGGGACTCATCTTCGCCGCCTGCTCCGGCCTCCTCGTTGGAGCGCTCGCCCGACTCTTCTACTCCGGGCGCCAGGACATGGGCATCCTCAAGACAATGCTTCTCGGTCTCGGCGGCGGCTTCGTCGCGGGGATGATCGGTCGCATGGTCGGTTGGTATCCCGCGGGCCAGGGCGCGGGGCTCATTGCCTCGGTGCTCGGCGCCATGCTCCTCATCTGGTTCTTCGGGAAGATGGAGAAGGCATAGTCGCGCGTCGCGTTCGCTTGTGCATCGCGCGGGATACCGCGCGATGCACGAGAATGTTTGCACGAAGGGGTGTCCCGGTGCGTTCTTCCCGGGGCACCCCTTCGTGCATCCGCCGGGAACGTCGCCGCTTCACGCCAGCCATCCGACGTGCAGGAATCACATAGCTACCTCCGAGATCTCGCTGTAGTCCTGTGCGCGGCGGCCGTGACCACGGTCGTCTCGCGGCGGCTGCGCCTGCCCGGAGTCTTTGGCTACGTGCTAGCCGGGATGGCCGTCGGTCCGTACGTCCCCATCCCGCTGTCGGTCGACCAGCGGATGGTGACCGAGTTTTCCGAACTCGGCGTCATCCTGCTCATGTACGCGCTCGGGCTCGAGTTTCGACTCGGGCGCGTCATGCGCGTCGCGGCCACATCGGGGCTCGCCGCCCTCGCCGAGACGAGCGTGATGTTCGCCATCGGCTACGCCGCCGCCACGCTCTTTGGGTGGACGGGGATGGAGGCGCTCGTCTCCGGGGCAATGGTCGCGATCTCCAGTACCACCATCGTCGCGCGCACGTTCGCCGAGCAGGGGGTGACCGGCGTCGTGCGCGAGACGGTATTCGGCATCCTGATCGTCGAGGACGTGATCGCGATCCTCCTCATCACCCTCCTCTCCACGCTGGCCTCGGGGTCGGGGCTCTCGGGGACGGAGCTGGCGATGACCGGCGTCAGGCTCGTCACCTTCCTCGTGGTGCTCATCACGGTGGGGCGCGTTGCCATCCCCCCGTTCATCCGCGCCGTGCATCGCCTGGGGAGCCCCGAGACCACCGTGGTCGTCTCGATCGGCATCTCGTTCGGCGCCGCCCTGCTGGCGCTGGGGTTCGGGTACTCGGTGGCGTTAGGCGCGTTCATCGCCGGGTCGCTGGTGGCCGAGTCGGGATTGGGGGAAGAGATCGCGCACCTGATCATCCCGGTGCGCGACCTGTTCGTCGCGATCTTCTTCGTTGCAGTGGGGATGGCGATCGACCCCGGCGTCGTGCGCGACATGTGGTTCCCGATCCTCGCCTTCTCCATCCTGGTGGTGGTGGGAAAGGTCTTCGGCGTCTCCATCGGCGCCTTCCTGACCGGGCACTCGCTGCGCAATGCGGTGCAGTCGGGGATGAGCCTCGCGCAGATCGGCGAGTTCTCGTTCATCATCGCCGGCGTGGGGGCGGCCAACGCGGCCACGCGCCCCTTCCTGTATCCGGTCGCCGTCACGGTGAGCGCGCTCACTACGCTGGCCACGCCGTGGCTGGTGCGGGCGTCGGGGCCGGTGGCGGGACGCGTCGATCGCGGCCTCCCGCCCGCGCTGCAAACCTTTGTCGCGCTCTACGGCTCCTGGTTCGCCGGCCTCTCGACGGGCGGGCGCAGCGAGGATGGATCGATGCGTCGCGCCATCTGGCTGATCGTCGTCGACGTCGCGCTGCTCGCGGGGCTCATCGTCGCGGCGTACGCCGAGATGGGGCGGCTGGCGGTGATGGTCGAGGAGTGGTTCGGGTGGCAGCCCCCCGCCGGACGATTGATGGTGATTGCGCTTTCCTTCGTTGGAGCGGCGCCATTTGCCGCCGGGCTCGTGCGCATGACGCGGGCGGTAGCCTTCGCGCTCGCGCGCCGCGCGCTCCCGACGCCGGCGCATGGCAAGCTCGATCGCGCTTTTGCCCCTCGCAACGCATTCGTGGCAACGTTGCACCTGGCGCTGCTGGCCACCACGTCACTTCCGCTCATCGCGATTCTCATCCCGCTGCTGCCGGGAGCCATCATCGGGGCGACGCTCACGGCGCTGGGGCTGGCGATGCTCTTTGGCGTGTGGCGCAGCGCGCGTACGCTGTACGGTCACACGCGAGCCGGTGCGGAGGTGATCGCGCTCGCGCTCACGCAGCACGATCGCACGCGCGGGAGCGACCAGGAGCTCGAGCGCGCGATGGATCGCGTGACGACGCTGCTCCCCGGGCTGGGCGATCCGGAACCGATGCGCCTGATTGGGGGCGATCCGGGCGTTGGGCGTACGCTGGCACAGCTCGATCTGCGCGGCGTGACCGGCGCCGAGGTGCTGGCCATCCTGCGGAGCAATGGGACGTCGCTCGAGTCGGTGCCTCCCACCGGCAACGAGCGATTGGAGGCGGGGGACGTGCTGGCGATTGCCGGGTCGCCTGATGCGCTGCGGGCGGCGCGTACCATCCTGGTCGCGCCCCGGGCCGGACCCACGACGAAGCCGTAGCGGACCATGCACCAGACGATGCTCCCGACGATGCACCACGCTGTCGCAGCACTCGTCAGGGTCGCCGCGATCGTGCTCGCGGCCGGTTGTGCCTCGTCCGGCACCGGGACGGGTGGCGCGAGCACGCCGGAGACGACCGTCGTACGCGGTGCGCGCTCGACGCTGGCGATCGACACGCGGCGCGAGAACGAGGAGCGCGTCGACTCGCTTCCCGTGGCCCCGCAACAGCTCTTTGGGGTCCTGCCGCAGGTGCTGGCGTCGCTCAACATGCGCACGGCTACCGTCGATCAGGGCGCCCTGAGCATCGTGAGCGTGCCGACGCAGTTCCGTCGCACGCTCGATGGCGAGCGGCTGTCGCACTTCATCTCGTGCGGGGTGACGGCGATGGGGAACAACGCCGACCTCTATTCGGTGACGCTGCGCGTGCAGTCGTGGGTCGAGCGCGCGGGCGAGTCGGCGTCAGTGCTGCACACCGTGGTGCGCGCGACCGCTCGTCCCAACGACAACGGCTCGGGGAGCAGCGTGAATTGTGCGTCGAACGGGAGGCTGGAGAGCCGGGTGCGGACCCTGGTGGTGGCGAAGCTGATGGCCAATCGGTAGCGGCAAGACCAGGCGCATCGATGTGGCGCCGGCGCCACATCTATCGCGGCGCAGCAGGGAACCGGATATTCGCGGCCCCCTCCCTAAGTGACCTCAGCTGGCACCCGCGTCTGCGTTCCGGCATTTCGTCATTTGTCCATCGCCGGGAATCGCGCGGCATGTCTCATCCGAGGCCCGCTGGAGCGGGATCCACCCCTGCAGCGAGGTGACGATGCGTAGTCAGCAACGACGCGCCATGGGCGCGGTGGCGGCGGTAGTGCTATTCGCCGCGTGCCAGGACAACCCGACCTCTCCTTCGGCGCGCACGCCGACGCCCGAGCCCACCCTGTCCCGCGAACTCTACGGTGAGGGCTACCGCGCGCGCGGCGAGCGCCGGACCGGCTGGATCACCGGCAGGGACGGCGCCCCGATGCAGGTGTCGTACGAGGTGCAGGGTGAGCTGGCGATCTGGGAAGGGGACATCGTCATCGGCAAGGCGCGCGACATCCCGAACACGCGGGAGGCGCTGCTGCGCCAGCCGGCGCACGTGTCGTTCCAGGCGATCTACATCAACGGGAGCGGTTTCCGCTGGAGCGGCGGGGTGGTGCCCTACGTCATCGACGGTGGCCTGCCTAACCAGAGCCGCATGACGGACGCGATGACCTACATCCAGCAGGTCACGGCGGGCATCACCTTCGTGGCGCGAACCAGCGAGACCGACTACATCCACTTCATCGACGCGACCGGGTGTTCGTCAGCGATCGGCAAACAGGGGGGCGAGCAGACGATCAACTTCGATAGCGGGTGTTCCCTGGGGAACGCCAAGCACGAGATCCTCCACGCGCTCGGCCTCTACCATGAGCAGAGCCGCTGCGACCGCGACACGTATGTCGATGTCTTTCTCGCCAACGTCGAGTCGGGAAAGGAGAACAACTTCGAGAAGGTCTGTTCCGGCGCCACCGATGATGGCGCGTACAATGAAGGCTCCATCATGCACTACGGCCCGTACTTCTTCTCGAAGAACGGCGAGAAGACGCTGTCGTCCAAGCGCGGGCGCGACGACGAGATGGGGCAACGCGACTCGCTGGCCTCGACTGACATCAGCACGCTCGCGCTGCTCTACGGCGCCAACAACCAGGCGCCCACCGCGGTCATCGGCGCCCTTGCCGCCAGCTACAATGAAGGGGCGTCCGTGCCGTTCGACGCGTCGGGATCGAGCGATCCCGACGATCCGACGCTCACGTACGCGTGGGACTTCGGCGACGGCGGTAGCTCCACGCAGCAGTCGGCCCCGCACGCGTACGCCGACAACGGCGACTACACCGTCACGCTCACCGTCAGCGACGGCACGCTCACGAACAGCACGACGACGACCGTCCACGTCGTGAACGTCGGGCCCACCGTGAACGCGGGTGCCGACGCGACGCGGAACGAGGGCGCGCTGTTCACGCAGAACGGCTCGTTCACCGATCCGGGGTCCGGCGACACCTGGAGCGCCACGGTGGATTACGGGGATGGCAGCGGCGCCCAGGCGCTGGCACTGAGCGGGACGACGTTCTCCTTGAGCCACACGTACGTGGACAACGGGTCGTATACCGTCACCGTCACCGTGACAGACGACGACAACGGTCAGGGCTCAGACCAGGTCGCGATGACGGTCGTCAACGTGGTGCCGACCGTGAACGCCGGCTCGGATGGAAGCGTGGTGTCGGGGCAGAACTTCACGCTCACCGGCAGCTTCAGCGACCCGGGGGTCATCGACTACCCGTGGAATTGGTCCGTGAATTGGGGCTTCGGCACCAACACGACGGGATCGACCAACAACCAATCGCTCCCCATCACGGCCACCACGCGCGCCTGCGCGGCCGGCACGTACACCGTGGCGCTCTCCGTCACCGACAAGGACAATGGTACCGGTTCCGACAACATGCAGCTGTCGGTCTCGTACTTCGCCGTCGCAATCGACATCACGCCCACCCGGACGCCCAATCCGGTGAGCCTCACCAAGAACGGGCTGATCTCGGTGGCCGTCCTGAGCACGGCAACCTTCGACGCAACCAAGGCCGATCCCTCCAAGATCACCCTCGGCGACGAATCGGGGATCGATACCCCCGTTGCCAAGCAGAACAAGGGGACGTATCAGGCAAAATTCGAGGACGTGAACAGGGATGGTCGGAAGGACCTCGTGGTCTTGTTCGACAATCCCACGCTCGTGGCCAACGGCGACGTCAACAGCGGCAGCACGAGTCTCGTGCTCCGTGGCTACCTGAACGACGGCTGCACGAACTTCCGCGGGAGCGACATTGTCGTGGTGGTCCCGTGAGTTCGGGACCTGGCACGCAGCACGCAGTTTGACCCGTGGCTGGGGGACGGTCACGTCCCCCGGCTGCACTCTCACAGGTTTCCATGCGATGGATCTCGATTCGTGACGCGCTCGTCGTAGCTCCGCTCGTGGTCGTGGCGTGCGCGTCGGCTCGCCTCGGTCAGCCCGAAGTACTCACGATCGACGTCAGACCACAAACCGTTCCATGTCAGGGGGAAGGGATCCGCAAATGCATGGTGGTGCGGTTGGGAAGCGACACGACGTGGACCTACTTCTACGACCCCATCGAGGGATTCCAGCACGAGGCGGGCTTTCGCTACCGGCTCGAGGTCGAGCGCCACACCGTCGAGCGCCCCCCCGCCGACGGGTCACGCTTTCGCTATCGCCTGCGTCGCATCATCTCGCGAGCGGCCGACGCGTCGCGGTGACGGCGCGCGCGGCGACATGACGGCCAGCCACTCGACGCAGCGGGAGACAGGGTCGAGCGGCGAACTCAGAACTTCTGGGCCAGGAAGACGCCGGCGTCGTTGAAGGTGGACCAGCGCACGTCCCCACCTTTCAGCTGCTCGCCGACCCGGATCCGCAGCTGGCTCATGTCGGCCGAATCCGCCACGTGCAAGCTTCGCACGCAGTTCTGCACGTGCCGAGGCGTCGGCTTGTAGTGCCCGCTGCAGTTGTCGATGTAGGTGATACGCCCCTGGTTGAACGCCATCATTCCGGCGCAGATGACGTCACCGCCCGCGTTGAGGCTGCTGTGGTTGTGCTGCGCCATCAGCGCCCGCGCCTTGGTCGTGAACTCGCCGGAATTCAGGTCGAGGTAGACCTTCGCCGAGATCGTGACGAGGTTGCCGTAGCGGTCCATGGCGTACAGGTCGGGGGAGTCATGCGGCGTGGAATACGGCACGCCGACCTGCTTGTAATACAGCCCCTTCTCGGGCCACGTCAGGAACTTCGAGATTCGCTCGTTCTTGCGCAGCAGGTGCACGTATTTCTCGTTGCCGAGGGCACCGGCCTGCTCCTTGTCGATGGCGTTCCACACCTCGATGAACTCGTCCAACTTGAGCTTGGAGAATCCCTTTCGCCCGAGCAGCGCGTTGAGCCCCGCGCTGTACCCCTGCTTGAACGCATCCCCCTTGCTCGCATCGATCGTGCTCTTCACGAAACTGCCGGAGGGCTCTGCCGTGACATCGTGCTTGGCAAAGCCGGGTTTCTTGTCCAGGAACGATGCCCGTTCGTTGCTGTATCCGGCCTCGAGCGACTTGAGCCCCTTGGCGGCCCCGTCGGCCTTGTGCCTGGCGTAGCTCGCACTGCGCTTGGCGATGGCGAGCGCCGCCCCTTCGCCCCCGTCGTCGGGGAAGCGGACCTTGAGCTCCTGCAGCACCTCGACGTGGAGCTGCGACACGATCTTTCGCCGCGCAATCACGTTCTCCGACGGCGCTTCCCCGTGCTTCTCGACCTTCGCGGCGAGCCAGGTGTTGACCGCCGACAGGAGCGCGATCAGCTGGCTCCCAGCGCGGGTGGGGTCGGCGTCGAGCGGCGTCGCCTGCTGCAGCCGCAGGTCGATCTTCTGCAACTCGCTTCCTCGTCCACAGCGCTTGATCTCGGTGTTTGCGAAGAAGACTTCGGGTGACATCATGGAAGGTGCGGACTCTTGGAGAGGGGGGCCAACGCACCGTCGTCGGGATGGACGGGTGCCAAGGAGGACCGGACACTGCGACGATCCGGTGGACAACGCCTGAGGCGACGTATCGCCCGAGATGTTGCATGCCTGATGCGGTTTTCGCAATGCGCCGCCCGCGCGGCCTTGCCGCTCCCTCTCTGCCACGACAAGATGGCGCCTGGTTGCACGCCTACCCCGCCCTCGTCCCTCCCCCCAATGCGCGCCGCCCCCCTCATCGCCCTCCTCGCGCTTAGTGCGCTCACTGCGACGCCCTCGCTCGCCCAGTCCGCGCCACAAGGGCGCAACATGGGCGGCGGCAACTGCGCCGATAACGCCTACAACTGCGCGGACGCGCCCAATCCACTCCCCGCGCCGCACACCGTCTGGCTCGAGGAGATGACGTGGATGGATGTGCGTGACGCCATCCGCAGCGGGAAGACGACGGTCATCGTGAGCACCGGCGGCATCGAGCCTAACGGGCCGTGGCTGGCCCTGGGCAAGCACAACTACGTGCTGCAGGCCAACTGCGAGGCGATTGCGCGCAAGCTCGGCAACGCGCTGTGCGCCCCGATCGTGAAGTTCGTGCCCGAAGGGGCGATCGACCCCGCCTCGGGCCACATGGCGAGTCCCGGGACCATCAGCATGCGCGACGGAACGTTTCGCGCCTTGCTCACCGACATCGTGCACTCGCTCAAGGTGCACGGCTTCGCCAACATCATCCTCATCGGCGACAGCGGTGGCAACCAGAACGGACAGCGCGCCGTTGCCGACTCGCTCACCGCCATCTGGCGGGGCACCCCGGTCGTGGCCCACGTCCAGGAGTACTACGACTACGCCGGCGTCAAGAAGTTCATGGAGTCGAAGGGAGTGAAGGAGGACAAACCGGAAGGGCTGCACGACGATCCGGTCATCTCGCTCAACATGTTCATCACCGATCCCTCGTCGATTCGCTACGACCAGCGGGTCAAACTCGGGAAGGCCGGGATCAACGGGACGACGCTCGCCAACCGCGCGCAGGCGACCAGGTGGGCCAAGGAGATCGTCGAGTATCGCGCGACCACGACGGTCGAGGCGATTCGGAAGGCGATCGCGAACAAGGGGACGTTGCCGGCGAAGTGATTGGTGCCCAGTAACTTCCCGCCGCGAGCAAGTGCCGCACGCCGTTTCAGCGCGCGGCACCTGCTGGCCCGAGGTACTTGTCGTACCACCGCAAGGTCTCGCGGACATTGTCGGGGAGCGGCACGACGTGCGTGGCTCGGTAGGTCAGATGCTCCTTCTCCTGGGGCTTCGTGGCGTCGGCGACCGGTCGCGCACCCGAGTAGTCGGGCTGCCGGACGCGGCGCACGTGCGAACGCGTCTCGACCAGCATTCCCACGTTAGCGCGGTCACGCGCCGTCGCCTCGTCAGAAGATTGCCAGCGGATTTACCAGCGATCCCGACCCGCCCTTCATCCGCAGCGGCGCCGCCATGAAGACGAAGCTCCACTGCTGCCGATCGTTGGCCTCTCGCGCCAGCGCCTCGAAGTCGAGGTTGTCCATCAGCGGCATCCCCATCCCCACCAGCGCGACCTCGTGCAACGGGTCGCTGATCCCCGGCACCACCGACGGGTAGTACTCGTTGGATACGTCGCCGCCCAGCGCCGCGGCGCCGCGCGCGTGGAGCCAGAGCGCCACCGACGGGTGCGGCCCGGCGGCCCCCTTCGTCACGTCCCAGCCGCCGAGCGCCGCTTCGCGCGCCCAGCGCCCGGTGCGGATCAACACCACATCGCCCGCCCCCACCCGCACGCCGTGCTCGCGTTCCCATCGCTCGAGATCGGCCACCGTGATGATCGTGCCGGGATCGAGATAGGGGCGTCCCGTGAGGCGAGGGATATCGAACAGCACGCCGCGCGTGACGATGCCGTCGCGCATGTTCTGGATGCCGAGTCGTCGCGTCCCCGCGCGCTCGGCCACGTCGGTCGACGTGCCGTTGTACATCCGGCCGCGCCATGCCGTGTGCGACAAGGCGTCGATGTGCGAGTAGGCCCATCCGTGGAACATCACGTTCGTCTCGTCGAATCCCCAGGTGACGATCGAGTCGAACTTCGCCGAGTCGTACGTGAGCGAGATCGGGCGCTCGGAACGCGGATTGGGCCCCGGCGTGATGTCGTGCGCCAGGGAGACGGTGACCCCGGCGCGCACGGTCGCGAGCGCCTGCAGCCGCTGTGTTGGGGTGATGAGGTTGAGGGTGCCGAGTTCGTCGTCCCGTCCCCAGCGTCCGGCGTTGGATGCGCGGGCGATCCAGCGCTCGAGCGTGTCGAGTGGGAGCGAATCGCGCCTCGGCGTGCGCGCGTCGTCGCGCTGCTGGCCCCACGATGGAAGCGGGAGGGCAGCGAGGATGAGCGCTGCAAGGGCCAGCTGGATGCGTCGTTCCATGAGCGTCTCCTCCGGTGCCTACTGAGTCCGCGTCTCCCCGTAGACGCGCCAACCTCCCAAGAATCCAGACACGGGGGCGCCGGCGCTCTGCGCCCCCCGCATCATCGGGCGTCCCCCGAACCGCCGATCACTTGATCGGCAACGCCCGCCCCTCCTTCAGCTCCCGCACCATCCGGTCGTCCCCCGTCACTTCCCAGTAGATCAGCGATGCCGGGATCATCCCTGCCGCGTTGATCTCGTCCATCACCCGCTGCAGCGTGAACTGGTCGCCCAGCTGGCGCGCGCGCAGCGCGATGGTCTCCTCCATGAGGCGACCGCCCGTGATGTACGACGCCCCGTAGCCAGGCTGCCGCAGGTACAGGTGCTGCTCGAAGCCGAGCAGCGGGTCGCGCCGCATCCACCCGCGCGGGGTCCAGTTCATGTGGATGTCCCCCGCCTTTTCCATCGTCAGCTCGTTAGAGTGCGCATAGAGATTCCCCAGCCCGCG
This sequence comes from uncultured Gemmatimonadaceae bacterium, assembly GCA_964560345.1. Classification (GTDB taxonomy): domain Bacteria; phylum Gemmatimonadota; class Gemmatimonadetes; order Gemmatimonadales; family Gemmatimonadaceae; genus SCN-70-22. The sequence goes on from CAZLLP010000002.1 coordinate 128,371, forward strand.
GGCGGCGCGGTTCATCAGCATGATCCAGACGATCTCGCGCGAGCGCGGCGAGTCGTCGTACAGCCCCGCGTGCATCATCCACTCCTCGAACGACGTCGCCATTCCCTCGGCGCGGCTCATCCAGACGTTGTAGAGGAGCGCTCCGCGGCGGATGGGGCTCGGGTGCGGCGCCACGCGGATGCGCATGTTGTCCCACCAGTGGTAGAGGTGCGTCCACAGGGGGATCGGGTCGCGCTGCGTGGCCTGCATGAAGAAGTTGCGCGACGCCGCGGGGGAGAAGCCGGCGGTGCGCTCGCGCAGCGCGCGCTCCATCCACGGCTCGTAGGTGAGGATCCTGTTGTCGGCGATCCACTTGAGGTACTTGGGGATCGCGCGTTCCTGCAGCGCGGCGTAGTCCTCGGGCGTGTCGGCTACCGGGAGTTGGGGGAGGTTGCGGTTGCGGTTCTCCTCCAGGCGCAACGCGGTGTGCGCGCGCATCAGCTCGCGCCGCGTGATGGTGACCTCGTCCTCCCACGAGAGCGGGACGAGGAGGACGTTGCGCAGGTACCAGGTGTACTGCGTCTTGCCGATCCCCGACGGACCGGTCTTCTGCTTCGCCTCGGTCGCGACCCAGGTGGCGAAGGCCTCGCTCGCGCTTCGCGCCTCGCGGATGGCGCCGGCGAGCGCAGCGTCCGTGGTGCCGACTTTCTCGCCCAGCTCCTTGAGCGCCTCCGACTGCTCCTCGAAGGCGCGGGAGCCCCCGACCCACAGGTCGCGGGCGTTACCACCGGCCAGGTTGCGCCTGGCGGCCTGCAGCAGCGGCGGGATGGTGCGCAGCTTGGCCGCCAGGTCGGCCGCCTGCGCACTGGTGAGCGCCTTCGCGGTGTCGAGGCGCGTGCGCGGCCAGATGGGATAGTCGAAGAGCTTGATCGCCCCGTGGATGAGCGGCCCCTCCTTGGCCGGCGTGTCGCTCTCGTCGGTGACGACCGAGGCGTAATAGGCCGGGTCGCGCGCCCACGGCTGCAACACGCGGTGGAAGTACTCCATCCCGTTCATCTCGGCGCGCACGATGTGCAGGTCCACCTGCTCCTTGATGGGCCAGCCGGTGGTGTCGATCGCCGCGAGGCGGGATTGCAGCCGGCGAAGCCCGGCGAGGCGGCGCGCGTTGGTCGCCGGCGAGTAGTCGGGGATCCCGCTCGCGAGGCGCGGCGCGTCCTCGAAGGTGCGCCACTCCTTGAAGAGGGTCAGGAGCTGGTCGTAGGTGCGCCCCTGCGCGTGGGCGCTGGCGCCGAGCGAGGGAGCGAGCATGAGCGCGCCGGCGAGGAGCGCGCTGGAGACGATCGCGCCACTGGGGCGCAGCGATCCCGAACGAGGCATGCGTAGCGTGAACGGAGTGAGGCAAGCGGGCGGACGTTCGAGAATAACGCCAAGCGGGCCTCGGTGGCGAATGGCATCGCCACCAAGGCCCGCTTGGTCATGAACGTCTACGCCTTTACATGTCGCGGCAACGGGACCGCGGCTGCGCGGGTTGGTGAGTGGCTCAGCGATCAGGAGCCGACGGTGTCGAGGTGCCATCCGGTGTGCGCCCATCGTCCGTTGCGGCGGACGAAGATCTCGGTTCCACGCCCCTGCGTCTCCTGTGTTTCGCCTTTGGGCCCCTTGAGCACCATGTGAAAGGCCGTGTACAAAATCACGGCGTCGCCATACTGCTGGAAGACGTTCTTGACGAAGTGCAGCTGGTCGAGCTTCATCTCCCGCTTCGCGAATTCACCCATCTGCTTGAGGGTCTGCTCGCGATTCTCCCACTCACCCCCGCCCATCCCCAGCGCGACGAGTTCGTCGGGGACCACGCGCTTGAAGCCGGCGGTGTCGTTGGCAAACCAGGTGCGCCAGGCCGACTCACGAAGGGCGAGGATCTCCTTCTGCGTGGCAGCGTCCGGCTGAGGACCGAAGGACTGGGCTGACATGGGCGAGGTGGCGGCGAGCAAGAGGGTGACGGCGACAAGGGAGAAGCGCATGCAACACCTCACAAGGGAGAAGGAGTGCCTGGGGATTGTCACGTGAGCCATGCGGCAAATGGCCCCGCGACACGACAATCGTTCGTCCGCCGTCAACGCGCGTCGCAAGGCGCATCGCACCTCGAATCGCTCCTCGCGCCGATCAACGATCCACGATCGGGAGATACGCGCGCCACGGTCCGATGGCTTCGCGATACTGCTTGGCCATCACCCGCGCCACCTGCGCCACATGCCCCAGGTCGTGCGCCACCCAGGTCGCCAGCAACTGCCGCAGCGTGACCGCCCCAAACTCGGGATGCACTCCTTCGAGGGCAAGCTGCGCCGGCGTCAGCGCCCATCCGCTCACCGTCACCAGGTTGGCGGCCCGAAGGCTCCTGAACTCGTCGAGCAAGTCGGCGAGCGACTTCCCCTGTGATTCGTGGAATTGCGCAAAGCGGTCGTAAGGGGTGAAGCCACGGTTCGTTCCCTGCGCGAGGATGATCTGCGCGCGTGGAATCCAGTCGGTACGCTCCCCGTGGATCAGGTGCCCGACGATGACGTACGGACTCCATGACTCGCCTCCTTCGGTGGCGTCGGTCCAGGCGGGAGCGAGGCCGGATAGCTGGGCGCGCAGCACGTGTGGCGTGCGCTCGAGGACGGCGATGGCGTTGGGAAGGTCGAAGTCCATGGGACAAACCGGAGGGGGACACGGCACGCGACGCGGATCGACTGGAAACATGTGCGTCCGAGCGTCGCTCCGCTCCCTCCCTTGAGGACCCTGACATCGACATGACACATTGCCCGAACGATGCCAAACTTCCGAGTCGCGCTCGCCAACCCGCGCTACCCCGCCTCGCCTGACGAGTCGGTGACGCTCGCCACGCGTGCCATCGCCGAAGCCGGCGCGGCGGGCGCCGATATCATCTGCTTCCCGGAGTGCTTCGTCCCCGGCTATCGCGGGATGGGACACGAACCGCCACCGCCCGACGCGCCCTTTCTCGAGCGCACCTGGTCCACCATCGCGAACGCCGCGGGCGCCGCCAACATCGCCGTCGTCCTTGGCACGGAGCGCATCGTCGGCGACGGACTCGTGATCTCCACGCTCGTCGTCAATCGCGATGGCTCCGTCGCGGGGTGGCAGGACAAGGTGCAGCTCGACCCGTCCGAGGAGGGGCCCTACGTCGCGAGTGCAGGGCGACATCTCTTCCAGTGCGGAGCTGTCACCTTCGGCATCGCCATCTGCCATGAAGGGTGGCGTTACCCCGAGACGGTGCGCTGGGCCGCGCGTCACGGCGCGCAACTCGTCTTCATCCCGCACTTCCACCAGGCCGAGGCGGGGAGCTTTCGCCCCACCACCTTTGGCGACGCCGCCAACTCGTTCCACGAGAAGGCGCTGCTCTGTCGAGCGGCCGAGAATACGGTCTTTGTCGCGGCGTCCAACTACGCGAGCGACGGGACACCGACAACGGCGACCATCGTGCGTCCCGACGGGACGCTGCAGGCGTACCAGCCATACGGTGTGGAGGGGATCCTCTACGCAGACATCGACCTGGAGCAGGCCACCGGGTTGCTCGCGTCGCGCTATCGCCCGATCGACCTGTAGATCGAAGGGGTATTCACGGCGTCTTGCGCGCCCGTTCGATGTAGCTCCGCGTGTAACCGTGCCACTCCCAAGGCGACACCGTGTCGCCGAGGATCCCTTCGAGCAGCGGCCTGAAGGCCAACTCGCCGTTGTCGCTGTTGGTCATCAGGATCATGCAGCTCTGCTGGCGCGTGAAGCAGATGAGGAAGGTCTGCGCACCATCGCCGTGTCCTTCCTTGAAGAACGCAGGGCCGAACCTTGTGCGGGTGAGCAGCCCCCACCCCAGGCCGTACGCCAGCCCCACCTCCGCTGCTTCCGTCCCTGGCCCCTCATTGGCCTCGAAGGGGAACTGATGCACCGCACGAATCTGCACCGCCGGGCGCAACAGCTCGGCGCGGCTCGCCGACGACAGCACGCGCCCCTGCATCAGCGCGATAGCGAACGTCGCGAGATCGTCGGCCGTGCTGGTCATCGATCCCGCGCCACGCGCCGGGTTGCGGCGCGTCTTGGCGAGAAACTGTTCGTCGGCGCCATATCGATCGGCGATGTTCGACTCGAACTCCTTCCGGAAGACCATCCCCGTGCGCGACATCCCGAGCGGGTCGAAGATCGCCAGCTGCATCAGCAGGTGCAGCGGCTGCCCGAGCTTCTGCTCGATGACAAACTGCACGAGGTTGAACCCCTCGCCCGAGTAGCGATACGTACGTCCGGGGACGTCGTGAAGCCGCAGCTTTCCGTCGGGCTCGAGGAAGGCAAAGTTCGCCAGCCCTGACGTGTGCGAGAGGAGCATGCGCGGTGTCACGCGTGCCCACGCGGTGTCGCGCACGATGAGTTCGGCCGACGCCTTGTACGGCTCGTACTGGTCGAGCGGTCGCGCAAGCTGTTGCGCCACCGGGAGGTCGAGGTCGAACTGCTGCTTCTCCACCAACTGCATCACGTAGGTCGCAAAGACTCCCTTGGTGATCGAGGCGGCCCACGTGGTCGTTGCGCGCTCCATCGGGAGCAACGGCTCGCGCTGCCGCGCGCCGTAGGCGGCGCTCCAGACGAGTCGTCCGTCGTTCACCACCGCCACCTGCGCCCCGGTCACGCGCTGCTCGGCGAAGGTGCGCCGCGCCAGGGAGTCAGCAGCTGCAACGCTGATGAGGCGGCCATCGAGACGGCGAAGCGCTTGCGGCGCTTGCGCGGCAGTCGGCATCGTCGTCCGCGACGTGAGGGGGGCTTCGGGCGAGTGAACGGTCGCGCAAGCCGAGGCATGCGCTGCAGCAATCGCCGCCAGGGCGACCGACAGTGCCGTGATCGAGCGGGAGCGGCTCAGCAAACAGCGCGTCCTGATGAAGGGGGTACCGCCATCATACGGCGTCGTCGCGTGCGCGGTTTCCGCCCTCGTGCAGTCGGCGTCGGTCCGCTGCTCGCCCCCTAACCCGTCGATGACGGCGGGCGCCGCACCCAGACTTGCAGCTGCACCGGAGGCTCACCGCCCTCATCAATCGTCGAATCCAGCACGAAGCCAAGCCGAGCCGGTATCGCCGCACTATCCGTATTGCGCGCATCGCAACGAATCTCGATGAGGGAGAATCGCTCGATCGCACAGGCGGCATCGAACACCGCGCGCACCGCCTCGGTCACCAGGCCGCGCCCCGTGTCATCCTCGCGCAACCAGTAGCCGATCTCGGCGCGGTCTGACTCGTCAAAGTGAACGCGCCCGTGCGCCGCCCGCGGAAAGAGCGACACCTCGCCCAGCATGCGCTGGTCGTCGAGCGCGAACATTCCGTAACGCCACTCGCGATGCGCCGCGAACTGCGCGGCGAAGTCGGCCAACCGGTCGGCGAGCTCGCCGATCGGCGCCGGCGTCGCCACGCGGGCCGGGATCCATGGCGAGAGGTGCTCCCAGTTGGCTTCGAGAATCGGCTGCATCTCCGCCGCGTCCTCGGCGCGCCACGGGCGCAGGATCAGGCGTTCGGTGCGAATTTCGGCGGGAACAGACATGCGGCAAGGATGAAGGGGTGAACGACTGGCAACCTCACGTGCGCCGGCCGCGCCCGCAAGCTCGTTAGGTCGAGGCGCCCTCGTGCAGGCGCCCTCGTGCATGCGCACGGCCGGCAGAAAGACGACAGCGCCATCAACCGTGAGCGGTTGCCCAACCGCCTTTTAGGCCCGAGCTTTGGCAGATGCCTCTCCTCCTGCGTTCCCGTCGCGCGACCGTGGTCGCGGCTCTCGCGCTGGGCGCCTGTGCGCGCCCGGCCCCCTCGCTCGATGACCTCTCTCCCGCGTACGGCAAGCGGGTGGAAGGGGGAGGCGGCATGGTCGCCGCCTCGCACCCAGACGCCGCCTCGGCGGGGGTCGAGATCCTGCGCGCCGGTGGAAACGCCGCTGACGCAGCGGTCGCGACCGCCTTCGCCCTCGCCGTCACCGACATCTCGCAGACGGGGCTCGGCGGCGGTGGCGCGCTCACCTTCTACGACGCGCGACGCCAGAAGGCCGAGCACCTCTCGTTCTATCCGCGCACCGGGAGCGACGCCGCCTGGGCCAAGGTCGACACGGGGCCAGCCGCCGCGCGCGCCCCCGGGCGCGCTGCCGCGATCCCCGGCATGGTCGCGGGGCTGCTCGAGTCCCAGCGTCGCTTCGGCAAGCTCACGCGCGAGCAGGTCATGGCTCCCGCCATTCGGCTCGCACGCGAGGGGTTCATCGTCAGCCCGCTCCTCTCGCGCACCATCGCATCGTCGCGCGCCAAGCTCAACGCCTATCCCGACGCGCGCGCCATCTTCCTCCCCGACTCCGAACCGTTGCGACCGGGGGCTCGCCTCGTACAGCCAGCATTGGTCACCACGCTGCAGCGCATCGCCGCCGGGGGAGCGGACGCCTTTTACAAGGGTGACATCGCCGCGCAGCTCGCGCGCGACGTGCAGGCGCGCGGCGGGCTGATCACCGCCGACGACATGGCGCGATATCCCGTCGCCGAGATGATCCCGCTGTGCGCGGCGTGGCGAGGGTTCACGGTACTCTCCGCGCCGCCCCCCATGGGTGGCTCGGCCGTGCTTGAGATGCTGCAGATGGCCGAGGCGACGGGGCTCACCAACGCCGGCGGCTTCACCGATCGTCCGGCGGCCGTGACCGCCCTCGCCGGTGTGATGCGAACGGCACAGGCAGACGCCGGTTGGTGGCGCGGCGATCCGCAGGTGATGGCAGTGCCGGCGCGCGGTGTGGCAAGCGCCGAGTTCGCGCGCGACCGCGCGCAGGTCGCGGCAGGGCCGGTGGTCGACTCGGTGTCGCGCGGCGACGCCTGGACGCGAGATGGTGTCGCCCTGCCGGCTGCGTGTGCGGCGTATCCGTACGCCAGCGCCACGCGCCCCCCCGCCAACGCGGGAGAACCGCACGACGCCGCCACACCTAACGATGAGGGGACGAGCTTCACCTCGCACCTGAGCGTTGTCGACGCCGAGGGCAATGCCGTCTCGGCCACGACCACGGTTGGCGTCCTGTTTGGGTCGGGCGTGTACACGGGCGGCTTCTTCCTCAACTCGTCGGCGGCCAACCTCGATGCGCGCACGCGCGGCCCCAATCGCTACGCCAACTCCACCATGTCGCCCACCATGGTGCTCGATGGTGCCAGGGTGCGACTGGTGATCGGTGCGGCAGGGTCGCAGTACATCCAGCCCGCCATCGCGCAGGTGACGCTGCGCATCCTCGCCTTCAACGAGGACCCCGGGCGCGCCATCTCGGCGCCGCGCATCCAGACCAACGTCGGACGTCGCGAGGTCGAGGTGGAGCCGGGCTTCAGCACCGACGTCTACGCCGCGCTCGTCGCGTCAGGCTATCGCCCGGTGAGTCGTGTGGCCGACATCGCCTTTGGCGGCGTGCACGGCGTGTACGTGCGCAAAGACGGCAAGCGCATCGGGATTGCCGATCCGCGCCGTGACGGGGTGGCGCGGGGGCAGTAGCTGCGGGGGGAGGTGAGTTCGGTCGACGGATCGCGCGGGCGCCAATCCGTCGACCGGACCTCGCCTACTTGGTGACGGTGGAGTCGGTCATTCCCATGAGGTAGTTGATGCGCCACTTGCCGTCGTCGCCCTTCATGATGCCGGCGATCCATCGTCCGTCGCGACGCGCCGTCTTGCCGCCCGCGGCCGGCATTGCATCGGACCACGACCCGGTCTGGGCCACATTCCCGTTCCCGAGTGCGATGGTGGAGCGCACGGTCGAACTCCACTCCGTCGGCTTCCCCATCGCGAAGTTGGTCGAATCACCCTTCATGATCGCTGCGCGCCCGACCATCGTGGGAATACCGGTCAACTCCACCACGGCATTGTCGGTGTAGAGCGCGTTGAGCGCTGCGGCGTCACCAGCGAGAATTGCGGCGCGATAGGCGTCGCCGAGCGGCGCGATCTCGGCCCTGAGGGCCGCGGTGTCGGGGGCGGCGGCGGGGGTAGAAGCGGCCGGTTCCTCCTTGGGGGCACAGGCGCTCACGAGGCTCACAGCCAGCATCGAGACAATCAGACGACGCAGCATTTGGCACGTCCATTGTTGGGGAGTGCGCGAACGTATCCGTTTTGTGACTAATGTCTAGATGCGGAATGACGGGCGAGTCGCGGTGACCTCGACCCGTCGCTCCCAAGTCATGTCGCTACCGAGCCGCCCCCACGCTGAAGGGGGCCGACATCACCCGATCGCCCCAAGCCAGCTCCAGCACTCCGCGGTTGGGGCCCAGAGCGCGCACGGTGTACGTCAGCTCCTCGACGAACCCGGGCGCCGCCGCCGACTGCAACTCCACGCGCCCCACGTCCTGGGTGGCGTCGTACTGCGTCCCCCACTGCCCGGTCTGACGGTTGACGATCAGGAAGGTCCCCTGGCGCGTGTGCTGCACCCACAGCGTGTACATCCCGGGGGTGAGTGACACCGTGCCGAAGGTGAGCGGACGCGTGGTGAAGAGGTGCGTGGCGTCGTTGGCGCCCGCGCGCCAGACCGAATCGAAGGGGACGAGGACGCCCCCCCATACGCTGCGCTCGCGCACCATCGGACGGCCGTAATCGACCACCACGATCGCGCCGGCGCCGAAACCCGCCCGCGCATCCTCGCGCAACGAGAGCACGCCGGTCGGCTTCATCCCCTTGGCCATCGCCGCGAGATCGAGCCCGCCCGCCCCTCGTTCTGCGATCACCTTGTTGGTCGTCCCGCGCCCGTCGACAAACTGCAGCCGGTTGTTGGGGTCGAAACGCAGCACCATCGCGTATCCGGCGCCACGCAGCCGCAGCGAGTCACCGCCCAGCGGCTGCAGTCCGGAAAAGCCCATCCCCCCTGCCAGCCCGAGCGCGGGGATCGAGTCCGACGCGCCCCCCTTGCGAAGCATCGCGAGCAGTTCGGTGGGACCGTAGACGAAGGTGGGGAAGTTGACCGTCGCCCGCTTGGCGGCAAAGGCGCGCCGCTGCGTGCTGTCGGCAAAGACCACCTCACGCACCGCCGAATCCGCCCCTAACGAGAAGCGATACTCGCGCGCGGCCCCGGCGATGGGGGTGCCGTCAGCCTGCGTGCGGGTCATGGTGACCGTCGTCGGTCGTCCATCCTTGCCGATCGCGATCTGGTACCTGACGCGCGCCACCGACGGCCCCGAACGCTGCACCATCTCCCCCGTCATCGCCGTCGCACTGCGCGTGTACTGCTCGATGGCGAGGGTGTCCTTGCCCAGGCGATAGACGATCGACGCGCTTTGCGCGCGGGCCACGGAGGAAGTGAACGCGATCGCCGGGAGCGTGAGTGCGATCAGGTACTGACGGGAAGTGTGCATGGCCGGGGAGTGTACGTGAGGGGAGTGGAGCGACGAGGTGATGTTACCGGGCGTCGCAGTCATGCGCCGACAAGTGGAGGAATACGCGGAGGCGCGGAACGGTTCGTCATCCCACCCTTCGATACGCGTTCGCTCGTTTCTTCCCTATACGGATGGTGCGTCCCCGGTGCGGTACAGGTTCGGGCGCACAATCTCCATGAGGCGATCCGGCGCCGAGAGTGGTCTGAAGCCGAACTGCTCGTACAGCCCGTGCGCGTCGCGCGTCGCGAGCAGCCACCGGCGAAGCCCCTGCAGCTCGGGGTGCGCGACAATCGCCTCCATCATTCGCTTGGAGAGCCCGCGTCCGCGATGCGCCTCGAGCACGTACACATCGGCGAGGTAGGCAAAGGTCGCGCGATCGGTGATCACCCGCGCGAAGGCGACCTGCGCCCCGTCGCACAACACGCCAAAGCAGAGCGAATTGGCCATGGCGCGCTCGACGATCTCGCGGGGCACGCCGATGGACCAGTACATCTGCGACAAGGCGGCGTGGATGGCGTCGACGTCAAAGCGTGCGATGTCAGACGTGACCTCGTAGGTGGGCATGGGACTCACGGTGACTTGGTCGGCACCCGAATGGCGCGCCCCGGGAGTGCGTTCGAGACCAGTGCACCAGCGCGCACGACAAACGCGCCATTGACCATCACGTGCGGGATCCCCTCCGACGTCAGCGCCGGCTCGGTGAAGGTCGCGCGATCGCGAACCGTCGCCGGATCGAAGATGGTGAGGTCGGCAAACGCTCCGCGCGCGATGCGCCCGCGCTTTGCCATCTGCGGGACGAAACTCTCCAGTCGACGCGCGGGGAGAATTGTCATGCGTGAGAGCGCATCCATCAGCGTCAGCTGCTTCGTGTCGCGCGCGTAGTGTCCGAGGATGCGCGCGTACGTCCCCGCGCCGCGTGGATGCCCCGTCCCGTTCACGAACGGGACGCCGTCGCTGGCCACGATCACGCCGGCGTGGGTGATCGCCGAGTCGACGTTGTCCTCGGTCATCATGTGGATCACGACCCACCCGCCCTGCTTGCGGTACCGCTCGAAGCTCTCCTTCGTCAACCGCTCACCGGTTTGCGGCCACGCGAGGTCGCCATAGTCCACGCGCAGGTTCTCCTGCCACCCGGGATTGAACATCGCCGACTCGAGGCGCGTCGACCCCGCGGTGTACGGATAGGCCTCGGTGGTCACGTCCATCCCCGCCGCGCGGGCCGAGTCGAGGAGGGCGAGCGACAGGGGGAGGTCGCCTAACGACGAGCTGTTGACATGCACGACGTGCAGTGCGGCGCGCACCCGTGAGGCACTCTCGACGACCTCGCGAATCGGCGCGACACCAAAGGCACGCGTGTGCACGAAGACCGGCACCCGTCGCCCGGCCGCGACAGCAAAGAGTCGCTCGATCTCCTCGGTGGTCGCCCCCGGCGAATAGTTGATGCCGAACCCCAACCCGAGCCCCCCTTCGTCCAACCCCTGCGTCATCGCCGTTTCCAACGCAGCGATCTGCACCGCGGTCGCCGCCTGGTTGGCCCCGCGCGGGAGCGGGCCTAACGCGAGAATGGGGCGAGGATTGGTGGGGCCGTGGCCGATCTCGACGCCATCGTGGAAGACGTTGAAGCGCGCCGGCCGATGTCCGACCGTGGCGCCAAAGTTGAGCGGCGCCTTCCCCTCCATCTGCTGGTACCATGACGCGACCGGGAAGACGCCGGCTTCCATGTCCAGCGCGGTGGTGACGCCGTCGCGCGCCTGGATCTGCATGTCCCCTTTGGTCTGCCCGTGCGCGTGCAGGTCGATGAACCCCGGGGCAATCACGAGCCCCGTCGCATTGACCGTGTCCTTCCCTGTCAGCGCGCTGGCGGACATCGCGGCGATCGTATCGCCCATGATGCCGACGTGCAGGAGCGAATCGGTTCCGCTGGCCGGATCCATCACCCGCCCTCCGGCAATCACCACGTCGTAGGTGGGCGTTGGCGCACAGCCCACGAGCCCCAGCGCGACACAGAGCAGCGCGCCAGTCCCGGCGCGAGTGACCAAACGCGTGAAGCAGGGCTGCCAGCAGGACATTGCGGAAGGATGAGGGAAAGCCGCACGGAGGAGCACCGGAGGGGCGTCAAGCGGCCCCGTCATTCTCACTCACGCGTCAGGATCCCACAAGCGCGGGGCGCACGCTCGGGTGTCGGGTAGGTCAAGTGACTCATTCGGATACCTCAGTAGTGAAACACATTCTCCATACGGTGTGGGCGGTACCCGCGCCGGCCGGCCACCGAGCCACTCGGCGATGGCCTGGTACCCCAACGATCCGGAGATCCTCCATGCGCTCCCCCCTCTACACTCCGCTGCTCACCGCTGCGTTGGCCCTGATGGCGCCCTCGCTCGGCGCGCAGGCGACCAAGACCGCCAACAAGCCAGCCGCCGTCAAGACGGCCATCACGCGCGCCGATGCGGTTGCCGCCGAGCCGACGCTCGACGCCGTACGCAAGGCGACGCTGCGATTTCGCGACGTGAAGGTCGCGCTCGCCGAAGGGTACGTGCGCGACCCCGGCAACATCTGCGACGCCGCCGAGATGATGGGGAGGCCCGCCAAGCTCGGCGCGATGGGGATTCACTTCTTTCGCCCGGACCTGCTCGGCATCACCGGTCCCCCGTCGCCGCGGGTGAGCGGCACCGGGACGCACACCGACTTCAACCAGCCGTCGATCCTCATCTACGAGCCGCAGAAGGATGGCTCGCTGGAACTGGTCGCCGTCGAGAACCTCGTCTTCATCAGCGCGTGGGAGAAGGCTGGCAACACCGCGCCGCCCACGTTCCATGGCGTGGCCTGGGACCGCATGGTCGACGATCCGACCACCGAGGTGGATGAGGCGCACCTCTTCGAGCCCCACTACGATCGGCATGTCTGGCTGTATCGCGACAATCCCGCTGGCATCTTCGCGCAGTTCAATCCAAACGTGAGCTGCAAGAACCACACGCAGCAGGGGACGCACAAGCACTAGTCGACCTGACGACGTGTGTCACGAAGGGGCGGGGCCTGGCGACATGCCGGCTCCGCCCCTTTTGACATTCGCTCAGCGTCCCGTGAGCGCGTCGAAGTCTCGCGCGACAACGTGCGCGCTCTCCATCCCGTTGGTCACCCACCCCTCGGCGAGGCCGAGACTTGTGCGAAGGTTGCGGTAGAACTGGACGTCGGTCATGCTCGGCGCCAACGCACCTGCGACGTCGCCGACCGTTCCCTCGAGCGTCCACATGCGGTCGCCGACCACGCGGTTGAAGAGGAACGGGTGATTGTGGAGATGTGCGACGAGGCGATAGCCGGAGGCGATGTCTGCCCTAACGAGATTCGAGATCGTCCCGCGAAAGCGCTGCCCCACGAGGTCATCACTCGAGAGGTAGAGGCGCACGCGACCCTCCGACCGGAGGATCAGCGCACCAAACTCGGTGGGGTGCGCGAGCATCGGGAAGCGTGACGCCTGCCACTTCCACAGCATCGCCTCGAGGCAACTGATGGGAGCGATGGTGCCGGCGCGTCCATCGAGCAGCAGCCGAGCGTTGGTGGCTTCGCCGCTCCAGTCACCCGGGAGTGCGGCGTAGATCCGCTGTTGCCGCTCGATAAGATGACGCGACTCCGGCTCGGTGCCCAACCGCGCGCGCACCGAGTCGCGGAACTGCGCGATTGTCGCGTCGCTGCCGGCCGATTGCCAGAGTCTTGGCGAATCAGGGAGGTCGAAGCGTCCGTGCCACTCTGTTGGCTTCGCGTCGGGGACGGCCAGGGTGTCGTGTGAGACACCGGCGAGTGAGCACTCGCGTGGCGCGCTGGGTTGGACTGCCGTCGGAAATCCACTCGACGGACGCGCGAGTAGGGCCTGCGGCGACGGAGCGCACCCCGCGAGCAGCAGCACCAACGACACCACGAGCGAAGCGTTAGGCGGCTGACACCGCCTGCGCAACGTCGCGCGTGCGGAGGGGCGTTCGTTGGTCCTCATTCCATCGCGCGACGTGAGGGGGAAGCTCCGGCGACTGCACCGGCAGGCCGAGCAGCGTCAGGATCTGGTGCGGAGGAACGGTACCGCTCGCACGCGAGAGGAAACAGGTGCGCACCAGCGCGGTGGCCACGGGGCGGGCGTCGCGGATGAACTGCTGCTCGAGCACGAACGCCTGCTCGTCCCACCCCAGCACGCGTGTCTCGATGTGAAAGCGCTGCAGCAGTCGCAGCGGGCGCCGCAGCTTGATCGTCTCGGCGATCACGACCGGGAACCAGCCGCAACGGGCGAGGTGTGGCGTTAGACCGCCACGCGTGATGAGGTCCACTCGCGCCAGGTCCATCATCGAGAAGTACTTCCCGTTGTTGACGTGGCGCAGGAGGTCGAGGTCGGTGGGATAGACGCGGAACGGCGTGCGGCAGGGGCCGAGCGCCGTCGCGTCGGGACGGCGGCGGGCGGTGAGCAGGAGCCAGGCCAATCGCAGCAGCAGATTCACGGGAACACCAGACCAGGGCGTGATGGCGCCGCGGTTGGGTGGTGTCCGCGACGGCGCCATTGAACGAGACGCAATGGCCCGAATGCGCACCGTGCATGGGAATGCCGACATCATCGTCGGACTGCACGATCAACGCGTCGCGCATCGTCGCGAGTGGGCGCCGACCGGCGCGTCAGTTCGCTCGACGCAGCTCGGACTGCCTCACGCGCGCCGTCGCGCCGCCACCAGCGATCGCGACGAGATACGCTGGCTCGGGCTCAACGCGCATCAGGAGGAGGACTGTCCCCGCCGAGCCCGCGTGCTTCCCGGACTCGATCACGACCGCGTCGTGCTGGGCGAAGCTGACGCCGTCGATCGCGACGCCACGGAGCCAGCGGTCGCCGATGCCGGTGGAGGGAGGGAGCATGTCGCGTTGGGGTCAGAGCTGGGGTCAGAGCTGGGGTCAGAGCTGAGCAGCGCTATTCCCAATCTTACCGCCCGCTCACCCGATCGCTGCCCCCAGCTCCCGCAGCAACTCCCGCAACACCGACCGATGACAGTGCGACTCGTCCTCGCAGTAGCACCCCACCGAAAAGTCGGTCGTGTGCGACAACGCGGCGAGCAGCGCCAGGTCGTGCCGCGCCGAGGGCTCGCCCATCTCCGACTTGTACTTGCGCACAAACGCCCCCCACTCGGCCGCGGTCGCCGCCCCCTGCCCCAGCTTCATCGTCTCCACGCTCGGCGCCAGGTTGGGAAACCAGACGTCATACCAGTTCTCCGAGGCGAACGACTCCTTGGGAACGCCGCGCGGCGGGCGGCGCACGGTTCCAATGCGGAGCCCTTCATTGGGATGACGCGGTGTGCCGAGGCGGACGATGCGGACGGACATGGGCAATCAGGCGTGGCCGTTAGGCGACAGCGGGATGGTGAACCGAAACGTAGCTCCCTCGCCTAACCGCGACTCGGCCGACAGCTCCCCCCCGTGCGCCTCGACGATGCCGCGCGCGATCCACCACCCGAGCCCGGCGCCATGTCCGTCGCGCCCCCCCACCTGCCGCCCGCCGGTCCCGAAGGGGGTGAACAGGTGCGGCAGGTCCTCGGCCGCGATCCCGGGACCGGTGTCGCGCACCGCGCCACGCAGCTCGTCGTTGCACACGGTGAAGTGCACCGCCACGCTCCCGCCGCGCGGCGTGAACTTGACGGCGTTTCCCACCAGGTTGGAGAGCAGCTGCACCAAGCGCGGGCGATCGACGGCGCCGATCGTCTCGGCTGCTCCTTCATCGCCGCTGAACGTCAGCGCCACCCCGGCCGTTTCGGCCAGCGGGACCAGCATCGTTCGCGCGCTTTCGAACGCATCGCCCACGCGTTGCGCCTCACGATGGATGCGCAGCCCGTCGCCGCGAATCGACGACGCGTCCAGCAGATCCTCGACCAGGCGCTGCATCGCCACGGCGTTGGCATGGATGGTCGACAGTGCCTTGCGCCCCCACACCGCGTCCTCGTCTGCTCCCGCGGCCTCAGGCCTAAGCCCCTGCAGCATCAGCGTCTCGGCGTACATCGAGACAACAGCCAGCGGGTTGCGCAGGTCGTGCGCCACCACCGCCAGCAGTCGCTCGCGCTCACGCGTCGCCTCCTCGGCACGCGCGCGCGCCGCACGTTCCTCCAGGTGCAACTGCCGCGTCTCGAGCAGATTCTCCACTCGCAGCAGCACTTCGGTGGCGTCGAACGGCTTGGTGACGAAGTCGCGCGCCCCGCGCGTGAGCGCGAGATCCCGCACCTCGGGCGTCACGTCGGCGGTGAGTACCAGCACCGGGCGATACTCGCCGGCAGGGGCAGCGGCGCGCAGGTCGGCCAGGAGTTCCAACCCGTGCCGATGCGGCATGTGCAGGTCGAGCAGGATGAGGTCCGGCTCGTGCCGCTCCACCAGCGCCAGCACCTCGCGCGCATCGCCGGTGCGCACGAGTCGCGTGTAACCGAACGATTCGAGCAACCCTTCGAGCAGGTCGAGATTGGCCTCTTCGTCGTCGACGAGGAGGATCGTGCTGCGAAAGAGCCGCTCGTTCGAATCGCTCACCCCTTCCCTCCCGGAAGGAAGCGCCCCACCACCTCGAGGAACTCGTCGACGTCGATCGGCTTGGTGAGGTATGCGTTGGCCCCAACCACGCGCAGCCGTTCGACCGACCCGCGCGTCGCGTCGGCGCTCACGACCACCACCGGAATCTTCTCGGTGCGCGGGTCGCTGCGCAGGCGCCGCAGGACCTCCTCGCCCGGAATGTCCGGCAGGTGCAAGTCGAGCAGGACGACGTCGGGGATGTGCTCGCGCGCCAGTTCCACCCCCAGCTGCCCCTGCAGCGCCGGCAAGGTGCGCCATCCGGGTCGCGCCTGCAGGATCGCCTCGACCAGCGACAGGTTGGCGAGATTGTCCTCGATGTAGAGCAGCGTGGCATCCTGATGCGCCGCCGACGGGATCGCGTACGTCCCCGTGGTCTCGAGCCCGCGCACCGGATCGTGCGCGCCATCGAGTTCCACCAGGAAGGTGCTCCCATCAGGCGACGTCGACTCGAGCACCAGCGCTCCTCCCATCGCCTCGCACAACCGCTGCGACAGCGCCAGCCCGAGCCCCGTCCCCTCGACCTCGGTCTGCTCCGCACCTAACCGCGCAAAGGGGGTGAAGAGCTGGTCGAGCCGGTCGGTCGGAATGCCGCGCCCGTTGTCGCGCACTCGAATGCCCCAGCGACCGTCAGCGAGCGGTGAGCAGTCGAGCTGCACGAAACCGCTCGGGCGATTGTACTTGATCGCGTTGCTCAGGAGGTTGAGGATCACCTGCACCAGGCGCTGGCGGTCGGCGTGCGCAAAGGCCGCCTCGGGGAACGGACCCTCGCGCAGCTCCACCTGGTGCTGCTGCGCCAGCGGACGCACCAGCCCAACCGTCTCGTGCAGCACGGCGCCCAGCGCCACCGGCTCCAGCGAGAATCGCTCGCGCCCCGCCTCGATGCGCGAGATCTCCAGCACCTCGTTGATCAGGTGCAACAGGTGCCGCCCCGCCTTGAGGATGTGCTGGATCCCCTTGGCCTGCGGCGGGGTGAGGTCGCCGCGTGCGGCTAACTGTGCAAAGCCGAGAATGGAATTCATCGGCGTGCGCAGCTCGTGGCTCATGCGGCTCAGGAACTCGCTCTTGGCGCGATTGGCGCGTTCCGCTTCCTCTTTCGCACGCGCCAGTGCCTCGTCGGCTCTCACACGGTCCGTGACATCACGCCCGAACGCGATCACCCCTTCGCTCGCACTCGTATTGGAGATCGTGCGTCCCACGTTCTCGAAGACGCGGTAGCCACCGTCCTTGTGGCGGATGCGGAAGGTGCTGGTGACCGGTTCGCCCGGATGCGTACACACCCAGGTGAGGTCGTTCACCGTCTGTTCCACATCGTCGGGATGCAGGAGGTCGCCGGGACGCGTCCCCATCAGCTCCTCGGGGCGGTAACCCAGCATGCGCAGTGAGGAGGGACCGACGTACGTGAGCGCTCCCGTCACATCGCACGTCATCACGAAGTCCGCCGCATTCTCGATGATGCGACGGAAGTGTTCGTCCTGTTCACGCAGCGCGCGCTCGACGGCGATGCGCTCGGTGATGTCGCGCGCGTTGGCGATGAGCCCTTCCTGCGGTCCGTGCGGGGACAGCGTACGCGCCGCCCCCTCGAACCACAGCCAGCGCCCATCCTTGTGCCGGATGCGGTACTGGTTGGTGAACGAGTGCCCCGGGTTCGCGATCACCTTGGAGATCGTCTCCATCACGATCGGGACGTCGTCCGGATGAATCACGTCCACCGGGCGCGCGCCGCACATCTCCTCGGGCGTGACGCCAAGCAGCCGCTCGACCGACGGCCCCACGAAGGTGATCGCCCCCGTGGCGTCGAAGATGAAGACCTGGTCGTTGCTGTTCTCGATGAGGCGGCGGAAGTGTTCCTCCTGCTCGCGCAGTGCCTCCTGCGCCGCGGTACGCTCGGCGATCTCCTGCGCCAGCGCTGCCGTACGCTCGGCCACACGTCGTTCCAGATCCTCATTGGCGCGCTGCTGTGCCAGCTCGGCCGCCTTGCGTGCGCTGATGTCGCGCGCGGTGGCCACCAGCCGGTCCTTGCCGCCGATGTTGATCTTCGTGATCCGCATCTCCTCCCAGATGGCCGTCCCGTTCTTGTGGTAGCCCATCCACTCGAAGCGTTGCGGCTCGCCAGCTGCAGCGCGGCGCGCGTATTCCCACGCGCGCTCCTCCGTGTAGCCGTGATCCGCCGCGGTGAGCCCGGCCATGCCGCGCGCCTTTTGCTCTTCCGCCGTGTAGCCGAAGAGTTCCACCGCCGCTTCGTTGAGTTCGAGCAGGGCCCCCGTCTCCATGTCGTGCACCCACATGGCGTCAAAGGCGTAGCGGAAGAGCGCGCGATACGCGTTCTCCGACGCGCGCAGCGCCAGCTCGGTCGCCCGTCGCTCAGTGATGTCGAGCGAGGTGCCGAGGACGCGGGTGTGACTGCCATCGGCGGCGGGGACCAGGAGGGCGTGCGCCAGCAGCAATCGGGGTTCGCCATCGGGGCGCAGCACGCGGAATTCGGCGGTGGCCTGCGTGAGCGGGACCAGCGCCGCCATCCCGTCGTTCACGAGATGCAGGTCCTCGGGATGCACCATCCGGAGGAATTCCTGATGCGTGCGAGGCGCGCTCTCTTCGGTCACGCCGTGGATGCGGCACTGCTCTCGCGACCAGTAGATCCGATCGCTGACGAGATCGATCTCCCAGCTGCCTATCCCGGCGATGCGCTCGATGAGATCGAGGTGCCGTGCCGTCTCGCGACTGTCGCGCGCGGCGGAATCGCCGGAGTCAGGGGAAACGACGCCCGACGAGGCGAGGGTGGAGCGAGGGGTCGGAACGGTCATGCCGATGGGGCGCGGAGGGGGCGCGGGGACGGCGAGACGTACTGAACCGAATCTGGCCGCGATCGCGCTCCCGCGGGAGATGCGGGATGTATGGTGCGGGTAAAATGACCCAGCCGTATGGGGAGAATGACCTAGGCGGTCATTCGCGCACCGTGCGCACCGTCACCCTGATGATCCGGTCGAGCCGCGGATACTCCCGGTCCATGAAGGCGTTGCCGCCGCGCTCGAGCGGTCCCTGCTTCCCCTGACGCACGCCGCCCCCGGACTCCTCGCCATAGCCGGCGTACAGCGAGTCGAGCACCGACATTCCTTCCACGACGGTGCCGAGTACGGTGAATGGCTCGATGTCGTTGCGGGGGTTGTCGCCGAGGTTGACGTAGATCTGCGTGTTGCGGGTGGCGGGCTTGCCCGGCCCCTCGTACGAAAAGGCGAAGGTGCCGCGTGTGTTGTGTGAACGCGGGGGATCGTCGGCCAGATAGCGCTCCTTCCACGCCGCGTTCACCGCCGAGTCGCCGTGCAGCCCAAACTGCGCGATGTAGCCAGCCCGCACGCGATGAACGCGCGTGTCGTCGTAGTAGCCCAGGCGCGCCAGGTTGTAGAGGCGATCGGCGCCGATGGGGCCCCAGGCGCGATGCAGTTCGAGGACGAAGACGCCCTTGGTTGTTTCGAAGCGCAGATGCGATCGCTCCGGGGCCGCGCGCCGCCACTCGGCATTCGAGGGATCGAGCCAGAGGGCACGCGATTCGGCGGCGGCTCGGCGGGGCGGAACGTCGGGCGTGCTCCCGCGTGGTGCGCAGGAGAGGCTTGTCGTCGCCGCCGCGAGACAGCCAATCAGCAGGTGCTTCGAAGTGGGTCGCATGCGTGCGCTATTTCCTGACTCGGGCCACCAGCTCCTCGAGCGCCGCCACCACCGCATCCTCCCGCTCGATGTGCATCCAGGGATGCGTCGCTCCGTCGAGTTCGCGCTCCTCTCCGCCTGCGACCGAGGCGGCCAACAGGCGATTCACCGCCTGCTTGGCCGCGTTCACCCCACGCTGCATCGGCTCGGGGAGGGCACTCGTCGGCGACGTGTCGATCCCCATCGCCGACAGCGCGATGAGCGGCACATCGGGAAGTCCGCCCCCCTGACGTAGCGGA
Organism: uncultured Gemmatimonadaceae bacterium; assembly: GCA_964560345.1. Lineage (GTDB taxonomy): Bacteria > Gemmatimonadota > Gemmatimonadetes > Gemmatimonadales > Gemmatimonadaceae > SCN-70-22. The sequence goes on from CAZLLP010000002.1 coordinate 148,237, forward strand.
TCGTAGACCAGCGCCTCGGTCTTCTGCCCCTCGAGGAATCCCGCGCGCCAGCGCTCCGCATGGCGCCGCACGAGCGGCTCCCGTACGTCGGCCGGCCACTTCGCCAGCTTCTCGTCGAACACCCCCCGCCACATCTCCAGCACCTCCGGCGGCAGGTCGGGAATGGGCGCGCCTTCGAACTGGGCGAACAGCTCCCGCAACTCTGCCGGGTAGTGCACCATCAGCTCCTCGTGCGCCGGATCGAGGAGCAGCAGCCCGGCGACCTCTCCAGGAAAACGCTGTGCGAAGTGCCGCGCAAAGGCGCCCCCCAGCGAGTGCCCCAGCAACACGTACGGCGGGGCAACACCGACGGCGGCCAGCAGGGCGCGCACTTCGTCCACCACGTCGGGGGCGCTGCGCGGAAGCTCGTCACCCTCGCTCCACCCCGTGCCGCCACGATCGTAGACGATACAGCGCGTGAACTCGGCGGCCCGAGTCAGAAGGTTGAGATAGTCGAGCCCCACGGCCCCGGCGCCGGGCAGGATCACGACGGTCGGGGCGCCGCTCCCCTGCGAATGCACAAAGAGCTGTCGCCCCCCAACGTCGATCATCTCCCCGACTGGCGGCTTCCCCTCGCTCGTCGCCACGGACGAACCGTTCTGGGATTCGGGAGACATCGCGCGCTCCGTACTCGAAGGGATGATGGCGTGCGACGGACAGTCGCTTATATTATCAATATTGAGAATGTTTGAGGAGAAACGCAAGGATGACCAAGTCGGCCGTCGACCTCCTGATGCATCCGGTGCGTCTCCGCATCGTGAACGCCCTCGCCGGAGGGCGCGCCCTCACCACTGCCCAACTCTGCGAACGACTACGGGACACGTCGCAGGCCACGGTCTATCGCCACGTGGCCGCGCTGGCAGACGGGGGGATTCTCGAGGTCGACGGCGAGCAGCAGGTGCGCGGCACCATCGAGCGCAGCTATCGGCTGCGGCGCGATCGCGCTGCCATCGCGGCTGGCGTCGGCAAGTCGATGTCGCTCGAGGAACACCGTCGCCTGTTCACCGCCACCATGGCGGCGTTGATCGCCGAGTTTGACGGCTACCTGCAGCGCGACGGCGCCGACCCGTATGACCACTCGGTCTCGTACCGGCAGACCGTGATTTGGCTCGACGACCAGGAACTCGCTGCGCTCATCGACGAGTTTCAGCAACTGCTCATGTCGCATGGGACCAAGTCGCCATCGCCCGCGCGCACGCCCTACGTGTTGAGCACGATCCTCTTCCCCGCCGAAGGCTCCGACCCCTCGGCGTGAGCCGAGCGACTACGGGGACTCGTCCGAGCGCATCAATGGCGACGGCGCACGCTCACTTCACCGCCGTCGAGTCCCGCCACACCTCGCGCCCGCCTAACACCGTCATCACCACCGGGGTCTTGCTGATGCGGTACGGCGAGACCTTCCGCAGGTCGGCCGACAGCACGATCAGGTCGGCCAGCTTCCCCACCGCAATCGTCCCGCTTTCGGCTTCGGCGTCGCTGGCCATCGCGCCGCCTAACGTGTAGGCCTTGAGCATCGTCGGCACGTCCACCCGTTCCTCGGGGAAGAAGGCGACGTCTGTCGAGTCGTCGGGCGATTGGCGCGTCACCGCCACCTGGATCGCCTGCAACGGATCGAGTGACGACACGAACCAGTCGCTCCCTCCCGCCATGATCGCCCCCGTCTTCGCCATCGTGGCGATGGGATACTGCCATCGCGCGCGACGCGGGCCGATGCGCGGCTCCGTGAGGTCGCGCATGTAAGCATCACGAAAGGCCCACAACGGTTGCCAGCTCGCCACCACCCCCAACTGGGCAAAGCGTGGGATATCAGTGGAATCGAACAGTTGGATGTGCGCGATGATCGGGCGCGGCGACGTGCTCGGCGCACGTGATCCGTGCCGCTGGGCGATGGCGTCGAGGCTCGCGCGAACCGCGCGGTCGCCGATGGCGTGGACGTGGATCTTGAACCCCGCCGAGTCGAGCGCGCGGGCGATGGCGTTGAACCGATCCTGCGGAAGATTGAGCTCACCGCTGTAACCGGGGCGATCGCTGTACGGCGCGAGCAACGCCGCCGTCGCGCCCTCGAGCACTCCATCGGCAAAGATCTTGGCGGCCACCGGACGCACCATCGGACGGGCGTATGTGTCGCGCAGCGCCGCCATGTGTTGCACCTGTCCGGGGCCGCTGTCCACATCCACGTGGAGCGAGACGATCGTGCGCACCGTGAGGCGGCCGAGCGAGTCGGCATCCGCGTAGGCGCGCAGGATCTCCTCGCTCGCACTCGCTTCGTGCCAGGTGGTGATGCCGAGCTGACCCGCCCGTTGCAGGGCGCGCTCCAGCCCTTCGCGCATCTCGGCTCGCGTATGCGGCGGGATGTGCCGTTCGACCAACTCCTGCGCGGACTCGCGCAGCGTTCCCACCGCGTTGCCCCGCGCGTCGCGCACGATCACCCCATTCACCGGGTTCGGCGTGTCGCGCGTGATCCCCGCGATGGCGAGCGCGCGTGTGTTGGCCCACCCGTTGTGTCCATCGGCCGACGACAGGAAGGCCGGGCGATCGGGGACCAGCGAGTCGAGCAAGGCAGCCGTCGGCGTCCCGCCGGGAAAGAGCGGCAGGGCGAAGCCGCCACCGCGAATCCACGCCGCGTTCGGGTCGCGCGCGTTGCATTCGGCCACGACCTCGCGCAGGCGTGCGAGAGTCGTGATGTCCGCCAGGTTGCACTCGCCAAGCTGCACGCCGGCGCTGACGGGATGCACGTGCGTATCGACAAATCCCGGCATCAGGAAACGATCGCCGAGCGTGATGACGCGCGTCTGCTTTCCGATCAGCGAATCGACCCCCGCCTCGTCGCCGACATAGACGATGCGCTCCTTCCGGATGGCGACGGCGCGCGCCTCGGGGTGCAGCGAGTCGCCGGTCCAGACCGTCCCACCGCGGAAGACGAGATCGGCGGCATTGTCTTGCGTCGATGAACAAGCCGCCGCGAGCGCGACGGCGCAGACAACTGCCGCAGACGAGTACGAAATCCTGTGCATCGAGCGCCGCGCGTGATGAGGAGGCGCGACGTTACCGGCTGCGGGAGGCAGTGTCAAACGTGCAGAACGGCGGGCCGTTCGATCCGTTCCGTTCAAGGAGTTCGTTCAAGGGGTCAGAGTCCTTGAAATGCTCTGACCCCAGCTCTGACCCGAGCTCTGACCCCAATTCATCGCCCCCAATTCATCGCATCCCGAGCGTCGCCCTACCGCCTCCGCAGCGCCTCCAACCCCTCCTTCTCCTTCACCCACGCCGGCTTCGGAAAGGCGCGCGCGCTCGGCCACACGCGGTTCAGCGTCCCCCCTTCGTACACCTCGCCCCCCTTCACCACCAACTGGATGTCCGCCGAGTTGCGGATGTTCTCCAGCGGGTTCGAGTTGAGCACGACCAGGTCGGCGAGCTTCCCGGCTTCGATCGAGCCCAGATCCTTCCCGTACCCGATCGACTCGGCGCCGTAGATCGTGGCGATGCGCAGCGCCTCCATCGGCGTCATGTCGCCGCTCTGCAGCATCCACAGCTCCCAGTGCGCCCCGATGCCGTCCTGCTGTCCGTGCGAGCCGAGTCCCGCGCGCCCGCCGGCACGCACGATGTCGCGCACGCCGCGCGCGATGGCGGGGAAGTTGTAGTCCTCCTCGACGATGATCGGGCGGCGACGCGCCTGGCGCGTGAGGATCTCGCTCGGCGTGAAGAACGCGGCCTTGGGGTCCTTGTCCAGGTCCGTGCGCGCGCGGAAGTAGCCGTCGCCGGCCGGCGCGCCGTACGCCACGACTAACGTCGGCGTGTAGGTGATGCGCGCGTCGGCCATCACCGTCACCACGTCCTTGTAGAGCGGCACCTGCCCCACCGAGTGCTCAATCGCAGTGAATCCATCGATGGCCATGGTGATGTCGGCCTTGAGGTCCGCTGCGCCTTCATTCGTCGCGTTGATCCCCTCCGCCTCGGCCGCCTGCAGGATCCACTGCCGCTGGATGCGGCGCGGCTGCAGGTACTGCTTGAGCGAGTTCACCCCCTGCCCCTTGTAGCGACGCACGACGCTGAGCGCGTCCTGGTAGCTGCGAATGGGGGTGTTGTTGCTGGTGAGCGGGAAGCCGGTCGCGTAGATGCGCGATCCCACCATCTCACCGGCGTCGATCAACTCTCCCCACGCCACGTTCCAGCGCGTCCCGCTCGGATTTCGCGTCGTCGTCACGCCGTAGGCGAGGTTGGCGGCGATCGACCACTCCTGGTCGGGCGCCATTTCGCGCCCGGTTTTGGGATGCGCATGCACGTCGACAATGCCGGGGATGATCGTCTTCCCCGTCACGTCGATCACCTTTGCACCTGCCGGCGCGGCGATGTTTGCCCCCACCTGCGTGATGCGATTGTTGGTGACGAGGACGTCACCGCGCTCGAGCACTTCATCGCCACGCATGGTGACGATGCGCGCCCCCTTGAGGAGCAGCGCCCCCTGCGGGATGGCCCGTGGTACGCTGAGCGTCACCACGGCGTGCGTCGTCCCCCACTTGGACGCATCCGGGTACCGCATCACCGTGTCGGCGGCGGCGCGATAGTAGTGGTTGGCAAACGACCAGGTGATCGTGCGCCCGCCGTCACCGAATCCGGCGTAGTTAGCCCCTTCGCTCGTCAGGCGTCGGAGCGGCACGCTCGGCGAGGCGAAGTTGATGGTCAACCCCTCGCTCCCCACGTCCACGAGCGGAAAGGCGTACAAGTCGTCACGATCGAGCACCAGCGCGTGCTTGCCGTCGGGTGCAACCTTGACGCCGATGCCGAGCGCCTGGTTGGTCGTGATCTTGGCATGCGTGCGCTTGTCGGTGCCATCGAGGCGCACCGACACCAGCGCGCTGGTTGCGGTGGCGTTGAATCCCGGTGTCGCACTGGGGACGTTCTCGGTGAAGTAGACGCGCGTGGGCGCGGCGCTCGCGCTCGAGATTCCGGCCACGACGATCCCGCCAGCGCCAAACGGATTGCCGCCGCCACTGCCCGGGGTCGTCACCGTGCTCGTGGCTCCCCCCGCCGCTGCGACCGCGCGCAGTTCGGTCATCGCCGCCGTTGTTCCGGCACCAAGTCCCACCGTGCGCGGATTCCACGTGAAGACGATGCGATCACCCTCCGGCGTCCACGCCGGCGCCGTCACCCATCCCCCGTCCTTCGTCAGCTGCACGGGGAGACTGGTCCCGTCGGTGCGCGCCTTCCACAGCGCACCTCCCGCCGAGTCGGACCAGGTGACGTAGGCGACCCACTGGTTATCGGGGGAGAAGGCGGGGAAGTACTCCTTGGCCCCGGTTTTCGTCAGGCGGCGCGGCGTGCCGATCGTCGTCCCCTGGCGCGACGCCACCCAGACCTTGCCTAACGCGGAGAAGATGAGCGACGCCCCGTTGGGCGACTCGCTCACCGACTGGAGTTGCGTCACCTGCAGCGGCCCATCGTTCGTGGCGGCGGGGACGAAGTGGCGCTTGGCCATCCCCAGTTCCACATCGGCGGAGAACGGAATCACGCTCACCTGCTTCGTCGCGAGATCAACGCGCTTGATCTTTCCGCCGCCGTAGAAGACGACCGACTTCGAGTCGGGGGTGAATGCGTAGCCGGGGAAGACGTCGTTCGGCGCGTACCCCTCGGCGTCGTCACGTTGCGTCTCGCCGACGAGCCAGTTGTCCTCCTGTGTCGACAGGTCGCGAATGCGCAGGGCAGTCCTGGTCCCGGCGCGCGTTGCATAGACGACCCACTTGCCGTTAGGCGAGGCGACCGGGCGAAAGGCGCCATCCGCGCTGGCCGTGAGCGCGGTCTCGCTCCCCTTCTCCCGGTCGAACGCCACGAGCTGATAGGCGCTGTAGTTCTCCCCGCTGTAGCCACCGCCGTGCGTCGACAGGTACATCGTGCGGCCATCGGGCGAGAAGGCGACGCCGGTATTCGTCGACTTGCGCGTCGCCGCCGACGGAAAGAGCTGCACCCCGCTCCCGCCATTCACGTGGTACATCCACAGCGGCACGTTCGTGAGATAGTTCTCGGCGCTGGGATACGGTCCAAAGCGTCGCACGACGAGGAACTGACCGTCGGGGGTCCACGCGGGGGACGAGAGGGCGTTGTCGACCTCCCTGGTGATCTTGCGCGCCCCGCTCCCGTCGGCGTTCACCAGCCAGAGGTTGTCGCCACCGTCACGATCGCTGATGAAGGCGATCGACTTGCCGTCAGGCGACCAGCGCGGCATCGCATCCCAGGCCATCCCGCTCGTCAGTCGCGTCGCCTTTCCGCCGGCGATGGGGATCGCGTACAGATCGCCCAGCAGGTCGAAGACGATGCGCTGGCCATCGGGCGAGACGTCGAGCGAGATCCACGTCCCTTCATCGGTGGTGAATCGCAGCGTGCGCTCGGCTTGCAGCGGGAGCGCGGTCGCCGTGTCCGAGGGCACCGGGGTCGATTGCTGCGCGCCTATTGGCATCGCCAGGGCGAGGCAGAGCGTTGTGAACCGCGCGGTGGCGCGCGCACTACGCGAACGGGAGCGTGCAGAGGCAACGGACATGGCTCTCCCCATGGAACGGCGCATCGGACAGTGGGCAAGTGGGTGGCGAATCACGCGAAGATGGGGCGCGATGGCGCATCCGGCAAACGTCGCGGGTCGGGACGCTCGCCATTGGCGTGCAGAATTGTATACTAAATCCGTCCTCTACCCGACCACCCATGTCTCGCCTCGATCTCCCGTTGCGTCGCTTCGCCACCGCGCTCGCCCTGCCGGCGCTGTCCGTCATCATCGTCGTCGCCCCTGTCGCCCCCGTCGCCGCGCAGGGGACCAAGGCGCGCGCCGCCGCCAACGCCCCCGACACGCGGGCGATCATCCAGGACCTCGATCGCTACATCCCCAAGGCACTGGCCGATTGGAACGGGGCCGGCATCGCGGTCGGGATCGTGAAGGATGACTCGCTGATCTACGCCAAGGGCTTTGGCATGCGGGAAGTCGGCAAGCCGGAACTCGTCGACGATCGCACGGTCTTCGCGATCGGCTCCAACTCGAAGTTCTTCACCGCCGTTGCCGCGGGGATGCTCGCCGACGATGGCAAGCTCTCGCTCGACGACAAGGTCACGAAGTTCCTCCCCTGGTTCCAACTGTACGACCCGTGGGTCACCCGCGAGTTCACGCTGCGGGACGCGATGTCGCATCGCAGCGGGCTCGGTCGGCGCGCCGATGCCCTGTGGTACGGCACGCCGTTCTCGCGCGACGAGATCATTCGCCGCGTGCGCTACCTGGTCCCCAACACCTCGTTCCGCACCGAGTTCGGCTACCAGAACATCATGTTCCTCACCGCGGGGCAGACCATCGCCGCCGCCGCCGGCAAGAGCTGGGACGACCTGATGCGCGAGCGCATCTTCCAGCCGTTAGGCATGACGTCGAGCAGCACCAGCGTCCGCGAGCTTACCGGCCAGTCCAACATCGCCGCCCCGCACTCGCTCGACGGCGACATGGCACGCCCCAAGCCGATCCCCTACCTCGACATCGACAACGTCGCCCCGGCGGGCTCGATCAACTCGAACGTGCAGGACATGGCGCGCTGGATGCGCTTCATCCTCGCCGGCGGCACCGTCAACGGGAAGCAACTCCTCAAGTCGACCACGCTGGCCGACATCACCTCCCCGCACACCATCGCCCAGCGCATCGTCAACGACACGCTCAACCCGTCGCGGCACTTCTCGACGTACGGACTCGGGATCGGCGTCTCCGACCTGCTGGGGGTGAAGGTGCTGCAACACACCGGCGGGATCGACGGGATGCTGTCGTTCGTGGGGATGGTGCCCGAGCGCAAGCTGGGGATCGTCATCCTCACCAACGTCGCCGGGCGCAACGCGCTCTACGCCGCGCTGGGGAACCGTATCCTCGAGTCGTTCCTCGGCGGGCCGCCTCGCGACTGGAGCGCCATCGCACTCGATCAGACCAAGAAGGCGGAGCAGGCTGCCGCCGAGCGCTTTCGCACGCAGATGGCGCAGCGCGTGCAAAACACGACGCCGTCACACCCGCTGGCCGACTACGCGGGGACGTATCGCAACACGATGTACGGCGATGCCACGGTGACGCTCGAGGACGGGACGCTGATGCTGCGCTATCCCAAGGCGATCACGTTCAAGCTGTCGCACTTCAACTACGACACCTTCCTGGGGACCAGCGCGACGGCGCTCGCCATCGGCCCCGACGCCTCCGCGGTGCAGTTCAAGCTCGATCCGCTCGGGAAGGTCTCGGCGGTCGAGGTGCAGGGGATCGACACCTTCACCCGAGTACCGAACGGCGGTCGTTAGGGCCAGCCCGGTAAAGGCAGCGCAAGAGGTGGCGGCAAGCGCGCACGCGAAGGGCGCCGAGGGGGCGCAGGAAGCGCCCCCCGCGTGCGCGCCGGGAGCCTAACGACTCACCTGGGCCACAGCCACCCGAAGACGCCGGCGGTCAGGAAGGCGTACAGCAACCCGTCGGCCATGGAACGAAGCGTCATCCCCCAGTTGCGTCCCCACCAAATCGAGTTCTGCATCAGCCCCAGCGAGTAGCCGGCAAAGGCCGTCACCCCCGCGAAGCGGAAGACGTGCAGGTACTCACTCCCCGGGGCGACGGCGCGACTGGCGACGTAGCCGGCAAAGAGCGAGACGAGGAGCGAGTAGGCGAACCAGATGCCGAGGCTCTTTCCCATGGCCGCGGGTCCCGGAGGACGCACCGTCATGAACACCACGGGGCCGGTCTTCATCTTCTCCTGGAAGTCGGGCGACTTCATCGCTTCCATCGACCCGGCCATCGGCAACGCATAGTCGCCGGGGGCGAGGTTGAACGGGCGGAGCGCCGCCATGACGGAGTCTTCGTCTCCGACACGACGGAGGTCGTGCTTGTGCCAGCCGAGCACCATGTGGATGAGGGAGCTGGCGGCAAAGACAGCGACGGCCGACAGCAGGATGGGGAGGGCAAGCGACGCGATCGGGACCATTACGGCAGCCTCCGGCAGTGAGGGGATGCGGGGGATGCGGCAAACCACAGGGTCAACGCGATACGGCGTACGGCGGGTGATACGCTACAGGGCGACGCGCAGTCGTCAAGACGTGTGTCGCCTGTCGCGACGCCGGCCCCCGGGTTGCCCCGGTCGGACCGACGCGCAGATTGGGCCATGCCCATGCGCCTAACGCACGCCCTCATTCCGCGCTGGCGACTGCACTGGCAGTCGCTCCTGTCGACGAGTTTCACCGATCCGGTGGACGTGGTGCGCGCACAGGGAGCGGTGCAGTCGCAGGACTACGCGGGCGCCAAGTGGGGACTCGCCATGCGACTGCCCGCCGTGACCGAGCGCGAGCTCGACGCGTTGTTCGACCGCGGGGCGATTCTTCGCACACACGTGATGCGCCCCACCTGGCACTTCGTCACGCCAGAAGACATCCGCTGGATCGTGGCGCTCACCGGGCCTCGGATCCAGGCGGCGAATGGCGCGGTCGCCCGTGAAATCGGGCTCGACGCCAAGACCGTTGCACGCGCGATGACGGCGCTGCAGCGCGCGATGGAAGGGGGGCGATTCCTCGATCGCGAGGAGATCCGCGCGGTCCTCGCACGCGCGCGGGTCCGTGTCGACGAGACGCGCCCCTTTGCGTACATGATGATGCACGCCGAGACCGAGGCGCTCGTCTGCAGCGGCCCTCGGCGTGGCAAGCAGATCACCTACGGATTGCTGGAAGAGCGCGTGGCGCCTGCACCGGCGTGGTCGCGCGAGGAGGCGGTGCGCGAACTCGTCAGGCGCTACTTCACGACGCACGCGCCGGCGACGGTGCACGACTTCACGGTCTGGTCCGGGCTCACGGTGACCGACGCCCGCGCCGGGCTCGCCGCGCATGGCGACGCCTTCACGAGCCAGACGCTCGACGGGCAGGCGTGGTGGTATCCTGCGGGCGCCGAGCCCCCGGCGAGCAAGGCGTCGCGCGCGTGGCTCCTGCCGGCCTTCGACGAATTCTTCATCGGCTACAAGGACCGCGCCCCCCTGCTGCGACGCGGCAATGAGCACGCCGTCAACCCGACGCTCCGGGAACTGTTGACCAACCAACTCTGCGTCGGCGGGCAGCTCATCGGGAGCTGGACCCGACTCGTCAGGCGCAACACCGTCGAGGTATCGCTCGCCCCTCGCGTGACGCTGACCCGCGCCGAGCAACGAGCGGTGGAGGCCGAGGTCACGCGGTATGGTGCCTATCTGGGACTGGCGTCGCGCGCCGAGTGGGTGCGTTAGGCGTCGCTCTTCTTCGAGGATCCCGTCGTCTTGACCGTCATGATCTTGTTGAGCGCGTCGAACCAGAAGGGGGCGCCGAGGGTGATGGCGAGGGTGGTGAGGAGGAGCCCGACCAGTTGCTTCAGGAACCACGACACGGGAGCGCCGTTGACCGGGGGGACGTGATCCCAGCCTAACGGGATGTCGAGCGATTGCAGCGCCGACAGTCGCGCGGTGAGGTTGGCCTTCGCCTCGGCCACATCCGCCGGAGCGTCGCCCTGATTCCGCACCAGCGCCCGTGTCGCGTCGTCGGCCACCAGCGCCTCGGCGCGCCCCACCAGCATCTCGCGCGCCGCCTTGCTGCGAGACAGGTGCTGCGCCACGGCGATCGTGTTCACGTTGAGCGCCAGCGTGGAGACGAGGCCGATCAGCATCAACCAGTAGTGCGTGCGCCGCTTGTACCAGCCGGAGACGCGCGTCATCGAGGCATCGAACCACCCTTCGATGTTGGCCCGGGCCCTGTCGAGATCGCCCTTGGCATCGTCGACGGCGATGAGGAGCGCGCGCCTCACGTGCGCGCTGCCGATCAGTTCGATCCCGGTGCGCAGCGACTCGAAGGTGATCGGCTGGCGCTGGAGGTCGCTGTCGGCTGCAGTGGCGGGGCCTCGCACGACGAGGTCAACCAGCGCGGTGGAGAACGACTTGGCCGGGATGTAGGTCGGGAGGTTGGCCCCCGTCACGCGCTCGCGCACCTGCGCGTTGGTGTTCGCCTCCTCGTTCTCCTTGCCGGGATGATAGGGCCCCTTGTACAGCGAGTAGATCAGCGGGTGTTCGTAGAACTCCTTGGCGAGTCCGCGACCTATGCGATCGTCGAGCAGTTCGCGGATGCCGGCCTCGAGGAAGACAGCTCTCGTCTTGAAGACACTCTCCAACGCCTCGCGTACGGCGGTGGCAAAGAGGGAGAGGAGGAGGTAGACGAGGATGAGACCGATGGCGACGTCGAGGACTTCGGAGCCGAACATGGGGGACGTCCCTTGGAGGCGCGGTGGGGGGGCGCGGTGCGGAGGCGTGGTGTCGAACGCCCCCTATTTACGCCTTGCCGGCACGCGGAGGGAAGACGGACGGGCTCGACCGGTGCGACGACGTCCCCCTTACTCGGCGCGCATCGTGATCCCCGGATCGACGCGCGTCGCCCGCCAGCCAGGGACGAGGCACGCGGCGACCGCCGCCAGCACGATCAACGCCGCCGTTCCCCCGACGACACGAGGGTCGGTGGGGGCGACCTCGTAGAGCATCCCTCGCAGCACCCCGCCGGCGGCAAGTGCCAGCGCGATCCCGACGGCGAGCCCAACCATCGGAAACAGGACCCCTTCGCGCACCACCAGGCGCACGACCGTCCCGGGGCGCGCACCCAGCGCCAGTCGAATCCCCATCTCGCGCGTGCGCTGAGCGACCGCGAAGGAGACGACGGCGTAAATCCCGCTGATCGCGAGCCCCAGCGCGAGCAGGGCGAAGCCACCGTAGAACACCGCGTCGAATCGCTGGCGCGACCACGAGGAGCCGACCAGTGCTTGCAGCGTCTGCAGTTCGGTCACGGGGGTGTCGGGATCGACGGCATGCACCGCTTGCCGAATCGAGGCGACGTACGCGAGCGGATCGCCGGCCGTGCGCACGAAGTACTGGCGCCATCCATACGTGAACTGCGCGTAGGGGGTGTAGAACGAACTCTGGTTAGGCCCTTGGTCGAGCGGTTCGTACATCACGTCCTTCACGATGCCAATCACCTCGACGCTGCGCTCGGGGGAATCGAACGCACTCCCGCCGCCGAACCAGACGCGCTGGCCGATGGGATCCTCCCCAGGCCAGAATCGGCGCGCCGCTGATTCGCTGATCACGGTGACACCTGGACGCCCGGCGCGATCCTCGGCGGTGAAGCTTCGCCCGCGCACGAGCGGGATGCCTAACGTGGTGAAGTGCGCGGGGGCGACGTAGTGCCGCAGGATGCGCGGGGCGTCGTCGGGATTGACGACTTCGCGTCCGGCAATGAAGAGCGTCGAGCGCGCGGTGCCACTCACCGGCGCACCACCATCCACCGTCGCCGAGGAAACGCCGGGGATGGCGGTGATTGCCTGCAGCATGCGGTCGACGTAGACCGGCGCCTGTTCAGGCGGAACGCGCGCGTCTGGCGGGCGGATGAGGAAGGTCAGGACGCCGTCGACATCGACGCCGAGCGCGACCTGCCGCATGCGATTGAAGCTATCGATCATCAAGCCGCCCGCGACGCAGAGCATCACCGCCAGCGCCACCTCGGCAGCCACGACGAACGCGCGTGCCGATGGGCGGCGGAGCGATGTGCCTTGTGTCGAGGCGCCACGCGCGCCGGTGTGCAGCGTGTCGTGCATCGCCGCTTGCACCGCGGAGAGCGACGGAAGGAGGGCCACGGCAGCGGCGCTCACGATCGACAGCAGCGCGCCGAAGGCGACCGTCACCCAATTGAACGCCGGCGTGGCGAAGGCGGCGAGCGCGCCGTAGAAGTTGCGTGCGTCCCAGACGTCGAGCGGCGTCTGGACGGCGCTGGCGAAGCGTGCGGCGAGCGCCGTGCCGATGATCCCGCCGATGAGCACCGGGAGCGTTGCCTCGCGATAGTGCGCAAGGAAGAGGGCGCGCGGGGTGCAGCCGAGCGCGGTTCGGACCGCCCATTCGGCTCGCCGGGCGAGGGCGTGTCCCATCAGGAGCGAGGTCACGTTGGCGCAGGCCAGCAGGTGCAACAGTGCGACGGCGCCAAGCAGCAGGAGTACCGCCGGGCGGACCGACGGTGGAATTCGGGCGGTGTTGATCTCGCGCGCCACGCCTGACGGTGTGTCGTTAGGCTCCTCGCCGGGGAATTGCGCGTACAGGCGCGGCACGATCGTCTCAAGCTCGCGGGTCGCCTCTGTCACGGTCGTACCGGGCGTCAGTCGCGCGACGACGCTGATGAAGTCCTGCTCGGTGGTGAGGTATTCGGGATAGGTGAGTCGCGGCGCCATGGCGCTCGGGAGCCAGAGCTGTGCGCGATCGGTGAGGCCGCGAAAGCCGGCGGGCATGACGCCGATGATGTCGTGCGTGACACCGTTGATGCCGATCGTCTTCCCCACCACGTCGCCGGACGCTCCAAAGCGTCGTTGCCAGAGTTCGTGGCCGATCATCGCCACGGGAGCAGAGGCGGATGGCTCATCCTCCTGCGCGGTGAACGCGCGTCCCGCGCTTGGCTGCACGCCAAGGAGCGAGAAGTACGACGGCGACACGAACTCGCCGCGAATCGCCTCGGTCTCGTCGCTCCCGGTGAGACTCACTTCCGTCCCGGTGTACGCAGCAACGCCGTCGAACGATGTTGCCGTGCGACGCAGGAGCTGCAGCCGCGGGTACGACCACCGCGCCTCTCGCCGCGACTCGGCGCCATCCGCATGTGTCGTGTAGAGCATCACGAGCCGGTCGGCGCCAGCAAACGGGAGCGGACGCCAGAGCGCGGCCCACGCGATGCCGAAGGCGGTCGTCAGCACGCCAACGCTCACCGCGAGCATCGCGATGATGGCGAGGGAGGAGGGGCGAAGGAGCGCGCGCAGTCGCATCACACGGGCGGAAAAGGACTTCTGTATGATGCCGTACGTGGCGGGTTTGTTTAGTGCCCGTCCGGGGCGATCTCCGTCAGCGGACCTGCGAGCGAGCCCGGTTGCTTGTCGGGCGAGCCAGCGTGCCGCATGTTGGCGCGGTCGATTGTGTGCGAGTCATCCCTGCACCGCGCGAGTCCCATGTTCTCCCATTCCCGCCGTATCGCCGCCGCCGTCGCCCTCATCGCGAGCGTCGTAATCCCCTGCCAACGGTCGCTCGGCGCGCAGCAACCCGCCGCCGACCCTCGGCCAACGCTCACCGTAGGCACGGCGACCGCCAAGCGCGGCGAGACGGCGAAAGGGGTGATCAAGGTTCCTGGCGGCGTCGATGCGGCGCTGGATATCCCCGTGGCCGTGGTGCACGGCAGTAGCCCGGGGCCGGTGCTCGCGCTCGTGGCGGGGTCACACGGGACCGAGTACGCGTCGATCATTGCGCTCGAGCGCCTCATCGAGCGACTCGACGCGACGAAGATCCGCGGGAGCGTGATCATCGTCCCGCTCATCAACATCCCGTCGTTCGAGCAGCGCGTGGCGCACTTGAATCCCGTCGACGGGAAGAACATGAACCGCGAGTACCCGGGGAAGCCTAACGGGACGCAGACTGATCGGACGTCGCACGCCATCACCACGCAGGTGATTGCGCAGGCCGACCACGTGATCGACATGCACGGTGGCGATACCGACGAGAGCCTCTTCCCGTTCAGCTATTGGACACCGAGCGGGAATGCCGAGCAGGACTCGGTGTCAAAGCGGATGGTGCTGGCGTTCGGCGTGCCGCACATCGTGGTGTCGCGCGACCGGCCCAGGGATCCGAACGCGTCCAGATACCTGGAGAACACGGCGACCACGCGCGGCAAGGCGTCGTTCACCGCGGAGGCCGGGTACCACGGGACGGTGATGCCGAGCGACGTGGATACGCTGGTGAACGGGAGCTTCAAGGTGATGGCCGAGCTACGGATGATCGAGCGCAAGGTACCGCGCATCAAGCCGGTGTGGCTGACCGAGATGCACACCGTGGTTGGTGGCGCGACGGGGATCTTCTATCCGTTGGTATCGCGCACGCAGCAGGTGAAGAAGGGTCAGCGGATCGGCTACACCACCGACTACCTGGGGAAGGAGCTGGAGTCGGTGGTGTCACCGGCGGACGGAATCGTGTTGTACGTGCGGCCGGTGCCGTCGATGGTGAAGGGGGAGACGATTGGGGCGATTGGGGTGGTGGGGAAGATTTAACGAGCGCTCGCCGCGAGCGGCGTGCGCAGCGCGCGCGCCCCTCCCATCCACTCCACCGCCAATCCGCGC
This sequence comes from uncultured Gemmatimonadaceae bacterium, assembly GCA_964560345.1. Lineage (GTDB taxonomy): Bacteria > Gemmatimonadota > Gemmatimonadetes > Gemmatimonadales > Gemmatimonadaceae > SCN-70-22. The sequence goes on from CAZLLP010000002.1 coordinate 163,439, forward strand.
GCGCGCAGCTTCGCGATCCACGCGTCGTGCTCCACCTGAAACGCCGGCGCGCCGAACATCGGCGAGTACGCCCACTTGAGCGTCGGCGAGTACACCGCCAGCGCGCCAGGTGCATCGGGAAAGTCCAGGCGTTCCAACCATAACGAGTCGCTTCCGACCTTCACCCAGCGACTCGACGCGATGGTCGTCGCACGCGCGATGTGGGAGGGACCGAGTATCTGCCGCATCATCGGAATCGCCCCGGGGGCGGCGTAGAGGGGGAGACGCTGCTCGGCGAACCAGCCCGCACCGCCGTTACCAGTCGATGTGCGAGCAACAATCCCCGCCCCAACCTTTGCCCCGGTCTTCGACTGGAGCCACTCGGCCGCACGCTGCGCGGCGCCCGCAGCCTGCCCTGTCTCAATGAGTACCCACTGCCCACCGATCTTCACGGCGCCGCTGGTCCCGACCCACGGCGTGAAGGACGCGAACGCCTCGGCCTCGATCCTGGTTGAGTCCAGTGGCGCGGCCCACATCGGGCGACGCTCCTCGGCGAGGTAGCGACGCACGACGGAGTCGGCGATGGCAAACGAGTCGGCGGGGGCGGGGGCGTTGATCGCCACGGACAGAGCAGTCATGCGCTTGTAGGGGCGTCCGACGCGCCGCACGTCGCGCTGGCGCGGATAGAGCACCCCAGGTGCAATCCGCGCCCAGCCGGAGTACCAGATCTCGACCTCCTGCTTTCCCCAGGGGGCGAGGCCGAAGTCGTTGGTCTCGTCGGCCACGAAACGCACCATCGCCGGCAGTCCGTCGGTGGATCGCATGAACCAGGTCGCCGGGAATCCGTCGACCGTGGTGGCGATACGGGCGTGGCTGATCCCATCGATCGTCGTATCAGACATCACGCGCAGTCCGCCGACTTCGCGCGCGAGGAGGAGTGTGCGTTCGGGAGCAAAGGCGAAGAGCTCGCGGCGTTCGTCGACGTAGGCGAGGTTGAGCGGCTGGACAAGCTGCGTGTTGTTGGGGCCCGAGGCGGTGCGTCCGCCGACGGTGTCGCGCACGATGTCGACGCTTCCCGACGTGCCGGGGAGGAAGGTGCGCGTGTTGCGCCAACTGTTGGTGGTGTAGTCGCGCAGGTCGGCGTGGCGTTCGAACGAGGGCGCGTCGGCATAGGGGTGACTCCCCAGGTGCGTGCGTTGCCACGTGGTCATCACGTCCAGACGAATGGAGGTGATGGCGCGCAGGGCGGGTTCGCCACCCATGCGCGTGACGGCGCGGTCGATGAGGGCGACGGCGCGTGGGTCGTTAGGGCGGGGCTGGGCGAGTGCGGTGCTTGAGACCCTTGCGACGGCGATGGCGAGGACGGTGAACGTGGCGACGAGGCGCATGCGTGGTTGGTGAGGGGTGCACGCTGTACCCTCGGGGCGAGGGGGGAGTTTCGGGGGGCGTTGAGTGGTGCGCGGTGGGGGGTGGGGCGTGGGCCGGCGGGGGCGAGGCGATGATCATTGCCCGCGGGGACGCGGCAGTAGATTCTGACTGGCCGCTGCCGCCACCTTCACACGCGCCGGCCGAGGCGCCGCGGCTCCCGCTGCGCGCGAAGTCCGGTTGTCGCATACGCACTAACTCGTGAATCGAACCGAGCCATCGCGCGCCTTCTCAGCAACAGCGCTCATCGCGTCCCTCCTGTTCGCGTGTAGCGCATGCCGCTCCAGCGAACCGAAACCAACCAACGGGGCCGAAAACTCACTCTCCGCCGGCGCAGCGTCGCGCGCCGGCACGTCGTCAGCTGCGGGGTCTGTCGACACGTCGCTCGCCACCTTCTGGACGCACTTCCGCGACGCGATCGCAGCGCACGACTCAGCAGCCATCCTCAACCTCACCGACCGCGCCTTCGCTACCCGCGGCGAGATGGATGACGACCCATGGATCCCTCGCGACTCAGCCGCCGTGATCACCATCCTGGACTCGCTGCTAACGACCGACCCCGGCCTCGGAAAGGAGTCAACCATGCGTGCGATGGTCATCGCCACCGACACCGCGAACCTCGCGCGACAGATCGCGGGTGGTGAACTGCGCGTGGGGAGCTTCGTCTTCGAAGTGCGCGATGGACGCTGGCGCTTCGTGAAGGCCTATCTCCCCTGACGCCGCCGACGTTAGGCGCTCACGCCGGCCGAAACGGCGCCTTGATCCGCATCGGCACCACCACCTCGCCCCAGTGCAGACGCAGCGTCGCCTCGTCGCGCAGCACCGACGGGAAGTAGTACGCCAGCGACTCCATGTGCGCGCCTCGCTCGGCCGTCACCTCCACGCGCAGCGCATCCTGCGACTCGCCCGGATACGGCGTGTGAAAGACGTGCGCCGCCTTGCTCACGATCACCGTCCACTGCCCGCCCGCCCGCGGGATGGTCCAGAGCGTATACTCGCCGGCCGCGAGCGGCTTCCCCTCGAAGAGCACGTCGCGATCGAAGGTGATGCGACTCGCCGAATCCGCCCCCGGGTGCCAGAGACGATCCCACTTCACGATGGCTGAGTCGCCAAAGAGCACCCGCCCGCGCGCGGTTGGGCGGCCGTAGTCGATGCGGATCTGCGTGAAGCCGAGCGTTTGCGATACACTCGCGCGCTGGCTGAAGGGGATGGCCTGCGCGGCGCTCGTGCGAGCACTTGCGCCCAGCGCAACGATGATCGCCATCATAGCCACGACTCGGCGCGTACAACTCGACGGAACCGTTAGGCGCACGGGACAGCCTCTGCGGGCTGGAGGGGAAACCGACGCGGGGCGACAGGAGAGCAAATCACCCCGTCGTCGCCGGAGTTCCCGCACGGCCGTTCACGCTGGTGCAGATCTACACCCGCTGCACCCGCACCCGCGCATCCACCGCCACCACCCCGCTCGACAGCGCCAGCAACGGATTCACATCCAGCTCGGCGATCTCCGGAAAGTCGGCGGCCAGCTGCCCCAGGCGGCACAGCGCGTCGACGATCGCCGCCTCGTCGGCCGGCGCCTCGCCACGTAGCCCCTGCAGCACCCGCGCCCCGCGAATCCCGCGCACCATGTCGCGCGCCTGCCCATCGTCCACCGGCGCCACGCGGAAGATCACGTCCTCCAGTGCCTCGACAAAGATGCCGCCGAGTCCAAACATGAGCAGCGGACCGAATCGCGGATCGTGCGTGACGCCGGCGATGGTTTCGCGCCCGCCCGGGATCATGCGCTGCAACACCACGCCATCGACGCGCGCATCGGGCGCGGCGGCGCGCACGCGTACCATCATCTGCGCGTGTGCCTCGCGCAACTCGTCGAGCGCGTGGATGCCGACGATCACCCCGCCCACGTCGGTTTTGTGCGTGATGTCGGGGCTCGCGAGCTTCATCACCAGTGGATAGCCGATCGCCGTCGCCGCCGCCTCCAGCTCGGACGTGCCTCCTTCGGCGACGAAGTGCACCCCCGCGATCGGAATGCCGTACGCCTCGAGCAGGGCGATCGATTCTCCCTGCGTGAGCTGGTCCCGCTTGTCGTCGCGCGCCCCATGGAGAATTGCAGCTGCAGCCGCGCGGTCGACCAGGCGCGGCGTGAGGCTTGCCGCCTCGCGCTCCTCCCACTCGCGCTGCCGGTTGAGCGCGTTGAGTGCCCGCGCCGCACTCTCGGGAAAGATGTACGCCGGGATCCCCGCCTCATGCAGCTCGGCGCGCCCCTGCGGCAGCCCCTTGAGTCCCATCAGCACCGCCAGCAGCGGCTTCTCCGGCCGCGTCTGGGCCGCGCTCACGATCGCCTCGGCCACATCCTCCTGCCTAACGCCGAACGGCGGGACGAAGATGGGGACGACGGCGTCGATGTTGGGATCGGCGAGGAAGGCGGTGAGCGCCGCCTTGTAGCCGGCGGGGGTGGCTGAGGCGATCATGTCGAGCGGGTTGCGGATCGAGGCCTCAGGCGGGAAGAGCGGGCGCAATGCCTCGACCGTCGCCGGGCTCAGCTCCACCAGGTCCAGCCCCTGCGTCTCGATCGCATCGGCGGCGAGGATCCCCGGACCGCCGGCGTTGGTGAGGACCGCGGTGCGACGCGAGCGCGGTCGCGCGCGGGCGCCGAACCCCATCGCCATGTCGAAGAGATCTTCGATCGAGTTGGCGCGCAGCACGCCGGCTTGGGCCAGCATCGCATCGACCGCCGTGTCGCTGGCGGCGAGCGCGCCCGTGTGCGACGACGCGGCCCGCGCCCCTGCGCGAGAGCGCCCCGACTTCACAACGATGATCGGCTTGTGCTTGGTGATGCGCGACGCGGTGTCGAGGAAGCGGCGTGGGTCGCCGAAGTTCTCCACGTACATCAGGATCACCTTCACCGCCGGGTCGCCTTCCCAGCGCTCGAGCAGGTCGGTGCTGGTGACATCGGGGGAGTTGCCGATCGACACAAACTGGGAGATGCCGATGCCGTACTCGCGGGCGTAGTCCAGCACGCTCAAGCCTAACGCCCCCGACTGCGAGACGAAGGCCGCGTGGCCGAACGGCGGCATCGTCGGCGCGAAGGTCGCGTTCATCGAGACGGCCGGATCGGCGTTGATCACTCCCATGCAGTTGGGGCCGATCATCCGCATCCCGTGCCGGCGTACCGTGGCCATGAGTTCGCGCTCGAGCGTGACCCCTTCCCCGCCCATCTCGCGAAAGCCGGCCGTGATGACGATCAGCCCCTTCACCCCCGCCACGCCGCACGACTCGACCGCGTCGAGCGCGCGCTCCTTGGGGACCACCACCACCGCGACATCGACCGGTTCGGGGACGTCGCCGATGGTGCGATAGGCGCGCACCGAGCGCACGGCCGGCGCCGTCGGGTTCACCGGATAGACCGTCCCGGTGAAGCCGAAGTCGATGAGGTTCGACAGCACCTGGTGCCCCATGTGAGTCGCATGACGCGAGGCGCCGATGACGGCGATGGTGCGCGGGGCGAGCAGCGGGGCGAGGTCGGGGCGCGAGAGGTTGGGCACGTGGCGAGAGGGCTGGGTCCGGGTGGATCTAGTTCCGGTGCGCAACCTCGCCAGATGCGCAGGGGGGCGGCAGCGTGGATCGCCTGACACGCGGCAGCGACACCCTCACGTCCCGCTCACCGCCGTTTCACCCCCCTTCACGCGCGCCTCCAGGAACCACCACTTCGGCGTGTCCTTCCGCTGCACGCGCTCCTGCCACATCACCACCAGGCGATCCTGCAGCAACGTAGTCGCCTCTTCCACGCTGTCGGCCACGAACAGGAACGACAGCTCCTTCTGTCCCAACGTCCCCGCCGCGACCATTCGCTCGATCTGCTCGAGCATCGGCGACCAGTACTCCTTGCCGTAGAGCAGGATCGGGAAGTTGCGGACCTTTCCGGTCTGGATGAGGGTGATGGTCTCGAACAGCTCGTCGAGCGTTCCCGCGCCGCCCGGCATCACGACGAAACAGATGCTGTACTTGAGCAGCAGCACCTTTCGGACGAAGAAGCGCTCGAAATTGAGCGCGATGTCGCAGTAGCGATTGAGCGACTGCTCATGCGGGAGGACGATCCCGCAGCCGATGCTGAGCGCGCCAACGTCCTTCGCGCCACGATTGGCCGCCTCCATGATCCCGGGGCCGCCACCAGTCATGATCGTGAAGCCGACGCGCCCGACGCGCTGTGCCAGCGTTCGCGTCGCATCATAATACGGATGATCTTCCTTGAATCGCGCGCTGCCAAAAAAGGTCACGCACGGTCCAACGAAGTGCAGCCGGCGAAAGCCGCGGATGAACTCCCCGGCAATGTTCATCACGCTCAGCAGTTCCTTCCAGCGGGAACGTGGGCCCTCAAGGAAGGAGAGGTCGATCTGTCGGGAGTCGCGCGGAGTGTGAGTGTTGGGCATGGACTGATCCTTCACCTGCGGGCGCGCTCCGGCAAGGGAGCATGCGGATCAGCGCCAGCATGCTCTCGGCGCAAGAGCACCTCCGCCATCTCGACATGTGAGCGGGCGGCCACCGACGTGCGGCCGCCTCGCCCTCTCACGCTAGTTGATCGCGAGGTCGACAATCTCGACGATGATCGAACCGATCAGTAGTGCCCAGCCGAAGAACGGAATGAACCGCGACGCAATCCTGATGAGGATGTTGAGCGCGGCGGTGATGCCTACGGCCGTGATCAGGTCGGCGTAGAATTCCTTGGAACGCAGCAGGTTCAGGATATATCCGAGCTGTGTTTTCGCCGCACTCCATCGACGCGCCTTGACCGCGCTTTCGAGGTTGGTGAGATACGAGTCCGGAATGAGGCCGATGATGACCGTGTAGTAGCTCCCCACGCCTAACGCCGCCAGCACGATCGAGAAAATGGCCGCGCGACTCAACGCCTCGGCACTCATCTCCTGACCACTGAGCCCCTGCGCGGCACGGCATTCCTGCAGCTCCCGCTCGAACGCGTGCCGCTCGAAGGGGCGCACGTTGAGGTCGACGACAATCTCGCGGTATTTTCCCTTGGGGATCCGGTCGTGCTGGTACCGATAGGTGAGGCCGACGGGGTGGTCATCGCGCAGGAGTTTCTGGCCGCGCTGAAAGAGCTGGTCGGCGCGATTGAGGTAGTCGGCGGACCGCCCGCGTCGCCCGGCCTCCGCGTCGGCCATGGCGTCCGAAAGAAAGCGAGTGGCCTGCTGCATCAATCCATACTCGTCCAACGCATCGGCCTGCAGGACCGCCAATCCGAGCGCGTTGGAGCCTTCGGCGGTCACCGCGTCTACCGCGGTTGGCGAGTTAGCGTCCATGCACCCCGGGAGCATCCCTACGGCGACCGTCGTCCCGACGGCCTTGAGCATGTTGCGTCGGTCGAGAGCATCAACTCTGCGAATGGCGCCCTGGATGTTGTTGAAGCTTCCACCCATCGTGCACCTCCACGTATGTGGTCACCTGCCCTAGTGCGAAGCTGCAGGTGATCCACACACTACGCGACGTGACGCGCCACGCATCAGTCGAGCATCACGACTTGCGCATTCGACTGCCCCTTGACAGCCTCGGCGGGAGCATCGGTTTCGACTCAACCACTCTCAAGCCTACTTCCCTTGTGGCGGATTCGATGCGACGATTCCATCCTCCCTCACGCACGAGTCTCATCATGTCCCGTCACCCCTTGTTGTACGCGCTTGCCCTTGTCACTGCACTCACGGGCGCGCCACTTTCTGCGAAAGCCCAGGGCTCACCCGAGCGCTCAGACCCCGGCATTGCCGCGATCAGAACCAACTGGAAGCAGGTGATCGGCTTCATCACCGCGGCGGCCGAAGAGCTCACCGAGGCCGACTACGCATATCGCCCTGTGCCGACCGTGCGCACCTTCGGCGAGTTGATCGGCCACGTGGCCGGTTCGCAGAACATGATCTGCGCCGCCGCACTCGGCGACAAGCAACCCGCCGAGGACGCGGTGGAGAAGGCGGCGAAGACCAAGGCGGCGCTGGTGAAGGCGCTCAAGGAATCGAATGCGTACTGCGAGAAGGCGTACGCGATTTCGGCGTCGCAGGCGGGGATGTCGGTGGAGCTGTTCGGCGCGCCGTCCACACGCGCGGGGGCGCTGGCGCTCAACGCCGTGCATGACGGGGAGCACTACGGGAACATCATCACCTACATGCGCATGAAGGGGATGGTGCCGCCGTCGAGTCGGCGGTAGGCGAGGGGGAGGCGAGGCTCGCTCACACTGGCGCCACGGAGCAGGCCATCGCGCTACCTTCCCCTCATGGACCGACTCTTCCTCATCATCGCGGCCTTCTCCGGGGCCATCAGCGTTGGCGCCGGTGCCTTTGGCGCGCACGCGCTTCGTGCGCGCCTCGAACCGCGCCTGCTCGAGGTGTTCCAGACCGGGGCGCAGTACCAGATGTATCACGCGCTCGCGCTGGTGGGCGTGGCGTGGGTGGCCAGCCGCTGGCCGGGCGCGTTGAGCACCGCGAGCGGCTGGCTGTTCCTCGCGGGGACGGTGCTCTTTTCCGGCTCGCTCTACGCCATGGCGCTCACGGGCGTGCGCGCACTCGGCGCCATCACGCCGCTGGGTGGCGTCTGCTTCATCGCCGGCTGGGTGACGCTGGCGCTGGCGGTGATGCGCGCCCGCTGACGCCGAGCGGCGTTAGGCGGCGCGGTGCCTAACCACCGATCAGCCCCATCGGCGTCCCCGAGGGGTCGGGTAAGTAGCCGAAGGTCGGCATCCCCGGCATCCCCATCGGGGCGCCCATGCGCTTGCCGCCGGCGGCATCGATCGCAGCGAGAGTCGCCGAGACGTTGGAGGAGTAGAGGTAGGCAACGCCGCGCAGCGCCGGCGTGTGCGACTGGAAGACTCCGCCGACGCCGGCGCCGGGGTCGAAGGTGAGGAACTGCGGCATCATTGCCTGCGTCCCCCAGCCGAACTGGTCGCCGAAGAATCGGGCAGCGACGTCCAGGTCCCCCGCGTGCATCTCGAGCGAGCACACGGTGCCATCAGGGGGCTTGGGGGCGTCGCCGAATGGGATCGGGATGCGCTGCGTTGCGCCTGGCGGAAGCCCGTCGGTGAGGCCGTAGACCGTTCCCGCCGGGTCGGTGATGCGGGCCATCGTCCCCATCATCGGTACCTTCCAGGGCTCGCGCTCGAGCGCTCCCCCGCCCTGCACCGCGCGCTCGATCGTGGCCGCGACGTCACGTGTGCCGAGGAAGGGGACCATGCCCTGGAAGCCCTCTGGGGTGTTGGCGCGCAGTGTGACGGCCGGTCCCGACGACAACGCGGCCGACGCGAGTTCCGGCGACAGCTTGTGGAGTTGCCAGCCAAAGACCTTGCTGTAGAAGGCCGACGAGGCCGCCAAGTCGTTGGCGGAGACGACGACCATGAGGACCGGATGTTCGCCGGTGCCCGGTGGAACCGCTGGCATTCCCGTACCCATCGTCTTGCCTCCCGAAAGTTGTCCCACGTGCTGGGCGATCGCGGCACCGAACCCTAACGCCCTGGTACAGGGCGTCGTCCCGGCGAGCGGCTGATCTTACCGTCAGAAGGCGGGACGTCAACACGACGCGCCCCCCAACTCTTGCGCGCCGCGCCCGGGCGTCGCAGAGTAGTGGCGACGGGCGACCATCCACGCCCAACCTCCATGATCCCGCCCCAGCCGGGATCCCTAGCGAGAGGCAAAGGGGGGGAGACCCTCGGAGGTGGTCCGGAGACCTTTGCGCCGCCGCGACGCGTTTGCTGGGGAGGCACGTGCGCGGCCCTACGCATGGGAATTCTCCAGATGACCAGGACCAGGGACTTCAAGCAGGTCGTGCGTGCGCGCATGACCAAGACCGGCGAGTCGTACACCGCCGCGCGGGCTGCGCTGCTCAAGCAGGCGCCGCCCCATTCCGCCAGCGCCGTCAGCCGCAGCGTCGCCGTGCCTCCACCACCGGCGCCAGCCATCACCTCTCCACTAGCGGCGCCTAACGTCTCCCCGCGCGACTACGCACGCATTGCCGGAATGAGCGACGAGTCGCTCAAGGCGAAGACGGGGTGCGGCTGGGAGAAGTGGGTGCATTCGCTCGACTATGCCAACGCGCAGGCGTGGCCGCACCGAGAGATCGCGCGCTATGTGCGCGAGACGTACAAGGTGCCGAGTTGGTGGGCGCAGACCATTACCGTGGGATACGAGCGTGTGCGCGGGCTGCGCGAGCGCGGGCAGGTGCGTGGCGGGAGTTACCGCGTGCAGAAGAGTCGCACGTTCGACGCCGGGGTTGGCGCGCTCTACCGCGCCACGCGTGAGCCGCGCCTGCGAGCCAAGTGGATCCCCGGGGTGAAGCTCGTCCTCCGATCGTCCACCGTGGGGAAGGTCGTGCGCTTCATCTGGAGTGACGGGAGTTCAGTCGAGGTGCGCTTCACGAGCAAGGGGCGCGGTCGGGCGACGCTCGAGATTGAGCATTCGCTTCTGCCGAGCAAGGAGGAGGCCGAACTGGTGCGGGCGTCGTGGAGCGCGCGCCTCGATCGGCTGGGTGAGATGCTCGCCAACGACTGAGGGCCAAGTGACACGCGGGTGACAAGCGCGTGACGCGCGGTAGAATCCACCCCATGACGAAGCCCTTGAACGTTGCCCTCGTGGGGTATGGATTCGCCGGCCGGGTGTTTCACGCGCCGTTGATTGGTGCGGTGGACGGACTCAGGCTGCACAGCGTGGTGTCGAGCCGGGCGGAGGCGGTGCATGCCGACTGGCCGGCCGTGCGCGTGCAGCCTGAGTTGTCGACGGTGCTGCGCGACCCCGACATCGACCTGGTGGTCCTCGCCACGCCTAACGCTGTACACGCCGAGCAGGCGCACGCGGCGCTGGATGCCGGCAAGCATGTGGTGGTGGACAAGCCGTTCACCGTGACCGTCGAGGAGGCCGAGAGTGTCGTAGCGCACGCCGAGCGATCGGGGCGGGTGCTGTCGGTCTTCCACAACCGCCGGTGGGACAGCGACTTCTTGACGGTGCGCAAGCTGATCGCCGATAGGGCGTTAGGCGAGGTGACGTACTTCGAGTCGCGCTTCGATCGGTACCGGCCCGCGGTGCGTGACCGCTGGCGCGAGCGCGTGGAAGCGGGGGCCGGGCTCTGGTACGATCTGGGGCCGCACCTGGTGGATCAGGCGCTGCAGCTCTTTGGGCCGCCGATCGACCTGATGGCGGACCTGGCGATCCAGCGCGAGGGGGCGCAGGTGGACGACTATTTCCATGTGGTGCTGCGCTATCCCCGGCTCCGGGTGGTGTTGCACGCGTCGATGCTGGTGGCGGCGGAAAGCAGCACGCTCAACAGTGAGCCGCCCACG
>CAZLLP010000003.1:0-98227 GCA_964560345.1 uncultured Gemmatimonadaceae bacterium
ACCCCAGCACCTACGGCAACGCAAACGCCACGTAGGTCCCCCCACTGGCCGCCCCGTTCTTTCCGCCGCCACAGGCAATGACGATGTACTGCTTCCCGTTCACCATGTAGGTGGACGGCGTCGTGTTCCCCGCGGCGGGGAGCGCCCCCTCCCACAGGAGCTTCCCCGTCGTCTTGTCGAACGCGCGGATCTTGTTGTCGTAGGTGGTCGCGGCGATGATCAGTAGCCCGTTCTCGGTCACGATGGCCCCGCCGTAGCTGTCGCTTCCCGTGTTCGTGAGCCCCTGCGCGACGAGCTTGGGGTACTCGCCGAACGGGATCGACCACTTGGTCTCGCCGGAGTTGAGGTCGATCGCGTTGAGCGTCCCCCACGGCGGCTTGATGGCCGGATAGCCTTCGTGATCGAGGAAGATGTCGAAGGTGGTGTTGCGGTACTTGAGGAAGGTGGGGACGTGCGTCGGGGCGAGCGTCGGTTCCTTCCCGCTCCACAGATACTCCGTGAGCTGGGCGATCGCGGAGTCGCCTAACGCGGTGGCGAACGCCGGCATGCGCCCGGTCCCGGCGCGGATGGCGTTGGTGATCTGCTCGCGCGTGAGGCGCGTGTTCACACCGGTCAGCGTCGGCCCGATGGGAGTGCTCTTGGCCCCGTGGCACTCGGCACAATAGGCCCCGAAGAGCGACTTCGTCTCGCGCGGAACGATCTTGAGGATCCACCCCATCTCGTTCGAGTTGACGTACATCATCCCCGTCTTGGGATCGAACGCCGGACCGCCGTACTCCCCCCCACCGTCGACGCCGGGGAAGATGATGATCCCCTTCGTGTTCGGCGGGGTCCATGGATCAGGGGTCGGGTTCTCCTTGAACAACTTGAGTGCCGCCGCGTGCGCCTCGGGGGTGCGGTCGGTGAGCATGTCCTCCGTCAGCTGCTGACGCGCGAACGGCTTGGGCAAGACGGGAAAGCGCTGCGAGTCGGCGGTGATGTCGCCCTCGAGGATCGCCGGCGGCATCTTGCGCCACTCGCTGGGGAAGAGTTCGGCCCCCGTGTCGCGATTGAGCACCCAGACATGCCCGGTCTTGGTGATCTGCGCGACGGCATCCACCGGTGTGCCGTTGCGCGTGACGGTGACGAGTGTGGGCGCCGCAGGAAAGTCGCGATCCCACAGGTCGTGCCTGAGCCCCTGATGATGCCACTTGCGCTGCCCCGTGTTGGCGTCGAGCGCCACGATGGAGTTGGCGAACAGGTTGTCGCCCACGCGATTGGCGCCGTAGAAGTCAAACGATGCAGAGCCGGTGGCAAAGAAGACCATCCCGCGCCGCTGGTCCACCGTCACCCCGGACCACGCATTGGCGCCCCCTGCCACCTTCCACGCCTCAGCGGGCCACGTCTCGTAGCCGAACTCCCCGGGGTGCGGGATGGTGTGGAAGCTCCAGCGGATCTTCCCCGTCTTGACGTCGAAGGCACGAATGTCGCCGGGCGCCGACGGCAACGCCTCGGGGACGGATGTGCCGACGATGAGCATGTCCTTGTAGACCGCCCCAGGCGTGCTGGCACTCACCGACAGCCCTTCCACCGGCCGCCCGAGCCCCTCGCGCAAGTCGACCCATCCGCTGTCGTTCCCCCAGCCGGCGGCCTTCTGTCCGGTTCTGGCGTCGAGGGAGAAGAGACGATAGCGATAGTTGAAGTAGACTCGGCCGTCGTGCACGACCACGCCACGATAGCGAATGCGCGGTCCGGTGAACTTTCCACCGGTAGGGTCGAAGCTCCACAGCTCCTTCCCTGTCGCGGCGTCGAGCGCGAAGGCGCGTTGCTTGGGCGACATGGCGTACAGCACACCGCCAATCACCACCGCGTTCGACTGCATCTCCGACCCTTCGAACGCATCCTTGGTGTCGTACGTCCACGCCACCTTGAGCGTCGACACGTTCTCGGGTGAGATCTGGGAGAGCGTGGTGTAGTGCGTCTTGTCGTCGCTCCCCTGGTACACCGGCCAGTCCACGTTCTTGGGGGGCGAACTGCACGAGGCAGCGGCTCCGACCAGGAGCAGCAGCAGGGCGACGTGGCGAGAGGACATGAACAAGACGCGAGAGAGGGAAGGGCGGCGCAACGCAGGCATCGCCGATCGCGGCAACGCATGCGGTGCACAATGCTGCTGCCCGGGAGGCGCCATGTTCAAGGGGCGCCGTGGCTCCCCGTCTGGAGAGTCACCGGCGCGCCTGTACCCTCGCGCTCGACCGGAGTCGTTAGGTCGTCGCTCCCTGCCGCGTCGTCGCTACCCCGCCCGCCGCATCCGCTCGGCCTGGATCTCGGCGTGTACCTGGGCGGTGAGCCCCTTCCCGAAGACCGCCAGGCGATCGAGTTCCTCCTTGGTGACGACTCCGATCTCCCCGCGATAGGCGGCCTTGAGCGCGTTCATCCGGTGCTGCGAGGCCAGCATGTCGTCGTACGAGTTCATCGCCCGCGGCGCGATGCCGCTGCGCTGCTCCAGATGCTCCGCGACGCGCTGCATGTGCCGAGCATGCACCTCCAGCGGCGTGGTGGTGAAGGGGAGGAACTCGGCGAGGATCATGGGACCGTTTCCGAGCGCTGCAGCGCTGGCCGCGTTGCTGGTGGCGACGAATGACCCGTCGGTGAACTCGGTCTCCATGTCCACCACCTTCCCCGGCGTCTTGCGCAGGAGCCATAGCATCACGCGAACCCAGAGCTTCTTGATGTGCGGATGGTAGAGCGCGGCGGTCACGGTGCCATCGCGCGACAGGAGTGCGCGTACCAGGATGGCGCTCAGCACCGTCCCCGGCGCCTCGGTGATGGTCTTGTCCTCCACGTCTGCCACCGTGCGAAAGCCCTTGGTCGCGAGGAGGCGCGACGTCTTCTCGTACCAGCCGATGTCCAGGTGCGGAAAGTCCGCCGGTTTGACCCTCACGTAGCGATGCGTGGCCTGGTATGTAGCCTCGAGCGTGGCGAGAATCTCGTGTGCGGCCTTTTCAGCGGGTTCCATGCGGGGGTGGGCGAGAAGGGGGAGTCGTCCTGCGGCAGAGCGCCGGAGAACGACTCCCCACGCGGGAGTCGGGTAACCCCGCGATTGCAGCTGGCGCCAGCAATCGCGCGATTGACCCAACACCGGGAGATGCAGATCACAATTCGCCCCCGTCTTCACGGCATCGGCGGTGGGACTCCCCGTGCGTCCATCATCATCCGTATCGCCAGCTGCACCACGGCGACGAACGTGATGATCCGTGGTGCAGTCGCGAGCACTGGCACCGCCGCCTCCCGCGTCACGGTTTCCTGATCCACGCGGGGGCCACACCGCCACCCCACGTCGGATCCACGGTGCGCAGGCGCACGCGGCTCCCGTCGGCCAACATCGTGTACACGTTCTGGCGCCCGGGGTCGTCCTGCACGAAGGCGATCATCGTCCCGTCGGGCGACCAGGCCGGCATCGACTGCCGTCCGGGGAGCGTGAGTCGGTGCGCGGCGCCACCGGTGGCCGGCACCGTCGTGATATCGGTCTCGCCACCGCCGTAGTGGCGCGCGAAGGCGAGTGTTCCCCCGTTAGGCGACCAGCTCGGGCGCGAGTCGAATCCGGTCAACGTGCGCGACACCTCACGCTTGTCGGTGCCATCGGCGCGCATCGTGTAGAGCCACGTGGTGGTGCCATCGACTCCCGACTCGGTCTGCCGGAAGGCGATGCGGCTCCCGTCGGGCGACCAGGCGGCGCCGTCGCGCGCGGCGGTTGGCGGCATCTCGCCGGTGAGGTTCACCGCGGCACTCCCATCCTCGAGCATGAGCCAGATGTCGCTGCGCCCCGACGGCGACACGTGCGTGTACGCGATCCGTCCCCCGGTCGGTGACCAGGCCGGCTCGAACTCGCTCCCGGCCACGCTCGTCAGGCGCTTCATGTTCATCCCGTTACGATCCACGGCGAAGATGTCGTTGATCCACTCACGCGTCGTCAGGTCCTGCATGGTCACCGCAAAGGCGATGCGCTGGCCGTTAGGCGACGGCGTGGCCTGCCGCCCCACGTTCCCGGCGTTGAGCTTGATCGGGGCGACTCCCGACCCCACGCCGACGATGAAGATCTCGGAGGTCCCGCCGGGATAGTCGCGGTTGTAGAGCAGCTCCCAGGCGTAGGCTTCGCCCGCCACGATGGTCGCCGCGGCGCTTCCCACCACGCCATCGACCGTCGCGTGCACGGTGGCGTAGCCATGGCGCATTCCGGTCACCACCCCGTTAGGCGCCACCGAGGCGGTCCCTCCCTCGACCGTCCACTTCACGGGACGGCCATCCAGCGTGCGCCCGCGCGCATCCCGCACCACGACTTGCATCTGGCGGGACTCGCCGATCTCGAGCACCGGCGTGGTCGGCGTCACTCCCACAAAGGCCACTGAAGCCGGCGTCACCGTCACCACGGCGGTTGCGCGGCGCCCCTCGGCGGTCGCCGAGATGTTGGCGACGCCGTCGCGGACGGCGGTGATGCGCCCCGTGGCGTCGACCGTGGCAATCGTCGTGTTATCGCTTTCCCACGTGAACGGACGGCCAGCGAGGATCCGCCCGGCCGCGTCCTTGGCCACGGCGGTGATCGGCGTAGCGTCGCCCTCCTCGATCGACAGCGTCGTGTTGGACAGCTCCACGCTGGCCACCGTGGCCGCCGTGACGGTCACCGTCAATTCGGCAAACCTCCCCTCAACCGTGGCGCGAATGATCGCCTCGCCCGGTGCGACTGCCGTCACGCTCCCCGTCGCAGAGACCGTTGCCGCCGCGACGTTGTTCGAACTCCAGGTGACGGCGCGACCGTCGAGCACGCGTCCGGCCGCGTCCTTGGCCGTCGCGGTGACGAGGCGCGCCTCTCCCTCAACCAGCGTGAGCAGCGCCGCATCGAGCCCGACTGTCGCCACCGGTGCGCGCGAGACCTGCAGCGCGCCGGTCCCTTCACGACCGTCCACGGTGGCCTTGATGATGGTCGCCCCTTCGGCCAGCGCGGTCACCACACCGCCCGCCGAGACCGTGGCGACGGATGCGTCGGCAGAACTCCACGTGACCGCACGCCCGGTGATCTCGCGTCCTGCGGCGTCGAGGGCGCGGGCGGCATACGTCTTCTCCTCACCGACCGCCAGCGCCTGCTGCGCCGGCGTCACGACGACGCTGGCGACGGTAGGTGCGGGGGCCGTCCCCGAGTCGCCGCAGGCGGTGGCGACGGCCAGGGCCAGCAGTGAGAACAGCGTATATGAGGACTTCCAGGAACTGCCCAGCAGGCGTGACATGATGATTTCCCCCCATCCCTTCGTTTGATGCCGCCTTGGCGCGACGGCGCGTGTTGCCTTTGACGGGGGAATACTCATCGCTCCCACTTACCCCTCGCTTAGGCGGACCTTCGGGGTGAGGGAATGCACGGCATAAGCGCCGGTTAAGCGCGTGAACGGGGTGGTGGAGATCGCCGTACTGGGTGTACACTGGCCCGTCTCGCGTTCCAACCCTTTCACCCGCGGATCCATGCAGAACCGTCGTGAGTTCATCGGGCGCTCGCTTACCACGCTCAGCGCCGCCGCCCTGCTCGATCCGCGCGCGCTGCTGCGCACGACTCCGGCGCCCAAGAAGATCCTGATCCTGGGCGGGACCGGCTTCGTGGGGCCGCATGACGTGAAGTACGCGCTCTCACGCGGCCACCAGGTCACGATCTTCAACCGCGGGCGCTCGGCGCCGGGGATGTTCGGCAAGGACGTCGAGGAGCTGGCCGGTGATCGTGCGGCAGAGCTCACCGCACTCAAGGGGCGCAAGTGGGACGCCGTCATCGACGAGTCGGCGTCACTCGCCAGCGCGCCGGACTGGGTGAAGAACTCCGCCACCACGCTCCGCGACTCGGTCGACCAGTACCTCTTCGTCTCGACGCGCTCGGTCTACTACGACACGAGCCGAGTCCCGATGACGGCCGACGCGCCGGTGCTCACGCGCGAGAACTCGCCGCTCAAGGAAGGTCAGCCGCTCCCATACGGTCACGCCAAGGCGTACGCCGAGAAGGAGGCGCACGCGGCGATGCCGGGACGAGTAACCGTGGTGCGTCCCGGGCTGATCATCGGCCCGGGCGACGACACCGACCGCTTTACCTACTGGCCGGTTCGCATTGCGCGCGGCGGCGAGGTGCTCGTCCCCGGCGACGGGACCGACCATGTGCAGATCATCGACGTGCGCGACCTCGTGGAGTTCTGCGTGACGCTGGTCGAGAACCGCACCTACGGCGTCTTCAACGGGGTCACGCCGCACCTGGGGATGCCGTTCAAGGAGTTTGTCCAGCGCATTCACACCGGTGTCGGCGCGACCGGCACCTACACCTGGGTCGATGCCGACTTCCTGCGAGAGAACGGGGCCAATCCGTATGGGCGCGAACTGCCGGTCTTCCAGGTGATGAAGGGGCGCACCGCCGGCTTTGCGCGGTTTGACCTCACGCCTGAAATGAAGGCGGGGCTCAAGTGGCGCCCGATGGAGGTGACGGCACGCGAGACGCTGGAATGGTTCCGCACACAGCCGGCCGAGCGGCAGGCGGGGATCAAGACGGGGTTCAAGCCGGAGCGGGAGGCGGAATTGCTGGCCAAGTGGCACGCGATGGGGAAATAGGAGCACGCCATGCGTTCGCTGGTTCTCGCCCTGTGCTGCTGCGTCACGCTCCCGCTCTTCGCACAACCCGCCCCCACCATTCGCGACGCCGCCGTCGAGCGGCGTCGCGTCTTGCTGCAGCGCCTCGGTGAAGGGGTCGCGATCATCCAGAGCGCCGATCGTTCGCAGCCCAACCTGTACGAGTTCATGGTGCCGGAGACGGAGAACCATGACTTCACCTACTACACAGGGCTTTCGCGCTCCCAGCCGCCGGGTTCGGTCCTCGTCCTCAATCCGCGCGGGGAGATCTACCGCGAGATCCTGTATACGTCGGACGACGTGGCTACGGCGAAGGAGCTCACGGGGATCACGCACGTCTTTCCGTACGCGCGCTTCCTCGAGGACCTCTCGAGTGCGCTCACCGACTATCGCAACCTTCGCATCACCCAGCTGCGGTTCAAGCCGGTGGCCTCCGACCTCTCTCGCGGGTTGGGGGATACGCGCAAGGTCGTCTGGTTCAACTATCCGCGCTTCACCAACCTCAACGAACCGTCCAATCCGCGCCTCGCCCTCATCACGCGCCTGCGTGAGGCGAGCCCGGAGATCGAGGTGCGCGATGCCGGCGACGTGATCGACCGGCAGCGGATGATCCACGATGCGTTCTCGCTTGCCGCGATTCGCCGGGCCGTGGAGATCACGGGGCACGGGATCAAGGAGGCGATGCGCGCCACGCGTCCCGGGATGACGACGCGCGAGATCGGTGAGATCACCGACTTCGTGTATCGCGTCAACGGTGCCCGCTTCGGCTTTCCCACCGGGACCGCCGCCGGTCGCACGCGCGAGGAGGCCTATGCCACCGCGCGCGAGGAGATGGAGGCCCGCGAGCGTGGCGCCACGGTCGCTTCGGGCGACCTGGTGCACATGGACACGGGCGCCGAGTGGCAGTTCCACTCGGCCGACGTGCAGCGGGTGTGGCCGGCAGATGCAACGTTCACCGCCGACCAGAAGGCCTTCTACAACATCGTCGCCAACGTGCAGAAGACCGTGATCTCCCGCGTGCGCCCGGGGGTGACATGGCGCGAGCTGCACGACCTGGCGGTGCAGATGCTCCGCGACGCTGGAGGACTCGACCAGTCCTACACGTACGGCATCGGGCACTACATCGGGATGGAGGTGCACGACCACGGCGACTACGTGCAGCCGTTGCAGCCGGGGATGGTGCTGGCAATCGAGCAGGGGGCGGTGCGCAACGGCGTTCGCGTAGCCTTCGAAGACGACGTCCTGGTCACGGCGACCGGGTTCGAGTGGTTGTCGCGGTCGATCCCGATCGACGTCGCCGACGTGGAGCGCATCCGAAAGGAGGCGCCGGCTATTCCCGATCTGGGGCGGGTGAAGCTCCGGCCGTAGGCGAACGACGCGCGCTGCTGGCCACCCGGGGCTCGGCGATGTAGTGTGGCGCACTCCTCCACCGTGCCTATTTCGATGTCTCACACACGCCATCGCACGCGATCGTACCGCGCCCTGGGTGCGCTCGCGATGCTGGTCGCGCTCCCCGCGGGAGCGCAGCAGCAAGCCGCCGAAGCTCCCGCGACCGGTGCGTCACGCTTCCAGACGCGCCCCGCCGTCACCGGACTCAATGGCGTGGTCGCCGCCGGGCACCCGGTCGCGTCGGCGGCGGGGATCCGCATCCTCATGCAAGGGGGCAACGCCTTCGACGCCGCCGTGGCCACCGGCGCCGCCGCGGCCATGGGCGAACCCGAGATGAACGGGATCGGCGGCAACGGCTTCATGACCATCTACCACAAGGCGACCGGGAAGGTCTGGTCGCTCTCGATGGCGGGCGCTGCGCCGAAGGCGCTCAACCCCGCCGAGATGACGCCGGCCACGCTCAACGCGGGGATGAAGGCCGGCATCGTCCCCGGGAACCTTGGCGGGTATCTCGCCCTGCTGCAGCGCTTCGGGACGATGTCGTTAGGCCAGGTCTTCGCGCCGGCGATCGAATTGGCCGAACAGGGATACCCGATCGACCGCCTCCTCGCGCAGTCGATCGATCGCGGGAAGGGGAATCTCGGGCGCTATCCGACCACGGCGGCGTTGTTCCTGCCGGGGGGACAGTCCATCAAGGCGGGCGAACTGTATCGCAATACCGACTACGCCACCACGCTGCGCAAGCTCGTGGAAGCAGAGCGCAGGGCCAAGGCGCGCGGCGCCACACGCACGGCGGCGATCCAGGCGGCGTTCGATCGTTTCTACAAGGGCGACATCGCGCAGGAGATCGATCGCTTCTTCAAGGCGAATGGCGGCGTGCTCACTGCGGCCGACCTTGCGGCGTACACCCCCGAGTGGACCGAACCGCTGCACACGACGTATCGCGGCTACGACGTCTATTCGAACCCGTCGACGTCTCGCGGCGGCTTCGAGGTGCTGATGCAGGCGTCGCTCGTCGAGGGGTTCGACCTGTCCAAGGGTGGGGCCAAGTCGCTGCATGCGCAGATCGAGGCCATCAAGGTCGCCAAAGCCGACATCTACAAGTACGTCGCCGATCCCAGGTTCAGCACCGTCCCCACGGCGGGGATGCTATCGAAGGACTACCTCACCCAGCGGCGCGCGCTCATCGACCCGGCGAAGGCTGGCGGGTATCCCGACGCGGGGATCCCCGCCGGGGCGCCGACGGCATCGACAGGTGCAACGGGGCTTCCGGCCTTTGACGAGCGCTATGATGGTGAGGTGCACACCACCTCGTTTTCCGTCGTCGACAAGGCTGGCAATGCGGTGGGGGTGACGCCGACGTTAGGCGGCCTGTTCGGGAGCAACGTCGTCGTCGGCAACACCGGGCTCCTGCTCAACAACGGGATGCGGCTCGGCTCCACTTCTCCCTATCCCACCGACGTCAACTACGTGGGGGCGGGGAAGATCCCCATCCTCAACAACTCCCCCGTGGTGGTCCTCAAGGATGGGAAGCTGCAATTCGTCTTCGGCACGCCGGGCGGGGAGACGATCGGGCAGACGGAGTTCCAGGTGCTGGTGCGCCTGCTCGACGAGAAACTCCCGGTGCAGGAGGCGATCGAGGCGCCGCGCTTCGCCCTGGACGCAGAGCCCAACTTCTACAAGCCGGGAGCCGCCATCGAGGTGCGCATCGAAGGGCGCGTCAGTCCCGACGACATCGCCGCCCTTCGCGCGATGGGGCACAAGGTCACCGTGCTCCCTGGGTGGGGGAGCCTCGGGCACATGCAGGTGATTGCCGTCGATCCCCGGACCGGACGCCTCATCGCCGGCGCCGATCCGCGACGCACGGGCTACGCCATGGGGTTTTAGGCCATGAAACACCTTCACGATCCCGCGCGCGTGACCGAGGTCAAGTCGCGCCTCGCACAGCTTCGCACCGATAGTCCGCGCCAGTGGGGGAAGATGACGGCGCCGCAGGCCGTGGCGCACATGTCTGTCGCCTTCGAGGCAGCGCTCGGCGACGTGGCGATCAAGCGGCTCTTCATCGGGCGACTCATCGGCGGCTTCGTCAAGAAGTCGGCGCTGGGCAATGACGACCCGATCATGAAGAACGCGCCCACGGCCCCCGAATACCTCGTCGTCGACCAGCGCGACCTGGACCGCGAGCGCGATCGTCTCGTGGCCTTGATCGATCGCTTTGCCGTGGGCCCGTCGGTGTGCACCACGCAGCCGCACGCCTTCTTTGGCGCCATGACGCCTGACGAGTGGGCGATCCTCATGTACAAGCACGTGGATCACCACCTGCGCCAGTTCGGCGTGTAGCACGGGCCCGGGCGGCCGCCGGCGCTTGACCTTTCCCCTTACCTAACGACTCATGCGACGCGTGACTGGAATCGGCGGCATCTTCTTCAAGGCGAAGGACCCGGTCGCCCTGCGCGCCTGGTACAAGGATCACCTCGGCATCGACGTGGAGTCGTGGGGGGGCTTCGCCTTTCGCTGGGTCGACGCGGCCGGGGCACCGTACGCCGGGATGACGGTGTGGAGCATCATGCCGGACTCGACCAAGTACTATGCGCCGAGCACGTCGCCGTTCATGGTGAACTATCGCGTGGAGAACCTGGCGGCGCTGCTGGCCGCGCTGCGAAGCGAGGGGTGCCAGGTGGAGGAGAAGACCGAAGAGTCCGAGTCCGGGAAGTTCGGGTGGGTCCTGGATCCCGAGGGGAACAAGGTCGAATTGTGGGAGCCGCCGGCTGGCGAGTGATCGCGAGCCGGCCACGGCACCTGACGGCGCAGGCGAAGATTAGGGCGCCCTTCCGTCTGGCCGGGGCTGGCGTAGCTTCTCGCCCGCGAACCGCACCCGACCCCCTTTCGCGTACGGTGGATGACGGCGACCGGCGAGAATCCTCCGCCACCAGACCAGCAGTTTCTGGCGTGCCTGCCGGTCATTGACCGGCTCATCGGGATTATTTCGCGGCGCAACGCCCTCTCGGCGAGTGATGCCGACGAGTTCGCGGCGTGGGCGCGTGCGCGGCTCATGGATAACGACTACGCCATCTTCCGAAAGTTTGGGGGACGTTCCTCGATCGCCACGTATCTCGCGGTGGTCCTGTCCAACCTCTTTCGGGACTGGCGCAACAGCCTGTGGGGACGGTGGCGTCCGTCAGCGATGGCGGTACGGCTCGGGCCGATCGCCATTCGCCTCGAGGAGCTGCTGTCGCGCGACGGCTGCTCGCTGCGCGAGGCGATTGCCATCCTCAAGAGCGCCGGGGCCACCGAAACCGAGGCTGACCTGGCGCGTCTGGCGGCCAAGCTTCCGCTTCGCACCAACGACCGTGAGGTTTCGATCGATGCCGTGGTCGAGGGGATCCCCGATCCCTCGACTGCCGAGCCGCTGGTGACAGAAGAGAAGCGTCGCTTCCTGGACAAACTGTCGAATGCTTTGAAGAAGCTCGATCCTGAGGAGCGCCTCATCGTGCGCATGCGCTTCTGGGATGGCATGACGGTGGCTGACATCGCGCGGACGCTCCGCGTGGAGCAGAAACCGCTATATCGCAAGCTGGAATCGATCGTGCGCCGGTTGCGCGAGTGGCTGCGTCTCGACGGCATCGATGACGACGGGGCAAGCGATTTTCTGTCTGGGGATGGGTTGTGGTGACGTCAATCATGGGAGACCGACGTGTCCTGCCCGTCTATACAGGCATGAGGGCGATTTCGTGAGTCGCAAACGACTGGACGACGAGACGTTAGCGGCCTTTCTCGATGGCACGCTCACCGCCGATGAGCGCACGCGCGTCGTGCAATCGCTCGATGCCGACCCCGAGGCGTATGCCGAGTTCCTCGAGGCTGCGCGCATCTCGGCGGAGGCGTCAGGCGTCGCGACGGCAAAGGACGAGTCTGGATTGAAGCTGGTGGACGACCCGCCCGAATCGCCCAGGGTGGAGCCAGCGAAGCGCAGCGGGTGGTCGCGATCGCTTCTTACCGCGGTGCCATTGCTCGCGGCCGCCGCCATCGCGGGGGTCATCTTCTGGCCGCGCGAGAACGCGAGCCCGGATACCATTGCGCTCATGCAGGGGACGCGTCTGGCGACGGTACAAGGCGAAGGGAGCGTAAGTGCGGCACTCGGCGAGTCGTGGGATCAACCGGGGTGGAGTGTGGTGAGGGGGGGCGACGTGGGGAGTGCGACGCCAGGAACGTCAGCCCGAATCGGAGCACGCGTGGCCCAGTTGGAGTACGCGGCGGGCGCATCGGATTCGGTGGCGTATCGGCGCGTGCAGAGTACCATCGCCGAACTCCTCTCCGCCGTCGAAGGGGCCGGCCCCATTGCGGTGCGGCTGCCGCAGTTGCCGCTGCAGGATTCGGAGGGACGTGCCACCCTCGCGCGCCAACTTCGCGACGTGACGGGCGAACCCACGGCGTTTGAAGTCGGCGCCTGGCTCGAGACGGCGCGCCTCGCGGCACTGAGCGGGCGATCGGATTTTCTGGCCACGGACGGGCCGGCGATCGCCACGCTACACGTCCTCACGGACGCCCTCGACCGCGCCCCCCCTGCCGGCAACTGGAGCGAGATCATCTCGCAGTTGCACAGCCTCACGCAGGGTCCCCCCGATGCAGAGACGGCGCGCGCGCACATCGAGGCCGCCCTTGCGGCCATTCCACGGTAGCACACAGCCGCAACGATCCCTTCGGGCATGCCCCGTCACTTCGCTCTGCACCCCGCGTCGCGCGCCGCATCGCGCGTCTTTTCGCACGTCGCCTTGCACCTGCGACTCGGCGGGATCGCACTCTGCCTAACCACTACCCTGCAGGCGCAGCCTCCGCGCGCCTCGACCTTCGACGTCGTGCGCCAGGACGCCGTCATGGTCCCCATGCGCGATGGCACAAAGCTCTACACCGAGCTCTATCGCCCCGCTCGTGGATCGGCGCTCGTCGATAGCGCGTTCCCGGTTCTCCTGCTCCGCACGCCATACGAAATTCGCGGCGAGGAGATCGTGCGTCAGGCGAATGCCTTTGCCGCGACTGGCTACGTCGTCGCACTGCAGAACATCCGCGGGCGCTATCAATCCGAGGGGCGCTTCACCAAGTATTCGATCCTCGATGCCCCGGATGGCTACGACGCCATCGAGTGGTTAGGCACGCGCCGCTTCTCCAATGGGAAGGTGGGGACGTGGGGGCGATCGTACGCGGCGCACTCGCAAGCCGACGCCGCCAAGCTCAACCCGCCGCACCTCAAGGCGATGATCGTGAACCAGGGGGGGATGGCCAACGCCTGGGATCACGCGGTGCGCCACGGCGGCGCCTTCGAGCTGGGGCGCGAGATGACGTGGGTCTGGCAGGAGGCACGACGCGAGACCAACGACCCGTCGGTGCGCGCGCTGCTCGAGCGCGAGAAGGTGGAGACCTGGTACGAACACCTTCCGCTGCGCCGAGGACAGAGTCCGCTGTCCACCGTCCCCGAGTACGAGCAGTACTTCCTCGACGAGTGGACGCACGGCGACTACGGCCCGTTCTGGCAGAAGATCTCGCTCAACTGGGCCCCCTACTACAAGCAGACCGCCGACGTCCCCATGCTCCACCTCGGCGGGTGGTACGACATCTTCCTGCGCGGCACGATCGACAACTACCTCGGACTCCGCGCGGGAAAGCGTGGCCCGGTCCGTCTGGTCATCGGCCCGTGGGTGCACGGCGGTAACGGGCGCACCTACGCCGGTGACGTGGACTTCGGTGCGCAGTCGGCCATCGCCGGCTTCGATGTCGAGTACCACCTGCGCTGGTTCGACCACTATCTCAAGGGGGTGCCTAACGGTGTGGATGGCGACCCGGCAGTGCGCCTCTTCGTGATGGGCGGAGGCGACGGCACGAAGACGGCGACTGGGAAACTCTCGCACGGCGGCACATGGATCGAAGGCGGGGATTGGCCACTCCCCGGGACGTCGTTCACGAAGTTCTACCTGCACGGTGACGGCACCCTCTCGCGAACCGCGCCGGCCGCTGGAGGCGGCGCGACCACGTTCACCTTTGATCCCGCGCACCCGGTCCCCACGTTAGGCGGCAACGTGTCCGCGCGCGTGAAGGACGGCGCGTACGACCAGCGCGAACGCCCCGACTTCCCCGGCTCGCGCGCACCCTACCTCCCGCTCAAGTCACGCCGCGACGTCGTCGTCTTCGAGACGGCGCCTCTGACTGAGGACGTGCGCATCGTTGGTCCGATCGACGTCCAGTTGTACGCGTCGACCACCGGCGTCGATACCGACTTTACCGCCAAGCTGGTCGATGTGTATCCACCGAGTGCTGACTTTCCCGGCGGCTTCGACCTCAACATCAGCGACGCGATCCAGCGCATGAGCTATCGCGACTCGCGCTCAACGCGGTCGCTGGTGACGCCCGGCCAGGTGTACGCGTTGCGCATTCGTCCCTTCCGGACAGCCAACGTCTTCAAGAAGGGGCACCGGATCCGGCTCGACATCTCCAGCAGCAACTTCCCGCGCTTCGACGTGAATCCCAACACCGGAGAGCCGCTGGGCCTCGAGCGGCGGCTCAAGGCGGTGGATAACACCGTGTACCATAACGCGGCGCGTCCCTCGTACGTGCTGCTGCCGATCGTGCCGGTGCGGTAGCGCGACGGGGCCACCCGTTCGTCAACCGGTTGGCCCCAGAATGCTTTGGCGACGGCGAACCCCGCCGCATCTTCTGCTGTCGTATGCAGGAGTCCTTGCGCGCATCACCAGGTATTGCCCCAGCCTCCCGGATGTCCGACCCGCTCAACCCCCTCCTTCAACACCTCGCCGAGCGATACGACGTCGAACGGGAACTCGGCGGCGGGGGAATGTCGCGCGTCTTCCTGGCGACCGAGCGCGCGCTGGGTAGGCGCGTGGTCATCAAGGTGCTCTCGCCCGAGTTAGGGCAGCGCGTCAACGTCGACCGCTTCCTGCAGGAGATTGCCACTTCGGCCACGCTGCAGCATCCGCAGATCGTCCCCGTGCTGCATGCCGGCGGCGAGGACGGGATGCGGTACTACGTGATGCCCTTCATCAGTGGCGAATCGCTGCGCGCACGCCTCACGCGCGAGGGCAAGCTCCATGGACGCGACGTCATGCGCCTCATCGCCCCCCTGGCACGCGCGCTCGCGTATGCGCATCGGCAGGGGATCGTGCACCGCGACGTGAAGCCGGAGAACATCCTCCTCTCCGAGGGAGAGCCGATGCTGGCCGACTTCGGGATCGCGAAGGTCGTGCGTGAGGACAGCACCGCGACGGGGCTCACCTCCGCCGGGATGTCGATCGGCACCGTGACGTACATGCCGCCCGAGCAGGTGGTGGCCGATCCCGCGATCGATGGGCGGGCCGACGTCTACTCGCTCGCGGCAGTCGCCTACGAACTCCTCACCGGACAGCCGCCGTTTACCGGGACGCCGGCGCAGGTGATGTCGGCGCATGTGGTGAAGCCTCCGGCTGACCTGGTCCAACAACTCCCGGTCGCTGATCACGCGTTAGGCGCCGTGGTCATGCTTGGACTGGAGAAGGAGCCGGCGCAACGCCCCGACGCCGAGTCTTTCGCGACGATGCTCGACGAGGCACGCGGGGCGGGCGTGTCGGCGTCGCGACCACAACTCGTCGCCCCTCCGTCGATCGGGAGGGGCCGAGGCACCTTCATCGGCGCCGGGCTGGCGTTGGTCGCGATCGTTGCCGCGCTGGTGTGGCGGGCGCCGTGGGGCGATGGGGGAACGGCCCACGCGGCCACGCCTGCAATCGCCGTCCTCAACTTCGAGATGATCGGTCCGCGTGACGACGCGTACCTCTCGGCCGGAGTGACCGACGAGATCACCACCGGGCTCGCGCAGCTGCAAGGGATGCGCGTGCTGTCGCGCACCACGGTGCGCGCGCTCGCCGACTCCAACTTCACGCCGGCCGACTACGCGGCCAAAGCGGGGGTACGCGCCCTGGTAGAAGGGAGCGTGCAGCGTGCCGGGGAACAGTTGCGCGTCTCGGCGCGGCTGGTCGATACCCGCGACGGGAGCGCGATCTGGTCCGATCGATACGAGCGTTCGCTCGCCGACGTCTTTCGCACACAGCAGGAGATCAGTACCGCGGTGGCGGGGGCGCTTGCTCGGCACCTCGGACTGGCCGGGGGCGCGCCGCGACAGGAGTACGCCGCCGATCCGGCAGCCTACGACCTCTACCTGCGTGCTCGTTACGCGCTCCGCGAACGCGGGGAAGCGGGGCTGCGCAGCGCGATGCGCTTGTTCAGTGAGGCGGCCTCGCGCGATCCGTCATTCGCCCGCGCGCATGCTGGGATCGCCGAGGCGGCGGTACTCCTGCCACTCTACAGTGCCGTCACGCGCAACGCGATCGCCGACACCGTGCGCGCGAGTGCGGCACGTGCGGTCGCTCTCGATTCGCTCCTTGCCGCGCCGCATGTGGCCCTCGGCCTGCTCGAGAAGGGCCTGGGTCGCTGGGCCGATGGCGAGCGCGAACTCGTCTCCGCACTCCGCCTCGATCCGCACGATGCCTCGGCGCACCAGAATCTCGGGGAGCTGTACTACACGTTGGGACGCTTCGCCGACTCTCGTCAGGCACTGGCGCGTGCCGCCGAGTACGAGCCGACGGATGCGACGATCGTCGCGGAGTTCGCCTACATGCTGGCACAGACGGGCGCACGCGACAGTGCCCGCCGCGTGATCGCGCGCGCGGCGACGTCGGCACGCAACCCATTCGTCGTGTACACACAAGGAGTGATCGCGGAGCTCGAGGGGGACATGACGGCGGCCGCGCGAGCGATGGGCGTCGCGGCGACCGCGGCGCCCCTTCCATTCTTTGTTGGCGCGCATGCGCGAGCGTTGCTGCTGGCGGGAGACAGCGCTCAGGCAACGGCCGTACGCACACGGCTCGTCTCGCGGGGCACTGCGCCCGGTGTTGCGTTTGGCCTGGTGATCGCCGGGTTGGCGAGCGATCCGCCGGACACGCTGTTTGCGGGACTCGCGCGTGCGGCCGAGGAGCGTGATCCGTTTGTCTTGCTTCTGCCGCTCAAGGTGTCGTGGTATGACCGCCTGCGCGACGATGCGCGCTTCGCCGCGCTGGCGGAGCGGTTGGGCCTGCCGAAGTCGAGCGTGGATGGTACGCCGTAGCCGAGCCCGCTCCTGCTTCGAAAACACGTCGGTCAGCGGACGAGGCCGCATAACGAGAAGCGTGACGCACATTCCCGATCACGCGCCACGCCGCGCGTTAGCTTGCGAGGTGCGAGACAACGGTGCCGAATCGGACCCGACCACTACAGGAGTTCACGATGAAGGCAATCCATACCTTGGGGGCGGTGGTTCTGCTCGCCCTGAGCACGGCCTGCAGCAATACGGCCAAGGGCGTCAAGGAAGACGCCGAGAACGCCGCCGACAAGACGAGCGAAGTTGCGAAGGACGCCGCGGAGAAGTCCGCTGAGGCGGCGGCCGCCACGGGCGCTGCAGTCGGCGGGGCACTGGAGACTGGGCAGATCAAGTCGGCGATCATGGCCGACAAGCGCGTCGATGCGTCCGACATCAACGTCGATACGGATGAAGCCAAGAAGACCGTCACGCTCAAGGGGAGCGTGAAGACGGAAGCCGAGAAGGTGATCGCCGGTGAGATCGCCGCGACGAAGGCGGCCGGTTACACGATCGTCAACGACCTGACGGTCAGGAAGTAGGGTGTATCGCGGCACGATCGCCGTTAGGCGGTCGTGCCGCGATCATCCAGCAGTCGCCACCTGGAAGTAGATCCCGTACGACGTCGCTCCCACATACGCGGGCTCGAAGTCCGTCGTGACCTCGGGGACCCAGTTGGTCGTATGGCGCATGCGGATCATGAGCGGCGCCCCGTTTCGCGTCGCGCGCACGGTGTAGCGCCCCATCGGAACGTCACGCAACGCAAACGTCCCGATCGTCTCGTCGACGCGTCGGGTGATCGCGCCCCCGACGCTCCCGTCGATCAGGGTTCCAACTGGCGTGAGTATGAGCGTGACCCCGGCCAGATCCGATAGATCGAGCCCTGCGTCCATCTCGACCGAGCCTCCGTAGAACCCGTCATGACCGAACTCCTTCGGGACCTCACCGGTCATCTTCCACGTCAGGTTCACCACCTGTCCATCGACGCCGGTGAACGAACCGGCGTAGTCGGGGTGCAACTCGAGCGTGTAGGTACGTCCGTTGTAGGTCACGTCGGTCGTCCCGCGCACATACCAGGAGTCGGTGGCGGGCATGTCGTAGCGGTAGATGCCGCTGGCGTCCGACTTCAGCACGATGTTCTTGTTGAACCAGACCGCATTGTTGACGACGACGGTCGCGCCGACGATCGGTCGCCCGCGCGCATCGGTCACGCGCCCGCTGACGACCCCCTTGGCGCCGTTCGGGGCTTCGCCAACAGGACCGTCGAGTGCCCCTTCGGCCGTACCGCAGGCCACAAGGACTCCGAGAAGTGCGATCGTGGCCGTGCGATGCCAGGCATGCGCGGAACGCGTGAACTGGGACATAGGTCGCTCGCGGTCGAACGGGGGCTGGAGACCTCGCCGTCGCATCGGCGCGCCGGCAAGGGTGCGACCGGACGATGCCTCGCGCGCATCCGGTGGGCATGGGCAGTTCGACCGGGGTCAAACGACCCACACCTCGAATGCCGCACGGCCTGACGGCGAGGCGTGGTGTGTCCTCGGCGAATACGCAAACCCACCGCTGGTCTGTGCCTGACGAGTCGCAGCTACGCCTCGCCGCTCCACGGCGCGAGATACGCGCGCACCACGAGACCGTCCTCGTCGGTCGATGCCACGAGCCGGCCACCGATCGCCTCGAAGCCGCTGGCCAGCACCGTGAGCCCCAGCTCTCCGGCCGGCAGGTCATCGGTGCCCACGTCGCTCGCCT
This sequence comes from uncultured Gemmatimonadaceae bacterium, assembly GCA_964560345.1. GTDB lineage: Bacteria > Gemmatimonadota > Gemmatimonadetes > Gemmatimonadales > Gemmatimonadaceae > SCN-70-22. Next base: position 18,908 of record CAZLLP010000003.1, read on the forward strand.
CATCCACGCTCGCCAAGCTCACCCCGGCGAGCGAACGAACGCCGGCAGCTCCAACCTCGAGCGCGACCCACTCCCCGTGCGGCGCGTCGTGCGGCCGTTCGCCCGATGCCTGCACGACAAAGGTGCGAAGGCTGGCGCGTGTGGCGCTGCTGGCGCGCTCCCGCACCTGCATGAGGATTCCCAGCACAAACTGCGTGAGGAGCGCCTGCTCGCCCCGCACGGCGGGCAAGCCGTAGGCGAGGTCGAGCCCAACCTCGAGTCGCCCCTGGAACAGTCGCGCCAACAGCGGACGCATGTCGCCGATCACGGCAGACAGGTCGACCTTGCTGGGGGCGACGACGCCGCGACGACTGAAGGCCAGAAGCTGACGCGTGAGGCGCGCGCCATCCTGCGCCCCCGCCACCGCACTCGCCAGCAACCGAGCGATCTCCTTGGCGGCCTCGCCCTCGACATCGCGGGTGTGCGCGAGCGCAAACTCCGCGAAGCCGCTGACCGCCACCAGCAGGTTGTTGAAGTCGTGGGCCACGCCGCCGGCCAGCTTCCCGACCGCCTCCAGGCGTTGCGCCTGGCGAAGCTGCTCCGTGAGCTGACGCTGCTGCGTCACGTCGGCAATGGCTCCCACGATGGTCTGCGGCGCCCCCTTCTCGTCGCGTACGAGCTGGCACGTGGCAACCTGCCAGCGCATGGCCCCCGAAGGGCCGCTCACCGGAAACTCGGTGGCGAAGGACTCGCGCTCGCCCCGCGACATCTCGGCTTCGTAGCGCGACACCTGGTCGCGATGCGCCGCCCCGATCGTGGCCAGCACGGTCGAGAACGGGACCTCGATCCGCTCACCCGAGCCGCCTGACACCTCCGAGGGCGCCCCGATCGCTTCCACGCGCTGCGTCGCCACGTCGATCGACCAGACGCCGGTTCCCCCGGCACGCATGGCGACGCCGAGGGCCGATCCCGAATCCTCCATCTCGCGCGCCAGGCGGTCCTCGCGCCCCGCGATGACGAGCGCAAGCAGCACGCCGAACAACACGACCGCTGCCAGCGTTAGGCGCACCGACAATCGCCAGCGTTGCACCGCCAGGTCCCACCCGTCGCGCGGCGCGCCGCGCAGCGACCAGTTCTCTCCCTCCACCGTGAGCGGGAGCGTGACGGGATCCGATGCCGGGTCAAGGACATCGCTACCGATCCACCGCTCGTCGTTGCGGCGGAGTTCGAGCCGCAGCCCCGAACTGCTATCCGGGATCCCGGCGTCGCGCGTGATGGTCGCCGCGTCCAGCACGAGGGCGACGATCTGCGGAAAGCCCGGGCGATCCGGAAGCCGCCGTCGCAGCAGGATCCCCATGCCGCCTTCGCGCAGCGGAATGGGGCCAAAGAGCGAGGGCCCCGTCGACGCCATCGCACGGGCGTGATCGGCCCGAATCTCCGGCCGCGGATCGCGCTTGGCATCCACACCCAGCGCGTCCTCGTTCCCCTCCAGCGGTTCGATGCGCACGATCTTGCCATCGTCGACGTACTGCATCGCGCGAATGCCGGCGGCCGCCACGGCACCGCGCGCAAACAGGGCGAAATCGTCCTCCAGCTCGGCGCGCGTCTCACGTGTCAGGACAAACGCGTACAGCCCCGCCAGCACGCCTACCCGTCGGTCGATGGAGCGATGCAGCGCGCTGGCGTACGGGAGCATGCGGTCGCGCACCTGCGCACGCTCATTGGCGTGGATGCGCTCTCCGTACCAGTGGTCGATGCCTAACGCCAGCGCGAGCAGGATCGATCCTACTGCCAGGCTGGCCCGCCACGCCCGCCGCGCGGTATCGCTCACGTGCCCCCCGCGCCGTGGATCGGGAAGTAGATGTCGAAGACCGTCCCCTCGCCCTCGGCGGAGTGCACGACCGTGAGGCCACCGCTCCCCTCCACGATCCCGTACACCACCGCGAGCCCGAGCCCCGTCCCACGGCCGAGTGGCTTGGTGGTGAAGTACGGTTCAAAGATCCGTTCGCGTGTCGCCGGCGACATGCCAATGCCGCGATCCTCGACGCGGAGCACGACCCATTCGCCCGTGGGAGCGTCTTGCGGTCGGGCAGCCGCGTCGCCGGGGAGCGAAAACGTGCTGACGGTGATCGTGCCGCCGTCCGGCATCGCATCACGCGCGTTGACGGCCAGGTTCACCAACACCTGCCCGAACTGTCCGCCGTCGAGCGCGGTGAGCGGGAGGTGCGGCGCGAGTCGCGTGTCCACGCGCACCGACGCCGGCATGAGCCGAGTGAGTGTCGGCAGGAGTTCGGCCACTGCCGCGGACAGGTCGAGCGGGGCAGGGACGGCCGCCGCGCGCTGACTAAACTCCAACAGCTGCTGCGTGAGGTGCGCGCCACGGCGCACGGCGGCCGACATTTCACCAATCTCGTCGGCGATGTTGGACGCCACCTCCGCCGGGAGTCGCGGGAGGAGCGCCCGCGCCTGGTCGCCAGCCGCTCCGACCGATTCGAGGAGACGATCGAAGTCTGCCCCGACGCTGCCGGCCAATCGTCCCAGCGCGGCGAGTCGCTGCGCGTGTCGCAGTCGCTCCTCCAGCGCGCGTCGCTCCGTCGAGTCGGTCACCACCCCCAGCAGCGCCACCGGATGCCCGGCGGTATCGCGCTTCACCTCGGCCATCGCCAGCAGCCAGCGCACCTCGCCAGTCACGCTCTTGAACCGCACCTCCTCCACGAACCCGTCCGCTGCACCGGTGCGAGCCCTGGCGGTGGCGTGCATCAGGCGTTCGCGCCCATCGGAATCGATGAGATCCAGCAGTCCGTCGAAGCGCTCTCCCAGTTCGTTGCTGTCACGGCCGATCACGCGCTGAATCGATGGGGTCCAGCGCACGCGCCCGCTGCGCACATCCTCCTCCCACCCACCCATGCGTCCCGTGTGCAGGACGAGTTCGAGTGCGGTCGCGGACCGCCGCACTTCAGCTTCCAATCGGTCGCGCCGACGTCCGACGAGCCATCCGACCATCCCGGCCGAGAGGATCAGCACGAACAGGATCCCGCGTGCCGTGTTTCGCCAGGGCGCGGTGGCAACACCCCATCCGCGCATGGGCGCGATGAGTGCGCGCAGGTCGCCATCCTCTGTCGCGACGAGCAGCGTTTCGGGGGCAAAGGCGCTCCCGTGCGGATTGCCTCCGAACCACTTCCCCCGTCGATCGCGCAGTTCGATGTGCAGTCCGCTTACGGAATCCGGGATGCCGGAGTGCGCGACGAGCGTGTCGACGTCGATGATGACGGCGGCTAACTCCGGAAAGCCTGCACGCGCCGGCAGTCGTTGCCGAACCAGCAGCCCGGTCCCGCCTTGCACGAGCGTGATGGGGCCGGTGATGGTGACGCGCGACGTTGCCATCGCGCGCAGCACGTCATCGCGCACCACCTGTACGGGATGCGTGCTGAGATCGAAGCCGAGGGTGTTTTCGTTCCCGGCCAGCGGCCACACCGTGACGATGCGCCCGCCCTCGACGAGTTGGAGTGCGCGCACGCTGCTCCCCGAACGCACGCCATCGACAAAGGTGGGGAAGCCGCGTTCGAGCGACGCACGGCTCTGTTGCGATTCGGCAAATGACCGAATGGCCGCAAGGAGCGAGATTTCGCGGGTCAGCGTGATGCGCAGCGCGTCGATGCGGGGGGCCGCCGCGGCGCGCGCCGATGCCCGTTCACCTTCGGCAAGCTGCGCACGTATCCAACCATCCATGGGGACGGCGGCCGCGAGCGCGAGTGCCGACCAGAGCACCCACCCTCTCCCTGCATGCGACTGTCGGCGCGTCCCGCGCCCGACCTCACGTCCCCCGCGATCCGCCCCGACATCCATGGAATCAACTTTGGTCTCGAATCCCGCCTACGCAAGCCGAGCGCGACCGGGATCGCGACAAGGCGATCGCTTGAGCGGCCGCGAACTCAATGCTTGGGGCGTCTCTAATGTTGCAGCCGTAACGAGTGATTAGAGGAGGGCGTAGCCATGCCATCGGAAAACTCGCGTGACGCGTACATCACAGATCGAAGCAGACGCGCCGAGTCTACGTGCCAACCGTGGAGAATTGCTCTCGTGTCGACTCCCTGTCCGAGCTTCGGCTTCGTCGTCACCATCGTCCCGCACGCCGAGGTCGACGACCTCGCACTGACGGCGCTCTGGGACGAGTGGATCGCCTTCCTCGCGCGGCGCGGGCTGGAGTGTAGCGGGGCGGGGGACGAGGCCATCGAGTACGTCGTTGCCGGCGAAGCCTCGCAGGCCACGGAGCTCGACCGCGAGGCGATCGAGTCGTGGCTTGCCGCGCGTGCAGAATTGGCGCGCTGGAACGTGGGCGCGCTGCTCGACCTGAGCGAGCGGGATTAGCCCGCGGAGCATTTCCCTAAGCCCCTCGTGCGTGGCTCAGCTCGCACAAGAGCACTTTCCCCGGCGCACGATGGGCGGCTCCCCTATGTCGCGACCCTGCGTTGGGTGGCATCTTCATTCCGCGTTCGCAGGACGAGAGACCTGCAACGGATGTTCTTCCGCGAGACATCGTCGAAGGGCAGTGGGTCAGCAGTTCGGTACTGACACACAGGTTGTGGGGTCGCTGGTCACAACCGACGCCTCGTGATCACGAGGCACTTGTGCCTGACTCGTCGGGCATGGGCAAGAGCGTCATCCCGGCCGGACAAGAGCAGCCTTCATCGACTGCGAGGCGCCCGGCACCGAACCAGACGGACGACGATCGCCAGCGGAACGCGAATCCCTGCAGATGGCCGAGAGGCCCCTGCAGGGATTTGCACGTTAGGCGTCCCGCCGGCTGCATGGTCTGTGAGATGTGCCGCCGGCGAACGACGCACCTTCCGCGCGGCGCGCACAGGCGTAGTCTCTTTCCGAGCGACTTCCGCCATTGTCCTCCACGACAGCGATCCGCCGATGCGACCCCTCGTTCGCGCCCTCATCGTCGTCCCCGTCGTCGCTTCACTGGTGACACACCGCGCCGCGGCGCAGCGCCCGGCTGCGCCTGGCGAATCGGTCGGACTCGGGCTTCGCGCCCTGACACGACTCGATGAACTCCCGCTGGCACGGACCGCCGTGCGCATCGGCGCCTACACCAGCGCCGACCCGTCAGGGGAAAACGACGACGGCTTCAGTGGTGCGCACTCCTACATCCGGAAGGAAGGCGACGGACTGGTCATCGCCGATCTCACCGGTCCGGGCGTCGTCACGCGCTTCTGGACACCGACCCCCACGGACGATCCGGTCGAGTTCTACTTCGACGGCGAATCGACGCCGAGGTTGGTGGTGCCCATGCGCCGTCTCTTTGTCGGCGGCACGCCCCCCTTCCTCTCGCCGCTGGTGGGCTTTGGTGCGGGGGGCTACTTCAGCTATGTCCCGCTCCCATACGCGCGCTCGCTCAAGGTCATCGTGCGCGGGGCGCGCGTGCAGTTCCACCAACTCAACTGGGCGTCGTATCCCGCGGGGAGTGTGGTCGCGAGCTGGACGCCGGCCGACGCTCGTTCGCGCGCGCTCGATTCGGCGGCGATGCGCCTAACGCCTGCCGGAGGCGACCTCAGTCGCCTCGTGGCGCCTCCAGGGAGTGCGATCACCCGTCACGACGTGACGCGCGCGCTTCGCCCGGGCACCGCGACCACGGTGTTCGAAACAGCGCGTGGCGGGCGCATCGTCGGGTTGCGTCTCTCGCCCGCGGCAACGCTCATGGGTGATGCGCGTGCCACGCTCGTGCGCATCACGTGGGACGGGGCCAGAACCCCAGCCGTCGAGGCCCCGGTGGAGGACCTCTTTGGTGGCGCGTGGGGGAAACCGGCGATGGCGGGGCTGCTGGGCGGGACGCAGCGAGACACGGCCTACCTCTGGTTCCCCATGCCGTTCGATCGCTCGGCACGCATCGAACTGGTGCAGGCGCCTAACGCGCCGACGCGCACCGTACAGGCGTCCGTCTTCACGGCTTCCGTCCCCCGGCGCCCGGGCGAGGGGCGCTTCTACGCGATCTGGCGCCACGAGAACCCGACCACGCCCGGGCGCCCCTTCACCTTCTTGCGGAGTGAGGGAGCCGGCCACGTCGTCGGTGTTTCGCTCGCCGCGCAAGGGATCGGGAGCGACGGAACACCGTTCTTCGAGGGAGACGATCGCGTCGTGATCGATGGCGATACCGTCGTCGCGGGGACGGGTTCCGAGGATTCGTTCAACGGTGGCTGGTACGACATCCCCGGCCGTTGGGACGGACGACGCGCCTTCCCTATGTCAGGCTCGCTCGGCTATTCCAACGCGCTTGCCCGCACCGGCGGCTACCGATTCTTCCTGGGAGACGCCTATCCCTGGCGTCGCAGCATCGACTTCACCATCGAACACGGCGAGAACGTCAAGAACGCAGTGGCGGGGGACTACTCGGCGGTGACGTATCTCTATGCCCACGCGCCGCCGACGTGGCCATCCACGCCGTGGACCGCGGAGTCTCGACGCAGCGTCGCTCCCGATCGCATCACGTTGAACGCCGGGTGGTCATCGAGCATCACCTTCTTCTCCACGCGATTCGCGACCATCAGCAAGCAGTCGGAGCAGGGAATAGGGCGCTTCCTGTCGTTTGTCGGCGACAGCATCCCCGAACTCGGCCGCCACGTCCTGAGCCTCGGCGTGCCGGTGGCGGCCGAGGGGCGATATCGCATCTCGATCATCCCGGTGCTCGGGCCACAGCGGGGGACGGTGCAGCTGCTGCTCGACGACCAGCCGTTTGGTGAGCCCGTCGAGACGCACGCCAACACGAGACGTGTTGCCGAGCCTCGGTCGCTCGGCGAACTCCCCCTCGAGGCCGGGGATGCCGTGCTGCACCTGCGCATCACGCCGTCGCAGCCGGGCTCGCGTCGCGCCGCGCTCGATGTGGTGCGGGTGATCCTGGAGCGCGTGCCGTAGCGTCGCGCGCCCCTAACGAGTTCCCTTGAGGATGCTGATGACTGGAGCCGTGGGGAGTGCGGCGAGGTCGACCACCTTGCCGTCCTTGATGACCGCGTTGATGCGCCGGTAGTTGCGGGCGCTCTCCAGCGGATTGGCGTCGAGAATGACGAGATCGGCGACCTTGCCGCGCTCCAGCGTTCCCAGGTCGCGATCGACCTTGTAGGCGCGCGCCACATTGCTGGTGGCGGAGGCGAGGATCTCCATCGGCGCCATCCCCGCTTCCTCCAGCGCCACCAGCGCGTTGAAGTGCCCTTCGCCCAGCTTCACGCGCGCGTCAATCGTGTCCGAGGCCAGCGTGGGTGACTCGGCCAGCAGCACCGGATTCTGCACCCCGGCGTCGGTGGAGACCATCAGTCGCACGCCGGCCTTCACCATGTTGCGGATGTTGATGGCGGCGATCTGCATGTACGGGGTGAGCACCCCGTTGGGCGAATGCTTTGCCAACGCGTCGATCTGGCGCGAGGTCACGGCGAGAACGGAGACCGCGGTCCCGCGTTCGACCATCTTGCGAATGGTTTCCTGCGGAATGGGGAAGCGGGGACCGGAGATGTCGCCGTGGGTGAGGATATCGACGCCGGCTTCAATCGCCATGTCGATGCTCTCGGGCGACGTGACGTGCGCCTGCACCGTCTTGCCGGCCCGATGCCCTTCCTCGACGATCACCTTCTGTGCGCGCTCGGAGAAGGAGATGAAGTTCATGTCGACGTGGCCGCTTCCGCCGTACTTCAGGAAGTCGACGCCAAGCGCGGTGTAGGCGCGAATGGCCGCGCGCAGCGAGTCGGGGGGCATCCAGAGCAGGTCGCGTCCCGTCCCCTGTTCCCAGGTGTCGTTGATGCGCTTGGCGAACGCCTTGCTCACGTGGGCCGCCGAGGCGCCGCGAAAGTCGGCGCCTAACGGGCCGGAGAAACCGATGATGTTGCCCGCGAGGTAGATGCGGCTCCCCTGCGCCTGGCCGGCGGCGATCATGTCGCGCGCCTTGGCCAGCGCTGCCCGCGGTCCCCACGTGTCAAAGACCGTCGTCATCCCCGACTTGAGGGCGATCTGCGCCCCCTCGAGCACGACGTCGTGATAGCGATCCTCCAATTTGACCAGGCTCTCGACGTCGCCGTTGAGGTACAGGTGGAGGTTGGCGTCCATCAGCCCGGGAATGACGTACTTGCCCCGCCCGTCGATGCGCGTCGCACCCCCAGGGACGGCGACCTCCCGCGCCGAGCCTAACGACACGATCCGGCCGTCGCGCATGACGACCACCCCCTCGGCAATCGGCGCGCGTCCCGTGCCGTCGATGATCGTGGCGCCGGTGATGGCGACCGTCTGTGCCGTGGCGGGAACGGCGGCGGCGAGCAGGATCGCGGCGAAAACGGTCGCGCGGCGCGCGGAATGCAAACGAGGGGCGGTCATGGGGGCGTTGCGAGTGTGGGGCGAGGGCTCGACGGAGCCTTCATCGCCCCAACCTTGCAGCCCGCGCGACGTGTTGTCGAGGCGGGCGCGCGGGCTAGTATTCGAGCGATGCTGGCATCACGCCAGGAGTTGTCGCGCGCACCCTTGCCGCAGGAGATCAACGCATCGTGTCGATCGATCCCAGCAATCCGGTGGTCGAACTGTGCGCCGCGGGGATCGCGGTGGAGGGTGTCCCCGAGGAGGCCCGTGCGCTCTTTGCGCGCGCATGGGCGGCACGACGCGATGACTACGACGCCTGCATCGCCGCCCACTACATGGCGCGCCACCAGCCCACCCCCGCCGAGACGCTGGCGTGGAACGAGCGCGCACTCACGCACGCCTTGCGCGTGACGGACGGGCGCGCCGACGACTTTCTCCCGTCGCTGTACCTCAACCTTGCCGACGCGCTGGCCGGCATGGGGCAAAACGACGAGGCGCGCGCCGCGGCCCAGCATGCGGCGGCGCGCCTCGAAGGGCTGCCGGAGAATGGCTATCGCGAGTTTGTCGCCGGCGGCGTGCGCCGGCTGCTGCAGCGACTCTCGCGCCCGTCAGCGCCTACTGCCGGTGATACGACAGGCCAGCCTTCGACGCCTGTTCCACCGCCACCACCATCCCCGGGACCAGGTTGACGCTGGGCAGGATGTTGGCACGCAGGTCTTCGTACACGACCTTGGCATCGAGCCCGCGCTTGGCGGCCAGCATGCCGGCGAAGATCTGGAGGGCGTTGTTGCAGAGGATGAACGTCGCGCCGCGCGCGTGCAGCGCCTCCATGCTCGCGGGGGCGAGCGTCATCCCGAGGATCATCGGCTTGGCGCGCCACGGATTGGCGACGGCGGGCTTCCCCGTCGCCGGGTCGTTGGTCTCGAGGAATTCGCCCAGGCGATACTTGGCCCAGGCGGCATCGTTGAGGCCGTAGAACGTGGTGGCCCCGTAGAAGGTCAGCACGGCATCGATGTCGCTGTCCTTCACATTGTACGCCTTGTTGTACGTGTCGTAGTAGTTCATCACGTGCACGAGCGGGATGCCGCCGCCCGGGTTCGGGCTATCGAAGAACTGGCGGTGCGCCCCCTTGAGCCCATCGAGCCAGCGGTCACTCGGCTGGTTGTGGGCGGGGGCCTGCGCCGACGCGGCATGGAGCGTCGCGGCGCGAGGGGCGGACATCCAAAGGGCAGCAGCGAGCGCGACGGCTGAGGCGACGACGGTACGATTGAGAACTGCGCTGGTGACTTGCATGGTAGTGCTCCACGGATCAGTTGGGAAATGAAGGAGCGCGTCAGGGAACACGCCCCCCTCGTGCAGAACTGCGCACTTTCCGCGGAATCCGGACATTCCGGCTTCCGCGCGCGGTCAGGGCACTAACCGCACCGTGATCCGGAGCGCCGCCTCGTTGAGCGGGCGGCCGACCGGAAGGGACAGCTCCAGCTGCAACGCCGCCGGGAGCGGCGACGTCGCCACGCTGAAGGAGAAGGCGAGCACCCCGCCGTCGTCGCCGAGGAGCGGCTCGAGGCCGTCGGGGAGAGGGTCGAGCGAGCGCTGCGTGATCGTCACCGCCCCGGCCACAGGGGGCGCACCGTTCACCGTGGCGATGGTCAGCGCACCACGGATGGTCGTCGGGACGACGATGACCCCTTCGGCACCGACGGCCAGGTCGGTGATGACGAGCGTGTTGGCGTCGGCGAGCAGGGCGGCTCCGGTGGGGGCCGCGCTGCGCATGGGGATGGTGTCGACGACGTCGATGAAGAACTGTCGCACCGGGATCGCCAGGTCGTCCGTCTGCAGGTGCATGCCGTGCGGGACGAGGTCCGCGCTCCCTGGGGCGTGCAGGCGCGCGATTTCGACAAATTGTCCGGCGCCGGCGCCGAAGGCAACCAGGCGCCCATCATCGTCGACCTGCAGGACCGGGCTCGACGTTGGGCTCACCAGCGAGGGGGCGTAGCGGCGCGAACCGTTAGGCGAGACGCTGACCGTTGTGCGCTGCGTGCGCACCAGGGTGAGTCTCGCCCCCGCAGCGGCGGGGACGCCGCCCACGGTCACGGTCACGTCGCTCACTGTGCAGTCGAAGAGGATGGGCTGCTTGAACGTCATCCCGTAGCTGTTGCCGCCGTCGTGTGCCTCGCGTGCCTGGACGTTCTGGTTGATCCCGTCCTGCACGGTGAGGCGGTGCGTGCCCGGGGCGGTGAAGGCGACGTAGATCCCGGCCACGCGCTCCAACCGGCTGCTGCCGGGGATGAAGGCGGTCGGTGTGGCGACGAACGCCGCCGGCGTGACGTTGGCGACCGGATCGAGCAGCGGACGCGTGTGGTCGCGAAAGGTGAGCGCGTCGGCGAGTTGGCTTCCAGCGCCATTGGTCGTCGCCGCCCCGAAGTTCACCGCCGTGCTGTTGCTCTCGGCGCTCGCCGACGGCAGGACGATCGGCCAGCGCGCCATGGCGTGCGGATAGCCGGGGCTGTCGCCGGCGATGGTGCGCACGGCGGTCACCGTCGCGCGGCTCCCCCACGACCAGAACCACATGCGCGACAGGTCGCCTACCACCTGCGTGGTGCGCCCTTCGGGGCGCAGTCGCGAGGTAGGGGCGTACAGGTCGCCGCTCGCCGCCGCGGCCTCCTGTTCCATCTGCGCCTTGTGCCCGTTGTTGCCGCCCCCGGCGCTGGTGGAGAGCTGGTGCGGCATGTTGTCGAGGAAGAACCACCCCGGATGGATGAGGCTCCACGAACGCGCACCGAAGAGCCAGCGTCCGATGCGCGTGACCCAGCGCAGGATCTTGTTCTCCGACCGCGTGAGCACGTCGAGCTGACCATACGGGTCCATGAGGACGCGCAGGAAGGTGAGGCCGGTGATGCGAGTGGGATCGAGGAGCGCATTCCACCCCGTCTCTTCGCGTAGCGGCGTGTTCTCGGGTGGGGCAAAGGTGAGCCCGGCCACCGTTAGGCGGCGCTCAGGTCCCGTGAAGGGGGCCGGCTCTTCCAGCTCGACGTCCCCGTTGGCTGCCACCGACATCACGCGCGTCACACGATCGCCTGCGCCGGCGGTGAGCAGGACACGATCGAAGGTGCGGAGCGTGAGCTTGTCGGTGCCCAGCGCCTCGATGCGAATCACCGTCGGGGCGGAGGCGTCGGGGACCGTGGCGGGATAGTACGTGTGCCAGTCAAACTTGGAGGAGCCGCTGCTGCTGTACGCCCCGACCTGCACCTCGCCGGTGAAGGGGAGGGCGGCCGAGAGCTGCAACGTGGTGCCGTCGCGCCCGGTGACGCGCCTGACGAGGCTCGTCCCGCCGCTGGCGATGGTCAGGTGCGAGGCGTCGCGCAGGTCCTCGGGGAGCGCGCCGGTGAGTGCCACGCGATTGTTGGGCGTCCCCACGGTGGCCGGGTACGTGTCGTCGCGTCCCTTGATGGCCCGGACGCCGGCGTAGCCGAGCTTCAGCATGCCGTAGATGACCCACCCCCACGTCTGGGAGAGGGCGAAGGTCCCGATCCCTCCCATCGTGGTGAAGTTCATCACGCTGTAGAAGGTGTTCCACGCGCTCCCCTGTCCCGAGCGGCGCACAAGGACCGCTGCACCGATCGAGATCGACGCGAAGTCGCGGATGGCCCAGCGCGTGGCGATGTCCGGGTCCTTGGCGGCGAGGACCAGCGTCCCCAGCGGATTGCCGAATTCGAGGTACGCCTGCTCACCGGCCGCAAAGGTGAAGCCCCCCGCGTCGGGGATGTCGAGGCGCCACGTCTCGCCACTCTTGCTGAGCGTCCCGCCGACGCGCCCTTCGAGCTGCCGTGATCCGGGAGACACCAGCACCGGCCCGGCCTCCAGCCGGCTGTTGGCGCTGGCGTTAGGCGTGGGGGTCACGGTGAAGCGCCGTGGCGAGTCGCCAGCGGCGAGCGTCACCATCGCCGTCCCCACCAGTCGGCTGGTCACCTGCAGCACATCGCCCGCGGCAAACGGGACGTCGTGCGCATCGGGGATGTCGAGGAAGTACCCGCGATCGTCGCGCGACATCGTGGCATCGACGTAGCGCGAGAACGGCGGGAGTTCCTGGTCGCTCAGCGTCTCGGTGAAGATGTTGAAGATGAAGAGCGGGAACCACGAAAAGAGCATCGGTCCCCAGTAGGAGGCCTGCTCGGTGTGCGTCAGTTCGTGATCGATCAGCGACTGCCGGCGCTCGAGCTCGAATTGCTCGGGATCGTCGGGGACGAGCGTGGTACCCGAACTGAAGGTGCCGGCGCCGACGTTCGAGGTGTCAGCGAACGGCATGGCTAGCACGACGTTGTTAGCAGCGGAGGTGAACGGCGGGTCGAGGATGAGCAGGACTCCGTTCCCCCCTTCCTGCCGGAACGACCGCGAAAAGCCGGCGGCGATGGCGGGGAGCGGGCGCACGCTCACCGGCGCGGCGACCGTGGCGGCGATGGCTGGAATGCGCGCGAAGACGACGGTAAAGTCGATCGACGCGATCGTCCCCACCGTGGTGCGAGTGCCGACCACGACGGCGAGGCGCGTGCCCACGGGGAACGTGTTGGTGCGCCAGATGTCGACGATCAGTTCTGTACCACCCGGGGTGCTGCGTCCCGTGCCGTCGATCCCGTCGACGTTGCGCCCGCTGTCCGGCGTTTGTGTGACGAGGTTATTGGTGGCGACCAGGCCTCCGGTCGTATTCCACGCGAGATCGAGGCGCTGAATGCGCAAGTTGGGCGTGGGGTCGGGAAGCGCGGTCGCGTCCTCCAGCGTGAGAGTCGAGCCGTTGGGTTCGACCGACGCCACGCGAAACGCCCGCGACTGATTGACGTCCCAGGTGGCGAGCACCAGCTCGCCCGCTCTGAAGCGCGGGAGTTGCAGCTGCGTAGCGCCCGAGGTTGGAAGGACGGCGGCACGCAATCCGTCCAGGCGAACGGCGTCGTAGTTGGCCCCGGTCACCCCAACGCGCACGATGGACACGTTGCTCGCGCCGTCCAGCGCGGGGATGGTCGCATCCAGTCGGATGGTGGCCCGAAGCCTCGAGACCACGGCGAGTTCGCTCGTCGCTCCTGACGTCAGCACAACCGGCGAGGCGATGCGGAGCTGCTGCCCAGCCACCATGGTCAGCGGCGCGGCTCCGTTGATCGACGCGACATATGTCGCCGCCGCTGGCGCGGTGATCGGCGCCGGCATCCCCACGTCCACTAGGCGAATGGCATCGCCGGAGAACGCCACCGCCGGCGCGAGCGACAGGGCGGCTCCGGTGCTGAGCGTCGCACCATTGATGTCGATCGCCCCGGGCGTACCGGCGGCCCGAAAGCGCATGCGCTCCACCGAAACGTTCCCGGTCCCCGCGATCGTCTGCGGACATTGCAGCAGGTCGGCGACGACGGTGGTCACGGTGCGGGCCGCGCGCTCGCCGCCGCGCGCCAGTTCGATCGTGGCGCCAACGGCAGGTGCGGTGCGCTCAAGCGGCGGAACCCACGCCAGCGCCGTATCGCCCGCCGCCACGCCACTCGGCGCACCCAGGGCCGAGGCTGATGGTACCTGCCGCGTCCAGTTCACCACCGCACCGGCGGCGCCTAACGGGGCCAGCGGACGGTCGACGGTGAGGAGGGTGGCGTCGGCGGGATCGACGGCGGTCACGATGCAGGCGCGCACGGTTGCTCCCGCCGACACGCGCACCACATCGGTCGCGACCGGAACCGGGACGCCGCCCGTGATGCGCAGCTTGGTGGGATCGGCGTCGAGGGTGGCCGATCCCGAGGCGCCGGGCGAGGTGGCGAAGACGTCGAAGCTCCCCGCTAGCGGTGCCGGGACGCCTTCGTCGATCTGGACCTCGGAGCGGAAGGCGCTGATGATCGCGGCACTCACGGCGGTGCCGTCGGTGCAGCGCAACGGGTCGCCGAGCTCATAGTCCGGCGGCGCCGGAGCGCCCGCTGCAGCTGGCGGAACGCGAAGTTCGCCGGCATTCGCGCCGCGAGCGAGCGCCTCGGTCGAAAGGGTCGCAGGCTCGAGCGTGCGGGTGCGCAGCCCCGTGGTGTCGATCCCCGCCGGATTGTTCGAGAGCCACACCGACGTGCGCCCATCGGCCTCGTCGGCACCGAGGGCGGTGACGATGACGGCGCGGTTGCTCGCGTCCAGCAGGAGGATCAGCGTGTTGGCTGCGATGCCAAGCCCCGTACCGGCGAGGTCGAGGCGTGCGCGCTGCGCGATGGTCCCCTGTGCGATGTCGCCGGTGGGGGCGAGCTCGGTGACCGAGCAGCTGCGCCCAAGCGGGTTGGCCGAGTCGCTGGCATCGAGGTGCAACCCTCCGTTGGGGAACCACGGGATGCGCGATCCCGGGAAGGTCGGCTCGGCGGCACCACCGGCCCGCGACCAGGTGCGCTGCGCCGAGGTGGCGGCAGCCGCCACGTCGCCGACGCTCGGGTCCCCCGCCATGAGGAAGGCGGGGCCAGTCGATGGCGCCACACGAATCGTCGTCCCATAGCGGCGCGGAACCCACTGCGTCGCGAAGGTGATCACCCGACCCGCCAGGAGCGCATCCAGGTTCTTCGGGTCGTCGTACAGCATGTGGTGGAACGTCCACGCCCGCCCGTCGCCGCGGGCAAGGACGCCGCGCCTGACGAGTGCCCACGTGGCCTGACGCGTCCCGGTCTCGAACTGGAAGGTCGTGAAATAGCCGCGCGACTTCTCGTCGCATAACGAGAAGAGCGAGAGCCAGAAGTTGATGCTGAGGTCGAGTCCGAAGAAGCTCAGCCCGAAGTTCTGCAGCGACCAGGTGAGGTCGGAGAAGATGACCCCCCAACTGATCGCCCCGGTGGGATCGGCCCTGCCAACCGGATCGTGGCGCGCCACGGTGTAGCGCCCCCAGTTGGTTTCGTCGCCCAACGGTTCGGCGTCGCCCCAGAAGCGCCGAGGATCGGCCTCGCCACCATCGCACGGGTCGGCGGAAAGGAAGGCGCCGATGCGAGGGTCGAGCGAACGCTGCGGAAGGTGCACAACGTCGTCGCGCACGATCCCGCCAAAGAGTCCGGGCACTCCCTCGTGCGACAGCAACGATTCGCCATAGGCATCGCGCGGGATGATGGTGACGCCGCTCGCGGTGATCACGCGCACCGGCGTCCCCGTCGGGTCGAGCGAGAAGACGGCGGCGAGCGCTGCACCTGGCGGCCCATCGATGCGCGCCACGCAGCGGAAGGCATCCCACAGCCATGTGCGCACGACGGTCCCGTGCGCGTCGGTCTCGGTCCACAAGCGCCCGAAGCCGTCCCGATGCCAGTGGTGCGTCGACGTCGTATCGTCAGCCGCAACGCCCCCGTCGTACCAACGCCCTCCGCTCGAGTAGCCGACGGGGCGCTCGTCGTCCCACGCCACCTGCCGGCTCTCGGTCGGCGTCTCGATCCACCGCAGGCGATCGTCGTCGAAGCCGTAGCGCCAGCGTCCCGCCGGCGAGGCGCATGCGACCACGCGTCCGCGATCGTCGCGCACGATCGTCACGCCGTCGACGAACTCCGGCCGTCCTCCCTCGTCGAGCCGATACTCCTCCCACCACAGCGCGTCGGCGGTCGACACACGGCGCAGCAGCTTTCGCCCCACGCACACGTCGCGCATCCGCACCAGGCCGCCGCCGAACGACGTGAGGTCGCCCGTGCGGCGCAGGTACTCGCGACCGTCGATGCGAAGGACGGTCGCATCGCCCTCGCGCGTGACCTCGAGCAGCGCGTTGCTCCCCGGGATGCGGAACTCGATGTGCTCGCTCATCCCACCGACACCTCCGCGCTGGCGCTCGCCGAGGCGGTGGCGAAGCGCAGCGCTTCGAGCAGTGCCTTGATCTCGCCGAGAATTCCCTCGATCGCCGACTCCGCCTCGCCGAGGACGCGGTCGGGGAGGGCATTGATGGTGCCGATGAGGGCGTCGAGATCGATCGCCGTTAGGCGCTCACCCACGAGCTTGAGGTCGCCGCCGACGGCGGCCAACGCCGTGGCGGGGTTGGCCTGGCGAATGCGATCGACCGGGCCGGAGAGGAACGAGACGTCGCCGAGCAGCGTCGCCGGGTCGAGGGCGCGAATGCCCGCCGCTGCGCCGTCGGCCACGCTCCCCAGCGATGCGGCGAGCAGCGCCGGATCGTAGGCGGCGATCGCGCCGCGAATGGCGCCGTGAATCTCGCCCAGCTCCGCGGCGAGCCGACGCGGGTCGAGCAGGTCGAGTTCCTCGCGCACGATGTCGAAGAGCGGGACCAGGCGCTTCATCTGCGCCCCGGGGTTCAGCTCCTCGATCAGGGCGCGCACCCGTTCGACGATGCGCTGCAACGCCGGCCCAACGATGGCAAACAGGTCGGGAGCGCGCGCCGCAATCGCCGACACCAAGCCGTCCATCTCCACGGCCAATGGTTCCGGGTCGAGCGCCTTGAGGAACGCCTCGAGATCGCCGGTCAGGCGGGTGATCGAGAGCCGCTCCAGCAGCGTCGCCACTCCCTCGAGCGCAGCGCCGGGGGAGTTGGGCCCTTCGACTACGGTGCGGATGGTTTGCCGCATCGCCCGACGCAGCGCCGTGAGGTCGTCTTGCAGCCGCCCAGGGCCCGACGCGACGAGCGCATCGAGCGAGACCGATGCCTCCAGCGTCCCGTCGGCGACGCGCGCGTGCACGCCCAGCAGCGCCCGCAATTGCAACTGGCGGAGTGGCTTGTTGAGCTGCGCGATCCAGTCGTCGACCTTGCGTTCCATCCCCCAGAGCGCCTCGGGGAGGGCGCGCAGGTCGCGCGCCAGGCCGCCCGTGTGACGGTCGAGCTCACGCAGCGCCGCCATCGCCTCGGTCTGCTCCAGCGCGCGCAACGCCTCCACCAGCTTGGCGGGGAGATAGCCGAAGAGCCGAATCATGTCCCCGGGGCGCGGCACTCCCTCCAGGAAGGCGCTGGCCGTGCTCGCCGGCTGCGGCGCGGGCGTTGTACCCCCGGTACCGCCGCCTGCGCCACCCGTCGCCTTGGCGCCTCCCGTTGCGCCTGGCGATGAACTCGCCGACCGCTGCGAGAGCGTGCTCGCCTGCGAGGAGACGGCACCGGCCATGGCGTCACCCGACTTCTCGAGCAGCGCCCCCACGCCCGACGCGAGCACGTCGGGAGACGGGAGACGCAGACGCCCGCGCATCGCGTCGAACCCCTCGACGACCGGTGCGAGCAGGATGGCCGGATGCACCTTGTCGATCGCCTCAAGCAACTTGAGGTACGGAATGCGCACCTGCTCGACCACATCGTCCGGCGCCTTGAGCGCCCCCACGACGTTGGCAGCATCGTTGAGGTAGGTGCCCACCGACGGAAGGAGCGTCGTCGGGTCAAAGCCTTCGAGCGAGGCGAGCGCCGACTCGACCTCGGCGTTGATCTCGGCGATGAGCGCGTCGGGAATCAGATTCGCGCTGATGCGTGCCAGCTCGGCCAGCGCCCCTTCGACCTCCTGTGCCACCTCGATCGGGATCGCGATACGCCGCGCCGCTTCACGCGCCGGTTCCAGTGCGCCCTCGACGTCGAGCTTCTCCACCAGCGCGATGAGATCCTCCACCGGCGGTCGCATCGGCTCGGGGAGCGGGACGTTCTCCAGCGCCTTGGCCAGGGCTTCGCGCAGCGTGCGCAGGGCGCTCACCACCTGGTCGGCGGCGCGCGCGATCGAGATGGCGTTGATCGTCACCTCGGCGCTGTCGATCGCGCTCCCGAACGCTTCGACTGCCGTCGCGGCCTTTTCCAGCGGAATGCGGGCGCCGGCCGACAACGCGTCGACAGCGGTGCGCACGTTATCGAGCGCGCCCAGCAGCGCGCCGGCCGCGTCGTCGATGCGCTGCCGCACTTCGCCGAGCCCCGATTGCACGGCCCCCTGCAGCCCGCCCGCGTTGGACAGGGTGTTGGCCACCTGCTCGAGAAGTGCACGAGCCTCGATTGCATAACGATCGAGGCGCGCGTCGTGGATGGTGGTGGCGACGCTGTGGAGCTGCGCGGTGACCTCGGCGCGCAACCGGCGCAGCCCCAGTTCGGCGAAAAGCCCGCGAATGAAGCCTTCGATCGCCTTTACCGCGGCGTCAATCGCGCCGCCGATGACCTCGCGCGCCATTCGTTCGAGTTCGTCGACTCCTTTCTCGAATGATGAGACAAAGGCGTTGAGATCGGCGGTCGCCACGTGCGCGCGTGCCTGCGCCAGGATGCCTCCCCACTGCTCGAGCTGCTGCACGATGCTCCCGCCGAGCGGGCGGAGCGAGGGAATGGCGCTGGCCAGCTCCCCGGCCAGGTTGGGGATCGCCAGCCCGGAGAGCGCCGCGTTGAGTTCTTGCAGCTCACGGGTGAGCTGGCCGACGGTGTGGGCGCGCACCGTGGCCAGCGCGTCGAGCGCCGCCACGATCTCCACCTTGTTGCCGGCTTCGGCCGCGACTGCGACGCGCTCGAGCGCGGTGACCAACCCGTTGGTTCGTCCGGCGGGGAGTTGCAGTTGTGAGAGCTGCTGCTCGATTGCATCGAGCCGCCCCCGCAGGCGCACCACCGGCTCCTTGGGGAACGGGAGCACGATGTCGATGGCGAGGTGCGCGAACGCGGTGGCATCACGCGGAACGCCGCGCTCCACGGCGTCGAACAAGCCGGCCAGGGCCGGAACGTCGCGCACCGAACGACCGACGATGTCTCCCACCACCGACTCGGCCGCGCGCAGGCCGTCGCTCAGCGACATCCCGAACAGTCGCCCCAGGTCGGCGGGGTTCTCGGTGAGCGCGTGCAGGATTCGCCCCAGCGCCCCCTCCACCGCGGCAATCGCCTCATCGAAGCGATCGATCGGGATGTTGAATCGCGACAGCTCCCGTTCCAGTGCGCCTAACGCCTCGGCCAGCGGGGCGAGGAGCGACGAGGGGTCGGGGGCGCTGGCGCGCAACGATTGCATCGCCTGCCCAAGGCCCGCCAGCGCGATCTCGGCGGCGCCGCCGCTGGTGATGGCGGCGATATCGGGGGACTGCACCGTCGCCCGAATGCTCCCCTTGGCGGAGACGATGCCGCTCACGTCGAGCGCGCGCAGGTCGTCAATGAGCGTCATCGGGCGTACCGGAGCGTGAGGTCGCCGAGCTCGATGGTCACGAAGAGCGTGCTGTCGAACATCGACGTGGCCGACGTGAACGCGTCCGTGCGCAGCGAGACGGTCTTCGCCTGGAACGTGTCACTCGCCAGGCGCACGATCTCCCCCGCACCCAGTCGCACCGCGCGCTGGCCGGGATCGGCATCGTGCACGGCGACGCGTGCCAGCGGCTGGCTTCCCGTGACCCAGAAGAAGCGCCCGGATGTCGCGCGGACGCTGATGGCCGGTGCGACGTCAGTCGGGGCGTCCTGCTGCAGATCGACCCACCAGGTGGCGATGTCGTCCGATGCAGCGACTGTGCAGACACCGGGCGCCGTGAGCGGAGCCTGCGACGCCCCGGCATCGACAAGTTGGACCGAGAGTTCGCACCCGTCGGGGCTGCGACCGATGATGCCGATGCGGGCAATGCGATGGGCCGCGAGCGCCGCCGGCGGCAGGGTGCGCTTGACGGGTGCGGCGCCCACGATCGTGCCGCCAACGGCACGCCCCGCCGGCAGTGGATCGTTGGCTTCGTCGAGGAGGCGAATGCCGGCGTATCGCACGACAACATCGGCGGTCACCTGCGACGGGCGCTCGGCCGCCAGCGCGCCGTCGGGGAGTGCCAGCGGCAACGCCTCCCCGGCCAGTTCCGCGGAGACGACCCCCGGCACGCGTCGCACGAGGGCACCGCTCGGCCCACTCAACCGAAAGCCCACGGTGGCGTCGTTCGCCGACTTGAGCGTGAGCGAGACGCTGAGTGGCGACTTGGCGCTCAGGCGCTTGGTCAATGCGCCTTGGAGCGGCGCGGCGATGTCGGCGTCGATCAACCCCGCGTCGTCGGTCAGTTCGCCCGGGAACTCCCAGAGCTTGGCGCCGTCGCTCGTGGTGAGCGAGAGGTCGGCGGGGAGAATGACGACGGTGGCGTTGACCGATCCCGCCAGCTGCATCGGTTGCACCGCCCACTCCTCGGTATCGGTGCGATCGACGAGCCCCACGCGCACGCGCGTGGTCGCCAGCTCCGGGATGGTGACGACGCCCCCCGTCAGCGACGCGCCGCTGAATTGCGAGGGGATCCCTCCCTTGGCGCCGACATGCGGAATGGCATAACGCGCCCCCATCTTCCCCGCCGCGTCGTTCGCGTAGATCACCAGCCGCCGATCGGGATCGAGGTCGCCCGCATTGACGATCGCAGCGAGGGTGCCATCGCCACGCTTGCACCCGACCAGCCCGATCGAGAGCAGGTGACGGTGCGCGCCCAGCGAGAGCTGGAACCCTTCACCCACCGGTGTCGTGGTGACCGACTCGAGACGCGTGGAGCTGGGGGCCGCGGCGCGCACTGACGCGCTGGTGACCTCCACCTCGGTCGCCCCTTCGACGCAGGCCCAGTTCACCGCGATGGCGTGCCCCGATGACGAGACGGCCACGTCGGGGAGGAGCGCCACGGCGAACGCGTTGTCGCGAACGCCGGCAACGCTCCCCAGGGCGCCCTTGGCACCCACGATCTCGTCGCGCCTGACGAGTCGGTCCATCCCGATGGGTGCGACAGAGACGCCCATGCGTCAGCCCTCCCGCACGTCGAGGGCAAAGCGGCCGATTTCCGCGCCAGCCCCGCCATCGCCGTTGTCGAAGGAGAGGATGAGCGTGTCGGTCGCGGCCTCGGCGCCCGGAGTGTAGACGAGCGACAGCTCCCCCTGCGAAATGCTCGCCAGGCGCACGCCACCAGCTCCGGCAGCGCCGCCGCCCAGCGTTCCGCTGGCTGCGCGCGCTCCCGGCCCCTCGATCCGGGCGACCATCGGGGCGTTAGGCAACGCCCCGCCGCCGCCAAGCCGGAAGGCTGTGTCGCCGCCGAGGGCCAGGACGATCGGAATGGGGCCGCCACCTGCAACGAGCGCCGGCGCATCGTGCCGAATGAGGACCGGGCGCGATACGCCACGCACGCGGATCTCGCCGATCGCGATGCCGGATCCGCCCGGCGTCCCGATCGGCCAGAACCACCCCTCGGCCTCCAGCCGCAAGCCGACCGGCTCGGGCCACGGCGCGGCCGGGTCGAGCGGGAGCACGCTCGAGGTGCAACGCAGGCCGTCGATCACGAAACCGGGATCTCCGACCGTGCGTAGCGCCGAGCCATCGCGGATGTCGGCGGCATCGAGTGTGTAGAGTGCCGCGTCGAGTCCCTGCATGTGCTGGGCGCGCCCCTGTCCCGCTTGCGCCCGGACCACGACGCCGACCGTGCAGGTGGCACGCACGATCCGGCGTGGTGCGCCGTCGCCCGGCACCACTTCGGAGCGTCGATTGCCGAAGTCAGGTTCCTGCAGCGACACGCGTTCTGCGCCCAGCACGAGCGACGGCCCCGCCAGCGTCCCTGGCGACACCTCCACTCGCCCGCGAAAGGGGAGCGGCATGCGGGTGCCAAGGACGTCGGCCAACCGTTGCTCGAACTCGGCGATCATCAGCCGATCCGCCGGCGCACGGCGATGTCGATGTTGCGCTGCAACTCGGGCTGCATGGCCTCGACCTCGCGCTTGACCAGCGCGGGGAGGAGGTTGCCCTGCATCGTGGTGAGCTGCCGGTCGAACGTGGCCTTCTGGTCGGAGAGCGCCGCGTCCATCTTGAGCTGCACGTCGGCCATGATCCCGGCGCTGATCTCGAGTGATCGCGTCTGGAACAGTCCGTCGATGTCGCGCCGCAGGAGTTCGGTGGCACCTTTGGCCTCCTCCTGTGCCACGCCGCGCATCTGGCGGCTGGCTTCGTCGAGCAACGCCACGCGCGTGGCATCGAGCTCTGCACGCAGTCGCGTATCGAGCGTGCTGCTGAACTCAGCGCGCGCCGAGGCGAGGATATCGCCGCGAAGGGCGGGGATGGCGTCGCCCACCGCGCGTCCGACACGCGCGTCGAGGTCGCTCAGCCGATCCGTCATCTCCGCCCGCACACGATCTTCGGACGCGGAAACCGTGGCGCTGAAGGTCGTGCGCAGGTCGGTCGCCACCAGATCGCCGATGGTGGCGCGGTCGGCATCGCTCAACGCCGTGCGCCGATTGGCCAGCGCCGCAGCGAGCTTCTCCTCGGTCACCACCGTGTTGGTGAACTGCGTGAAGCGCTCCTCGAGCGACGCAGCGTCGAGCATGGCGCCGTCGGGGCGCGTGAGGCGCGTGCGCAGCTCTTCCACCGCCTTGAGCCGCGCATCGACCGCGGCCGCGTCGAACGGCTGCCCGTCGACCACCAGCCGCCGCCCCACGTCGAGCGCGCCGGCCAGCTCCGAACGCATCGCCGTGAGCGAGTCGCGCAGCGTGGTGACGTCGTCGCGCCCATCGACCACGCCGCCTAACGTACGCCGCAGTTCGGAGACCTGTGTCTCGCGCGCCAGGTCGCGCGTGGCAACCTCGGCGATGCGATCGCGCACCTCGCGCATGCGGTCATCCACCTCGTTGGTGCGAGTGTCGCCGCGCGCCAGCCGGCGCTCGATCGCGCTGAGGCGCGCCTCGATCGACGCGTCGCCGCCGGGGCCGCGCTCGAGCAGCGCGCGCACGCGTGGGTCGAGCCACGCCAGCGAGACCGCCTCGGGGTGTTCGTGCGCGGGAACCACTTCGTCGCGCGCGGCGGAGAGGACACTGCGCGCCACTTCGACCAGCGCCCCCACCACCGCGTTCCAATCCTCGGCGCGAATCAACGTCCCCTGCGCCATTCGCGTGAGCGGCGTGAGGCGCGTGGTGAGCGCGTCGAGTCGCTGCAGGTCGGCGACCGTGGGCATCGCTACCTCCCCGTGATGCGGCCGATCTTGCCGCCGCCCACGCTGGTGGTGCGCTGGTAGGCGGCCAGTTCGCCCTCGGCGCGCACCTGCGTCCCCATGGCGGCGTACTGCTGCGCCACCCCCGTCAGGCGCTGCACCGCCACGTCGCCCATGAAGGCTTCGGCGTCCCCTTGCGCTGCGGCGAGTTGGTTGACCGTGTTGACCAGCATCGAGCCGGCGCTGGCCAGGTTGCGCGTGAAGACCGGCGTCTCGGCCTGCAATGCACCGTCGAGATCGGCGAGGCGTTCGGTGATGCGGGCGCGTGTGGCGATGTCGGCGTTGCCACGATCGAGTACGGTGGTGATGTCGCGCCGCAGGTTCTCGGTCTCGATCTCGCGCCGCAGTTCGACCAGCGACTTGCCGAACGCTTCCGCGAATCGCCGCAGGTTCTCCTGCACTTCGCCGATCTTGTCGGCGATCTCGGGATGGTCGTGCCCTCGCGGAGCGACGAGCGTCGTCAGTTGCAACACCGCCCCGGCCAAGTCGCCCACGGCACCGACCAGCGTGTTCCAGTCGGCGGCGCGAATCGCTTCGCCGGCGATCTTGCCACCGATCGGCGTGATCGCACTCCGCGCCGCCGTCACCTGCTGCTGCACCGGGGTGAGGTCGGCGTCGGGGACGTCGCGAATAGGCGTGTCGCGGAAAAGTCGTTCCGGGATCGGGATGAAGACCTGCGTTGCTTGCGGCGTCGGGAAGACGCGAATGCGACGGCGGTCGATGGCCTGTGCCAGGTTGGGGTGGCTCACCTCGACTTCATAGAAGCCGGGGTCGAGGTCGCGCACGACAAGCGAGCCGTCGAGGAACGGCTTGCGTTCGAGCGTTTGACCCGTCGCCTCCTGCGTCAGCTTGACGATGGCGTCGCGGTTGGCGGGGACGAATCCCTGCAGGTTCAGGTTGAGCGCGGTCTTCATCGCAAGTCTCCTCGCGGGGCAATGCCCCGTGCCGGTCGAGTCGTGGTCGCAGGCGTGATCACATCAGCCACTGCAGGTCGCCGTACGGGAAGGTGATCTCCCAGAACATCGTGAGTTCGTGATCGCCCCCCTTGGTCATCGGGGCGAAGGTGACGCGATTGTAGAGGATGGCGCCGTCGTCACCGCGCGAGAGCAATCCCGCCTCGCGCAGTGTGCCCACGGCCGCCGTCGCTGGCAGCGTCGCCCGCACGCGTACGCGCACGAGGCGTTTAGTGTCGTCGATCTCGGCGGCCTGGAACGCCTCCGGCGGGATGGCGGTCTCGGTTCCCCCAACGAGCGCGGGAGCGCCATCGGTCTCGGCGTTCGCCAGTCCGGTCGTGGTGAAGGCATCGGTCTCGGCGTCGCCGCTCGTCCCCACGCCCATGTGCGTGATGGCGCGCCCGCGGCCGGCAAAGAGGTCGGCGACGAGTCGCGCCCCTTCGCGCATGACCGCGTTGTGACAGTCGCGCGTGTCCACGAGCGTCCCGTCCCGCGCTGTCACTTCGATGTGCACCCGTGCTTTCATGTCACCCTCGTCATCGGTACGTCGATCCGTCGAACTCGGTCACGCCGAAGAGCCCTCCGGCATCGGGGAGCGTGTCGGCTCCCACCGGTGCCACCTCGCGCTGCACGATGGGCATCGTTGCCACGAGGCGGTCCATCTGTCCTTGCTGATCGGTCATCGGGGTGAGCGCCACGCTCGCCCGCACTCCTGCCGGCTTGAGTCGCCCGATGGCCAGGGCCAGCGCCCCGGCCAGTCGTTCGCGCTCCACCAGCGCATCCTCCAACTCTCCCGTGCGCGAGCGCATGAGCCCCGCGGGGAGGGTGATCTCCACTGTCGCGGGCTGCGTCTCCACCCAGGTGAGGAGGAGCGTGAGTCCGGCGTCCTGCGCAAAGAGGGCGCGATCGAATTGCGTCTCGTCCCATCGCCCCTGCGCGAGCACGAGATCGGCCAGCACCATCAGCGCCCGATCGAGCCCCGGGCGGTCGAAGTGCGCGACCGGAAGGAACCAGAGATCGTTGGTCCCGCGCACGAGTGGGAGCGCACGTGGTGGTGTCACCAGTTGTGCGCTCGTCCACGGCGTACCCGGCACGAGACCAGTGATGCTGCGCAGGTCGCGCGTGACGTCACGTCCTTCGAGCTCCGCGGTCACCGTGCCGTCGATCTGCGGGCGTATCCACAACCGTTGCCCCACGGGGAGATGTCCCAGCCAGACCAGCGCATCGCCGGTCGTGACGTTGGCGAGCAGCGGGACGTACTCACCCTGGTCGGGGAGCCCGGTGCAGACAAAGCCGATCATGGTGTCGTCGAGCCCGCGCTGTTGCAGCTGGAAGCGCTGCAGCGGGGCGATCCCCCCCGACGCGGGGACGTGCGCCACGCGACGCAGCGGCGGATTCTCCACGAAGGCGGGGAGATGCCCTGAGCGCGCGTCGCTCCATGCCGCGATCGGGGGGACGACGATCGAACCGGTCGCCGCGCGATAGGCCGCCGTATACTCCTCGACGAAGCCGGTGAGCGCGCCGCGCGTGACGGCGCCGTTGCGCAGCATCGCGTTGCGCAGCGCATGCAGCCAGGCGCGATACTCCGCCAGCCCCTGCCACGGCTCCGGCGCGATGTCGAGCAGGGCGCCGAGTCGCGCCGCGTCCGACAGCTCGACCGTCGTGTTGAACCAGTGCGAGCGCTGGATCGCGGCGGCGTCCTCGTCGGCGAGCTCCAGCTGCAAGCCGGGGATCGCCATCACCCCGGCCAGCAGCTCGCCATCGCGATAGAGCGTAGGCAGGCGCGAGAGCATTGCGTTGACGTGCGGCATCAGGCCTTCCCCTCGCGAATGTCGACGGCCAGCGCCCCGCGCTGCAGCGTCTCGCTCGTCACCGGGGCGTACGAGCCGGTGCCATCCGTCAGCTGCAGGAACCGGCCATCGGCGGTCTCGATCGTCACCAGCACTTCGGCCCGCGTCAACGCGTAGCGCGTGTCGTCGCGCAGGGCGGCCACCACGCCGTCGACGGTGAGCGGCGCCGAGGCCGAGCGCGAGGCGAGGTGCGACGCGAGGGCCAGCGTGAGCGCCTGCGTCGCCTCCAGTTCGGTCACGCCGGCCGTGAGGTGGAGGGGAAGCGTCGCCGAGACCGTGGACGACGAGGCGACCGAAACGCCAGTCTGCTCCGCCTGCGTGGCGACGGCGATCGGCAGGATCACTTCGAGTGTCTCGCCCGCCGCCAGTTGCAATTCCTCGACCTCGGCCGACCCCTCGGGGAGCAGGACCACGCGCGCGTCGACCACGCGCGGATCGGACAGGGCCACGCTCGTGAGCTGGCTGCGTCGCACCTTGCCCCCGGGCGCGGTACGATCCAGCAACGTCGAGAGACCGCTCTGCACCGCGCTCACCAGCGCGACCGACTCGGTGGCCGTGAGTCCGGTCCCGGCCAGCGTGAGTTCGGCGCGCGCGCCCACACGACGGCGCGCGGCATCGCCTAACACCACCCGAATGCCCGCGGGACGCAGGTCCCGGATGGCGCGATCCGCCGCGGCGCGAATCTCGGGCGTCGGCTCGCGATAGGCGATCGTGATGCGCACCTCCCCGGGGACGCCGTTCGGCTCTTCGAGCAGCGTGAGGTCCTTCACGCCGTCGATGGAGCGCAGCCCGAACTCCAGTGCCGACATCGTTCCACGAACCGATCCGGTCAGCGCGCCGCGCGCGCGCCGGCGCAGGATGTCGTCATCCTCGGCGGTCGCCAGCCGGCGGGCTGGCTGCGGGTTGGTGACCGACGATATGCCGGCGATGAGCACCTCCAGGCGGTCCAGCGTTTGCTCCGCCACCTCGGGCGTCCCCGGCGTGTCGCCGGCGCACAGCACCTCGCCCGTGGTTTCGTTAGGCTCCATCACCAGCATCGTGAGCGTGCGATAGCGATTGCCATCGCCATCGGTCAGCGCCGTCGACGCCGGAATCGTGATCTGCCCCGCCGTCCCGGGCTGCCGGGTGAAGCGCACGGTGACAACCGGATGGCCGGCGCGGATTCGGCTCACCCCCACGAGCGCCACGACACGATCGAGCGCCCCGGCTTCGGCTGTGTCGACAAAGGCGCTGTCATACACGCGTTGCAGCTGCTGCTGCACCAGGGCCATCTCGCGCGCCACCGTCTCCATCAGCGTGCGCACCACCGACCCCACGTTCACGTCGGTGAGTGGGACGGGGTCGGCGTGGACCGGGTAGTAGTTGACCTCGAGCCAGGACCCTGGTGCCGGGCGCCGCCCCTCGGGACGGAAGCGAATCGTGTCCAGGTCGCCCGACGTCCCGTTCGACGCGATCACCTCGAAATCCTGCGCCGTGAAGCGGTAGTCCACCTGGGGTGCGTCAACCGCCGGCCCCGTGGCGATACGCCCCGCCAGGTGCGATACGCGGCGCACCGGGCGACGCAGCAGCTTTTGCGGCACCACCAGCGATTCGGCGGGCGGGGCCGGGATCACCTCGCGCACCGTGCCACCGGTGAGCGTGGTGAGCATGTCGCGGACGATCTCCTCGTACCCTCTCGGTGTGAAGCTCACAGCCCCACCTCGAGTCCGAGGGAGACGGGATCGCCACCGGCCACGGGCTGCACCGAGAGCGTGAAGGCGAACGAGTCGATGCGTTCGGCGAGTTCATCGAAGGCGAAGGCGACCGCCTTGGGCTCGACGCGCGGTTCCTGGGCGATCGCTTCCAGCACGTAGGCACGACAGAGCAGGCGCGCCGCACTGGTCTTGCGTTCGCCGATGAGCAGGTGCAAGCGCGACCCGTACGACGCGTGCCCGAGCGCCGTGAGCGCCCCCATCGGCGTGAGCAGTCGCAGGATGATGGCCTGGGCGAGGTTCTCACGCCCCGCCACCGATTCGAGATCGCGGGCGTGCGGCTGGCTCCGGTCCAACTGTCCCGTGCGGGCGGTCCACCGGGCACGCACATCGGCCGGTGTGGCGTCATCGGCGACAAAGGGAGGGATCACGAAGAGATCGGTCCCCATGCGGGTCGTGAGGCTCGTGTCGGCCACGTTACCCTCCCACCAGGACGGTGCCGCTCGCGATCACCTGGCACGTTGGCGCGTCGGCCGGGTCGTTGCACGTCTTCACCGGATCGCCGAAACGCGCCGCCGGCTTTCCGCCAAACCGCACCGTCGCGCTCCCCATCTGCACCGACCCCTGGTTGCTGGGCGGTCGCTGGAACGACACGCCGGGTGGCATCGGGATGTGCGGCGACGTGTTGGTGGCAATGGAGCCCTGCACGGCAGCTGCAGCGCCGCCCACCAGCACCGTTGACACCAACCCGCCGGTGAGCTGCCCGCTGAACGGATGCGGCAACGGCGTCGGTACGGGACCGCCCGGTGTCGGCACCATCACCATGTGCACGTCGACACCGACGACGAGTGAGTTGGCAGAAGCGGCGGGGAGTCCCATCAGTTGAGCTCCACGGTGGCGCCCTTCACCTTCACCGATCCGGCGGCAGAGATCTCCACTTCGGTCCCCTTGAGCGTGAGCTTGCCGCTGGTCGACATGGTGATGTCGCCGTCGGGTTTGATGGTCAGCTTGGCTCCGCCGGCCGCCAGCTCTGCCCGCCCCCCGCCGGCGCTCGTCACCTGCAACGTCATGTCACCCACCTTGAGGGTGGCGGTATCGGCGGTGAGCTCGAGCCGTGGCTCGTCCTTGTGCCGCACCTGCACCGTCGAGTTGGTCTCGGAGACTACCACACTCCACTCCGGCTCGTCGGCGCCGGCGGGAATGCGAAGCACGATCTCACCGTCGGCGTGCTTGGGCGGGGTGAGGTCGGCGTGATACAGTCGCCCCACCACCACCGGCGCGTTCAGGTCCCCGTCGAGGAAGAGCACCACCACCAGGTCGTCGACCCGCATGGTCGCCGCGAAGCCCAGCGCGCCAACCGCGATGGGGACGCGCGGAAGGACGATCCCCTCGTCGCGCAGCTCCACGCTCACCGCGTGGTCGGGCGGGGAACCGCTGGTGGTGAAGACGTCGCACACGCGCCCCACCGCAGCGGTGGCGCGTGCGCCCACCTCGTGTCGCGCGATGCGGGCAATGGTGTCGTACAGCGCGGCGCTCACAGCAGCCCTCCAATCGCGCCTAACAGCGCGCCAAACAAGTCGGCCGCTGGCGCCGCCGACCGCGCCTCGAAACTCGTGCCGGCAGAGCCGTCAGGCGCAATACGGTGGGTGACGCGCTCCACCAGCCACGCACCGCCGCGGATGCCATCCGGCAGGTCCTGGATCTCCAGCACCATGCCGGGACGGAGCGCGGGGAGGAGGAAGCCGCTCGCAGAGAGACGCACCGCGTCGTTCGCCACCCACGCGCCGCGCGCCGCGCTGGCTGCCTTGGCCACGCCGGGGGTGCGCAACAGGGTGTTGCCTTCGCGAACCGCCTTGGCCCCTCCTGCCGGTGCGTCCTCCGGGACCACCGCCAGCGTCTGCAGCAGGGCATTAGGGGCGTCTGGCGCTCCCGCCGGCCCTGCGCCCACCACCGCGCGCGGCGTGGCAGCCATCGCGTCGGTCGCTTCGCACGACATCAGCTCGCGCCCATAGCGCAGCGCGATCTCTGGGCGTGTGGCCGCTTGCTGCACCACCAGCGTCCCATCGCCGTCAACGAACGCGATCGCGCCGCCCAGCATCGCGAGCTGCGCGACATGCTCGACGCCGGTGCGCCGCGGATGCGCCACGTACGCGGCAAAGCTCACGTCCACATCGAGTCGCAACGCGCTCACCCCGGCGTCGGCGGCCAGCGCACGCACCACATCGGACGCCGACTGGCGCTCGTACGTCGCCACCGGGCGAAGCGCGGCCAGTTTGCCGCCGCTATCGATGACGTCGACGCGCGTCCCGTGCAGTCCGCGGCGCAGCGCGTGAATCACACCGGTGAGCACCTCCTCCTCACCTTCACCACCGTTCACGCGAACGATCGCCTTGTCACCAGGACTCGCATCGACCTCGAGCCCGGCGGGCAGGTCGAGCGTCACCGCGTTGACGTCGGGGAGCAATCCCAACGCGATGCGTACCGCCGCGCCATGCGTCGCGTAGCGATACGAGCCGAGGTCGGCGGAAAGGGCGGGGGCGAGGCTCATGAGTTGAACAGGGCGGTGAGCTTCGATGCCGCGTTGGCGATGTCGTCCCCGACACTCGGGAGCTTGGCGGTGGCGTCGCCGATCGGTGCCATCACGTTCCCCAACTGCAGGTCGCCCAGGTCGGCGAGCGACGCCAGCGCGCCTAACGTCTCGACCGCGGCCATCGCTGCGTCGACCGCCCCCGCCACCTGGTCGGCCATCTCCGACAGCTCGCCCAGCAGCTCGGTGTCGAAGCCAAGGTCGCCCAGGCCGAAGTCCCCCAGCCCGCCGAACGGTTCGAGCGATGCCGGCGGCGGCAGCGGTGGACTCTCCGCCAGCTCGATCTCATAGGCGATGCGATCGCTGAAGCCCGCCTCCTGCGCCGCGCGGAAGCCGGTGATGACCACCTTCTGCAGTTCCAGCGCGCTGCTGATGTCGGCCGCGAAGGCGAGCTCGGTGCCATCGGCGGCCTGCTTCTGCAGCGAGGCCAAGGTCGTCGTCGCCGACTCGCCCACCAGCACGCCGGTGATGGCAATGCGATGCGAGGGGCGGGCGATGCGCTGCTGCAATTCCCCGCCGAGACCGGCGATGCGCGTTGCGACATAGCCGCCATCGAGCGCGTGCTCGATACGTTGCACGTACTCGAGCGACACATCGCCGAGCAGGGGGATGCCACGTTCGCTCATGGCACGAGCCCTCGGCGCGCCGCTTCCCGGCGCAGGCTCTCGGCCACGGCATCGGCAAGCTCTTCGGCGGAGCGCGCGGCGACGATCGCAGCGGCGGCGGAGGCGGACACCGGGGCGTTAGGCGACGGCGTGGGCCAGTCGGCGCCCAATCGCGGAGCGCCTGCGGGAGCGATGGCGAGCGCCGAGCGTTCGCGCCGATCGAGGCGCCATGGACCAGGGGTCCACTGCGACGGATGCCAGTCGATGCGATCCGATGATGACCGAGAAACCGATGGCGTCGCCTGAACCGATTCCGTTTCACCAATCGGCCACGCGTTCGCGCGTCCGAGGTCCCTCGTGGTGGCGTCTCCTTCTGGCATGCGAGTCGTTGCCGCATTGAAAGGCGCCTGCCGAAAGCGCAGCAGCGGCTCGGCTGCAGGACTCGTCGCGCCCGACACATTCATCGACGGTGTCGCGCGGGACGACTCGGCATCGTGCACGTGGCGACGAGTAGTCGCCGCGTCAGTGCCATGTTCCCGTGCCGCGTCACCGCCGAGACCCGCTTTGGGCTGGTCAGGCACCGCGTGGTTCTCTCGCGCGCTGGCGTTGTTGGACGCGGGAGTCGCGAGCGCGCCGTCCACCGACCTTCCAGCCGCGGTGTCGCGCAGTTGAGCTGAGCCCCACGCGCGGGCGCGGTCCAGCAGGACTTCGGCCAACTCCATGACGATCGCCTCGTCGTCTGCCTGGGCAGCGCTCGCGGCATCCGGCGCCGCCTCCGCCAGCACGACGCGATGCCAACCATCATCGTCGGGGGCATCGCTCGTCAGGCGACGGGCATAGAAGTCGACGGTCGTGGCCTGCAATGACTCCACCGCGTCCAGCGGGCTCCCCGATGCGCGCGCGACCAGGCACGCGGTGTCCACCAACGGCGGCCCGGCGTCGCCCGCGCCAGCCAGCAGCAACGCCACCACGCGTTCGGCGGCCGTGTCGCAGGTCCCTGCACGTGTGCGAAGGGCGGTGGCCATCGCCGCCGCCAGTCGCCGTGACGGATGCGCCGAGCCTAACGCCGCTGCCACCAGGCGCGTGCGTTCCCCGAAGGTCGGGGGACGCAACACCGGGCCATCGTCATCACCCACCTGGACGTGACCACGCTCGTCCAGCGCGCGCACGCGAACGCGCCGCGCGGCGAACTGCACGTGGCCAGCTTCCAGGTCGAGCGAGGCGCGCGACGCCATGTGAGCCTGGGCTTACTCGAACACTTCGCGCACGCGGGCGGCGGAGAAGCCATAGACGGCCTCGCCGTGCCCCCCAGCGCCTAACGCAAAACTCTTGTCGAGCAGATAGCAGTCGTCAAAGGCGACGGTGACGGTCGTATCGCCGTGCCGCAGCCTGGCGGTGATCTGGAACGACGACGTCGACGGCACCTGGTCGAGCTTGGGCGCTGTCGAGGCCACCGTCAGGCGACCCTCGACCCCCGCGGGACCCGAGGTGATGGCAATACGCTCGGCGCTCCCGAGCGCGTAGACGTTCTGGCGGGCCTGGTGGCGGCGGTACTCGATCGACCGCACCCCCTCGACCGGTTCGCCGTTGAGCAACACGGCGCTGTCGTTCGCCGCAACGATGGTGGGCATGACTCCTCGGTAGGCTTGGGGTACCCGTCAGTCGGTCAGTTCTTCACGCGAATCGTCGCGTACACGTAGTCGATGGCCCTCACCGGGCGCACCGCGATGTCGATGCGCACGATTCCCTGCGCGAAGTCGAGTTGCGTCGAGTAGACATCGACCACGAAGGCGGGATCCTTGCCGTCGGTCGATGGGACCAGCGCGCCGTCGCGCTCCATCTGCAGGAACGTCGCGACCAGTTGCTGCTTGAGCGCGGTGCGGGCGTCGTCGGTGTTGAGTCGTCCGATGAAGTTCTCGGAAATGGCCCGCGTCTCGCGAATGCAGCGATCGGCCACACGCGTGACCGAGATCTGGTCCCCCGTCGTGTCGATCCCCTTGAGGCAGACGACCCCGCGTCCGGCGCGGTCCTGCACCACCAGCGCGTTGGTGCTCGCACCCAGCAAGCGATTGAGCTGGCTCTCGCGATACGTCGCCGGACGAATCTCGAAGGTCGGGACCGGCTTGAAGGTTGGGGCATCCTGCACGTTCATCCGCGCCACCACGCCGGCCACCGCCCCGTGTGCTCCCGAGGGCGACACCAGGACAAATCGCCGATTGCGCACGGCGGCCGCGTGATCGCGCACACGATTCGGGTCACCCTGTTCAGACGGCAGCACGCTACCGAATGCGATGCGCGGTGCGCCGCCATCGGCCATGGCGACCGCGTGCGCCGAGAGTGCCTGGTGCACGATGCGCGAATCGCTGTCAGAGAGCCCGGGGTCGAGACAGGCAAAGACGAGATCGATGCGCGGGTCGTCGGACAGCATGTCGATCGCATCGATGTACTGCTGGCGTGTCGGCGCGGCGCCGTTGGCAAAGGCGTACGTCCCCGCGGCAGCGGGGGCGGGGAGGACGGTCGCCACCGGGCGCGACGTCAGCGCCTGCACGCGCACCAGCCGGCTCTGCGTGAGCAGCACCGCCGGGAGATAGTTGCTGCTGTCGGGGTCGAGTTCGAGGTTGGCGAAGCGCTCCTGCAACCCACCCTGGAAGATCTCCACGAGCACCCGATTCCCTTCGGCATCGATGCGCGCCGAGAGGCCGCTGGGCGCAACCTCGGGAGCCGGCAGGAGGCGCAGCAGGTCGACCGCTGCGTTGCTGCGCTGGATAACGATCGGCGTCCCCTGGTCATCGAAGGTGAAGGTGCCATCCGCGGGCATCGCGCCGGCGAAGCCCGAGTCGAGGGCGACGACCAGTCGTGAGCGCGTGTTGATGACCTCGAACAGGTCATCGGCTGCCCCGGGTTGGACCTGCAGGTCGTCGAACGCCTCGCGCAACTCGCCGTTGAGCAGGAAGCGGAGCGACACACGCACCGGTTGCCGCTGCGCGTCTTGCACCTCGCGGACCTCGACGCGCAACTGGTTCCCCCAGGCGCCGTTGGAACGGCAGCGAAGCCGCACGACCGCATCGCCATTGCGGTTGAGGAGGTCGACGCTGGCTGGTGCACCGCCCGCGACGGGCGATACGACCGCTTCGCGCGCGCCGTTGGCGAGGGCGTGCATGAGCGGCGCCATCGTGATTTCGCTTCCCGGACCCAGTTCCTGCCGGACTTCGGAGGCCTTGGAGACGCCCACGAGCGAAACGCCGGCGGGGGGCCGGTCGGCGATGCCGACGACACCGAGAATCCCCGCGGCGGCGGGGAGCGGGGGGAGCACGTCGAACCGTGCTTCGACGCGCACACCGGGGACGACCAGTGTGGTCATGGGTGCTCCGGGATGGGAGAGCCGGGGGAGCGGCGGATGGCCGCGACGAGTTGGGCGGGGGACAGGTTGCCTAACGGCGTGACGCTGATGCGTTGCTCGAGGGCGTTGGCATCGCGTCCGTCGCCGGGAAGCGAGATGACGCGCAGCTTCGGGCGTTGCCGTGCGAGTCGCTCGCACAAGGCGATCGCCTGCGGGGCACCTTCGCCGGTGATCACGACATCGGCGTCGTGCACGGCCACGGCCTCCTCGATGGCATCCGTGGGCACCGGGCCGGCAGCGAGTGTGATGTCCGGCTCGCTGGCCAGGGTGTCGCGGACGATCTCGAACAGGAGGTGTGGCATCGCGGTCGTCAGGACGATGGAGCGCGTGGGCCGCCTCGAGACGGTTGGGGAACGCGCCCAATGTCCGCGTCCGGTCGACGCGTTGCCTATGGATTGAAGGGTGGGATTTCGGTCCGGTGGGGGTGGGGGATCTTCACCACGCCGCCACCGACGCTCAGGCCTTGCTCAGCCGCCCGTCGCGTCCCCAGTCGATGCGCCGCGCGGCGCGCGCGGCCTCGCCACGCCGCCGCACCGACAGCTTCTCCAGCAGGTTGTGCACATGGTTCTTCACCGTCGCGACGCCGATGCCCAGCCGCGCCGCAATCTCCTTGTTGGAGAGCCCGTCGTCGAGCAGGCGTGCCACCTGGAGTTCCCGCCCCGTCAGCTGCACCGCGAGACTGTCGTCAGCCTTGGCGGCTGCCAGCGTCGCGAGGCGGCGAAAAAGCGCGGACGTCATGCGCGGGGAGCACACCAACTGGTCGTCGCGCGCGCGCGCGATCGTCGTCACCAGGTCCTCGATCGAGGCATCGCGCGCGACATAGGCCGTCGCTCCCGCCTCGGCGCAGGCCAGCACGTCGGGGGCGTCCTCTTCCACGCCGAGCGCCACCACTTGCACGTCCGGGTGCGTCCCGCGCACTTCCGCAATAAGCGCGAGGCTGTCGGGCATCGTGCGGTCCAGCAAGACCACATCGGGGCGCGCGTCGCTAATCCTGGCCAGCAGGTCGTGGCGCGTCGAGGCCAGCCCGACCACCTCCAACTCGCTAAAGCGGCGCAGCGAGTACGCCAGCCCTTCGAGATAGAGACGTATACTGGCGCCGATCAGGAGACGCAACGACACGCGCAACCGAGTCCGAAAACGGGTGGACCAAATGATCCAGATCTTCGCGGGATTCGACAAGGAGTGGTGCGCTCGCGCCACATGCGGAGCGTATGGTAGAGCCCGGCCGCGACTGGGCACGGCGCCAAACGATGCGCAACCATGCCTAACAGCGGTGGAGAGGGGCGACGCTGGGAGAACACGTCGTCCTCGGCGTCTGGCGAGCCCTTCCGCTGCGCAGGCGGGGCTCAACATCTTGCCCCACGTCGACCGTCCCGTTTGTTACGAAACCTTGATGGACTCACGATGACTGACCACACCGCCCTCATCCGGGCACGGCGCGCCGAATCGAATCAGGCCATCGCCGCCCGTGACGTCGACCGCGTGGTTTCCGTCATGCTTCCCGAAGTTTCGGTTTCGGTGGCCGGCGGGCCGGTGCTGGCGGGGCGCGAGGCATCGCGCCGAGCGTTCGCAGAACAGTTCGCCGACCGCGCGTTTCGCGGTTATGTGCGCGAGGCCGAGGAGATTGTGGTGCACGATCCTCCCACGCAGGCCACCGAGCGCGGACGCTGGGAGGGGCGGTGGCTGCGCGGGATCCGCACCGAGACCATGCGCGGGACCTACGTCGCCCGCTGGAGCCTCGGCGCGTTAGGGTGGTGCATCGCCTCCGAGGTCTTCATCCCCGGGTAATCCGATCGCGGGCGTCGCTCGCGCCGCTACTGGTACCGCCCGGTTGCCGTCGGCACATTCTCCTCGCCCGCCCGCGCCTTCCGTCGTCCCGCCCCAACCGAACGTCACGTGCACCTGACCGATATCCCGTTCGGCATCACCGACTGGGGTGATGTCCCCTCCACCGTGCACCCCGGCGAGTCCGGAACGGCGCACTGGCGCACGCGTCACTTCGGTGAGATTCGCGTGCGCATGGTCGACTACTCGCCGGACTACCTGGCCGATCACTGGTGCGAGAAGGGACACATCCTGCTGTGCGTGGGTGGCGAGCTCCTCACCGAGCTTGCCGATGGTCGCGTCTTCACCTTGCGCCCGGGGATGAGCTATCAGGTAGCGGACGGCGGGGCCGCGCATCGGTCGCGTACGGGTGCGAGCGGCGCCACGCTGTTCATCGTCGACTAGCCGAGCCATGTCCTCCATCTACGATCAGCACCTCGATCGCAACCCCGCCAACTTCGCGGCGCTCTCGCCGGTGAGCTTCGTCGAGCGCAGCGCCGAGGTGTTCGGGGACCTGCCGGCGGTGATCCACGGCGCGCGGCGCTACACCTGGCGCGAGACCCGCGACCGCAGTGCGAGGCTTGCCGCCGCGTTGCGGGCGATGGGGGTGGGGCGGGGGACGACGGTGAGCGTGATGCTCACCAATACGCCGGAGATGATCGAGGCGCACTACGCCGTCCCGGCGC
Organism: uncultured Gemmatimonadaceae bacterium; assembly: GCA_964560345.1. GTDB lineage: Bacteria > Gemmatimonadota > Gemmatimonadetes > Gemmatimonadales > Gemmatimonadaceae > SCN-70-22. Next base: position 55,685 of record CAZLLP010000003.1, read on the forward strand.
TCGGGGCGGTGCTGCACGCCATCAACATCCGGCTCGATGCGGCCCTCATCGCCTGGCAGCTGCAACACTGCGAATCGGAGGTCCTGCTCACCGATCGCGAGTTTTCGGCGACGATGCACCAGGCGCTGGAGATCCTGCGACGCGAATATCGTCGCGAGGTGGTCGTGATCGATGTCCTGGATGCGATGTACCTGGGGGGCGGCGAACGCATCGGCACGCACGAATACGAGTCGCTGCTCCTGCGCCATGCACCGCTGGAGCGCCTCACTGCACCGGCCGACGAGTGGGATGCGATCGCCGTCAGCTACACGAGTGGCACGACCGGCGATCCCAAGGGGGTGGTGACGCACCACCGCGGCGCCTACCTCAACGCGGTGTGCAATGCGGTCACCTGGAACATGCCGCACTTTGCGCGCTACCTGTGGACGCTCCCCATGTTCCACTGCAACGGCTGGTGCTTTCCGTGGACGATGGCGATGCTGGGCGGGGTGCAGGTGTGCCTGCGCAAGGTGGAGGTGACGTCGATCTTCCATGCGATGCGCGCGTATGGCGCCGATCACTACTGCGGCGCCCCCATCGTGCACAGCATGATCTACCAGGCTCCGGCTGAACTGCGCGAAGGGATCACGCACCAGGTGCGCGGGATGGTCGCCGCATCGGCACCGCCAGCCGCAATGATCGAGGGGATGGCGCGCATCGGCTTCGACATCACGCACGTCTACGGGCTGACCGAGGTGTACGGACCGGCCTCCGTCGCCGTCAAGCGCCCCTCGTGGGCGCACGAGTCGCTGTCGGAACAGACGCGACTCAACGGACGGCAGGGGGTACGCTACGCGCTGCAGGACGGGATGACCGTTCGACACCCGGAGACGCTCGAGGAACTCCCTGCCGACGGCGAGACGATGGGCGAGATCATGTTTCGCGGCAACATCACGATGAAGGGGTACCTCAAGAACCCGGGGGCAACTGCGCGCGCCTTTGCCGGCGGCTGGTTCCACACCGGCGACCTCGCCGTCACCGAACCCGATCGGTACGTGAAGATCAAGGATCGCAGCAAGGACATCATCATCTCCGGCGGCGAGAACATCTCGTCGCTCGAGGTGGAAGATGCCCTGTATCGCCACGCCGCCGTCGCCGCCTGCGCCGTGGTGGCCAGGCCGCACGTGACCTGGGGCGAGGTGCCGGTCGCGTACATCGAGCTTCGCCCCGGGGCCAGCGCCACCGCCGACGAGTTGCTGCACCACTGCCGTTCGCTGCTCGCCGGCTTCAAGGTCCCGCGCGAATTCCGTTTCGAGGAGATCCCCAAGACGTCGACGGGGAAGATCCAGAAGTTCGTGTTGCGCGAACGCGTGGGGTCGGCGTCGGCGATGGAATAGCGGGGCGCTACTTCGGGGTCCCGACCATCTGGTCGACCCACTGCTTGAGGCGACTCCCCGCCGGTTCGAGCTCGGCGGCTGCCTCGAGGTAGGTGAAGGGGTCGCTGCCTAACGGCAGCTCCAGCTTCTTCCCGCGGTGCATCGCGAAGAACGCGCCGTGCTCGACGACCAGCGCGGCCTGGTTGGCGCCATACGCTGACGAGAGCCCGACGTCGATCATGATCACCTTGCCGCCAAAGCGGGGCATGATCGCTCCGGGGGTGGTGGTGTGACCGATCACGATGTGCTTGACTCCATATCGTCGCAGCACGGAGTCCACGTGCGAAGCGAGGAGCGCCTCGTCACCGTTGGCGAGTCCGCGATACCAGAGCGGCCCCTCCTCGTCCTCGGCCATGTTCCCAGGCGTGGGCGCGCTGCTCCCGGAGAGCGCCGTGCGCACGCCGGCGTTGAGCGCGACGATCGAGGAATCCACGTACTTGGGCGAGATCCCGCCATGCAGGAAGAGGACGTCGTTCACCTTCACCACGGCATCGTTCCCGCGAATCCAGGTGGCGTACCGCCCGTTCCCCTCGAACGCCATGCGTTGCTCCACCCACCCCAGCGGATGCTCGGTCAGCCACTGCTCGCGATAGGCCTTGTCGTCGCGGCGCGCGGTGTCGGAGAGGATGCGCCAGGCGCGGTCCTGCAGCTTCTGAGAGTTTGGGCCGCGGAAAGCGGCGTACTCGCGAGGATCCACGTAACGCAGGTCCCCCAACACGTTCATCGCCTCGTGGTTCCCGACCAGCGGGACCACGCGTCCCCCTGCCTTCCTGGCCTGCTCCGTGAGCGCCATCAGGAGTTCCATCACCTTCCGCGAATCGGGGCCGCGATCCGGGACGTCGCCCGTCTGCACCAACGTCGCCCGTCCCCCGATCCACCGTTCCTTCCCGTCGACAAGTCCCGTCTGGCGAAGGAGCGTGACGAACTGCCCGTAGTCGCCGTGCACGTCGCCTATGGCGACAATACGCCCCACGTCGGCGTCGGCAGACTGCGCCGGCACCATCGTGGGCCAGAGGATGAGGAACAACGACGCAAGAGATCGGGCGAGTTGAGGCATGCGAGGCGGTGAGGAGGTACGGGATTCTACCCCGCAGCCCCGGCCGTGGAAGCACCTGGGCAGGATTTCTCTCGGGGCGCGATGGACCGCATGGCGCGAGCGCTGGCCATCCCCCGGCGCCCGGGCGAGATTCGCCGAAGGGACTCTCGCTCGTCTCCATGCTGCGCCACCCGCTTCGATCATGACCGACCTCCAGTCCGAATCCCTCGTCCTCGGCGCGCGCGACGCTCGCGGCGTCGTCACGCTCACCATGAATCGCGCCTCGGCCTTCAACGCGCTGAGCGAGGCGATGCTCGACGCCTTGCAGCGCGAACTCGACGCCATCGCGGCCGACACGACCGCTCGCGTCGTGGTGATCAAGGGCGCAGGACGCGCCTTCTGCGCCGGGCACGACCTCAAGGAAATGCGCGCCGCTCCGTCGCAAGAGTACTACGAGTCGCTCTTCGCCCAGTGCGGACGCATGATGATGGCGATCCAGAAGCTCCCCGTCCCGGTGATCGCCCAGGTGCATGGCATCGCCACGGCTGCCGGATGCCAGCTCGTCGCGATGTGCGATCTCGCCGTCGCCACCGCCGATGCCCGCTTTGCGGTGAGCGGTGTCAACCTCGGCCTCTTCTGCTCCACGCCGAGCGTCGCGCTCTCACGCAACGTCGGCCGCAAGGCGGCGTTCGAGATGTTGGTGACTGGGGCGTTCATCACCGCCGACCAAGCGCTTGCCCGCGGGTTGGTGAACCGCGTGGTCACCGCCGACGCGCTGGAGATGGAAGTCGAGTCGCTTGTGGCATCGATCGTCGCCAAGCCGCGCGTTGCGGTGGCGATGGGAAAGGCGCTGTTCTACCGGCAGCTGGAACAGGGGATCGAGGCCGCCTACGCCGACGCCGAGCGCACGATGGCGTGCAACATGATGGAGGAGAGCGCGCTGGAAGGGGTGCAGGCCTTCATCGAGAAGCGCGCGCCCAACTGGTAAGTCGAAATCGGCGGGCGTCGCCGGTCGACGACGTGACACGGGGCCCGGTCGCCAGCTGCAGCGACCGGGCCCCGCGACTCGTCAGGCCTTCAGCAGGATATGATCAGGGCGTGAACGTCCCCTGCCGCTGCCCCGTCCGGAACAGCGCGCCGTCCACCAGTCCGCCGTTGGCGGATATCCATCCAGTCATGGCGACGTTCCACGACGTGAGATTCCCGGCGATCGGCCCCCAGGTGTTCTGCCACCCGCTCACGCCGGTGAAGTCCGGGACACTCAAGTCGAGCGAGGAGCCAGCGCCGGCATAACCCGCCGACATGGTGATGGTCACCGTGCGACGCGACGCGGTGGCGAACTGCGTGAAGTTGGCGATCCACGAGTCCTGGTAGTCCGATTGCCGCGTCACCTGCGCGCTGATCCGCGCATACGGAGCGGTCGCCAGAGTCGAGATGGCCGGCGTGTTGACCACGGCTCCCAGCGTCACTGAGGCATTGGACGGGTCACGGAACACCGCGGTAACGCTCCGGATCTGCGTGGCTAACGATCCGGAGATGGTGGCCGCATTGACCGAGATGGCCTGCACATCCCCCGCTGCCGTGCGCGACGATGGGACGATGTTGAGGTTGAGCGTCGAACCGGTCGCGAGCGAGAGGGCGCCGAGCGACCCGAACGACTGCGTGTTGGTGATGAAGGTGTTGGACGCGGCGACCTGCTCGCCGCCGAGAATCCCATTGATGGTCAACGGTGTGATCGCCGGATCGAAGGCGTCGCTCCCGTTGAAATCCACCGTCCCCACCGAGCTTTGGTTGGGAGGATTGATCCCGCGCTTGAGGAAGATCTTGCTGAGGGTGAGCGGGTTGGACACGTTCGCCGGATTGAACGAAGAGCGCGTCGCCACGAGGTCGCGCAGTCCGTCGGGAACTCCAAAGATCGTGAAGTTGGGGTTGCCCTGCGTGGGCGATGTCTGCGAGAAGGCGCTCCCTACAGCGACCGTTGCGAAGTCGGTGGCGGAGAGGAAGCCAGTGACGGTCCCGGTCACGGTCTTGAGCGTCGTCCCCTGCGCCGGGCACGTTCCCGTCCCCTGCGACGCCAACTCGGCGCGCGTGCCGTGCACGATGTTGAGCGTGAAGTTGTCCGGGTTGTTCTGCATCACATAGGCGACGGCGCCGCGCGTTCCGATGTCGAACGCGTATCGGTTGCCGGCCCCCATTTGCACCTGCGTCCACGGGGCGGTTTGTCCTCCATCCTGGTAGGCAAACCAGACCGGGAAGCCCGTGACGCTGCAGAACGTCCACGCCACGTTGCCGCCTGACGAGACCTGCGTGATCACGAGCGTGATGCTGAGCTGCGTGGTGGCGATGCCGTTGCCCGAGGCGGTGACGGTGAGCGGATAGCTCCCGACCGCTGCGCCGCTCCCGACGGCCACGCCTAACGTGGCGCTGTTCCCGGTGGTGGCGGTGGTGGTGAGGGTGAGCGTCACGGCGGTCGGTGCCCCCGACGCCGCGAGGTTGACCGTGCCCGTGAAGTTGGAGCGTGCGATGCCGATGACCGTCGACGTCGTGGTCCCGGGCGCGACGTTGAGCGCAGACGGCGTCGCACTCAGCGCCACGCTCGACGAACCCGCGCCCGTGGTGACGGTGAGTGCGATGGTCACCGTGCCCGCGGTCGCCTGGAAGCCGGCCCCCTGCAGGACGACGTTGTAGGTCCCCGGGACCGCGGCCGCCGACGCGGCGAACGTCACCACCACCGAATTGCCGGCCACCGGGCCGCTCGGCGTGTTGGTCGCCGTGACCCCAGCCGGGAGCCCGGACTGCACCGCGACCACGACGGTTCCGGTGAAGTTGGTCCTGGCGATCCCGATCGTCGACGAGACGCTGCCGCCGCCGGCCTGCACGCTGATCGCGTTAGGCGAGGCGGTGAGGGCGATCGACGCGGCGGGGGCGGCGGTCACCGTGAGCGTGAACGTCCCGGTCACGGCCGTCACTCCCGTCCCGGTCGCAGTGGTGGTGAGTGCGTACGTGCCGGTCGCCGTTGCCGCGGCGACCGCGATGTTGATGGTGGTGACGTCGCCGTTGGCCGTGGCAGTCGTCGTGACCCCGGTGGGGGCGCCGGTCACGGCGATCGATACCGCGCCAGTGAAGTTGGTCCGCGCGATGGTGGCGGTGAGCGTGGTCGTTCCGCCTTGCGCCACCGACGCCGACGTGGGGGCCAGTGTGAGCGCGATCGCCGGCTTGGAGGTCACCGTGAGCGAGACGGTCGCGGTCTGATCGGTGAGGCCGCTCGCCTGCGCGCGGATGAGGAACGAGTACGCCCCGGGCGCCACCGAGGCGGCGGCGAGCACCGACATCGTCACCGACGTCGTGCCCGAGGCGACAACGTTCGGGTTGAAGGTGACCGTGATCCCCGCCGGCACGTTCTCGGCAGTGAGCGCGACCGATCCGGAAAAGCTCCCGGTGCGCGCGAGCGAGGCCGTCACCGTCCCCGTCGCGCCCTGTTCGATAGACAGGGTCGAGGACGACAGGGTGATCGTGAAGCCCCCCTGTGTCGCAGGCGGATTGGGATTGGTTCCGGAGTCGCCGCCTCCGCAGGCGGCAAGCGCAAGCGAGAGCGCGAGCGAGAACGGGAACAGGAATGCGCGCGGGAACGCGGCGCGCGCGGTGGCGAACGGGCGGCTGGACACGGGAACCTCCGGCGGACGGAAGTTGGAGGGAGGGGGCGCGGGGGGCCGCTGCTCGGAACCCGAGACGGGGCGTACCGCGCATTGCGCAGAAAGGCCCCCCGGGTGCGCATTTCCGGCGCGATCCAAGGGCCCCTGCGGCCGGACCTGCGCCAAACCGGGCAGCGCCAGCGACCCGACTTGGGAGTGCACCCGTCCGTCCCGAGGCGCGGGACCCACGGGGGGCTGCGCGCTTGAGCTCCTTCGCTAGCGCAACTCACCCCAACAGACGGTCTGCGGGACCCTACGCATCTCCCCCCGCCGGCCCGCTATCGCCTGACACATGCCGCTCATATCGTCGAACTGGCCACCGGGGGGGAGCCAAGGGGCTGCACCCGGATGGCAGGTCCTTCAGTGAGGAGGGCGGTATGCAACAGAGAACTCTGTGGCTCGTCGGAGGGATCGCGCTGCTCGCGGCGTGCAGCGATCCCCCCACGACGCCGTCGGCGAACGCGTCGTTGCTCACCAACACGGTCAATGCGACCATTTGGGCCAAAGTCGACTCGGGGAAGGTCGGCCCGGGGTCGCACTATGCCATGTACAAGCCGGTCAACTGGAACGGGAGCGCGGTCTACTACGGGCACGGCTTCAACGACGTCTCGGAGCCCATCCTGGTCCCCGACGCGCAGGACAACGCGGGGGTGATGCGCGATTCGTTAGGTGCCATGGGCTACGCCGTGGCGATGACCAGCTATTCATCCAACGGCTACGACTACGGCGACGGGCTGCGTCGCATGCACCAGCTGAAGGGATTGCTGGCGTCGAAGTTCGGGAAGCCGACGCGCAACTACCTCGCGGGACACTCGCTCGGCGCCCAGATCTCGCTGGGGATGTCTGAGAGGTATGCCGAGCAGTATGACGGCGCGTTGCTCATGTGCGGCGTGCTCGGCGGGTCGCGCCTGCATTTCGAATGGTTAGGCGACGTGCGCGTGCTGTTCGACTTCTTCTATCCGGGGGTATTGCCGGGGAACGTGACCCAGATCCCGGCGTGGGCGACGCGCGACACGATCCAGAACCGCGCGTACGCGGCAATCATGTCCAACCCGACGCCGGTCTTTGTCATCGCGCAGATCGACCAGACGCCGCTGGCGGGCACGAATCCGGCACAGATCATCCAGTCGATCATCACCGCACTCGTCTGGCATTCGCGCGGGATCGGTGATGTGACGGACCGGGCGCAGGGACACCTCGCATATGGCAACGCAGGACGGCAGTATACCAGCCTAAACCCGGCGCTCGCGACCACGTTGGCGGCCATCAATGCCTACGCGCCGAGATACACCTCGCCCCCAGACGCGCAGAACTGGCTCGACCGCAACTTCGAACCGACGGGCGCAGTGTCGTTCCCGATCCTCACGCTGCACACGGTCTTTGACGAGTCGGTACCGTACTTCCACGAGACCGCCTTCGGCAATATCGTCGCCAGCGCGGGGGCGTCGAACTGGGTGGTGCAACGCCCGATCTACCGCTACGGTCACTGCAAGTTCACGGTTCCCGAAATGCTCACCGCCTTCAGCGACCTGGTGAACTGGGTGGAGAACGGCGTGAAGCCGACGCCATAGCGTTCGTCGCAACACGTTGGCATCGCGTGCCATGCGATGCTCCCCCGCCGCGGCCCTGCGTCGCGGCGGGGTTCTGTTTCGGCGCCATGCCACGCAAGTCCAGCGATCTCTCGCGCCGCGCGCGCCTAGGGCTGAGACGCTTTCAACACCGGCATCAGCAGTCGCTCCGCCACCTGCCGCGCCCCGATCGCGGTCAGGTGCCCATCGTCGCGCGTGGTGATCCCCACGGCGCCGGTATCGAGCGCGACCAGGCAGCCGCGCACGTTGCACTGAGCATCAAGCGGTGCCACAAACGTCGCGCCGCTGCTCGATGCGATGCGCCGCAGCGTGTCATCCACTTCGTGCAACAGCGGCATCATGGTCGGCTGCATGCGTGTAGGTGCGCGCCCACCCGACGATAGCGCGATGAGGAGCAGGCGTGGCACGGTCTGGTGGTATTGCGCAGACGATCCGATGAGCACCACGCGCGGCACTCCGAGTGCCTTGAGCGCGGCGAGCGTCTTGGCCACCTGCGGATAGGCCGGGTACGAACTCCATCGCCCGCTCAGCACGACCACGTCGGGTTTGGCCTCGGCGATGCGCGCCAAGGCAAAGCGATTGAGTGCCGCGCAATTCGGCCGCTCCTTCTCGACATAGTCGAGGATCGGGGCGCACCCGGCCGACGTGAGTTGCGAGAGCGTCGCCGAGTCGCCAAAGACGCGCTTGAGCCCCGGACGCCAGTGGGCGGCGAACGAATCTCCCCACAGGACCACATGCGGTTGCCGCTCGGCGCCTGGCGGCACGGTGTAGCACGGCGGGACGAACTCGCGCTCGTTCCACATGATCATGCACAGCGACGCCAGCGTGTCCGACGGCTCTGCGTCGGCCTCGGGGGAATGCGTGTCCACGGCGTAGATGCGACGATGCACCGCGTCGCCGCGCGCGGGAAAGCCGCGCTGCCACACCAGCACGAGCCCCACCACGAGCAGCACGAACTGCGCGGAACACAGCGCGGTCACCATCGCCGAGCCCCGCGTGCGTCGCACCCAGCGCTCGAGGACTCGGAAGGTGAGGTATGCGGCAACAAAGGCGCCGAACAAGCCGGCGATCTTCACCGCATACGACACGTCGGGATACTGGATGCGGATGACCGCGATGGCCGGCCAGTGCCACAGATAGAGCGGATAACTGATCAATCCCACGCCGACCATCGCCTGGTTCGACAACACGGTACGATTGACCCACGCCCGCGGTCCGGCGGCGATCAGGAGCGCAGTCCCCACGGTCGGAAGGAGCGCCCACGCGCCGGGAAAGACGGAGGTGGTGCGCACCAGCGCAAAGGCGAGCCCGATGCACAGCAGTCCCGTCCAGGCGAAGGCCTCGCGCGTGTTCGCGATGCGCATGGCATCGGCATCGCCCGTTCCCCCGTTCGTCAGGCGCAACGCCACCCGCACCGGGTCGCCGTGCGTCAGCGTGGTGTAGGCGAGCAGGCTCCCCAGCAGCAACTCCCACAGGCGCGTGACCGGGAGGTAGAAGGCCGAGCGCGCGTCGGTGAGGGAGAGATACATGCTCACCGCAAACGACACGACGATGAGGGCGATCACCGGTGTCACGCGACTCTCGCGTCGCCACAGGAAGGCGAGGGCGAAGGGCCACATCAGGTAGAACTGCTCTTCGATGCCCAGCGACCAGAGATGCAACAGCGGCTTGGACGAGACGTCGGGGCCGAAGTAGTTGGTCTGCGTCCAGAAGCGGATGTTGGAGACGAAGCCCGCGCCCGCGGCGACGTCGCCCCCGAGGTCGGCGAGTTCGCTTGGGAGGAGGAGAAACCACCCCGCCGCGAGGCAGGTGAAGAGGACCAGGCTCAGCGCGGGAAAGATCCGGCGGATGCGCCGGGCATAGAAGTCGGCGATCGAGAACGTCCCCTGCCGCAGGCGCTGCAGGATGATCCCGCTGATCAGGAAGCCGGAGATGACGAAGAAGACGTCGACCCCGACGAACCCGCCGGGGAGCACCCAGGCTTTTGCGTGGTACGCGACCACGGCCAGCACGGCGATGGCGCGCAGGCCGTCGATGTCGGGGCGGTAGTCCTGATGCGTCCCCTCCTTCGCCTCCGGGACGCGCGGTGTGCCTGTGACCTGGCGCTCGTGCTCGGCACGAACGTCAGGCGGTTGCTCGACAGGCGATGGAGCGATGTGCGGCGAAGCCGTCATGCGTGCGGATGGAGCGAAGATGGCGGGCGCTCGCGCGCGCTGCTCCGTTCCAACCCGCGATGGCGATGCCGTTCCGGAGCCACGCAATCATGTCTGCGTGAGGCCGAGGCTGCATCGCACCTACGTCACAATAATCCTTTCTTTGCGCCGGGAGTGCGACTAACCCGCCAGCACCGGCAATCGCCTGATCTTCTCCTCCCACTCCTTCGGACCGGTTTCGTGCACGTTGCTCCCGGCGGCGTCGACGGCCACAGTCACCGGCATCGCCTCGACGTCGAACTCGTAGATCGCTTCCATCCCCAAATCGGCGAACGCCACCACGCGCGAGGAGCGAATGGCCTTCGAGACGAGATACGCGGCGCCACCCACGGCCATGAGGTAGGCCGCCTTGTGCTTTCGGATCGCTTCGAGCCCGGTCGGTCCGCGCTCGGCCTTCCCGATCATCGCGATGAGCCCCGTCTTGGCCAGCATCATCTCGGTGAACTTGTCCATGCGCGTGGCCGTCGTCGGCCCCGCGGGTCCCACGGCTTCGTCGCGCACCGGATCAACCGGTCCCACGTAGTAGATCACGCGGTTGGTGAAGTCGACCCCTTCGGGGAGTGCCTCGCCCTTGGCGTACAGGTCGGCGATGCGCTTGTGCGCCGCGTCGCGCCCGGTGAGGAGCTTGCCGTTGAGCAGCAGGCGATCCCCCGCCTTCCACGTGGCGACGATCTCCGGGGTGAGCGTGTTGAGGTCGACCTGCTTGGCGTTGACGTCGGGCGTCCACGTCACGTCGGGCCAGTCGGAGAGCTTGGGAATCGGGAGCTGCGCGACCCCCGAGCCGTCGAGCGTGAAGTGCGCGTGGCGAGTGGCCGCGCAGTTGGGGATCATCGCGATCGGCTTCGACGCTGCGTGCGTGGGATAGTCGAAGATCTTGACCTCCAGCACGGTGGACAAACCGCCGAGTCCCTGGGCGCCGATGCCTAACGCGTTGATCTTGTCGCACAGCTCGATGCGCAGCTCCTCGATCTTGTTCTTGGGGCCGCGCTTCTTGAGCTGCGCCATGTCGATGTGGTCCATCAGCGATTCCTTGGCCATCACCATCGCCTTCTCGGCCGAACCACCGATCCCGATCCCGAGCATCCCCGGCGGGCACCAGCCGGCGCCCATCAGCGGAACCGTCTTGAGCACCCAGTCGACGATCGAGTCCGAGGGGTTGAGCATCGCGAACTTGGTCTTGTTCTCCGACCCGCCCCCCTTGGCGGCGAGCTTCACCTCGACCGTGTTGCCGGGGACGATTTCATAGTGCACCACGGCCGGCGTGTTGTCGCGCGTGTTCTTTCGCGTGAATGCCGGGTCGGAGACGATCGAGGCGCGCAGGACGTTGGTGGGCTCGAGATAGGCGCGGCGCACCCCTTCGTTCACCATTTCCTGCACCGACATCGTCGCGTCCCAGCGCACGTCCATCCCCACCTTCAGAAAGACGACGACGATCCCCGTGTCCTGGCAGATCGGGCGGTGTCCCTCGGCGCACATGCGCGAGTTGGTGAGGATCTGCGCGATGGCGTCCTTTGCCGCGGGGGACTGCTCGCGTTCATACGCGTCGGCCAGCGCGTGGATGTAGTCCAGCGGGTGGTAGTACGAGATGTGCTGGAGCGCGTCGGCGATCGACTGGATGAAGTCGGCTTGTTTGATGGTGTTCGTCATGCGCTGGAAGTTATGACAAATGGTTCGAATTACCCAATCCGTCGTCGTCGCGGGCTCGTACTCTCTCCTCTGGCGCTGCCACCACGGCGCGCCAACCCACACGGTGGCACGACCTCGACAACGGTGAGCGATATGGCGAAGCGCGCAATTCTCAAATGGAGCGGACGGATCGTCGGAGGGCTGCTGGTGCTCGTCCTCCTGGGTGCCGCCTCCGCGTATGGCGTATCCGAACGACGCGGGCACGTGCGGTACGACGTTCCGGACCATCCCATCACCGTCGTCTCCGACGAAGCGACGATTGCCCGTGGCCAGCACCTGGCCACCATCAGGGGCTGCAATGAGTGCCATGCGCCCGACATGGCCGGTAAGGTCATGATCGATGACAAGGCGTTCGGGCGCCTGGTGACCGCCAACCTCACCAACGGACGAAAGGGCGGAGTACTGAGTGACCGTGACTGGGAGCGCGCCGTGCGACACGGCATTCGCGCCGACTCGACGCCGCTCAACTTCATGCCCTCGCACGAATTCGCCGGCTTTGCCGATGAAGACCTCTCGGCCATCATCGCCTGGACGCGTTCGCTCCCCGCGGTCACCGACTCGCTCCCGGATACGAAGATCGGTCCCCTGGCGCGGGCGCTGCACGCGGCGGGCGAACTGACGCTCTATCCCGCTGAGAAGGTGAACCATGCGTCGGCGCACCCGGCGCGCGTGGTGGCCACCCCGGACGCGGGCTACGGGAAGTACATGGCGGCGGGGTGCATGGGGTGCCACGGGGCCAACTACTCCGGCGGGAAGATCGTCGGCGCTCCGCCCGAGTGGCCCGAAGCAGCCAACCTGACCCCAGCCGGGATTGGGCACTACTCGGAAGCGACCTTCATCGCGGCGCTGCGCACCGGAAAGCGTCCCAACGGCACCGCCATTCGCCCCCCAATGGATGTCCGTATGACGGGGGCGATGACGGATGTGGAGCTGAAGGCGATCTGGGCCTTCCTGCAGACGCTGCCGGCGGCGGAGACGGGGGTGCGTTAGGCGACGTCACGGTCGAGGGGGGGGCATCCACTGCACATCGGTGCGCACCCCACTCCACACCTCCATCGGACCATGCAGGATGCGGGTCCCAGCCGATTCGTCGCCGAGTCGCAGGCGAAAGGGACGATCAAGGGCTATGGGCTCGGGCGAGAGCCAGATGACGTGTCCGTCGATCGCGACACCGCAACGTCCGTCCGGGAGGATCTGGAGGCGAAGCGTCCACCACGCGCCCGTGCGTAATGTGCGGCCGCGTTGGCCGAGATCGACCGACTGGCCAATCCCCCCATGCAGCGCCGCGTACGTCTCCGCCCATCGCCCCGACAGCGGGAAGTCGATCCCGCATGCGGCGTCGCTCCCGCCTAACGTGGGCGGCGCCTTGCGTTGGTCGGATGCGATCAGGGCCGCGGTGTCGATCCCGGCGTCCAGGTAGGTGCGCAGGCGTTGCCACTTGGGACGCGACAACGGCGTGGAAAGCCGCACCTCGACCCCGAGTCCGTCGCGGGCATCCAGGGCGCGCTTCAGGACCGCAACACTGGGATAACTCCCGTCGCCGTGATTCCACATTCCACGGACGCCCTCCGGACCGGTGACAACTTGCGGACGCGGATCTCCCCAGGCGATCCATCGCTCCTGCCACGATGCATCCCACGATTCCCCGATCAACGTCTTCGCCGGCTGCCCGACCACGTCGAGCGTGGCACTCGTACTTCGCCACCCGGCGAGCGTCGCGCTGATGGTGACGCTCCCCGCACGCAGTGGTCGCACGACGCCCGTCGAGTCGACCAGTGCGACCGTCGTGTCGCTCGACGTCCACGTCAACGGTGCCAGGAGCGGGACCTCGGTGCCCTGCGCGGTGAGCGGGCGCACTAACAATCGGCTGCTGACACCAAGCAGGAGCTGCCGAGCGGAAGAGGAAAACGCGAGACGATCTATCAGGGACGACACGTCGGTGGGACCGGTCCACCACCGCACCGACCACGATCGGGCGATCGGCGCCGCCAATGTGCGCGCCTGCGCCGGGCGCGCGAGCGGGACGACCCAGTCACGCGTCCCCCGAATGCCATCGACGCGCACCGAGGCGACGACCCAGCGCCCATCGGGACTCAGGCGTCCCCTCAGGACAAACGGCGAGAGGATCGTGCGCGTCGCGTTGCGAGCCCAGTCGTACACGACGAGCGGTCGAGCGCCGGGCGTGTTCACGGTGAGTGCCAACTCGGTGAGTCCGCTCCACCCCAGCAGGTCGCCCGCCTGCTGCCCGTCGATGAGGCGACACTCGGCGTTGCGCGTGCCGTCGAGCGTCGTGATGCAGACGCGTGGCGGCGAGTCGTCGGACTCTCGCACGAAGGCGATGCGCGTCCCGTCAGGGGAGACAAACGGGGAGTGGTCGTGCGCCGTGCCGCGCGTGACTTGGCGCGCGACACCCGTTGCCGTGTCAAACACGGCGATGTCATAGTCCCCATCGCCCGGTGGGGACCAGCGATTCGACGTCCCCACCAGCGCCGACCCGTCGGGGAGCCACCCGGTGACGAGATCATCACGGCTCTCCCGCGTGAGACGCCGAGTCCCGGACGGCGTACGAATCCAGATGTCGAGCGTGGTGCTATCGCCTGCATCCTGGTTCCAGGCGGCCGTCCGCGCGTCTGGACTCGGAACGGGAGGGCGGTCTGGAAATCGTGCGGCCGCCTCCGACAGGTCGGCCTTCTCCGGTGCCAGCTCGACCGGCGTCCGTCGTCCATCCCACTCCTCGGGGCGCATCTGTGCCACGAGCGAGGTGCCTGACGAGTCGATGTAGGCGAGCGTTTGCAGGGACGCATCGCGCGCCGTGCGCGCATGCAGCGCGTTGACTGTTGCCGCGACGGTCCCCGTGACGATCACGAGCGACGCGGCGAACGCTGCCTTCCGAGCGGGAGACCAGAGACCCAGGCGCCAGCTGCGGGGAAGCGACGTGACGAGCGCCACGACGCGGGGCGACGACTCGCGCTCGCCGGACACTTCCGCCGCGAGGGCGGCATGGCCGCGGCGATCGCCGCGCGTGCGTAGCGCCCGCGTGTAGCGCCGAAACAACCGGCGAAGCGCCACGTCGTCGCCCGCCGCCACCAGGTGGCGTGACGCCCGCAGCAACGCGTTCGGGTCATCGCCCGCAATGTGCGAGTAGTACTCCGCGATGGTGCGTTCGGCGCTCGCGCATCCGTCATCGCCCAGCGCCGCTCGCGCGGCCTCGCCGATTTCCTCGTGCGACGGGATCCAGCCCCCCGCCCCGCGGGTCACCAACCCGTGTCGTTCCAGCGGATCGAGGCGCTCGGACAGTTCGTCGCGCGAGACCGAGAGCAGCGAGGCGAGCGCGTTGCGCTCGAAGGGCGTGCCGGCGGTGGCGAGGACGGCCAGGAGCCACAGCTGCGCAGCAGGAAGCGCACGCACCCGTTCGCGCAGCGCCTCGCCCCCGTGCAGCAGCGAGGCGAGGCGCCCTTCGTCGTGGCAGCGCCACTCCTGTTCGTCGAGCGAAACGATCCCCTGGTCGAGCGCCACTCGCAGCGTCTCGAGGACGAGAAGCGGGCTCCCGCGCGTCGCGAGCTGCAGGCCCTCGACGAAACGGTTGGCCCACGGCGCGCCCGGCGGCAGGGCGGCGATCGCGGCGACGAGCGCTCCCACCTGGGCCGACGACAGGGGCGACAACGGGAGCGTCGTGCACGACTCCGACGACGGCGCCCGCTCGGGGCGCGAAGCCGTTAGGCAGAGCACGTGCGCCCCCGCCAGTCGCCCCCACAATCCCTCGAGCACACGAAACGACCGGGCGTCGATCCAGTGCAGGTCATCGATGGCGAGGACGAATCGCTGCTCGTCGGCGACCGAATGCACCAGATCGGTGAGCGCATGGATGCGGCGACGCAGCGCCTCCTCACCGGTCGCGGTGTCCGGCGTCCCGGCGAGCGTCGTCGACAGGGCAGGGTTGAGCGCGAGGAGCGTCGCGGCGGTCGCTGGCGCGACGCCCATCGCGCCCGGGAGCCGCACCAGCGCCGCCGCCAGGTCGCCAACAAAGGCATAGGGGACGTCGCGATCGCCGGGGGCGCCCCGTGAGGAGACGACCGTGGCACCGCCGGCCGACAACCGCATCACCGCATCCCGGAGGAGGCGCGTCTTGCCAAAGCCGGCGGGCGCCGTCAGGTGCACGTGGCGCGCGGGTCCCGTGCGCACGGCACCCCATGCCGTGGTGATCGCGAAGAACTCCTGCTCGCGCCCGGTAAGTTCGGCGGCGAGCACGGTCGAGGTGCGGTCGTCGTCCTCGGTCGGCGACAAGCGTCGCGCGCGCGCGATGGCCGCGCGCGTTCCGGGCTCGAGGACGACGTGCGCGGCGGTCGCCCACTGCTCGATCGCGTCGGCTTCCATTGTCGCCGAGACGAAGTCGCGCGAGGCGACCGCGCACTCGAGTAGCAGACGCCCCGCCGCTTCGACGTCCGGCACCAGGTCGCGCACTCGGCGGGCGTGTTCGCGCGCTTCACGAACGCGCGAGGCATTGAGCAGTCGCCGGACGAGCAGTTCGGCGCCGCGCAGGAAGCCGCCCCGGAGCCGCTCGCGTTCGAGATCGGCCCAGTGTTCGAAGGCGGCTCCTCCGGGGACGCCGAAGGCCGGGAGGAAATCGCCGGCGTATGTCGCCGTGGCCGTCTCGATGTCGCCGTGATCGAGCGCCCGCAGGAAGCGATCACGATCCGCATCGATGTCCACCGTCAGACGAAGCTCCTCCGCGCCGGCGATGGCCTCGTCTCCCCCAAGAAGCCGCCGGAGGTGGAAGAGCGTCTGACGAAGTGCCCGCCGTCCGCGGTCGGAGTCGAGATCGGACCACAGCAGGTCCAGGAGCGTCTCCCGCGACGTTTGACGGCCGGGGGCGAAGGCGAGGAAGATCAGGAGCGCCAGCGGTTTGCCTGGCCCGAGGAGTGCCTCGCCGTTTCCCGTGCCGTTTCCCGTCGCGTAAAGTCCTGCCGCGCCAAGGGTTTGGAGCGTGAGCGTCGGTCGGACCGCTTCCGAATCACGAGACGGCTCGGCGGGATCGGCAGGCATGCGGGAGAGCATATAACGGCACCGTAACGCCGGCCACCGATAGTTCGACGAAGGTACCGCTCGCTTCCGACATCCATACCCATGTAGGGTCCCGATTCCCGCTGATGAACTCACGCCGGGCACTTCGATTCGCGCATGCGTGTGCGGCCGCTGCCGCGCTTCTGTCGCTTGCCTGCGGTGGCGGTGGTGATGGGTCGAGCGGCCCCGACGGAGGGACCGCCACGGAGGGCGTCCGTATTCGCATGAGCCTGTCGGGGCTCAAGGGCGAGGAGGCTGTCGTGCAACTGAATGGTGGTCGGGACCAGACCATCCTGCCGGCATGGTCCGATGTCTTCTGGACCAACGTGCCACGCAAGTCGCGGTACGACGTCACCATAAAGTCCCAGCCCGTCAATCCCTGGCAGACGTGCGTGGTAGGGAATGGGTCGGGGACGGCGAATGCCGACGTCGAGAACGTCACCCTCGCCTGTACCACCAACTCGTACAAGGTCGAAGGAACCATCAGCGGACTCACGGGGGCCGGTCTCTCCCTGCAACTCAATGGGGCCGGCGCGCTCGTCATCGCGCCAGGTGCAACCACCTTCAGCTTCTCCGGCATTCCCAGTCTGCAGCAGTACGCCGTGACCGCTGCGTCGCAGCCCACGGGGCAGACGTGCGCGATCAACAACGGCGCGGGGACCATGCAGGGGAGCGACGTCCGTAACGTGACGGTTACCTGTGGCGCGCCCGGCCTCACCATCGGCGGACAAGTGTCGGGACTCGGTCGGGACGGGCTGACGCTGCGATTGAACGGCGGTCCGCCCATGGCGGTGGCTGCGGGGGCGCAGACCTTCACCTTCCCTAACGCCCTGCAGACGGGAACGGACTACAGCGTGGTCATTGCTTCCGCCCCGCGACAGCCGCTGCTGACGTGCGGCCTCGCCCGCGCCAAGGGACGCGTCGCGACCGGCAATGTGGTGGACATTGGCATCAACTGCCGCGCCAACGGGACGCTCGATGCGTACGAGGGAACGTACGTCGTCACGATCAACGGTAAGCGCAGCTATCTCACGCTCTGGTACGGCGGAACCTTCTCGTCGGCGATTCGTGGCGACGATCCCACCTGCACCAACAGCGGCAACGGGACCGAATACGGCGTGTACCGCCGGGCGACCGACGGCACGTTCTCGATCGTCGTCGCCTACGCCGACCGCAACGGTGGCTGTGGGCTGTGGGACTCGCAGGCGAGTCCGGCGGTGGGGCTGTCGGGGAAGCTGGTGCGCACCGGCAATCAGCTTGCCCTCACCTTTGACGGGCAGACACTCACACTCGACGGCGTGCCTAACGTGCCGGCCGCGCTGGTGGGGGCGTTCACGCGCGCGGACGGGATTGACGGGAGCTTCGTCGTGTTCGAGCCCGACGGGACGTATCTCTTCAATGAAGCGCAGGATGCCGGCTCGGCAGGTAACTTCGCCGGCTACGAACGCGGCTGCTACACGGTGAGCGGGGCGACCTTCACCGTTTCGCTGGCGACCAGCTGCCGTCCCAACGGGCAAGCCGCGCTCGACCTCAACAACCGCGCAGGCTTCTCGGCCTTCAACGGAGCGGCGATCCCCTTCCAGATCACCTCCGACACAACAGCGACGATCGGTGGCGTGACGTATCGCCGCCTCCTGGTGGGCGGGTGACCGCGCAGTTCTCCGATCGGCCCCTCCGGCGTGTCGCGCCCCCGGCGCCCGAGCGGGAGCGTGCCGAGGTATCTTGCGAGGGTCGATTCCCGCGCCCCCCTCGCCATGCAGATCCGCGTCGTTCGCCTCAACAGCCGCAATCCGCTCGTCGGGATCTTTCTCCTAGTCGTCATCCTGGCGATCCTCGCCTTCGTGCTGACGGCGGGGATGGCGCTGCTCGCTGGTGGCGCGATCCTCGGCACCGCCGGCTATCTCGCGAGGCGGCTCTTCGGTGGGAAGTCGCTAAGAGCGGCGCCGATGGAGGGCGAGCGGCTGGTGGTGCTGGGGGACGAGGTCTTTCCGCCCGAGCCCGTCTCCGACGCGCGGCGCCTGTCGAGCGTGCCCGAGGCATCCAGCGTCCGCGTCGAGCCGAACGAGTAGGCACAGGCCGGCCCGAATGGACCCGCGGTGCCAGCGCATGGGCGCCGTGTTCGCGTCGCGCCCGCGTCGCCCTTCGCCGATGAGCGTCGTCCCAATGCCGATCCGCCGCGCGCACGTCCGCGCCGCGTGGATCGTCTTCCTCGCATGCGCCGCCACGTCCTGCGGCGGCGGTGATGCGAAAGGAGGCAGCGGAACCGGCCCCGCGCCTAACGGTGCCGCCGCCTCGCTGCGGGTGACGCTCAGCGACAGCATCGTCGTGACCGGGAGCACGGTGCAGGCGACGGCGACCGCCTACACCGCGGCAGGCGTCGCCGTGGCCGGCCAGCCGTCGGTGCGCTGGTCGGTGAGCGACACGGCGCTCGCCAGCATCACCGCGAACGGCACGGTGACGGCGAAGAAGGCGGGGGTCATTTCGGTCCTCGCCGATCTCCTGAACGCGTCGGGCGGAGTGCAGCTGACGGGGCAGGCGAGCGCACGTGCGCGGTGGCAGACGGGGGTGTGGTACATGGCCGACTCGCTGCTCATCCCCTACTCCGGGACCTGGGGCGTCATGTCGGCGATCCCGCTCGCCGGCAACCGGGCCGTACTCGTGATGGGCGGGAGCGAGGTGGGGGCGGGCGGAATCCCGACCTGCGCGCCGAGTGCGCCCGCGTCGGTGCTGGTGAGCGCGAGTGGTCAGTTGACGCCCAACAACGATCGCATCATCGAGGCGACGCGCTCGCAGCTCCTGACGTACCACATGTTGACCGCCGACTTCAACGGTGACGGCAACACCGACGTGCATTTTGCCGGCAGCGGCTGCGACATCTCCAATCCTCTCCCGAACCAGCGCGACGTCCCCAAGGTCCTCCTCGGCGATGGCACCGGCGGTTTCCGCGAGACCCTGGTCACGTCACCGCAGGTGCAACAGCACGCAGCCGCCATCGGGCCCACGCGGCCTAACGGGGCGGTCGACATCATGATGCTGTCCGGACTCTGCTACTCCATCCGCAACGCGGGTGGCGACACGCTGGCGGTCCAGTACCGCGGGGCGAACTGGATCCCGGCGTGTGCCGCGCCCGGACCGTTCGTGCTGCGCGGCAAAGGCGACGGCACGTTCTCCTACGACAACACGTCGTTCGGCACCGAACTGGCCCGCGCGATCGTTGGGGATTCGACCGGAACGGCCCCCAACATCGCCGGCGCCGCCATGTGCGACGCGAATGGCGATGGGTGGAACGACCTCGTGATCACGCGCAAGGACGCGAGGGTTCACGCGGTCGGCGCTGTGTACCTGAACGACAAGACCGGGCGGTTCTTCACCCCCCCGCTCCCGATGCCGCGGCCAACGAATGGGCAATACACCTCCGACGTGTACTGCCGCGATCTGGACGGCGATGGGCGCATGGACATCCTGGCCACGCGTATCGACGCGGCGAACGCCTCGTTCACCGGCAACCTCGTCACCGACTGGAACATCCTGCGCGGCAACGGCGACGGGACCTTCGTGAACGTGACCACCACGGCGCTCCCCGGGCAGCAGCTGCACATCTGGACGCCTCAGATCAAATTCGTCGACCTCAACCGGGATGGTTTCGTGGACCTCGTCGGCGCGCGCGCCGAAGGGGTGCCGGGCCAGCAGCTTCCGATCTGGTTCGGCACCGCGACGCCTGGCGTCTTTCGGAACGCCACGGAGCGCGAAACGCCGACCATGCCGTGGGGCATCGGCGCGTCGCTCGCGACGTATCCGGCGTTCAATCTCATCCCCGTCACGATCGGCTCCGAAACGATGCTCGTGAGTCGCGTCGAGCGAAGCAGCATCGAGGGGGCGATGGCGCCGCAGCTGGCGGCCATCCCGCTGCGCCACGCGCTCATCCGTGTCTTTCGCCGGGCGCCGTGATGCGGCGCGACTGATCACCGCACGCTGAACCGCAGCCCGACATTCAGCGCGCGCACGTCCCCCGCATTCGCCGTCGGGCGGCGCGACATGTTGAGCGTGACGGGCACACGTGAGAGAAGCGCGAGCTTGGAGGCTTCCGCCGCGCGACGGTTGGTGCGATTGGCCGCCATCCCGGCGTCGACGATGCTCCACCCCCAAATGCCGAGCATCAACAGTCCTCCCGCTGCCAGGACGTTGTCGTTGTCGCAGGACTCCGCACTCGAGTTGCTCGCGTCTTCGCCGTCGCAGTCGCCGACCGCGAGGAAGGCCGTCGTGAGGGCAACTCCGGCGATCCCGCCCATGACGGCAAGTCCTCGACGGTACTCGCCCGCGTAGACGTGCCCCGCACCGGGGAGAATCCCCAACGTGGCCGCCAGTGCGGGGTACTTCGCGTGCCGGGTGACGACTGCAGAGACCGGGAGCGAATCGGATGGGCTCTGGGCGCCGGCGGTGGTTGGCAAGGCGGTCGCTGACGCGCCCACCGAGGCGGCAACGAGGAGTGCGCGGGGGAGGTGACGAAAACGGCGCATGGAGGACTCCGTGAGAAGGAGGAGCGAGTGGCGCATCCCTGAAGTCATCACCGGTCTCACTCCGATCATGATGACGATGCGGTAGCGCGCGCCCCCAGCTATCGGAGATCTCCGCCGATGTCGTCAGTGCGGAGTCGCTTTGGGATGTCGACGTGATGGCCCCGCACGGCCCCCCTTGTCTACGTCGCGGCCTTCTGTCCCTCGTTCCAGTTCCGCGGCGTGTCGTCCACCCGTCGGATGATGAGCCAGCTCACCACGATCATCGCCAGCAGAAGCAGGATGCCGATCCCCTGTCCGCGCTCGGGCGCCATGCCGCGACCGATGGTGAGCTTGGCGACGATGGCCCAGAGCGTTGGACCGATCACCGCCGAGAATCGTCCGACCATGTTGTAGAAGCCGTAGAACTCCCCCACGCGGTCGGGCGGGGTGAGTCGCAGCATGAGCGGGCGGTCGCTCGCCCACGTTCCGCCGAGTGCAACGCCGGCGACGGCGGTGACGACGTAGAGCACCCACAGCGGGAGGCCCGCCAGCGCCATGAGCGCGGCAAGGGCGAAGTCGAGCATCCAGAGCCCGAGGACGATCGTCAGCGTGCGTTTAGGGCCCAGGCGATCGACCAGCCACCCCCAGGCGAAACCACCGACCACGGCGCACCCGATGGAGCCGAGCAGCACCATCTCCGACATGCGCGTCGCGTCCTCCTCCGCGAGGCCGCGCGACACGCCGACGTTGACGGCAAAGAGCGTCATGATTGCGACGACGGTGTTGATGGCGTCGGTGTAGAAGATGCGCCCGAGCAGGAAGCGCGAGAGCCCCGGATATCGTTGCCCCTGACGGAGCGTCGTGATGGTGGTCGCGAGCGAGTGTACGAGGTCGCGGACGTGGAAGATCCGCTTCGGCACGGGATTGCCCCGCTCCCGCACGAACAGGAAGCACGGGAGCGCGAGCACAAAGAAGGCGATGGCAACGGTGAGAAAGATGCCGGCCTTGTCCTCCGAGCCAACGACGAGCCCGATGGAGACGGCGGCGTAGGAGCCCATGTAGCCGACGCCGACCCCGATACCCGAGATCCGCCCGCGATTCTCCTCGGTCGAGACGTCGGGGAGGAGGGCGTCGTAGAACTGCATCCCGGCCTGGAAGGCGGCGTTGGCAACGATGAAGGCGATGAACGTCCCGGTCGTGCCGACGCGCGCGAGCAGCGCGGTCGCGACGACGCAGATGGTGGTGGACGCGACCAGAAAGGGCATGCGCTTGCGCGCGCGGTCGCTCATCGTCCCCAGCAGCGGCGACAGGAAGAAGACCATTCCCATCGACACCGCCATGATGCTCCCGTACACGCCATCGGCCCGCTGGGGGCCCACGGCATCGCGCACCCAGAGCGAGAAGTAGAGCGAGACGACGCCGAGCGAGAAGATCGTGTTGGCGAGGTCGTACAGGACCCAACTGGCGACCGACCGCGTCGACGCTGGCGCGGCTGGACCTCGCGTCGTGGCCTCCCGGTGTTCGGGCCTTACATTTCCTCCGCTACCCCGCCCCACTCGCTGCATAGTCCCCCTCTCGTGACGCTTCAGGAGCTGTACGCCCAATATGCCCCGATCCTACGCCCGATCCTCCGGATCGGGCCGATCTTCGGTGGCGTGGCCATGCTGGTCTGGCGCGTACGCGAGACGCGCGTCCCGGTCTCGACCAAGGCGATCGTGATTCCGCCGGTTGCAATGAGCAGCGGGTTCCTGATTTTCGCCATGCCCATGGCGCGCGTCCCGTGGACGTGGGCGCTCGGGACGTTCGCCCTCGGACTGCTCGTGCTCTCGTATCCGCTCACCAGCTCGACGAAGCTCGAGCCACGGAATGGCGTGATCTACATGCAGCGCTCGCGCGCCTTTTTGGCGATTCTCCTCGCCCTGTTGGCGGTGCGCCTCCTGCTGCACGACTACATCGGGCACCTCATCTCGCCGCTCCAGACGGCGTCGCTCTTCTTCCTGCTGGCCTTCGGGATGATCGCGCGGTGGCGCTGGGTGATGTTTCGCCAGTTCAAGGCGCTCACGTCAGCGCGATAGCAGCACGCGCGCGGTCGATGCGCGTGGTCGGCGCGCTCAGTGGAGCATCACCTGGTAAATCACCGTCGTCCCGCTCACCTCGTTGCCCACGATCAGGAGCGGCGCCTTGTTAGGCGACCGCGAGGCCGGGATGAAAAGGATCCCTTCGGGTCCCAGGTCGCCCGTTGCACCGTCGCGGGTGTTGGCATAGGTGACGAACGTTGGCGCCGTCGGCTGCGTGACGTCGTACACCATCACGCCGCCCACGCGCTCGAGCCCCACGAAGGCGTAGGTCTTGGCGCCGAGCGTCCCCACGGTGACGCCCTCGGGTTCGGGTCCTTTGTTGTCGCTGCGATCGTCGAAGCTGTTGCCCGTGTTGCTGGCGTTGAACTTCACCATGGGCAGCGCGCTGGTCCGACGCTCGAGCTCTTCGCCCGAATCCCAGAGCTGCGCACCGTCGGCGGTCCACACGCTCACCGAGCGCGTGCCAAAGGTGTACAGCGCATTGAACTGACCGCTGGTCGTGTCCATCCCCAGCGCCTTGGTCACGACCAGGCGCGAGAGGTTCGCGTCGCCCAGGCAACTGCCGTTGCAGCGTTCCGCGGTGAAGATCGCTGGATTGAGGTTCGTCCCCACCTGCACTTCTTCGTGGTACGCTGCGTAGTCGCGCGGATCCCCTTCGTTGGCCGTGACCAGGAAGGTCGACCCCTGCGCGGTGAAGGCGGCGATCGCGTCGGGTTGGTACATGCCGAGTACGGGCCACGGGCGGATGTTGACCGCGTTGTCGCGGTCGCTCGCGTCGATGCCGTGCCCCGCGACGTTGTGGTCGCGATAGCCTAACGGGACGATTCGTTCCACCCGCGCCTGCGCGATGTCGACGATGGCCAGCGCGTTGTTCTCCTGCAGCGTCACCCACGCGCGGCGCGAGTCGGCGCTCACGGCGATGAACTCGGGCTCGAAGTCCTGCGCGGCACGGGCGCCGGGGCCGAAGATGCGGACGCCGCTTCGGCGCAGCGCTTCCTCCTGCCCGTTCCAGGCACTGAAATCGGCGAGGCGAACCGTCGGACGCGTCACGTCGCGCACGTCGATGATACCGACCGACCCCTCGGGATCGAGCTGGTACGACGGATCCGGCTCTCCTTCGTTTGCCACCAGGACGGTCTGTCCGTCGGGGGTGAAGGTGACCATGTCGGGGAGGGCGCCGACGCGCGCGCTGCTGATCAGTTCGAGCGTCGTCGCCCGGTAGAGGGCCACCGTCCCCTGCGCCGTCTTGACCGGTCCCTCGATGGCGATAGCCACGACGCCGTCGTGTGCCGCCACGCTGTTGGCGCCGCTCCCGAACTCGCGCACACTGATGGACGAGACGAGCGTTGGGGCCGACGGGATGCGCAGGTCGAGGACGTCGACGGTGCCCAGGGCGCCGTTCACCACAAAGAGCCGCTGGCTCACATGGTCGTATGCGGTGATCTCGGCCGCTGCCGCGCCGGCGCCAGCGTAGACGCCGATCTTCTGCAACGAGATGTTGGCGGGGGTGACCCCATCCAGCGCGGCGGCCGGCGCCGGATCGGTCGCGGCGCGCGCGGGAGTGGCAGCGCGAGAGCCATAGCAGGCGGCGAGCAGCGTGATCGCGACGAAGGCGGCGGCAGAACGGTGCAGCATGAGCAAGTCGGAGGCGAAGAGTCGGTCGTCCTACACGACAATCTACCGCGCCGGAGGTCACTACTCCGTCAGGAAGTCGCCCACCACTTGCTGGAAGCGCGTCGGTTCCTCGAGAAAGGGCCAGTGTCCGCTCTCGAGGAAGACGATCGGCGTGCAATGCGGGATGATCGCACACAGCGCCTTGGCCGTCGGCTCGCCGGTGTACTTGGCGTCGGCCGCGCCATACAGCACGAGCGTTTCGACCTGCAGTCGGCGCAACGCGTCTTCCTGGGCGTCGCCCACCAGCGAGAGCGAGATCTCGCGCCAGGCGGCGAAGCTCGTCGGGCCGGCGCTGTCGAGCACCGCGCGTTTGGACGGATCGTGGAGACGGGCGTCGTTGTCGGCGTCGCCTTGCGACGTGAACCAGTCGTCGGCCTCCTGCCCGCTTCCGTGTGGCAACCCGAGCGCCGTGGAGTAGAGCGCCGGTCCCAGCCAGCGCCAGACGAAGCGATTCGACATGCCGTTGTTGAGACGGATTCCCCCAACGATGAGCAGCCGATCGACGTGCGATGGATAGCGGAGCGCATACCGTTGTACGAGCGCGCTGCCGAACGAGTGACCGATCAGCACGACCTTGTCGGCCCGCACCACGTCGCGGCGCAGCGCTTCGAGTTCTTCCACGAGGCTGTCGATCGCGTAGTCTGCCTCACGCCCCTTGCTCTGCGAATTGCCCGAGCCGCGCTGGTCGTAGTAGATCACGCGCCGCTGGCGGGCGAGAAAGTCGAGGCTCCGCTTGAACGACAGGCTGGAATGCCCCGGCCCTCCGTGCACGGCGATCACCGGCGCGTGCATGGTGTCGCTTCCCAGTTGGCGAACGAAAAGCTGGTATCCGTTGACCACCACCGGAGTGGTGCAGTCGCGGCATGCGCGTTCCGCCGGGTGCGCGCCGTAGTACGCGCGGTAGGCGACCACCGCGTATCCCGCCACACCCAAGACCATCACAATGACGACTGTCGACAGGACGCGCAGAATGCGCCTAACGGTGCTGGAGCGGCCGGGAGCGGTGGCGGCTGACGGGATCGGCATGTCGGTCGAAGGAGAAGGGCGGGATTCTCGCGCATCGGCGGTGGCGATGGAAGAGGGGCGAGGGGGACGCGACTCGCGCGGCGGCTGGCCCCAGCGACACCTCGCCCGCCCTTCCTGTTGGCGGGGTCGGACGTGCATTCTCCCTGATCGCCATGCGCTCCCATACTTCGAGGCCTCGATGCGCCATCGGTCTTCCCCCGTCGCCGTCGCCGCTGTCGGCGCCATGCTCTTCGCCGCCTGCAGCAAGCCCGCCACGCCTGCGGCCGAGCCTAACGCCGATGCGGCGATCGGGCGGGTGACCGCCGGATTGCGCCCGCAACTGCAGGTAAAGGGGGCGCCGTCGGTCACGTTCACCCTCGCCGAGCGCATGGCGCCCTACAAGGTGCCCGGTGTCTCGATTGCGGTGGTCGACAGCGGACGCATCGTGTGGGCACGCGGCTACGGACTCAAGGAATCGGGGACGACCGATTCGGTCAACGCGACCACCATCTTCCAGGCGGCGTCCATAAGCAAGCCGGTGGCGGCGACCGGGATGTTGCGGCTGGTGGAGGAAGGGAAGCTCGCCCTCGACACGCCGATCAACGACTACCTCAAGAGCTGGAAGCTCCCCGACAACACGTTCACCGCCACGGAGAAGGTCACGCTGCGCCGCATCGCGTCGCATACCGCGGGGCTTACGGTGCACGGCTTCCCCGGGTATGCGGCTACCGACTCCGTCCCGACGGTTCCGCAGCTGCTCGATGGCACCAAGCCGGCCAATACCGCCGCCGTCCGCGTCGACACCTTTCCCGGCGCCATCTCGCGCTATTCGGGGGGCGGCATCACCATCGAGCAGCTGGCGATGACCGACGTGACGGGAGAGTCATTCCCGAGTTTGCTCAAGCGCCTCGTCCTCGACCCCATCGGGATGACGAGCAGCGGTTATGACCAGCCACTCACGGCGGCTCGTGCCCCGCAGGCCGCGGCGGGCTATCGCCCCGATGGCAAGATGGTCGCCGGGCGCTGGCACACCTATCCCGAAATGGCGGCGGCAGGACTCTGGACCACGCCCACGGACCTCATGAAGTGGTCCCTGGAAATCGCGGCGGCGCGCGCGGGGAAGTCGACCAAGGTGTTGTCGCAGAAGATGGCGACGGAGATGCTGACCCCGCAGAAGGGAGCCTTCGGCCTTGGTCCCGCCGTTGGCGGCAAGGGAGCGGGCTTCAGCTTCGGGCATGGCGGGGCCAACGAGGGATACCGGGCGCAGGTCACCTACTTCCCGGAGTTAGGGAGAGGGGCCGCGGTGATGACCAACAGCGACAACGGCGGGACGCTGGCGCAGGAGATCCTCTTCGCGATCGCCGCCGAGTACAAGTGGACCGACTTCGGACCGCGCGAGATCGCCCCGATCGCCGTCGATTCGACGACGCTGCAGTCGATGGTGGGATCGTACGCCGTCGACACACCCTTCAAGGTGCGGGCGTCGGTGACGTTCGAAGGGGGGAAGCTGTACCTCGCCGAGCCGCAGTTCATCCCGCGCTCCGAGGTCCTCTTCCTGGCGCCTATCAAGGCGATCGCGCTGGAGACCGGCATGGAGTTCACCTTCGGGACCGACGCGAAGGGGAAGGTCGACCGGATCGAGATCCCAGGCGTGCCGCCGCTCAAGCGCATGAAGTAGGCGCGCGAGAAAGCGCGCGCCGTAGCCGCGCGAGGCATCGCGCATAGTAGCCCCGCGGTTCACGGCGCGAGCGCGACCACCTTCCCCGGGTTCATCAGGTTGTGCGGATCGAGCGCCTGCTTGATCGCCCGCATGGCCGGGAGCAGGTCGCCGTGCTCCTTGGCGAGCGACGACAGCTTGCCAAGCCCCACGCCGTGCTCGCCGGTGCAGGTGCCACCACACGCTAGCGCGCGCGCCACCAGGCGGTCGTTGGCGGCGCGCGCCATCGCGATGGACGACTCGTCGTGAGGGTCGACCAGCATGAGGAGGTGGAAGTTGCCGTCGCCCACATGCCCCACCAGCGGCGCGACCATGCCGACCGACTCGAGATCGGCGCGCGTCTCGCGAATTACCGGCGCCAGCTGCGACACCGGAACGCAGACGTCGGTGGTCCACGAGCGAAAGCCGGGGCGCATCGCCAGGCCGGCGTAATAGACCTTGTGGCGTGCCTCCCAGAGCCGGCCACGCGCCTCCTCGGTGGTGGCCGAGTCGTGCACGCGCCCGCCGTGGTGGCCGATGATCTCGTGCACCGCCGCCAACTGCTCGGCGATGGCCGCGGCCGAATAGGCATGCACCTCGAGAAAGATCATCGGGCACTCGGGGAGCCCAAGGCCGCTCAACCGGTTCACCGCCTGCACCGTCATCGCGTCGAGCAGTTCGATGCGCGCCAGCGGGACGCCGCATTGCAGGAGCGCGACTACCGCGTGCACGGCCTCGTCGACGCTGTCGAAGGCGCAAATGGCGGCGGCAATGGCGTCGGGGACCGGATGCAGGCGCAACGTCACCTCGGTGATCACGCCTAACGTTCCTTCGCTCCCGATCATGAGGCGCGTGAGGTCGTATCCCGCCGACGACTTGCGTGCCCGTCCGCCGGTGCGCACCACGCTCCCATCAGCGAGGACGACGGTGAGGCCGAGCACGTTCTCCCGCATCGTGCCGTAGCGCACGGAGGTCGTCCCCGACGCCCCGGTGGCGGCCATCCCGCCCAGCGTGGCATCGGCTCCCGGATCGACGAAGAAGGTGGCGCCGCTCCCACCGAGCGCTTTCGTCAGCTGCAAGCGCGTGACGCCGGCTTCCACGGTGACGTCCATGTCCTCGACGCTCGTGCGCAGGATGCGGTTCATGCGCGTGAGGTCGATGGTCACGCCGCCTTGCACCGCGGCCACGTGCCCCTCCAGCGAACTCCCCGCACCGTAGGGGATGACCGGCGCATCGTGCGTCGCGCAGGCGCGCACGATTGCCCGCACCTCCTCGGTGCTCTCGGGATAGACGATGACGTCGGGGGGGGACGCGGGGAGGTGTGTCTCGCCGCGCCCGTGCTGCAGCAGTTCCGACTCGGCCTGCGTGAGGCGATCGCCGACGATGGCGCGGAGCGCGACGAGCAGGGCGGGAAGATCGCGGATGCGTGAAGGCATGCGCGCACGTTAGGGACGATCGTTCCGGTGTCAACATGCCTCCCGCTGGCCACCGGCGACGACAGCGCCCGGCCGGAAGTCGCTCCGGCCGGGCACGGTCGTCTCATGGCTGGTGTCGGGTGCTGACGGGCGTCAGCGCCGCACGCGATCGCGATAGGCCATGATCTTCGCCGCGTATCTCGGCGAGTTGCGATGCTTGAACTCGATCGCGCACGTCACCAGCGCCGGCAGTTGTGCCGCGATCGCGCTCCATGCCGGCGGATCGGGGAGCTTGCGCCAGTTCACCTTCTTGGTCCCCAGCCGGTACTTGTTCCACGTCACGCTCGCCTCGCGAATGCGCGCGGCGCGATCGCCGTCGCTCAGTTTCGGCATGCAGCTCGCCGCCGCCTGGTGGAGCGAGTACGCGCCAGTGAAGAGCAGCGCACGCCGATAGTGCTCGGCGTCGAGCCAGGCGGTGGGGTGCCCCGCCTCGGCCGCGTACTGCAGCGCCTTGGCCACCGTCACCGGTCCCGCATTGTACGCGAGTGCCAGAAGGCGCAATTGCTCAGCCTCGGGGAGCGCGTCGTACTTCTGATTCCGCGCGGCGAGAATGCCTTCCATGATCTTGCGGAAGTCGCGCAGCTTTCGCGTCCCGAGGTCGATGGAGTGCGCCGGGTTCTTGTGTGCCTCGCCCTTCCCGGCCTGCATCACGCCGGTGTAGCCACTCTTGGCGACCAGATCCCGCTTGCCGCCGCTCTCGGCGGCGATCACGCCGAGGATGAGCGCGGCATCGACGCCGTAGCGAGCCGCCGCCGCATGGGCGAGGTCGCGATACGGGAGTACAGCTGCAACGGTCGACTCGTTGATAGCGATCTTCGGTGTGCCGCTGACGGCACCGCTCATCCCGCCGCGGATGGCGGCGCCGATGCCGCCAAGGATGGCGCCGCCGAGGGTGTCGCTCGTGGTGTGACCCGTGCCGCCACTGATCGCGCCGCTGATACCGCCACTGATCGCACCGCCCGAGCCGGTACCTGGTGCCAAGTCGAGGTGGAAGTGGACGATCAGCGGGGCGGGGCCATGCCAGTTGAGCCCCGTCACGCGCTTGGCCTGGTCGCGCCGCACGGTTCCGACAAAGATGACATGCTGTCGCCCGAACTCTCGATTGATCGCGTCGGCCACGGCGAAGTCGTTGTAGATCACGCGCCACTGGGCACCGACCGCGCGTGCGGCCGCGTGCACGGCGCGCAGGAAGGCGATCGCGTCATTGCGTGGGAAGAAGCCGCGGTCGTCGCTCCCGGAGATGTAGAGATCGAGCGAGTGGCCGCGGTTGTTGAAGCTTCCGCCGCCGTGGCCGCGATAGTTGCTCGCGGTCATCTGGCGCCCGTAGCGGCGACGCAGCTCCTCCGTGAAGCGCACCATGATCGGCGCCACGGGCGCGACGTTGCTCCCGTCGATGATCGGGCTCGACACGAGCGTCACCGCGTCCTTGGGCGGGGCAAAGCTCCCGAGTGCGGCGATGCCGCGCGCGAGCTGGAAGTCCATCTGGTCGCGGCGCGAGATCATCCACGCCTTCGTGATCGCATCCTCGGTGAACCGCCCGCTGCCGAACCGCTTGCCAAAGCGCTGACGCGCGCCGACGATCGTCTCGGCGTGATCCTTCGCCAGCCAGTCGGTGATGGCCGCGGCGCTCGGCGCTCCGCCGCGTCGACGTGACCATTCCGCGCCTAACGAAGCGGTGAACGAGGCGACGGTCGGCGCGTCCTCGCCTTCGAAGGCTTCCTCTTCCTGCTCCAGCCCAAAGAGCGATTCGTAGGTCTCGTTGCTCTCGATGGTGGTGGCCGCGGCGTACCGCTCGTGCGCCTCCCACGCATCTTCGGCGTCGAGCGAGCCTTCCTGCTCCATCGCGAACGGGTGCTCGCCGGCCGCCGCGGACGACGCGAGCGCGTGCCCGCACTCGTGACAGAACTGCTCGGACTGGTCGGCGACCGCATTGCCCTCGAACTCTCCTGCCGGCGCATCCCACGCCGACTCGAACTCGGATGCGTCCGGCGACGATTCCTCGTTGTCGCGCCACTCGTACTGCTCGACCGACTCCTCGTTGGTTGCGGTGTCGTCGATGCGGGACTCGCGCGCAAATGGCGAGCGCCACTCGGTAATCGAGTCCAGCCCTGTTTCGGAGGTGTAGGTCGTGTCGGCGCCTCCTTCGAACTCTCCTGCATCCATCCCCGGTGCCTCGGGGACGAATGGGGAGGAGGCGCTCATCGCCTCCTCCTCGTGCTGCACGTCGGTCCATCGCGATGCCATGGCCACATCCTCTCGCTTGGGGTGATCAGCGCAGCGCGAATTCAAGCCGTGATGCCGGAATGGCGGTGGCGGAGCCCCCGTTCCCCGCGAGCGCCCGCTGCATCGGGAGCGCGGCGATATCGACGCCCTTCATCTGGCGCCCGGTGGTCATCGACCAGTGCGTCGTGATGAGGCGCATGCTGCGCGCCAGGACGCCGTCGCCGAGGTACAGGCGATCGACGTTGGTTTCATCCACGTCACCAGCTTCGATGGCCTCGAGCACCAGCGCCATCGGAGTCGCCATCTGGAAGAACGAGTCCGACTTGGCGTGAATCGGAACGGACACCGCCTCGGCGATCTTCTTGAGTCGGAGCGCCGGCGAGGCCGACGTCGCGTTGAGGTTCTGCACAACCTCGGTGTTGTCGAGCACCGTCAGGTGGAACCACGAGAACCAGGTGACCGCATCGAACTCCTCACGAGAGAGCGTCCCGCCGGTGCGACGTGCGGTGAGCATCTCCTTCAGTTCGCGCACCAGCTCCTGGATCCCCGCCTGGTCGGTGGTATCGGCGCCGGACGTGTTGCGGCGATTGGTGAACGCCGCCCAGGTCGTCTTGAGCAGTTCCTCCCACGCCCGCACAAATTCGCGGTTGGCCACGTCGGGCTTGATGTAGGCGGCGCCGCGTCCGTCAGCGCCTCCGTGCGGCAGGTCCATCCCCAGCATGCGGTAGTAGGCGTTGCGCCGGATCGACTCGCGCTGCGGACGGATGTCGCTGGTGAGAGAGGTGATCGACGGCGGGAGCGGACTGGTGAAGAAGAGTTGCTCCGTCGTGCGCAGCCAGCGTTGCACCTGCGGGGTCGCGAACGGAAGGCGTTCGCCACTCGTCCACTCCTGCACCACGCGCTCGAACACGCGCGCCAGGTTGGTGCACTCGAGCAGGTAGGCGTAGACGATGTGGTGCCAGTATCCCGCCGGGGGCACCGGGACGATCGGGTCGTTGGAATCGCCGCCCCCGCTCACGAACGTCGGGTAGATGTCGCGGCTCCACGCCTGGTGCAACGCGATGTTCCCGCTGGGCATGAGGTCGTGCGCATGCTGACGCGGACTCTCCCACATGCGCGCGAGGAAGTGCGCGAGCTGCTCCGCGGTGTACTGCGTGAGCACCTGGTTGATCGCGTTGAGCGGTTGCGGGGCCGGGTTCGGGGGGGTACCGGTGGCGGGCAGGTTCCCCAGGTAGATCGCCCGCGCCATATGTGTGAACATGCGCCGTCCTCAGTTAGGGAGTGAACTGACCCTGCCGGCTGGGCCGGATCAGGATGACATCGGGAGCGTTGGCACGGAGCTCCTGCCACCGCTTGGTTTCGCCGAGCTGGCGCAGCGAGTACGCCACGGGCTCGGGGGTCACGGGATCTGCCTCCAGCTTGGTGATCACGTTGCCGGCGCTCACCACGCTCCCGGCCACGCGTGATTCCACCGTGGGCGACGCCACCTTCACGTCGCGCTCCTGGGGGATCGATGTCGCTCGTTCCTTCCCCTTGCCGAGGTCGGGGGCGATTTCCGGTGTGGCATCCAGTCCGTTGGTCTTCCTCGTTTCGGGCATTCTCTCCTCCTCACGTTAGGCGGCGCGGCGCATAGCGCCGAGCCGCAACATCCAGCGTTCCTGGTCGTCCAGGGCCTTGCCCACCTCGCTCGCCTGCACGCCGGTGCGGTACCCGGTGGCCGCGAGCACCCGCAGCGCCTCGTTCCACGACCAGTAGGTCGACGAGTACGCCGCTTCCCCCGCCCGCAGCTCCAACGCCGCCAACTCCTGCGGAGCGACACGCGCGGGATTGACCAACCGCGCCAGCGGTCCCTCGAACGCGCGGTACGGTGTGTACAGCGTGAGCTCGGCGATGCGCGGGAGCATGGGGAGTGACGCCTGCACCAGATGGCGCGCATCCGCCGGCGCGCGCGACACCGGATGCAGCGTGCGCCACGCCGCCCCCAAGGCATCCCACGGTCCGTCGCCAAAGGCGCGACGGCACATCGCAATGCCGGCCAGCACGCGCAGGTAGCCCACCGGATGCGGGTCGCCGGGAATGATCCCGAACACCTGCGCGTCGCTCCCATCCACGACGTCGTTGAGGGCCACCACCGACGCGTAGCCGGTGTGCGCAAAGGCGAAGGCGTCCGCCGCCAGCTCCGATGCCCAACTCGCCCACAGCTCCGCCACCTCCGGCGGCTGCAACGATGCCCGCAGCGCCTCGCGCAGCTCGCCGTTCCACCCCAGCATGTGCGCCACCTGATGCCCCGCCTCGTGAATCAGCGCGGTAGGGCGCACGACGTTGTGCCGCACGACCTTGATGGCCGCGACCGGATTCTCCTCGCCATCCCACAGCCGTATGCCCGCCTTGAGGATCGACGCGCCGAGTCCGCGATCGAGGTACGACAGCGCGCTCGGCACCGCGCGCCCTAACGGCACGAGCACTTCGGCCATGCTGCGCGTGGCCAGGTGATCGCAGGCGCGAAGCAATGCGGCCATCTTCGGGATCGCGCGCATCGCCAACGCATCCGAGTAGAAGTCGATCGTTGTCTCGGTCTTGAGGAACGCCGCGCGCAAGGCGAGGAAGCGCCCCCGAAGTGCGGGGAGCTGGGCCCCGTCTGAGTTGCTGCGCAGCGCCACGTCGAGCGCCTCAGCCGACCGCGTCAGGCGCGCCAGCGATGCGCCGAGCGAGTGCCGGAGCGAAACGCCCAGGTAGTGCTCGAGCGAACGCCACGAGTCGGCTGAGGCCATGGCGTCGAAGTCCGAGAGCCGCGCGGTGGCCAGCCGCCAATGGGCCACCTGCCGCGCCAGTTGCTCGCGAACGACGGCGTCGGAGTCCTGCATCATCCGACGAACCCCGCTGTGACGGTGACTTGCACAGCGCCCGAGCCGCCACGTGCAACGCTCCCCGACGCATCGCCACCGCCGGTGGCGATAGCGCGCTGGAGTGCTGGCAGGAAGGCCGGATCCTGCATGACGAAGCTCAGCGTGACCCCATCGGCGGCAGCGTCTGCCGCGTGGGCGATCGATTCTGCCAACGTCGCCGCGCCCGTTGGACCGTCGCTCGTCATCGCTCGCAAGATCCCTTCCATCACCTGTTCCACGACGTTGCTGCCGGATGCAGACAGCAACCGCAGCAGCGCCTCGGGCACGGCGCGGATGCCGGGCACCGCCGGATGGATCACGCGGAGACTGTCGTTAGGTGCCCCGCCGAGCGCGGTCGCTATGGCGCGCTGGAGGATGGGGCGCGCAAACTGCGCCAGCGAGCGACTCCCGCCGTTGGCCCGCACGCGTGCCGCCAACTCCTGCGCATCCGGCTCGGCCAGGTAGGCATTGAGCGTCAGGCGACGCGCTGGAAAGTCGAGGATGGCGTTGACCTGCGTCGGGCGCGCCCCTTGCTGCGCCGCCGCGTCGCTGCTGGCCACCCGCGCATCCGGATCGAGCACCTCGAGATAGTAGAAGCGCTGCTGCGGGCCAATGCGCTCGCGCCTGGCCAGGAAGCGCGGATCCACGTCCACGCCGAGCCGCGGATGACCCAGGAGCATGCGCGCCGCATTGCGTGTCAACGGATGGAAGCGCGACCACGCATGTCGCCGAGCCGACCGAAGGCCGCGCACGCGCTCGCGCCGTGCGATCCCGCTCAGCGTCGTGCCGGGGAGGGCGCGGTACAGGTGCAATCGCGCCCGCAGTGCGCGATGCGCGGGGAGCGCGTGCTGCGCGCGAAGCACCGCACCGAGGCGCTGGCCGCCAAAGCTCGTGATCTCCTCGGCCATCTCCGGGGTAATCGTCACTTCAGGCGTGTTGGAGAACTTCTCGTATGGCGCGAGCCCGGGGACGGTCACCCACGCCCCTGGTGCGCCGGGTGACTCCTGCAACTCCTCGCGGATCTGGCTGTCGGGAAACGCTGCCACTGCCGCCTTCTCGAACGCCTCCTGCGCGCTCGATTCCAGCAGCAACTCGTCGTTCCACGCCGACTCGCTGGCCGAGGCGAGCAGCCCGTTCACGGTGTTCTCCACCGTCGACGCCAGCGTGTATCCCGGCGCGAGTTGCTCCATCTCCGGACTCGCCTCGAGGTGCACCAGGCGAAGGCCGGTGTCGACGAGGGCGGTGGAGAGCGACGACGCCTGCGCCGGTCCCACATAACGACGGATGTGCTTGCCCACGAGTCCGGCCAGGAAGCGCACCACCTTGGGACGGCCGATCAGCTTCACGCCGAGCTTGGCGGCGCCGAGCACGGCGGGGATGAACTGCTCCACCTCTGGGGTGGGGTCCTCGCGTTGCCGCATGGAGACCACCCGTCGCGCAAAGCGGTCGCGCGCGTGCCGCAACTCGCGAAGGGCGTGCTCGCTCCCCGCGGGCGGCTGCACGAAGGAGGCGTTCTGCACCACCTCCTGCTCGAACGCCTCTCCCCCAACGATCGAACCGGCAAGAAGCGAGTCGAATTCCTCTTGGATCTCGGCGGGGTCGGCAGTCGTCGCGTCGACAGCGGGGGTGTTCGAGGTCGTGCCTGACGACCCCTCAGGGGGCGTGGAACTGTCGGCGCTGTTGTTGCTCACGGCGGCGATGGCCGCGTCGATCGCATCGCCAGATGCAATGGACGGCGTTCCGGTCATCGTCGACGTCGCCATCTGCGACGGCGCTGGCCTTGGCGCCGGCGCCTTGATGCCGAGCATGCGCTGCGCCAGTTGCGTCGCGGCGGGACGCAGCGCGACCGGGAGCTTGTCGAGCGCGAACCGCAGCACGCGCTGCAGCAGCGGATTGATCAGCGCCTTGAGCTTGTTGAGCACCAGGTTGAGCGGCATGAAGCGCCCCACGACACTTCCTACCTTCTTGGCCAGCTTCACCGCTCCCTTGACCGCCTTCTTCGCCTTCTTGATGAGCTTTCCGAGAAACTGCTCGAACACCTCGGGAGAACCCGGCATCGTTGGCGCCACGAAGCGCTCCATGCGCTCGTCGATCTCGCCTTCGGCGACGGTCGCGAGGTCCGTCTCACCCATCTCTGCATTCATGCGGTCGATGATCGAGTGCGCCTCGCGTCCGAGCGGTGCGTAGAATTCGCGCAGCAGCCGCTCCGACTGGTCGCGCGCCTTCACCGGATCGTTGGCCTCGGATTCCTCGCGCTCGGCGATGAGCGCCGATCCTTCATTGACGAGGTCCGTGACCGACTCCTCGAACTCGCGGTCGTACAGCTCGCCGGCAAAGCTCGCCATCGGCTCGGCGAGCGCTGAGGTAGAAGCGCCGGCGCCTTCGTACTCCGCCAGGAAGGGCGATTCCGACGACATGGGCGCGAACGCGGCTCCCGGTGTCACGACGACGGCAGGTGATGCTTCCTGCTCGGCGTTTGAATAGAACGGACTCTCGGGCTGCCACGCGCCCGGTGTGGTGGCGGTCCCGTTGCCGTTGTGTTGGCTGGATTGTGCGATCATCGGTCGCTCCGGTTGAGGTCGCGCGGGATCTGGACGAACGGAACGGCGTCGGCTCGCCCGCCGCGGGCGAGATCGCGCAGCATGTCTGCGAGCTCGGCGATGACGACATCGCGTGCAGCCGGCGCCACGAAGTACACGTCGCTCCCCGGCGGCTCCGACGTGAGCGCCAGCGTGGCAATCACCCGCTGGTGCCCGTGGAGCATGGCCGTGGCGGTGCGCAGCGAACTGGCCGTCGCACCCACGACGAGGATCGACTGTTCCGGCGGTGCGGCTGAGGCCGCGAGACCTTCCGGAAAGCGAACGACCTCGAGCGCATCGTCATGCGAGAGCGCATCGCATAACGAGCTTTCCGTGAAGCCATCCAACCCGACGAGTATGACCGACACGCGATCCCGAGGAACAGTCGTCATGATGGCGACGAAGGTCGGCGCAACACGACAACGATTCCATGCATCGCGCGATTCAACTTGGATGCACGCGGACCGTTGAACCTTCGGGTTCAGGCTCTGCTACGCGCGACTGAGCCTTCGGATGCAGTACGGTCGACGCGCAGGCGTGCGGCGGCGGCGTGTCGGCCACGCACGGCGAGCTTCTCCAGCACGCGATGCACATGGTTCTTGACCGTTGCCAGCTCGATCCCGAGGCGGGCGGCAATCTCCTTGTTGGAGAGCCCGTCATCGACGAGCGCCACCACTTCGCGCTCGCGGAGCGTCAGGAGGGCCAGCTCGCGCGACGGTGGTGCGGCGGCGGTCACGGGAGCGGCGGGCGCGTTGTCGCGGAGCTGGCGAAAGAGCATCGCCGCGATGCGCGAAGAGCAGGGGAGTTCGCCGCGTGCAATGCTGCGCACCGTTCCGGCGAGGTCGCTCGCCGACGCGTGCCGCGGCACGTAGCCGGCGGCGCCGGCGCGCGCGCACGCCAGCACCTCGTCCTGTTCCTCGTTCACGCCGAAGGCGACGACCAGCATCGCCGGAAGCACGGTCACCAATCGTGGAACGGTGTCTCCCTGGCGCAACGTCCCCGAGTCGACGAGCAGCACATCGGGCGACGCCTCGATCACACGGCGCATGACGTCTCCCAGTTCGGTGGACGACGCGCCCACTACCTGCGTCGCGTCGTCGGCGGCGAGGAGCTGCGCGATGCCGTCGCTGTACAAGCGCACGTCCGAGAGTACAAAGACGCGCAGCAGGCGTGCGGCGATCGGGAACGTCGTGTGTGCGGTCGAGGGGGGAGTCTGCTCGCGCTGCATGAACGGCCTGATACGGGCGAGGCAACCATTCGGTCCAGCACATCGCCGGGCGAGAATAATGGCGAGGTCAGGACGCGGTGCAAAGCCTGTGGCGCGAACCCCTCAGACAACCCCAGCTGTAGAATGCAGGGGGAGGGCTGCTGATGTGCGTGCTCAGCGGTATCGAGCGCTGCCGAATGTCGGGATGTCGCGCCATTCTGCGCCTCCCGTCATCGGGAAGGTGTCGGGCGCGCGATGGCCCTTCGTGTGTGTGCGATGCCGTGCGTGCGCGATGCCGTGGCGCGCGCTCGTGCCGCGCGTGCGAGACCGCCCCGGATGCCTAACGTGCGCCGTCTCGCGAGAACGCCTGGCGCACGTCGTCACCCACGCGGACTACCTTTCCCGTCGTGCGACTGATCGGGCACCACACGGTGCGCGAGCGCGCCAGCACCTTGCCGTCGGACACGCGGATGATCTCCGCGTGGCGCTCGAAGCGCACGCTCTCGGCCTGTCCCACCCACGTCTGCGCGACGACCGCGTCGCCCAGCAGCGCGGGGTGCTTGTAGTCGATCTCGTGTCGGAGCGCGACCCACGCGATCGCCTCCTGCTGCGCCGGCGTCGCCGCCGCCTGCCAGTGCGCCGTCGCCACGTCCTGCACCCAGCGCACGTACACCACGTTGTTCACGTGCCCCAATTCGTCGATGTCGGCGGGCGTGATGGTCAGCGGGAGCTCGAAGCGGTCGGACGAGGGGGTGCTGGAGTTGGTCGTCATGCCGGAAATGTCCACGATTCTTGCCCGGCCGCCAATGGACAGGCTAACGTCGTCGCGCGCGATCCCGCCTTCGATCTCCCGCCTCCCGTCATCCGCATGCGCCGCTTCTTCGCCGTCTCCGCTGGTGCCTTCGCAGTTCCCGCGGCTCTCACCGTCTTCGCGCTCTCCGTCGCCACCCATCCGCTCGCGGCGCAGTCCAGAGGGCGCGGCGCCGCGACGCCTCCGTTCACGGTGGTTGAAGCGTCGATCCCGGAGATCCGCGCGGCGCTCGCATCGGGTCGCATCACGTCGCGACAGCTCGTGCAGCAGTACCTCACGCGAATGGCGCTGTACGAGGACAAGCTCAACGCGATCATCACCGTCAATCCCAACGCGCTCGCCGAAGCGGATGCACGCGACCGCGACCGCGCGCAAGGCAAGGCGCTCGGACCGCTGCACGGGATTCCCATCGCGCTCAAGGACAACATCAACACCGTCGACATGCCGACCACCGGCGGGGCGCTCGCCTTCGCCGACCTCATCCCGCCGTACGATGCCACGCTGACGAAGCACCTGCGCGATGCCGGGGCCATCATCATCGCCAAGACGCAGCTGACGGAACTCGCCAACTGGATCGCCAGCGGCATGCCGGGCAACTACAACGGGCTCAATGGCTACGGCATGAATCCGTGGGACCCGAGGCGCGACCCGCGCGACGCCACCTTCGACGGCCGCCCCGTCATGAACACCGGTGGTTCCTCGTCAGGCGTCGGGACCAACGTCTCGTTCTGGGCCGGCAATGTCGGGACCGAGACCTCGGGGTCCATCCTCTCGCCCTCGCAGCAGAACATGCTCGTCGGTATCAAACCGACGGTCGGGCGCGTGAGCCGCTGGGGCGTCATTCCGATCACCGCCGACCAGGACACCCCGGGCCCCATGACACGCACGGTCACCGATGCGGCGATCATGCTCGGCGCACTCGAAGGGGCGGCCCCCGATCCCAACGACGCGGCGACCAAAGCCTGCCCACCTCCCGCCGGTCGCGATTACACCCGGTTCCTCAACCCCAAGGGGCTGGCCGGTGTGCGCATCGGGATCCCGCGCGCCTTCTTCTACGACCGTCTCACCCTCCCCGGCAGCAGCAACGCCCGCGGCGGCATCAACGACGCCCAGCGCGCGGCGATGACCGAGGTGATCGCGGTCCTCAAGGCACAGGGGGCCGAGGTCGTCGACCCGGCCGACATCCCCAGTGTCGTCGACACGGTCGCCAGCAACAACTTCCTCAACTGGAACACCTGCGGCGGGCTGGAGAATGCCAAGGGGCGCGACGCCGACTGCTCCATCGGCTTCAAGTACGGCATGAAGCGGGACTTCAACGCCTGGCTCAAGTCGTTAGGCGACAAGGCACCGGTGCCGTCGCTCACCGCGCTGCGCCAGTGGAACATCGCCCACCAGCGGGCCGGCGCCATCAAGTACGGCCAGGCGCTGCTCGACGTCTCCGACGAGATGGACCTGCAGGCCGATCGCGCGCGCTACGACGCCGATCGTCGCAAGGACATCCTCCTCTCGGCCACCAACGGGATCGACGCCGCCCTCAAGGCGCATCGACTCGATGCGCTCCTCTTTCCCGGGGTGAGCAGCGCCAGCATTGCCGCGCGCCCCGGCTATCCGTCGGTCACCGTTCCCTTCGCGCTCCTGCCGGTGACGCCAGGCGCACCGGGCGGCTTTGGCGGCGGTCCGTTCCCCGCGGGATTCGAGCCCAGGCCCGCGCCGTTCGGCGTGACCTTCACGGCAGGGGCGTGCGCGGAGCCCAAGCTCATCGAGATCGCCTACGCCTTCGAGCAGGCGACGAAGCGCCGCAAGTCGCCGCCGCTCTTTCCCTGACCAACCCTCGCTACCGCTCAGTCCCCGCTCAGTCCCCGCTCGGCGCCGGTGCCGGAGGTGTTGCGTGCACGACCGCGTGCCCCGACCGTCCGCGCGAAAAACGGCCCAGGAGCGTCGAGCGCCAGTGCTCCATGATCTCGTACACTGTCGGGATCACCACCAGCGTCAGCACCGTCGAGGCGATCACCCCGCCGATGACCGCGCGCCCCAGCGGCGCGCGGAAGTCGGCCCCTTCGCCGATGCCTAACGCCACGGGGATCATCCCCGCGATCAGCGCCAGCGTCGTCA
Source organism: uncultured Gemmatimonadaceae bacterium (assembly GCA_964560345.1). Classification (GTDB taxonomy): domain Bacteria; phylum Gemmatimonadota; class Gemmatimonadetes; order Gemmatimonadales; family Gemmatimonadaceae; genus SCN-70-22. The sequence continues at coordinate 96,618 of CAZLLP010000003.1, forward strand.
TCATGATCGGGCGCAGGCGAATGCGCCCCGCCTTGATCAAGGCGTCGCGCACGCTCATCCCGCCATCGCGGTGCGCCCACTTGGCGAAGTCGATGAGGAGGATCGCGTTCTTGGCCACGAGCCCCATCAGCATCATCACCCCGATCAGGCTCATGACGTTGAGCGTGTCGCCGGTGAGGAGGAGCGCCAGCACCACCCCAATGAGCGACAGCGGGAGCGAGATCAGGATCACCAGCGGGTCGAGGAAACTCCCGAACTGCACCACCAGGATCAGGTACATCAGCATCACGGCGATGCCGAGGGCGGTGACGATCGCCCCGAACATCTGGTTCTGGCTCTCCACCTGCCCGGCCTCGGTGATGCGGTAGCCGGGGGGAAAGGGGATCGAGTTCACGCGACGCATCACGTCGGCGGCCACGTTCCCCATCGATGCCCCCACCACGTTGGCGCCTACCGTCACCACGCGCCGGCGCTGATAGTGGTCGATACGCGCCGGCCCCATCCCCGAGGAGACGGTCGCCACCTGCGAGAGCGGAATGAACGGCATCGTCTGCCCAGCGCCCGCGCGCCCCGCCAGCATGATCGGGAGCTGCGCCACGTCGGTGGCACGAGCGCGCGACTCGGGCGACAGGCGGACGCGCACATAGCGCGAGATTCCCGAGGGATCGACCCACGTCCCTGCCTCCACGCCGGCAAACGCAAAGCGTAGCGACATGGCAAGCTGCCCCACGCTCACGCCGAGCGACGAGGCCAGCGCGCGATTCACGCGAATCCCCAGCTCGGGTGTCTGTCCCTTGGTCGAGAGGCCAACGTCCACCGCCCCCGGCACCGCCCGCACCGAATCGGCGATACGCTCGGCCAGGGTGGCGAGCACCCGTGCGTCGGGGCCTTGCACCTGCAACTGCATCTGCTTCTGGTTGCCGGCCAGGCTGCCAGCATCGAAGGTGTAGGCCACCGCCCCCGCGACGCTCGCCACCTCGCGGCGGATCACCTGCCCGAAGGCGAGCTGTGAGATGTTGCGCTGGTGCTTGGGCACCATGCGGACGTACACCGTCGCCTGGTCCACCGCCCCCGAGCCCGTGGCGCTGCCGACGGTTGTGTAGGTGTACGCCACCACGTCGGTGTGGGCACGCAGCATCCGCCCCACCTCCTCGGCCTTGAGCGTGGTGTACTCCAGCGACGACCCCGGTGGTGTCTCGATGGCGACGTTGAGCTCACCGTTGTCCATCACCGGCTGGAAGCCGAAGCCGCCAAAGGCGACTTGCAGCCAGAGCGCGACGACCAGCGAGCTGGTGGCGATGCCGATCATCCACCAGCGATGATCGAGCGCCCAGGCAATCACCCGTTCGTAGCGTTCGGCCTGACGATCGAACCAGAGGTTGAAGCGATCGAGCGCGCGGGCGATGGGATTGCGACGTTCGTGTGCCTCGAGCTGCGGATCGGGCCAGTACGCCGACAACATCGGGTCGAGCGAGAACGACACGAAGAGCGAGACCAGCACCGCGCTGGCGATGGTCAGCGCGAACGGCTTGAAGAGCTGGCCGGCGATCCCCGGCATGAAGCCGACGGGCACAAAGACCGCGACGGTGGAAAACCACGTCGCCTGCACC
>CAZLLP010000003.1:98237-124651 GCA_964560345.1 uncultured Gemmatimonadaceae bacterium
TTTCCCCATCTCCACGTGGCGCACGATGTTCTCGCGCACCACGATTGCATCGTCGATCAGGATCCCGATCGCGAGCGAGAGCCCCATCAACGACATCACGTTGAGCGTGAAGCCAAAGAGCAGGAGCGGGGCGAATGCCGTCAGCACCGACACGGGGAGCGCGAGTCCGGTGATGACTGTCGAGCGCCACGAGTTCAGGAAGAGGAAGACGACCAGGACGGTGAGCACCGCACCCTCGAACAGCGTCTCCTTCACGTTGTTCACCGAGCGGCGCACGCGCGCGCCGCCGTCGCGCACAAACTCGATCGTCACGCCCGGTGGAAGGGTCGACTGGAGCTCGGCCACGCGCGCCCGGACGGCGTCACCCACCCCGGTCGTGCTGTATTCGCGCGACTTGATGATGTCGAGTCCGATGGCCGGCACGCCGTTGAACAGCGCGGCCGACGTCGGCTCAGCCGCTCCCGCCTCCACGTCGGCCACCTGGCCGAGCCTGACGAGTTGCCCGTCGCGCTGCGCGACGACGATGTCCGAGAAGTCGGACGGCGACGCCAGTCGCCCGTCGAGGCGAATCACGCGATTTTCCAGCGCCGCGTTCACGCGACCGACCGGGGCCGCGAGGTTCTGCGCACGCACCGCATTCACCACCTGGTCGATGCCGACGCCCGCCCCCGACAGGTCGGCCGGACGCACGTTCACGTTGAGCTGCGCGCTGTCGCCTCCCACGATGTTCACCTGCGCCACCCCGGGGACGGAGCGTAGCTCTCCGCCAATCTCCTGGTCGGCAAGCTGCGTGAGCTGCGGCGTGGGAATCGACTTGGACGTGATGGCCAGCGAGACGATCGGCATCTGCGTCGGGTCGAATCGGCTCAGCACCGGTTCGAGGATCTCCTGCGGAAGCTGCGGGCGCACCGCCGACATCGCGTCGCGCACATCCTGCATCGCCTGGTCGACATCCTTGGAGAAGACGAACTGGATGACGACCTGTCCGAAGCCATCGGTCGACGACGAGTTGAGCTTGTCGACTCCACTAATCGCCGAGAGCTTGTCCTCGATGCGCGTGACCACTTCGCGCTCCACCACGTCTGGCGCGGCACCGGGATACGGGACCGCGACGAAGACGATGGGGGGCGCGAGCTCGGGAAACTCGTCGGTGCCGAGGCGAAAGAGCGACGCGAGACCGAAGACGACGAGGGCGATCATCGAGACGACCGTGATGATCGGTCGCTTGATCGCGAAGTCGGAGATGTACACGAGGAACGACGAGAGAGGGACGGCAGGCGACACGTCCCCCGCCGCTACATCGGAGCTGCGCGCAGTCTACCACGCCGCGCGCCGGAGGGCGATGCGCCCCCTCGCGAAGTAGCGCCCGAACAATCGCTCGGCCGGCGCGATGAGCGACGCGACGAGCGGCGCTACCCGTCGACCGGGCGCGGCGGCGTCACGGCGCGTTCCAGCACCTCGAGCAGGCGGTCGCCGCCAAACGGCTTTTCGAGAAAGAGCCACGGCCGCCCCGGCAGTACCAGGTCGCGCGTGAGCCCCGCGGTCTCCCCCGACATGAGCACGATTGGGAGCGAGGGGACAAGCGCTCGCACACGCCGCGCCAGCTCCGGACCGTCGAGCGTGGGCATGCGCACGTCAGTCAGCAGGACGTCAAACCCCGCCGGGTGCGTCGCGAGTTGTCGCAGCGCGTCGAGTCCCCCTGCGCACGAGGTCACGTCCCAGTCCAAGCGGGCCAGTTGCCGCGCGATCAATCCTCGCACCGAGGCATCGTCGTCGACTACCAGGACGCGGCGGAGCGCTCCGCGATTCACCTTCGCCAGCGCCGAGGCGCCGACCATGCCGAGGCGCCCTTCGCGCCCGCGCGGTGACACGTCGCGCACGATCAACTCGACGAATCGTGCCTGTCCCGGCAGCTCAAGCCGCGCGCCGGTGATGGCCAGGTCGCGCTCCACGTCGCGCACGTACGCGCGCAGCAGCTGGAGACAGGCACTCCGCAGGTAGGGGGCGTCGGCGTCGGCGCCGTCGTGCCGCAGCAGGAGCGACGGCAGCGAAACCCCGGGTTGCAGCACGTGCGGCGCCACGCAGCGTTCGGCCGCGGCATTCGCGTGGCGCACCGTGCCGTCTTCCTCCATGAGGATGATGCCGTCAGGTGCACGCTCCACCAGCGCCGACAGGCGACCGGCCAGCGTCTGCGACTGCTGCACCAGCGTCATCATCGCGTGCCGAGCCACGATCACGAGCATCGTCGCCCCGATGCACGCCAGCTCGGTCATGATTGCGCCGGTGAGTTCCCGCGGCGCGAATGCCCCGGCCGCGACCGCTCGCCACGGCACGGACGCCGGGATGGCGATGAGATAGACCGCCGCCGCGATCACGGCGTCGCGCGTCCCCAGCAGCAGGCACGCCGCCACCACGACGTTGGGGGCAAACACCATCGCTGGGTCAAAGGGCGACGCGCCCAGGAACATGTCCAGCACCGTGTCGCCGACAACGGCGATGACGAGCATTCGGGTGCCGAACACGTATCGTCCGCGCCGCATCAGCAGGAGTGCGACGATGCACGTGACCGCGCCCACGACGTTGGTGACGCCAAGCGGGACGAACGGCTGCCGCACCACGACGTGCAGCACGAACGACGACAGCAGGTACGTCGCCAGGCAGACCCACGCGGCGATCGGCCCTAACGTCTCGGCCAACCGCGGGGGCTGCGGGGCGACGACGAAGGGCGCCAAACGGCTTGGTTCGGGTGCGGGCGACGTCAACGCGAAACGTGGAATGAGGAAGTGAAGGCGCGCAAAGCTGCGAGCGCCCGCTGATGGCGGCAATGCCTCTGCGCACAAAAGGCAAAATGCCGACCCCGCGCGCAGGAATCGTCGCGCAGCGGCGTCAGCCGCAACGCAACTATTTCGAGCGCACTCTGCGCGCTCGCTTGCTCGATCGCGACGGCGGCCGAGGGCTCGGGAGTCGTCAGGCGATTCCCGATGGCGGAATCCGGCAGCAATGCTGCAGGATATGAGCCCGCCCTCGGCGTCCGCGCGACGCGGTGGCGGGACTCTCACACTCAGGTCCCGCTGTGAAGAGCATCCTCCTGCGCGTGTGTGCCCTCCTCGGGGCATCCGTAGCCGCCGTCGCCGTCTTCGTCATCGCGGCCAGGCTCGAAACGGGATTCTGGCCGCTGGCTATCCTCGCGCTGCTCGCCTTTCTGTTCGCAGGCTTCGTCCTCCTGCGCGCGGTGGGTGCGCGCGGCGCCGCCGCGCCGCGATGGCTGCTCGGCGGCGCAGCGGTGTATGCCGTCAGTGCCCAATTGCTGGTTGGGCGGCCGCCCACGCGCACGCTCGTCGAACCGACGCCGACACCGGACACGCAGTACTGGACCCTGGCCGACGGTCGGCGTCTCGCGTACGAGGTGGTGCCGGCGCGTGGCGATTCGCAGCGTCCGCCGATCGTGGTCCTGCACGACGGCCCGGGGATGCCGGCGCTTCCGTTCTATCACGCCCTCGGCAAGCGCCCGTACGACGCCATGGCGCAGGACGGATACAGCGTCTACTACTACGATCAGTTAGGGAGCGGCTTCTCGAGTCGCCTCGACCTGTCGAAGGACGCGCCCTACACGGTCGCTCGGCACGTGGCCGACCTGGAAGAGGTCCGCAAGGCGTTAGGCGTGCCCACCATGGTGCTGGCAGGGACCGGATGGGGGGCGACGCTGGCGGTGCACTACCTCCTGCAGCATCCCGACCGCGTCGAGCGCCTCATCCTCGAGTCGCCTGGTGCGCTGTGGGCACCCGCGTGGCTGGAAACGATCAATCCCGCGGCGCGCGCCAGGATGACCGACGTGCAAGCCTCGACGATGGCGGCGCTCGAGCGACCGCCGTTGCGGCTGGTGATCGGTCGCATGATGGCCGACTTCAGCCCGCGCTCCGCCCACCGGTGGATCGAGGACTGGGAAGGCGATCAGTGGTGGACGCAAAAGACCGAGGAGTCAATTCGTCTCGGCCAACCCAACCTCACGTGCAAGAGCGAACCGGGTGAGGGAATCCCCGCACCGGCGGGACTGGGGTTCTTTGCCAACAGCTACACGCTCGCCGATGCCGTCTCGCTTCCAGACCCGCGTCCCGCTCTCGGGAAATTGCGCAAGGAATCGCTGGTGATTCGTGGAACCTGCGACTACATCGATTGGCCTCTCTCGGCCGAGTATCTCAAGGTGCTGCGGGGGGCGCATCTCGTCGCCATCCCCGCCGCCGGACATTTCATCTGGCTCGAGCAAGCCACGATGTTCCACGAGGTGGTGCGCGCGTTTCTGTCGGGAGAAACGCTGCCGCTGGAGGTGTACGACCCGGGCGTTGGCGGGCGTTAGGCGGAACGAACGGCCGCCGCCGAACGTGTGGCAACGCACGAGGACGCTGTGCGGTGTGCCGGGGCGTGCATCGCGTGTCGAGTCCCATGGTAGACAACTTGCAACTGTCGGACTTCGGCACGCGGCGCCGAAAACGCATTTGCCGGCCCTGGGCGCACGCGCGATTGCCTTCCGTCCCCGCACTTCACGTACATGCCCGCCCATCTCGCGACGGATGACACCGTCGCTCTCCCGCCAGTCCTCGAATTTCTGCGAGCCTTCTGGCGATTGAACCACGAACTCGAAGTGACCTCGGCGCAGATGGCGCGAACCATCGGCGTCACCGCGCAGCAGCGCATGGTCCTGCGCATCGTCGGGCACGCTGGCCCGATTGCGGCTGGTCACCTGAGTCGGCTCCTGCACGTGCATCCTGGCACGCTCTCCACCACGCTCGGTCGCCTCGAACGCCGTGGGCTTCTGCGCCGCTCACGCGGCGACCACGATGCCCGGGTGGTCCTGGTCTCGCTAACGGCTCGCGGTGAAGCGCTTATGACCAACACCAAGGGGAGTGTGGAGCGCGGCATCCAGCAGGTATTGGGGCGCGCCAGTCGCCCGCAGCTTCGTGCCACGCTCGCGATGCTCACCGACCTGAGCGACACACTCGAGCAGACGCGTCTCGAGGTGCACGCGAAGATCAGGCGCGCCGCGCGATAGCGGTCGACGCACGGCGAGAAGCTGCAGTCGGACAGGCATTTCCGCTGCCGGACCCGGGCGTGGCACAAACCGATTGGGTGCTGCGTAGATTAGCCGTGTCCATGGCGCCCCCTGAAATAGAACGCGAATTCCCCGGCCTGGTGCAGGCGCTCGCCGGGGACTACTCCATCGTGCGCGAGCTGGGACGCGGCGGCATGGGGGTCGTCTTGCTCGCCCGCGACGACCGTCTCGATCGTCCGGTCGCCCTCAAGATCCTCCCGCCTGCGCTGGCCGCCGACCCCACCGTGCGCGAGCGCTTCCTGCGCGAGGCGCGCACGGCGGCGCAGCTGTCGCACCCCAACATCGTCCCCATCTATTCGGCCGACGAAGCCGCCGGGTGGGCCTTTTTCGTGATGGCCTGCATCGACGGCGAGTCGCTGGGTGAACGACTCAAGGCGCTCGGTCCGCTCCCGCCGGGCGAGGCGGTGCGCATCCTGCGCGATGCGGCGTGGGCGCTCGCGTACGCGCACGCGCGCGGTGTGGTGCATCGCGACGTGAAGCCCGACAACCTCCTGCTCGAGCGCGGGACCGACCGACTCGTCGTCACCGACTTCGGCATCGCCCAGGCACCGGAGGCGTCACGCCTCACACAGACCGGGCACGTCATGGGGTCGGTGTACTTCATGAGTCCCGAGCAGGGAGTGGGCGACCCGCTCGATGGCCGTAGCGATCTGTATTCGCTGGGGACGGTCGGCTTCCTCCTCCTGAGCGGCCGACTCCCGTTCGACCATCAGCAGTCGGCGGCTATTCTCGTGCAGCGCGCCACGCGCGACGCCCCATCGCTGCGCACGATAGCCCCCGACGTCCCCGCGCCTATCGCGGCGGTCATCGACCGGTGCCTCATGCGCGACCCCGCGCTGCGCCCGCCCACGGGCGAGGCGCTGGCGGAGCTGCTGGTGCGTGCCATGCAAGACGTGGCCAGCACCGACGCGGCGTCGCCGTCGCAACCGGTCCTCACCGAGACCGAGGCGAACCTCGTCTGGCGACGGGCCGCGCAGCTGCAAGCCGAGGCGGCGGCGCGGCTGGAGTCGCGCACGCGCGAGCAGGCAGCACTCGCGCGCACCGACGCGCGCGACAACGGCGCGCGCGCTCCCTCCGGTGGATTTCGCGTCACCGCCGTGCAGTCCGCCGCCGAGGAAGCCGGGATCTCTCGGCAGTTTGTCTCGTTGGCGCTCGCCGAGCTGCGTGCCAATGACGGCGCGGGACAGGGGATGGTGGTGCGCGCCGCCGAGCCCTCCAAGCTGGTGCGGGTGACACTTGGCCCATCCCCCCGCGCCATCTCGGTGTCACGCATCTTCGACTACTCGCCGCGCCGCGTCCTTGCCGCGATGGGAGCAGCCCTCCAACGCTCCCCCGCCGGGTTGCGCCTGCGGGAGACGATCGGCGGGCATGCGCTGCACGGCGGAGTGCTCGTCTTCGACATCCTGGGGATGGAGGGGAGCACCATGGATGGGACGGGGATTTCGTACGGCAGCTTCATCTGGTCGTGGACGCGCTACCAACTGTGGGTCAAGTCGTTGCGCGCACAGCTCGCGCCGGTTGGCGGCGACTCGTCGCGATGCGAGGTGACCCTCACCATCGAACCGCCCGAGGGACGCACGGGGGCGCTGTGGGAATCGTTTGGCTTTGGCGCGGGGGGGGGACTCACCGGCGGCTTCGTGGGAGCGATCCTGGCCAAGAAGGCGATCCTCGTCGCCCTCCTTGGTCTGCCGGCGGCAATCCCGCTGTTTGCCGGTGGTGTCGTCGTTGGCGCCCTCGGCAATCGTCTCCTGTACCAGTACGCCCTGCGTGAAGCGCGTGAGGAGATGCGCAAGGCGCTCGACGAGATAGGCCGCGAGTTCACGCGCGAGCAGACGTTTGGCGATCCATTCGGGGATCCGGCCGAGGTGCCGGCCCTGCCGAAGCGTTAGGCACACTCCCTGAGTTTCCATCCTCGAATGACTGTACCGATGCGGCTGCGTCGTCTCGTCATGCCCGTCCTTGTCGCCGGCACGGCGACCGCCTGCGCCACCACGCCCCCCGCGACGCTCCCGCCGGCTCCGGCCGCGGTTGGCGCGTCGCTCGCACCGGGAACGCCGCTCACGGCGGCGCAGCGCGCCTGGGTCGATCGCACGCTGGCGTCGCTCTCGCTGCGGGAGCGCGTCGGGCAGATGGTGATGGTCTGGGTGCTGGGCGACTACACGAACGCCGAAGACCCGACCTTTGCCGAACTGCGTCGCTGGATCGTGAACGACGGGAATGTCGGGGTGAACCGGTCGCTCGGCACGCCGATCGGAATGGCGTGCAAACTGAACGCCTTTCGGCAACTGGCCCAGGTCCCGCTGCTTGCCTCATCGGACCTGGAGCCGGCGTTAGGCAGGCTCGAGGGCGCCGTCTTTTCGCACTACCTCATGGAAACCGGCGGCGCGACCGTGTTTCCCACGGCAATGGCGATCGCCGCCACCGGGCGTGACGAGGATGCCTACGACGTAGGACAGATCATCGGACGTGAGGCGCGCGCAGTGGGGATCCACGTCAACTTTGCCCCCACCGTCGACGTCAACAACAATCCGCAGAACCCGGTCATCAACACGCGTTCCTTTGGCGAGGATCCGGCGCGCGTGGCCCGGCTCTCCGCCCTCTTCGTGAAGGGGTCGCAGGATGCGGGGACGATGGCGACGGCCAAGCACTTCCCCGGTCACGGCGACACCGATGTCGATTCGCATGCCGGACTCCCGGTGGTCACCGCGGACTGGTCGCGCTTTCGCCAGGTGGAGCTCGTGCCGTTCCGCGCCGCCATCGACGCGGGCGTAGGGCTGGTGATGTCGGCGCACATCGCGCTCCCCGCGCTCGAGGGCGATTCGACCACGCCAGCCACGCTGGCGCCACGCATCATGACGGGGCTCCTGCGCGACACGTTAGGCTTTCGCGGCGTTGCCATCACCGATGCGCTCACCATGGATGGGGTGGGGAAGGGATATGGCGTGGCGGAGAGCAGCATCCTGGCCGTCAAGGCCGGCGCGGACGTCCTGCTCAAGCCGAGCGACCCCACTAAGGCGGTCGATGCAATCGTGGCCGCGGTGGAGCGCGGCGCACTCACACGCGAGCGCATCGATGCCTCGGCGCGCCGGGTCCTCGAACTGAAGGCGCGGTCGGGCGTCGCGTTCAACCGATTCACCTCGCTCGATGAGCTGCGTCGCATCGTTGGGGCACCGGCGCATCGCGAACGCGCCAACGACATCGCCCGGCGTGCGGTGACATTGCTGCGCGACCGGGGGGCGCTCGTGCCGCTCGGTCGCAAGCGCACGTTGGTCATTCAGTACATGCCTGAGACCGAACTCCGCGCAGGGCGTGCCTTCTCGGCCGCACTGCGCGCCGCCGATCCGAGCGTACGGGTGGTGAAGGTGTCGCCCTCCTCGGCGCCCTCGCAGTTGGAAGCGCTGGCGCCGGCCATCGCTGGCGCCGAACGCGTGGTGATGGCGGCCTTTGTGCGTCGCATCGAGGGGGAAGGGCGTCCGGCGATTCCGGCGCACATCGCCGAGTGGATGGCTGGTATCGCCGTGGCCGATTCCGCGGCAGCGCAGCAACGCCTGGTCTTCGTGGCCTTCGGCAATCCGTACTTGCTGCGGCAGGTCCCGGCGGCCGGGAGCTACCTCGTGACCTACGGTGTAGGCGACGCACTCGAGCGTGCGGCCGCCGATGCTCTGATTGGGCGCGCGTCGATTTCCGGAGCCACCCCCGTTTCGCTCCCTGGTTTCTTTGCCCGGGGCGACGGGATCAGGCGGTAGCGCGCGCGACGTCACAGCGCCCGGCGGTGCCAGGGGCGGCCGCCGGTAGATACTTCGCCCATCCAGTAATCGCGCCTTCTGCAGCGCGCGGTTGGGGAACCGTCGCAGTCAGAGCGGAGTTGTGCGACTGCGCGTCGGCGCGAATGTGTCGCGCAACTACGTGCCACCGCTTGCGCTCGCGCCCCTGCGCACGCCTCTTTGGGTGCGCGGTCTTTCGCGCGCTCCCCCTGTTGGACGCCTCCCACCGCCCTCTCGGCTCCCGGTCGCCCGCGCGTCAGTCGCGATCGTGGATTCCCGCCCGATGCTGTCGCTCCTCGCACCCTTCGTTCCTCGCGCGCCGCATCGCGCGCTGCTGTCGCCGTTTGACGCGCACGTGTCGCCGTTTGACCTGCGCGTGTCGCCGTCGCCGTCGCCGACCGCTGGCGCGCGCCGGCGCTGCTGTGTTGTGTTTGTGTCCGTTGCCGGAGCGTGTGAAGTGCAGCCGCGTGGTCGCCCGGGGTGGAAGGGGGCCGCACTGCCTTCAGGCGACTCGCGGGCCGTGCGACGACTAGCGTTGCGTACTCGGGATGTGTGGGAGGGGGTGGGATGAATCGGGACGTGATGCAGCGTGCGGTAGGAAGTGCGTACGTGGTCGATCAGGAGCTGGACTGTGCCGGGATGTGGCGCGCGTTCCGGGCCACCGAGCCAACCACCGGCCGCGCGGTGGTCATCAAGGCGCTCGAGCCGGGGTTGGCGAGCGGCGTGGCGGTCGATCGCTTTGCGCGCGAGGTGCGGCTCCTCTCGCGGTTGGTGCATCCGAACATCGTCCCGATCGTCGGGGCTGGTGAGGCGGAGGGCTCCCCCTACTATGTGATGTCGTACATCGACGCGCCGTCGCTGCGCGAGCGCCTCGCCGGTGCCCCACGCCTGCCGCTCCCGCAGGCGATGCATGTGCTGCGCGATGTCGCCAAGGCGATGACGTACGCGCATGCCCAAGGCGTCGTGCACCACGATCTCACCCCTGAGCACGTGCTGCTCTCGGGCGATACGATGATGGTTTCGGACTTCGGGATTGCCGCCGCGCTGGCCGCCGCCGTCGCGAGCGCCGATGCTGGAGCGGGACGACGCGGTGCAGGAGCGCGGCGCCTGACGCCCACCGCTGGCAATCCGGCCTATCGGTCGCCTGAACAGGCGGGGGCCGGAATGTCGGACCTTCGCGCCGACCTCTACGCGTGGGGCGTGCTGGCGTACGAACTCATCACCGGCGCCCATCCGTTCGGCGGGCGAGAGACGTCGGCTGGTGAACCACGCGTCGGTTGGACCGAGCACCCGGCACCCATCGGGCGCGGGAATCAGGCGCTTCCCGCGGCGCTGGCCAGCGTGGTCATGCGCTGCCTCGAGCGGGAGCCGGACAAGCGCCCCGTCTCGGCCGCCGACCTGATTGTCGCGCTGGACAGCGCCTCACGTCCGAATGCGACGCCGGTCGGTCCGATTGCCGTGCTGACGTCTGTCGACGGTTCGACGATGTCCGATGGGGCGACGCGGTGGATTGTCGGGCTGGCGGCGCTCGTCGTGCTGGCGGCCGTGGCCTGGTTGCGACTGCGTCGCTGAGCGCGTTTCGCTGCGGCAGTGTGACGACGCGGACCGGGTCGTCCCTGCGCGATGTTCCGTATTGCCGCGCCCCGGCCTGCGCAGTACGTTCGTGCGCGAATTTGTATACAAAAGCCGCGCCCTCGTTCGACGATTTCCCCCCCGATGGGAGCGGCTGCATCCCACGCCCACCCACCGGAGTCACGCATGTCATCCATGCAGGGACAGTGCGCCGCATCCATGCGAGCGCGCGCTGTCCGCACCATCGCCGCCCTGGCCGTGTTTTTCGCGGCGCCGACGGCAGGGGCCCAGTCGGGCGCCATCACCGGACGCGTCACCGACGCCACCGCGGATGCCCCGCTCCCCGGCGTCTCGCTGCAGGTCGACGGCACACGCTTCGGCGCCGGAACCGCGAATGACGGCCGCTTTCGCATTGCCGGGCTCCAACCCGGTACGTACGTCGTCGTGGCCCGCCGTATCGGCTACAACCCGCAACGTCAATCGGTGACGGTCCCCGCCACGGGCGAGGTCACGGTCAACTTCAGGCTGCAATCCAGCCCGATCTCGCTCGACCAGGTGGTCGTCACCGGGACGGCGGGCGCCACGGAGCGCCGCGCAGTCGGTAACTCCGTCTCGGTCATATCGGCGTCCGAAGAGCTATCGAAGTCGGCGGCCCCGAACCTCGGGTCGCTGCTCAACGCCCGTGCAACTGGCGTGACGATCCTTCCCCGTTCCGGACGTCTAGGCGCCGGCCCATCGGTGCAGATCCGCGGTCGCGCCTCGCTGTCGCTCGAGAGCAGCCCGCTGCTCTACATCGACGGGGTGCGCGTCAACAACTCGACAGCCACGGGGCCCGTGGGCGTCTCCGGCGGTCTCGGTGGGCAGGGATCGCAGTTTGGCGGACGACTCAATGACCTCAATCCCGAGGACATCGAGAGCATCGAGATCATCAAGGGGCCGGCCGCGGCGACCATCTACGGTACCGAAGCGGCCAGCGGCGTGATCCAGGTGATCACCAAGCGCGGCGCCGCCAACGCGGCTCCGCAGGTGTCGATGGGCGTGGAGGTCGGCTCTCTCTCGTTCTACGACGCGGTCAATCGCATCCAGACCAACTACGTCCGGAATGCGTCGGGAACCGTGGTGCCATGGAACGGGCTGCAGCAGGAGATCGATTCGGGGCGCGGCTTCTACAAGACCGGACAGACGCGGCGCTACAACGGCTCCGTCTCGGGCGGGCGCGACCTGTTCCGCTACTACGTCGGCGGATCGTACCAGAACGACCTGGGCATCGAACCTAACAACACGCTCAAGCAGATGTCCTTCCGCGCCAACATCAGCGCAGCGGTCCGTCCGAGCACCGACATCACCGCGAGCGTAGGGACCGTGGTCCTTCGCAATCGCCTCGGCGCCGACTACGGCGCTTCGCCGCTGCTCGGTGCGCAGGTGGGGCACTCGGCGCTCTTCCCTGCCACGCGCGGCTTCTTTGCCGTATCGCCGGAGATTCCGCAGCAGCTCTACGACAACCGCAGCAACGTGAACCGCTTCACCGGGAGCGTGCAGGTCAACAATCGCCCCACGAGCTGGTTCACGCAGCGCGCCATCCTCGGGATCGACCAGAGTGGGGAGGACGCCCGCGCACTCGAGCGCTTTGCGCCGCCCGAGCTGGCACGCGTGATGTCGCCGGCTGCGGCTGGCGGGCGCGTGGGACAGACGATTCGCAACAACACGCTCTTCACCGCCGAGTACGGCGGTTCGGCCAAGTTCAAGCTGGGGAGCGCCATCACCTCGACGTCGTCGGTGGGCGGGCAGTTCTATCGCACGGAGCTCAACCAGTCGTTCCTGGGCGGCTTCGGCTTTGCCGGCCCTGCACTGGAGACCGTATCCGCCGTGGCCACGCAGGTGGCCGCCACGCAGACGCAGATCCTCAACACGACGATCGGCGCCTACGGCGAACAGCAGTTTGCCTGGCGCGATCGCCTGTACGTGAACGCGGCGCTCCGCGTCGACAACAACAGCGCCTTCGGTGACGACTTCAAGTGGGTCACCTATCCCAAGGTGAGCGCCTCGTGGGTGTTGAACGAGGAAGACTTCTGGACCTTCGACAACACGATCCAGACCTTCCGGCTGCGCGCGGCCTACGGCGCGTCGGGGCGTCAGCCTAACGCCTTCGCGGCGTTGCGCACCTTCACCCCGGTGACTGGCCCGACGGGCGGTACGGCGGTCACGCCTGGCTCGCTCGGCAATCCGGACCTCAAGCCCGAAGTCGGCAAGGAACTCGAGCTGGGCTTCGAGACGGGGATGTTCAATCGCCTTTCCATCGACTTCACGTACTTCACGAAGACGACGAAGGACGTGATCGTGAGCCAGGCGGTGGCGCCGTCGGCCGGCTTCCCCGGGCAGCAGTTCCGCAACATCGGCGAAGTGAGCAACTCCGGGATCGAAGTGGCCGGCACGCTGCAGGCGCTGCAGCGCCGGAACTACTCATGGGAAGTCACGGGAAAGGTCTCGACCAACAAGGACCAGATCGAGGACCTCGGCGGATTGCCGTCGGTCATCGCGACGGCCGGTGCTGCCAACATCGTCGGGTACCCGATCGGCGGGATCTTCGTGCGGCGCATTGCCTCGGCCGATCGTGACGCGAACGGTGCCGCCACCAACATCCTGTGTGACGGCGGGGCCGGGAAGTCGCCGGTGGCGTGCACGTCGGCACCGTTCCAGTACATCGGGACGCCGACCCCCAAACTGTCGGGTGCCTTCACCAACACGGTGACCGTCGGGCGCAACCTGCGCCTGTACGCCCTCCTCGACTTCCGCCGTGGGAACCTGAACTACAATGCGGTGGAGCTCCTGCGCTGTGCCGCCCAGCTTGGCATCGGGCTCTGCGACGTGAACTACAACCCGTCCAAGTACGACGTGAAGTATGTGGCGCAGGCGCGTGGCCAGGCGGTGTCGCAAGGCACCACGGAGACCTACTTCCAGGACGCGTCGTTCGTGAAGCTGCGCGAGATCTCGGCGACGTACACGCTGCCCGAGCGCTGGCTCAAGAAGCGCGCGTCGCTCACGCTCGCAGGACGCGAGCTCAAGACCTGGACCGACTATCGCGGCATCGACCCTGAATCGAACGTCAACAACGCGGCCACCACGGCGGCGACGATCGACCAGGCGACCACGCCGAACCTCATGCGCTTGATCGCGACCTTCAACATCTCGTGGTAACCATGCGACTCTCCCACTACACCGGCCGAGTTGCCAGCTTCGAGCGCGCCGTCATCGGCACGCTCCTCGTGGCCAGCGGTGCGTGCACCGAAGTCACCGCGCTCAAGCAGGACAACCCCGGCCAGCTCTCGGCCGCGACCATCTACGTCCCCTCCAACGCGCAGTTGCTGGTAAACGGCGCCATCTCCGATTTCGAGTGCGCCTTTTCCCGCTACGTCGTGGGCTCCGGGTTGTTCTCCGATGAGCTCTCGAATGCGATCGGTTCGGTGTCGAACTACAACTTCGATCGCCGCACCGTGCAGACCATCGAGACGTACGGCACGGCGACCTGCGCGTCGAACCAGCAGCCGCCGATCTACACCACGCTCTCGGTGGCGCGTGCCTCGGCCGACACCGTCGCGGCCAAGCTGCGCGGCTGGACGGATGCGCAAATGCCGGCCGGAGTCGTGCGCACCAAGTTGATCGCGCAGTCCGAGGCGTACGCTGGGTACAGCGTGCTGCTGCTCGGCGAGTCGATGTGTTCGGCGGCCATCAACCTGGGCCCCGAGCTGACGCCGGCGCAGTTGTTTGGCGAAGCCAAGACACGCTTTGACGCGGCGATCGAGGCGGCGACGACGGCCAACGACCAGCCGACGCTCAACTTTGCCTTGCTCGGACGCGCGCGCACGCAGATGAACCTCAAGAGCGCCGCCTCGATCGCGGCGGCGGCGGTGGACGCCGCGCGCATTCCCGCGGGCTTTACCTACACGATCTCAGCAGACGGCGTCAACGTGCGGCGCCAGAACTTTTCGTACCTGTCGATCAACCAGAACTTCTGGAGCACGGTCGACGCGTCGTTCCGCGGCCTGACGATTGGCGGCGCGCCCGATCCGCGCGTGGCCGTCACGAACACGGGGCGCGCCGGGACGGCGCAGGGGACGACCATCTGGACGCCTGACAAGTATCCGGCGCTCGCGACGGTCACGCCGATCACACGCTGGGCTGAGGCACAGTTCATCATCGCCGAAGCGCGCGTGGCGACCGGTGACCTGACGGGGGCCGCGCAGGCCATCAACGCCGTGCGCGCCACGCGTGCGGGGTTGCCGGTGTATTCGGCGACCGGACAGACGGCCGCACAGGTGCTCGACCAGATCGCCGACGATCGTCGTCGTGAACTGTTCCTGGAGGGGCATCGCATGGGTGACATCCGCCGTCTCGGGCTGGCGTGGCTCCCGGCGGCTGGAACGCCGTATCCCGGTGGTGGCGGCACGTATGGTGACCAGACGTGCTTCCCGCTCCCCGACGCCGAGCGCATCAACAATCCGAACCTCGGGGGCTCCAAGTGATCGGCGGCGTTTCCGTGGTGGAATGTTGCAACTGGCGAGCCCTGCTTCGGCAGCGCCTCGCCAGCGCGTCGGTGGCCCGTCGCGCGGTGCTGTGCGCGTTGACTGCCTCGCTCCCGGCGATCGCGCCGGGTTCTCTCGCGGCCCAGGGACGCGAGCCGTTCACGGGGCTCGATGCCTACATCGATGCAGCGCTCAAGACGTGGAAGGTCCCCGGGATGGGATTGGCGATCGTGCGCAACGATTCGCTGATCTACGCACGCGGGTACGGCGTGCGTGAGGTCGGGAAGCCGGAGCGTGTGGACGAGAAGACCGTCTTTGCGATCGGCTCGTCGTCAAAGGCGTTCACGGCGGCATCGATCGCGATGCTGGTGGACGAGAAGAAGGTCTCGCTCGACGCGTCGCCGGCGACCTACCTCCCGGGGTTCCAGCTCTACGATCCGTATGCCACGCGCGAACTCACCGTGCGTGACCTGCTGAGCCATCGCAGCGGGTTGGCGCGCGGCGAACTGGCCTGGTATGGCTCGGGCTTCGATCGCGACGAGATCGTGCGTCGCGTGCGCTACCTCAAGCCGTCGTGGTCGTTCCGGTCGCAGTTTGGCTACCAGAACATCATGTACATCACGGCCGGCCAGGTGGTGGCCAAGGTCTCGGGGAAGTCGTGGGACGACTTCGTACGCGAGCGCATCTTCACGCCGTTAGGCATGACGACGAGTTCGACGACGATAAAGGGGGTGGAGTCGCTGGCCGACGTCGCGCAGCCGCACGCCGAGCTGCGCGACACGGTGCGCAAGGTGCCGTGGCGCGACATCGACAACGCCGGCCCGGCCGGGTCGATCAACTCCAACGTGGTCGACATGGCACAGTGGATGCGCCTGCAGCTCGGGCGCGGGATGTACAACGGCAAGCGGTTGATCTCGTCGCGATTGGTGGACGAGATGCACCAGGCGCACACGGTGATCCGGACCGATTCGGCCGCGCGCGCCAACAATCCCGACACGCACCTGCAGGCCTACGGGCTCGGCTGGTTCCTGCAGGACTATCGCGGTCGCATCCTGGTGCACCACGGCGGCAACGTGGACGGCTTCACGGCGTTGGTGGCGATGATGCCAGAGGACAAGTTCGGCATCGTGCTGCTGACGAACATGAACGGCACCGGGCTCCCCAATGCCCTGATGCTCAAGATCTTCGACCTGCAGCTCAAGGCGCCGGCCAAGGACTGGAGCGGCGAGGGGTACAAGCGCCTCGAGCAGCAGCGGGCGCGGGCGCAGCAGATGCAGGCCCGCGCCGATGCCCGCGTGGCCAACACCAAGCCGTCGCTCCCGCTCGCTTCGTACGCTGGGACGTACACCGACTCGCTCTACGGCGACGTGGTCGTCAAGGAAGAGAACGGCAAGCTGCTGCTGACCTTTGGCCCCAACTGGAAGGCGGAGCTCGAGCACTATCACTTCGATTCGTTCCGCGCGCGCTTCGACACGCCGGTCCTTCCGCCGGTGCCGGTCACCTTCCGCATCGCCCCTTCGGGGAAGGTGGACGAGGTGCAGCTCGACATGGCCGGGACGGCGGACTTCAAGCGCAAGCCCGAACCGCCGGCAGGCGGAACCCGTTAGGCAGGCAGGGCGACACCCAGTGGTGAACGACGCGGGGGGCATCCAACCGGATGCCCCCCGCGTCACGTTCCCAGCCCATCGTCCTCGCCATCGGCGACTACCTGGGGAATTGCACGACCTTGTTGCCGAGCGGCATTTCGCGCGTACGCACGCTGGGGGCGCCGAGCGTGCAGCCGGCGAACATCTGCTTGCACTCGCCCAGCAGTTCGAAGCGATCGTGGCGGTACGGCACCCCTTCGGAGCCCAGCGGCGACGGCGAGTCGCTGATATGGAAGTGGAGGTGCGGCTCGGTGGAGTTGCCGGAGTTGCCGACGAGTCCGACCACCTGGCCGCGCTTGACCTTGTCGCCCTTCTTCACGCGCAGCGAGCCCGGACGCAGGTGGGCGTAGAAGGCGTAGTGCCCGCCCCCGATGTCGATGATGACGTGATTGCCGCCGACGGTCTCGAGCGTGATGGGGACCGCGCGCGAGTTGATCCCCGGAACGTTCTCGGGGATCGAGTCCTTGGTGACGGCGACCACGCCATCGGCGACGGCGAGGGCGTCCTGCCCTTCGGCGTAGTAGTTCTCGTTGCGGGCGGCGTCGCCGGCGTGCGTCTTGTACGTGGAGTCGAGCTTCACGTAGTCGATGGCGAAGCGCTGTGCGATGGTGGGGACGTCGCCAGCCGCAATGAGGGCACGCCGATGGCCTGAGAGCGCGGCGGGGCCATTGGCCGCGAGCCAGGGGCCGCCGCGCAGCGGGGCGCCGATCACCGCGCTGTTGGTGGAGACCGCGATGGTGGTGCGATCGAGCACCTCGGTTGTGACGCTATCGCCCGAGCCGCGCGCGACGGTGAGGCGATGGTGCAGCCGCGACGGCAGCGCTCCCGCGATGGGGACCCACAAGAACGCGACCGCTCGCATCCCGCCGGCGATCGTGGCGCGGGCAGGGAAGGCGGGAGGCGGAGTGACCCCCGGGCGCGCCAGCGCGCGAGCGAGCGCCGAGTCTTCGAGGGCGAGGAGGAGGCGCTTGTCACCGTCGCTCACGATCTCGAGGCGGCGCAGCGTGATCGTCTCGTTCCCGAAGTTGGTGACGTGCAGTTCGTACACCAGCGACTGTCCGCCGTCGGTGGCAAGCACCGTGGGAGGCTTTGGCGTGCGGACTTCGAGCGCGGGGGGGAGGCGCGCTCCCTGTGCGCCGGCGTCGGCGGAAGCGGCGAGCATCAGCCCAGCTGCGAGAGCCAGGCGGCGGAGGGGCGTATGACGAGCGGGCGCGGAGGGCATGGCAGTGGAGGGAGGTGAGGAGGGTTCCATACGCGTACGCGAGGGCACCCGCCCGTGTTGCACTCGCGCGTGCTCGCGCGTGCTCGCGCGTGCTCGCGCGTGCTGCACTCGCGCGTGAAAGGGCGCACGCCGTGCCGCGTAAACGGAAGGACGGCTACGGGGACCCTAACGCGCCGACGCGGCCGTCATGCCAAGACGAGCGCGCAGCTTCTGGAACGGTTCACTTGCTTCGCCTTCGTCGGCCTTGGCCGACACGAGCGAGCGCAGCGTCGAGCCGTCGGCGCCAACCTGGTCGGGCGAGACGCCGTGATCGAGCAGGAAGAGCGCGGTGTCGTAGTCGGCCATCTCGATGGCGAACATCGCCCCCGTCCAACCCTTTCGATCGTTACGGGTGGTTTCGAGCGCGGTGAAGTCGGCGCCATGCTTGGCCAGCACTTCCAGCTTGGGGAGGCTGGAGTAGGTGGAGAAGTAGAGCGGCTGTCCTTCGTAGTTGCGCGTGTTGGGGTCGGCGCCGGCGCTCAACAGAAGGTCGAGCAAGGGGAGGGTGTTGGGGCTGTTGCCGCCGAACACGTACGCGATCAACAGGTGTGCATCGAGGTCACCCTGCGAGAACTCGGGCTCGATCGCGTTGGTGACTGGCTTGGCGCCGGCCTGCAGCAGCATGCGCACGATCTCCACCGCCTCGGGGGGCTCGTACGATCCGGCGGCATGCTCGACCGCGCGCCCGAATATCGTGCGCCCTCGGCGGCTGCGGGCGGTGAAGTCGATCGCCCCCTCGGCGATGATGCTCCGGACGCGGGCGGTATCGTTCCGTTCGATGGCGCGCGCCAGCTTCGTTAGGCGGGCGTCGTCGAACTTGCCGTACAGCGACTTGCCGGCGGCCAGGTCAACGCTGCGCAGCGTCCCCTTGGCGGCGTTGAGCGCGATGAGTGCCAGCGGAATCGCCATCACGCCGAAGCCGGCCCAGAAGGCGGCGCGTGGCCCGCCACGCTGTCCCCAGATAAACAGCGCGGCGGCGAGGAGGAGGATGGGGGCAAGGATGAGCGCGAAGCCGCGCGCCATCCCGCGCCCTGCGGCATCGTCGCCCATGTTCTTCGTGATGAACAGCCCAGCGACGAAGATCCCTTCGACGGCCAGCAGGATCCATCCCGTGATGACGGCGATGCGCATGGAGCGCTCCAGTCGGAGAAGGCCTTTAAACGTTGAGCTCGCGACGCGCGATGCTACCGCCGCGACAATTCCTCGAACGCAGTACGCACGAAGCGCTCGTGACCGGCCGGCCATTCCTTTTCGTACGGCGCGCCGAGCTTGAGGGCGAGCACCTGGTCGATGGAGCGTCCGGCCTTCACCTCGCGCGCGACACCATCGCGTACCGCGGCCACGGCGTCGCGCCATTGCTTGAGGCGCGCGCGATCGGTGACCTGCCCGTGCCCGGGGACGATGCGGGTCTGGTCGTTGGCCATGGCATAGACGCGATCGGCGGCGGCGATGACGCCGTGCACCGACCCGCCGCTCGAGAGGTCGACGAAGGGGAGCCCGGCGTTGTTGAAGACATCGCCCATGTGCACCACGTTGGCCTTGATGAAGTGCACGATCACGTCGCCGTCGGTGTGCGCCGGTGCCACGTGCGTGGCGCTCACCGAGTCGTCGTTGATGTGGAAGGTGACGCCATCGTTGAAGGTCACCACCGGGAGCGCTGCGCGCGGCGACGGCGCCACGCGCATGTTCATCGCCGCCATGAACTGCTCGGTGGACATGCGCTTGCGCACGTTGTCGTGCGCCATGATGAGCGCCCCGCCCTTGCCCAGGTTCTCGTTGCCGCCGGTGTGATCGCCGTGCCAGTGCGTGTTGAGCACGAACTTGACCGGCTTGTCGGTGATGCTGCGGATACTGGCGAGAATCTTGGGGGTGAGCGGGGCAAACTGGTCATCGACGACAAAGACCGCGTCGTTCCCGACCGACAGCCCGATGTTGCCGCCCGCACCAAAGAGCACATGCACGCCGTGGCCGAGCGAGGTGGCGCGGACCTGGACGGAATCGTAGTTGGCCTGCGCCTGGAGCGACGAGGCGGTGAGGAGAAGGGCGACGACAGCGAGGGGAGAGCGCACGGAGGGGCCTCGAGGAGGTTGGCGACGCGGGAAGCTACGCGCTTTCGCCAGCATCGTCAGGAGGTGCGCTGGACCGTCGCGGGCCCGGGGGTGACGCGTTCCGCCGTTCTGCCCTCTACGCGTCGGTGCGCCGCCGCCGCTCCCTGAGCGTCACCGAGTTCCCCGGCGTCCCGCTCACCGTCCCTCGGCAGGCCGCCGCGCCGCAGCGGCACTCGAACGAGGCGCTCGTCTCGCTCAACAGCGTGGCGAAGTCGAGCGTCAGCTCTTCGCCAGGTGCAATGTCGCGCAGTGCCAGCACGTCGAGCCCCACAAACGCGGTGTTGGGATCGCACGAGTGGTTCTGTGGCGCCCATTCGGAGGGGTTGGAATCCCACAGGACGAAGACTTCGTCGCTGATGGGATACGCGTAGTGACGGAAGCTCTCCAACTCCGACGCGCTCCAGGTGCGCTCGACGTGCGAACGGGTCACGATGCGCTGCGCGCGCTCCTCGCCGTGGAAGACGATCTCTCCCGCGCCGATGGGGCGCGTGGCGTGGATCCCGTACCCGGCGATCGGGCTCCCCTCGATCGTGAACGGGCGCGTACGGCGGCGATGGCGCGCCAGCCCTTCGGCGACCATCAGTTTGGCAAAGCCGCCCTGCCCGATTCCGTCGTGCTTGAGGATGTAGTCCGCCGACCCTTCGTAGCCGTCGGCGTAGAAGATCGAGCAGGTGAAGTTGACCTCGAGGAAGTACAGCTCGCCGTTGGGGTCGAGGCGGAAGTCCATGCGCGCGTAGCCGACGGCGTTGAAGCCATTGAAGACGTCGATGGCCGCCTGCTGCAGCCGCTGCACGAGCGCTTCGTCGGTGACCGGGACGTTGGCGTCGGGGTGCAGATCCGAGGTCTTGTGCGCGTAGGTCTTGAAGCGCGGCTCGCTGTCGAAGATCCACTCCACCGGACGAAAGGCGCGCACCTTTCCATGCGCCTCGGCGTCGGCGATCACCAGCACCGTGAGTTCGCGTCCGTCGATGTACTGCTCGACCAGCAGCTCGGGATAATCGGGGAGCGTGGCGGCGACTTTCTCCCGCAACTCCTCGACGGTGGTCACGCGCGACTTGGCGTCGATGCCGAGCGAGTCGCCAGCGTGTGCCGGCTTCACGAAGAGTGGGAACTGCAGCGTCCGCGCGACCGTCTCCACCTGGTCCTCGCGCGTCACCACCACATGCGGCGACGTGCGCACCCCCGAGATGTGGGCGACGTACTTCATCAGGACCTTGGGCGGATCGTACAGCTCCGCCGTAGGGCCGGTGTACGGAAGTCCCAGCCGGTCGAGCGCGTGCACGACGTCGATCGACGGGATGTCCCAATCGAGGTAGCCCTCGACGAGGTTGATGTAGAGGTCGAACCCCTGCTTCGAGAGATCCCGCAGCTGGCGGAAGGTCGTCAGCTTGTTGAGTGCGACGTGCTGGACCTCGTGCGGCGCGAGGATCTGCGTGAGGTTGCGCGACGGGTCGTAGTTGCCGTAGTCGATGTCCGACTTGGAGTAGTCGGGCTGCAGGACACAGATCTTCATGTGGGGATCGACCGCGTCACGAGGCGAGGCGGACCAGCTCCTCGGAGTGGCGCACCGCTTCGTGCAGGATCGCCCGGACCACGGCGGCGTAGGTCGTGCCGGCAAAGCGGATGACGGCGCCGATCGACGTGATGTTCTCGTCTTCGGACAGGCCGCACTGCGCGTTGACCTCGAGCACCAGGAGGTCGCCGGTGCGTGCATCCATGCGGAGGTCGACGCGACCGTAGCCAGTTCCGCCAACGGCTTCGTAGGCGGCCCAGCTCACGTCGTGGATGCGATCCGCCATCTCGACCGGAGCCGGCGCGTAATGCCAGAGTTCCTCGCCGCCACCGACCGGCGCCTCGTTCTCGTAGAACTCCCACAAGCGGTCGAACGAGAGAAAGCGCTCGGTGGATGGGAGGTTGCGATTGAAGACGCGCTCGACCGCGGGGTACACGATGGCGCGCTCGTAGGCGCGTGCGTTGCCGACGATGAAGGTCGTGAACTCGGGGCCATCGACGAATCGTTCGACGAAGATCCCTCCCTCGGCCACCGACCAGCCATGCACGCCGGTGCGCAGCACCGCGAGCTGCTCGTTGAGCTCACGCGGCGTGGAGACGACGTTCTTGCAGCCGATCCCCATCGAGCCGGCCGAGATGGCGGGCTTGAGGATGAGCGGGGCGGGGATGCGCGAGAAGAGGCCGGGGACGCGCTTGGCGGTCGGCGCGATCACTTCCCACGGTGAGGTGGGGACGCAGGCGGCCTCGAAGGCCGACTTCATCGTGATCTTGGACGTCGTGACGTCGTAGAAGTGCTCGTCGGCGCCGGTGTAGGCGAGCCCACTCTGTTCGAGGTAGCGCACCACCGAGAGGCCGGGGCAGCCGTTGATCTCATCGCCGTCGCAGAGGTTGAAGACGACCGGACGATGGTCGCGCGACTCGGCGGGGATGCGATCGATGACGTCGCGAAAGGACGCCATCGTCACCGGCTGCCAGCGATAAGCAATGTTCAGCGCGGCAAAGGCGCGATCGAACTCCGCCTCCCCCGAGCTGAAATCGTAGTAGTACTGGATGGTGGGGTCGTCGCTTTCGACCTGGGGGACCAGGACCCAGACGAGGAGCGGTGCGGAGACGCGATCGCCTGCGCGATCGTTCGCGCGTTCGCTCGTACGTCGCTTGCGGAATCCCGAGGGTGATCGCCTCAATGGCGCACGGGGGCTCAGAGCAGCACGCGCCGACATCGTCTTCCGGATGGCGCGGTGCAGGAAACAAGGGACCCGGAGTTGACGGGCGTTAGTATCGCTTATGAAACGCATTTCGTCGAGCATGAATTTCACTCGACCATCGTTTGAATTGCACAATGCGCACTCAACGCGCGCTGAACGCGCTCAACACGCACCCGATTCGAGCGCAATGCACGCCAAATGCGCGCGCGCGATGCGCTGCAATGCACAAAACCCTTCCAGCGGCGGCAATCGGCTGGAAGGGTTTGGAGGTCGTCGTGCGATCGTGCGCGGTACGACGTGCTACCGCGTGACGGGGGCGAGCTTCACCAATCCGTTGAGCATGTCCGAGGCGAAGACGGCGTTGCCGGTGTACTGCACGCCCCAGATGAAGACCGATCCGGCACCGAGCGCCCCGGTGGCCCTGAGCCGTCCGGCCAGACGCATGTCGCAGCGCCCGTCAGCCGCCTTCTGCAGAAGGGTGCAGGTGCCGAGGTTGCCGCTGATGTCGAGGACTTGCACGCCGCCGTTGTAGTACGCGGCGTAGAGGAAGCCGCGCGCCTCGTCGACCGAGAAGTTGTGCGTCCCGGCACCGGGGACGTTGAAGAAGGCCACCTCGCGCGGCTGCGACAGGTCCGAGATGTCGACCACGTGGATGTCGCCCGATGACGACGAGAAGAGTGTCGCCGCCCCTTCCTGCCCGATGAAGGCGTAGCGCTTGGCGTTGGACGACGGGTCGTGGAACCACCAGATGTTGTGCACCTCACCGTTCTTGGTGAGGAGGCGCCCGACCTCGATGGGGTTCTGGAGCGTTCCGCCCTTGCCACCACCACCGATGTCCCAGATCACCACGCCGTCGTTCCAGAGCGCGGTGAAGAGGAGCCCGTCGCGCACGTACACATCGTGGATGAACGGATTCCCCATGTCGCGCACCAGCAGTTCGCGCGGCTTGGTGGGGTCGCTGAGGTCGACGATGACCAGGCGCGAGGGATGCGACGAGGCGCCGTTCACCGAGAGGAAGGCGTAGAGCGTTCCCCCGATGCGCTGCAACTCGGCGGTGTGCACACCGCGCTGGATGTTGTTGGAGGTGAAGCGCGACAGCGCGCGCGGCTTGGTGGGGTTGGTGAGGTCGTAGATCTCGAGCGATCCCGGGGCGAGCTCGGTGGGGAAGACGAGGAGCTTGCCGTCGTCGCTCACCTGCACGTCGCCAGTGGTACGCACGAGCACCCCTTCCTGCACGGGCGGCACGATCACCGAGTCGACGAGTGTGGGGGTCGCGCCCTTCACGTCCCAGATGAAGATCGCGTTCCCTGTGATCCCGGGATTGCCGCGCGAGCCCCACGTGCTGGTGTACGCGTAATCGCCGTGTGCCCACACTTCGGCGGTGTAGCGATTGGTGAGCGAGCCGCGCCCGCTCACCGTCATCACCGTCGGGTTGACCGGTTCGGGAGCGGGGTTGCCTGGCGTGACGGGGGAATCGTCGCCGCCGCAGGCTGCGGCGAAGGCGAGTGCCGAGGCCAGGGCGGTGGAGCGGAGGAGCGTGCCTGACGAGGGAAGAACCATGGAATTGGGACGGGAGACGGGAGAGGGGAGACGGGAGGTTGTGTGGGCGCGGGGGGCGGGACTCAGCGCGCTGACTTCAACGCCGCGCCGTATCTCCCGAACCTTTCGCGCATCGTGCCGGTGTGCAGTCGTATACCGGCAGACCACATCCAGAGTTGCGGGGCGTCGAAGAAAATCTCCGGATCGAGGGCGGTCGGGTGTGCCATCGCGCGGGGGCGAAGCCAGGCGCCTTCGGCAAACGGCGTCAGCTGCAGCGCGCCCCAGCGCACCGAGGGGGCGCCGACGTTCACCGAGATGATGTCCCAGCGCGTGCGCCCCAGGATGTTGAAGTCGAGCAGGGGGCGCACGGAGCGATAGGGATCATCGAGACGATCCTCTTCGGGGCGTTCGGTGCGCTCCACACGTGCGGCAATCGCCACACGACTGAGCGACCACCCCCCCTCGGCCAGATACGACGAGAAGCGGAAGATGTCGGCCTTTCGCGCGTTCCCTTCGCGCGTCTGTCCCCACTCGACGAGGGCGTAGCGCAGTGCGCCGCTCGGGCGCACGAGCCGCAACGAGGCCGCTTCCTTGCGCTGGTCCAGTCCCTGGCCGGTGGCAAACTCCGGCGACTGCACGTGTGCGGCGCTGGCGGAGAGTTCAAGGCTGGCGGGGAGCGCGACGGTGAATCGCGACGCCCAGGAATCCATCGCCCGTCCGCCGTTAGGCCAATCGGACGGTCCCTCGGGTTCGTCGCCGTTGAAGCGCGCGACTTCGACCGTGGCTGGGGCCAATCGCAGCGCCCCGACCACCATCACCCGTTCCATCACCTGCGCGAGGTGGTGATTGACCGGGTACTTCACGAACGGACGCACCATCGGGTCGTCGCTCCCGAACGGGACGACGCCCTTGCCGGCAAAGAGCGAGGCTCCGGCGCGTCCGCGCGTGGTCATCGCCCCCAGCATCAGCTCGTGCAGGTAGGTGTGCGGGTGACGGCGATCGATGTAGCCCTCGCCGTAGCCGCCGGGGTTGATCTCGCCACGGCGCAGGGTGGCGCCCTCGAGGTTGAGCGTCGCCAGTCCCTGCAGCCTCCCTCCCGCCAGCTGCACATTGCCGAACAGCATCGGCTGGGTGAGGTAGCCCTCGGTGACGGTTCGACCGAGGGCGGCCGGCTGGGCGCGTGTGGCGAGGGCGATCGCCATGGCACCGGCACTCCAGCGGCGCGCGCTGTCGGCGTGTGAGGCGTCGGGGCGATCGCCGTGTGCGTGCTGCGCGGCGATCGCACGCGGACCAGCCAGCGCGAGCGCGGCGACCATCGCGCACAGGAGCGCCGGTATGCGGGTCAAGGTGCGCGCCCGCCGAGCCTAACGCTTTTCTCCTGCGGGGGTTGGTGATGCTGCCGGCGCGGCGGACGCGGCGGTGCTGTCCTTCGACGTCGCGCTGTCGGTCGCGGTCGGCGACGATTCCACCAGGCGCGCCGTGCGAATGAAGTCGAGCTTGGGGAATTCCTTCTCGAGGTAGCTGTTCCCCTGGCTCATCAGGCGCATCTGGTCGGGGCCAAAGCCGGCGGGCGGGCCGTCGCCGTAGCCGGCGTACAACGAGTCGACCACCGCCATCCCCTCGATCACCTCGCCCACCGGGGCAAAGCCCATCTCATCGAGCGACCGATTGTCGACGAGGTTGATGAAGACCTGCGTGGTGCGCGTCCCCGGGCCGGCCATGGCAAACGACATGCGGCCGCGCGTGTTGCTCTGCGCCACCGAGTCGTCGGGGATGTTGAGGCTCTCCCACGCCGCGTTCACCGCGGGGTCGCCGTGCACGCCGAACTGCACCATGAAGCCGGTGACCGCGCGGAAGAAGCGTGTGTTGTCGAAGAAGCCGCTCTGCACCAGCGAGTAGAGGCGATCGACCCCCTTGGGTGCCCAGGCGCGATGCGCCTCGAACACGAACGCCCCCTTGCTGGTCTCGAAGCGGACGCGGAAGGTGGCCGGCGCTTCACCGGACGATGCCGGCGGGAGCCCGACCTCGGAGCCGGTGCTTTTGGGCGCGTCCTTGGTGGTGGCGCCACAGGCGGCCATCGCGGAAGCGGACGCCAACGCAAACCCTGAGCGGAACGCAATGCGACGAACGGAACGCAGCATCTCGAGACCTGGCATGTGCAGAAGAAGACGAGGCCCTCG
>CAZLLP010000004.1:0-50293 GCA_964560345.1 uncultured Gemmatimonadaceae bacterium
CGATCAAGCCGCCAGCCGCAACGGCGGCCGCCACCGCCATCGACGGCGACCAGCCGTCGCGCAGGCCCAGCGCCGCCAGCACCCCGGTGAGCGCGATCGCCGCGCCAACCGACAGGTCGATCCCCCCACCGACGACGATCATCGTCATCCCGATCGCGCCGAGTGCGGTGATTACCGTCTGCGACAGCACCACGCGCAGGTTGAACGCTGACAGGAAGCGCCCCGGCTCGTCGGAGAGAATGGCGAAGATCATCACCACGGCGACGAGCCCGAGCACCGGGGAGAGTCGCGCGATGAGCCCGCGAGCCGCCGAACGCGTCGGTGCCTCACCCTCAATGGGCGCGGCGGAAGTCGTATCGAGGGACGACTGGGACAAACGAGGTCGGGAGGTGGGACGAAGGAAGGTGCGTCGGGGCGCCGCGCCGGCGGCGAAAATCGCCCCGCCTACGCGCGCACGATCATATCGCCTCGGCCAGCGCTTCCGCCAATTCGGCGTCGGTCAGGAGCACCGGGTTCCCCTTCATGCTGCTCGCCGAGCGTGCCGCGGCCGCGATGCGCGCAACGTCGCCCGACTGCACGCCATAGCGCCCCAGCCGCGGTATCCCGCACTCCTCCACCAGCGTCGCGAGCCAGGGGGCGGCGTCTCCTGCCTCCGCAGCGTGGTCGCCCGTGAGGATGCGCGCAACCTCGGCGTAGCGCGCCAGGGCCGGGGCGTCAGGCGCGCGTTGCAGCAGGGCGCGCACGTTCACCCGCGTCACCGTTGGCAGGAGGCGCGCGCACGCCACGCCATGCGAAATCGGGAGCATCCCACCCAGCGGCGAGGCGAAGCCGTGCACCGCGCCAAGCCGGGCGTTGGCGAGCGCCATCCCGCTGCACACAGCGGTCACCATCATGTCGCGACGCGCCTCGGCGTCGTTCCCATCGCGCACCGCGCGCCGCAGCGACCGGGCGGCCCGCATCATCCCCTCGCGAGCCAACGCATCGGTGAACGGCGTGGCAAACGGCGTCACGAACGGTTCGATGCACTGCGTGAGCGCATCGAGCCCAGTGCTCGCCGTAGCAGCTGGCGGGAGCGAATGGGTGAGCAGCGGGTCGAGGATGGCGACAGCGGGGAGCATGCGCGGGCTGCGCAGCGACACCTTCACCCCTTCCTCCTCCGCCAGCAGCACGGCGTTGCGCGTGACCTCCGCCCCGGTCCCGGCGGTCGTCGGGATGGCGATGACGGGGAGCGGATCGTTCGCCAGCGCGCGCCCCTTTCCCACCACCTCGAGGAATTCGCGCGCTGGCTCGGTGTTGGTGATGAGCGCGGCCACCGCCTTTGCCGCGTCGATCACGCTTCCACCGCCAAAGGCCACAACCACGTCGCACCCCGCGGTGCGCGCCTCGGCGGCGATGCGTTCCACGCTGGCGACCGTCGGTTCCCCCGACATAACCGTCACCTGCACCGCGACGCCACGCTCGCGCAACTGCCTGACGAGTGTCGCCGCGCGATCGCCGCCTCCCTGCATGACGAGCGCGCGCTTCCCCATTTCGGCGCCCAGCGGCGCGCACTCGGCGAGCCGCCCTTCGCCAAAGAGGATGCGCGTGGGCGCAGCGAAGTCGAAGGTCACTGCGGGTACTCCCACCCTGCCGGCTCGGGGGCGACTGCGCGGTACTTCGTGCTGCGACGCGGCTCGGCCATCCACGGCTCCACCGCGTCGCGCCAGGCGGCGTAGTGTGGCGTCGCCTTGTGCTTCGCCGGGTCATCGGCCGTGCGATAGATCTCGACGAGGACAAAGCGCGTGAGATCGTCGTCCTGCTGGATCAGGTCGAAGCGCACGACGCCGGGCTCCTGCACGCTCCCGCGCGCGTTCTCGCGCGAGGCAGCGATGAAGTCGTCGACATTCTCGGGCTTCACGTGGACGTAGACGTGGACGATCAGCATGGCGATGGACGGTTGGGGCGAGCGGCCAGGACGTGGTCGCTGGAATCTAGGGTGAAATGGCGTGGCGCCACCCCCTGCTATGGTCGGAATCCTCCTGCGTCTTGGCACCGTAGGGACTCCGCCGCTCCCCCCGTCGTGTCGAGGATCGTCGGCATCGGCGCTGGGGTAGGAGTGTCGCCGAGTACCGCGCCGTCACCTGCAATGCACGCGTCGCCATCGCGCGTTCCCCCAACTTGGTCCCTCGTGAAGCTGTCGTTCGATTTTGCGCCCGCCATCCTGAAGAGCCTGCTCGCCGCAACACTGGTGATCGGCGTTGCCCTTGCCCTCGCGCCACACGGTCTGCATGCGCAAACGCCCGCACGTCCACCGTCGCCCTCCGCAGTTCCGCTTCGCATCAGTGGCACGCTCCGTAGTGCCGAATCGCGAGAGGTCGTGCGCCATGCGCGCGTCGTGGCCGACCGAACCGTCGCCGTCGAGAGCAACGAGGAGGGGGTGTACTTCCTGACCCTCGCCGCCGGGACCCATCGCCTGGCGGTTCGTGCCATCGGCTTTGCGCCCTTCGATACCACCATCGACTTGCGCGCCTCGCAGACGCTCGACATCGCGCTGCAGCGCTCGCAGGTCACCCTGGCGACCGTGGCGGTGACCGCGACCAATGAACAGGCCGACATCGACCCCAAGTCGCCCGACATGAGCATCGCGCGCCTGGACGTCACCACGCTCCGCCAGGTGCCGGCCGCCCTTGGCGAAGTGGACCCCATCCGCAGTCTCACGCTCCTTCCGGGCGTGTCGTCGGCGAGCGACTTCACCACCGCGATCAACGTGCGCGGCGGAGGCGCCGACCAGAACCTCATCCTCCTCGACGAAGCGACGATCTACAACCCGGCGCACATCCTCGGCTTCCTCTCCGTGTTCAACTCGGATGCCGTGGACGATGCCACACTCTACAAGGGAGCGATTCCCCCACGGTTTGGCGGACGCCTGTCGTCGGTCGTGGACCTGCGCCAGCGCGAAGGCAACGCCAACAACTTTGCCGGGAGCGCGACGATCGGGCTGCTCGCCTCGCGGCTCGCGCTCGAGGGACCGCTCAAGGGGAAGGGCTCGTGGCTGGTGGCGGCGCGACGTTCGTACGCCGACGTCTTCGCCAACGCGTCGAGCGATCCGGACATCAGGAACTCCGTCGCCTACTTCTACGACCTCAATGCCAAGGCGACCAAGCCGTTAGGCGACCACGGCACGTTGGTGGCATCCGGCTTCCTGGGGCGCGATCGCTTCGGAGCCGGCGACATGTTCAGCGCCGGTTGGGGGAACAAGTCGGGGACGCTGCGCTGGAACGAGATCGTGCGCGAGCGGCTCTACTCCAAGGTCACGCTGGCGGCCAGCGACTATGACTATCGCCTGATGTTCCCCATCGGTCGCGACTCCGCCCAGTGGATCGCCCGTGTGAAGAGTCTCGACCTCAAGGTCGACGAGTCGTTGCACCTGGCGCCCGGGCACCGCGTCGAGTTCGGGATGCAGGGGACGCTGCACGGCTTCAACCCCGGCGAGGTCTCGCCGCGCGGCAGCTCCAACATCGCCCGCAAGCAGGTCCCGGAGCGCAGCGCCATGTCGGGCGCGTTGTACCTGGGTGAGGAACGGGAATTCGGCGAACGCTTTGCGCTGCGATACGGCGCCCGCTTCTCTGGCTTCGTGCGCACCGGGACCGCGACGATCTTCCAGTACGCCAACAATGCCCCGGTGGTCTACGACTCGCTGCTCGGGCGCTACGAACCGGGCGTCGTCGTCGACAGCACGCGCTACGGATCGGGCGACCGGGTGACGACCTACGGCGCCGTCGAACCGCGCGCCTCGCTTCGCTATTCGCTCTCGCAGGGGACGAGCCTCAAGGCGAGCTACGCGCGCACCGTGCAGTACCTCCACCTCGCCTCCAAGACCAACTCGCCCACGCCGCTCGACGTCTGGGAACCGTCAGGGCCGTACCTGCGCCCGCAACGCGCCGACCAGGTCGCGTTAGGCTTCCAACGTATCACCCCGGGTCAGGCCTGGGACCTCTCGGCCGAGGCCTTCGTGAAGCGCTCGCACGACGTGGTGGACTTCGTCGACGGCGCCGACGTGATCCTCAACGAGAAGCTGGAAACGCTCATCCTGCAGGGCGAGGGGCGCGCCTACGGGCTCGAGCTCTTCGCCCGTCGACAGGTGGGGCGCACCACGGGGTGGGTGAGCTACACCCTCAGCCGCGCCGAGCAGCGCTTCGGCTCACAGGCAGTCGCTGCCTCGAGCACCAGCGCCCCCGGGATCAACAACGGCAAGTGGTACGCGGCGCCATACGACAAGACGCACGACCTGTCGGTGGTCGCCATGCGTCCGCTCAGTCGCCGGTGGAACGCGGGAGCCACGTTCACCTTTGCCACCGGGCTCCCCGCCACCTATCCGGAGTCGCGCTACGTGGTCGACGGACTGATCCTCGCCGAGTACGGCCCGCGCAATGCCGCGCGACTCCCCGCGTACCATCGTCTCGACCTTGCCTTCACCCGCAAGACCAAGCGCGGGGAGCTGCAACTGGGGGTCTTCAACGCCTACAACCGCTTCAACGCGCAGTCCATCGCCTTCCGGCAGTCGGAGAAGAACCCGCTGACGTCCGAAGCGGTGCAGCTCTCGGTCTTCGGCATCGTGCCGAGCATCTCGTACACCCGCCACTTCTAGCCCGGAGCCCATCATGCGCCAGATCCAGCGGTTGCGCCTGACGGCGCTCGTCCTCCTCCCCCTCGTGCTCTCGGCCTGCGAACGCGTCGTCGACGTCGACCTCGCGCAGGGCGATCGCTTTCTCGTCGTCGAGGGCCGTCTCGAACGTGTCCTGGGCGCAGCGGCCGTCCCGCAGCGCGTGCGCCTGACGACGACCGACGCTTACTTCAGCAATGCCGCCCCGCCGCCCGCCATCGGCGCTGTCGTGCGCGTCACCGACGATGCCGGCAACACGCTCAGCTATGCGCCCTCGCCCAACGAGCCCGGCGTATACCTCTCGGCACCGTTCGCGGCACAGGTCGGGCGACGTTACACGTTGCACATCGACTGGGAGGGTGAGCGGTACGAAGGGAGCGATCGCCTCGAATCGGTGGCCCCCATCGACTCGCTCTACTTCAGGGAGCGCAACAGCGTCATCGGCCCGCGCGAGGGGCTGCGCGCGACCATCGACACGCGCGATCCGGGGGGACAGCGTAACTACTACATGTGGGACCAGTATGTCGACGGCGTGCGCCTCATCGCGGCCGATAGCGCCTTCAAGGCACGGGTCATCGCCAACGACGACCTGGTCGAAGGGAAGCAGGTGCGCGAGTTCCAGCCCTACGGTGGCATCCCGGTCGCGCCGGGACAGGTGGTGACGGTTCGCCAGATTGCCCTGTCGGACGCGGGCTATCGCTACTACGTCGCGCTCACCGACCAGGTGGTGAACGACGGCTCCCCGTTTGCCGTGGCCACCGCCAGCGTTCGTGGGAACGTCGCCAACCGCACGCGCCCGGCGCGGCGCGCGTTAGGCTACTTCATGGCCGGCGAGGTGTCGGAGGTGACGCGCACGGTTCCCACCACGCGATGAGCCGCGCGCGATCGTCGGTGGCTTCGTGGTCAGCGCTCGAGGTGTACCGTCGCGAGATGGAACAGCAACGATCCGTTCGCCGCCTGCGCATTCCGGAAAACGAGGTACACGTCGCGCAGGCCTGACGTTGGCGGTATCGGCAGGCGCAACGGGTCGAGCCGCTTGTCGCCTTTCGGGTGCAACGGCTCCGTCGTTCCGAACAGTGGCCCCGTGAGTGAGTCGAGCCGGACTTCGATCGTTCCGCCAGCGGCATTCTCCGGCGCGAGCGCCACACCGCTGATCACCATCGCGCCGACCTCCGTGAGGTCGATTCCCTTGAGCCTCACGTGCGCCCCCGACCGCGTGACTGCCACCACATCGCCAGCAATCTCGGCGACATCTCTCACCGCTGCACCTTCGGACAACTCACCCTCGGCCAGCATCAGCGTGGGTGCGCGCAGCTGCAACGACGTCTCCGAGGTCACACCAAGCCGCCCGTTGGCGCCATTGTCGGTGTAGGCGGCACGCAGGACGATGGCCCCCGACGTCGCACTCGCCGAATCGGGCGGGAGGTAGCGTCCGCGCGCGGGGAGCGGGACCGCCGCCGTCGCTTCACGCTGCGCCAGCCCGAGGATGTAGCGCACCATCAATCGCGCGTCGCGCTCCGACAGCTGTGCGTGCGCCGGCATCATCACCTTCCCCCACACGCCGGTCCCGCCAGCGCGGATCTTGGCGGCGAGTCGCGCCGCCGCCGTCGAATCCGCGGCGTACTTGGCCGCCACCGCCGTGTACGCCGGACCGATCGACACCTGGTCCACCTTGTGGCACCCCAGGCAGTCGCTCCCTTCGATGAGCGCCTTGCCGTCGGCGTTAGGCACGGCGGTGGCACCGCCACCCATGGCCGGCGCCTCCGCCAGGTACTGGGCGGTGACGCGCACGCGCCTGGCAGAGATGCTCCCCCTGGCCAGCGAGCCGTCCTCGCGATCGGTCACGCGCACCGCGTAATTCACCGGAGTGTGCGGCCAGTAGAAGGTCCGGTTCCCACCGGACACCTCGATGGCCACCGCGGGCGGCTCGTTCCCGGCAGTGAGATAGAGCTGCGAGGTCGACTTTGCTCCCTGGGAATCGCTGACGGTCAGGGTGGCCGAGTAGGTCCCGGGTGCGGCGAGGGTGAGCACGGGGCGCTCCCCCGTTAGGCGGCGCACCACCCGTCCGCCGGCACCGGCGATGGTCCACGTGTAGGTGAGCACGTCGTCGTCGGCATCGGTGGTCGCCGAGCCGTCGAGCGCCACCCGCATCGGCGTCGCGCCGATCGTCTTGTCGGCGCGCGCAACCGCCACCGGGGCGCGGTTCCCGGGATTGAATTCGATGCGGATCAGGCGCGCATCGTCATTCCCCTTGAACCACGTCGTCCCGTATTCCATCACGTACAGGTCGCCGTTGGGGCCGAACGCCATGTCCACCGGATTGGCGAACTTCGAGCTCGGGAGAAAGCGCTCCATCGACGCAAAGCTGCCTGACGAGTCCATCGTGACCGCCATGATCCATCCACGCATCCAGTCGTAGATGAAGAGCTTCCCCTCGTACCAGGCCGGAAAGGGGCGCGCCGCGCTGGCGAAGTCCTGTGCGTAGAACACCGGCCCCGCCATCGCCGTGCGCCCCCCGGAACCAACCAGCGGGAAGTCGGCCGAGGCGCCGTACGGATACCAGATGAAGGCCTTCTGCGCCGGCGGGAGGTCGGTGAGCCCGGTGTTGTTCGGCGAGTCGTTGCGCGGATGCGCGGGATCGAACGGCGGGCCGATGCGCATCGTGGCGTAGTCGATGTCGCGATAGGCCTTGTTGTCGCCCACGAAGTGCGGCCAGCCGTAGTTCCCCGCCTTGGTGGCGCGCCCGATCTCGTCGTAGCCGGCCGGGCCCCGATCCACCGAGTCGACCGACGCGTCGGGGCCGACATCGCCCCAGTACAGCACGCCGGTGTGCTGGTCGACCGCGATGCGATACGGATTGCGGTGCCCCATGGTGTAGATCTCGGGGCGCGTCTGTGGCGTGCCGGGGGGAAAGAGGTTTCCCTCGGGAATGGTGTAGCTCCCGTCAGGCTCGGGATGGATACGGAGGATCTTGCCGCGCAGGTCGTTGGTGTTGGCCGACGACTTCTGCGCGTCCCACGGCATGCGACCGGCGCGCTCGTCGATGGGAGCGTAGCCGTTCATGAACGGGTTGGAGTTGTCCCCGGTTGAAAGGAAGAGATTCCCCTTGGCGTCGAAGGTGATCGACCCACCGGTGTGGCAGCACTGCTCGCGTTGCACCTCCACCTCGAGCATCACGATCGGCGTCGAGGTGTCGACCGAGTCGCCACGCATCGTGTAGCGCGCCAGGATGTTCTTGGGCTCGGGCCCCGCCTTCGAGTAGAATAGGTAGATCCAACCGTTGGCGGTGAACCCCGGATCGATCGCCAACCCGAGCAGTCCATCCTCTGCCTGACCGCCGTCGAGATACGTCAGGTTTACCGGGATGAAGCCGACCTGCTTGATCTTCCCGGTCGCGGGCGAGTAGAGCTGGATGGCCCCCTTGCGTTCGATGAACAGGACACGCTCGTCAGGCAGCACCGCCAGCTCGGTCGGCTCGTTGAGCTTCTCGCCCAGCACGACCTTGGTGAAGCGGTTCTCCTCGGGACGCGCTCGGCGATAGTCCATCGCTCCCGTCCCCATCGCATAACGAATCCCGCCTAACAGGTGCGTGAGGAAGAGCGGCTCGGCGAACGTCCCCTCGGTGTGTCCCATGTTGGTGTACCACGCGCGCCCGCCGTCAAAGTCGTGGTACCAGCTCATCGGGTGATTGGCGCCGTTCGTCCCTCCCTCGTAGCTCGTCTCGTCGATGTCGACCAGGACGTGCAGCGAGGGATTGATCGACTTGAACGAATAGAACTCGTCCTCACGCTCCCAACGCGCGGGGAGTCCCTGGGTGGAGATGTGCCCGCCGTCGAGCACGCGGAACGTCCCCTTGCGCACGTTAGGGTTGCCGGGATGTCCATTGAAGTAGGCCCCGGCAAGCTTGCCGTACCACGGCCACTGGTATTCGGTGTCGGTGGCGCTGTGGATGCCCACGTAGCCGCCCCCCGCCTGGATGTAGCGCTCGAAGGCATGCTCCTGCGTCGGGTTGAGCACGTCTCCCGTGGTGCTGAGGAAGACGACGGCGCGATAGCGCTTGAGGTTGCGATCGGAAAAGGCGGTCGCGTCCTCGGTGGCGTCGACGGCGAATCCGTTGCTGGCCCCGAGTGTCTTGATCGCGGCGGCGCCCGTCTCGATCGACGAATGGCGATACCCCGCGGTCTTGGAGAAGACGAGGATGCGTGGCGGACTCGCGGTAGTGGCTCCCTGCGCTGCCGCGCCGCCGGTTGCAACGGCCAGAAGAAGCGAGGCGCGCGTGAGCGTGCGCAGGCGCGCAGCGAAGGCAGGGCGAGGGCCGAAACGCATGCGAGGTTCGGGGAAGAGGGGCACATGAGCAGACAGGCGCGGCGCAACGCGCCGCCCGGATGAAGCTACGCCCGAGATGACGCTCGGCGAGGGGCTCCCCTTACCGGACGATCAACGCGCCCGAGACGTGGCCGAAGGGAATCGCACCGACAGCACCGGATGCAGTTCGAACAAGTTGCGAGCCGCGCCCAGTTGCCCGTGGTTCCGGTCGAAGAAGCCGACGCCGGTGACCACGACGCGAAGCGTATCGGTGTTCCACGTGCGCAGCCGATCCTCAAGCTGCCTTCGGGCGGTGGAGAAGACATCCACCCACGGCGACCGGCACACGTTCTGGCACTTGCTGTCCGGCACCTCGGCGATCATCTCGCTCCGATCGTCCGGGTCGCGCAGCAGGACGTGCAGGTCTCCGTCGTTCTGTGGCCGGACCTCGACGATCCACGCCTCGATGCAGTAGACACGCCGCTCGTGCACGCTGTTCCTGGCATCGGCCGCCCGACGCTGCGGAGGGCGGAGCTGACCGAGTGCAGCGATGGTCGAACGACGCGGGACGAAGTCCACCCGGTGTGCGTCGCGATCCATGAGCGTCTTCACGAGCCAGCGATCCTCGCCGGTGCACGTCTCGCTGCAATCAGCCGCCTGTGGCAGCGGGCGCGGTGCCTGACGCGGACACATGGCATCGCGCCCCTGCGCATGCGCCGCCGGGGCCACGCCCAACAGCAGCGCCACTACCGATCGCCAGATCTTCATCCCCAAGTCTCCCTCCTGCATCCCGACGTCCGAACGAGGCCGCAATGTGGAGACTCGCCACCATCGTCCGCTACCCGACCGTCAGCTCCTCCAACTGACTCGGCGACGCACCGACCGACGCGCTTCCACACCACCGCGCGCGTCGCGAGACTTCTCCCATCCCCCTCGCCCTCGGAGCCCTCCCCTGGCCGAACCGTTCAAGAACCTCGTCAAGCCCGCGCTGGTGCACGCCGCCGCGCAGCACCTCGCGCGCGCCTGGCCCGCGTTCGACACCACGCGCTTTACCGCGCTCGCCGTGCACGGCCTCGAGAAACTGGAGCTCAAGGCCCGCGCCATGCAGGTGGCCGATGCCCTCGAGGCCACCATGCCTAACGACTTCGGCGCCGCCGCCGACATCATCGAGGCGGCACTCGCCCCAGCCGAGGACGGCGACAACATGGCCGGGCTCCAACTCGCCGACGACGGCCTCAAGGGATGGATCCTCTGGTCGGCTGGGGAGTTCGTGGCGCGGCGCGGCGTCGACTCGCCGGCGCGCGCGCTGCAGGCACTGCACGCCATCACGCAGCGCTTCACCGCGGAGTTCGCGATTCGCCCCATCATCGTCGCCCACCCCGAGTTGTCGTTCGCGACGTTGAAGCGCTGGACGACCGACCCTAGCGCGCACGTGCGCCGCCTGGTGAGCGAAGGGAGTCGCCCGCGACTCCCGTGGGGGTTGCAGCTCAAGTCGCTCATCGCCGATCCATCGCCCACGCTCCCGCTCCTGCGCGCGCTGCAGGACGATCCCAGCGAATACGTGCGCCGAAGCGTGGCCAACCATCTCAACGACATCGCCAAGGATCATCCGGCCGTCGTCGCCGAGTGGCTGGAGGAGCACCTCGAGGGGGCGAGCGACGAGCGGCGTGCGCTCCTTCGTCACGCCAGTCGCACCCTCATCAAGCGCGGTGACCGCCGCGTCCTGTCGGCATGGGGGCTCGGGCGCGCGTTCAAGGGGACCGCGTCGCTCACCATCACTCCGCGCCGCATCGCCGTGGGCGAGTCGTTCACGATGACACTCACGGTGCGATCGACCGCCCGCTCGGCGCAACAACTCGTGATCGACTACGCCGTGCATCACCAGAAGAGCGACGGACGCACTTCACCCAAGGTGTTCAAGGGGTGGCGCGTGACGCTCCCCGCCGGCGGTGAATTGCAACTGACGAAGCGGCACTCGATGAAGGTGGTCACCACGCGACGGTACTACCCGGGCAAGCACGCCGTGGACGTCAACATCAACGGCGCGACGTGCGCCAGCGGGCACTTCACGCTGTCCCCGTAGCGGAGTGTAGGCATTCCGTCACCCTGGGTCCGAGAGATCGAGCCGGACGGGCCTAGTCCCAACGACGGATGGATTGTGCCACCGGCGTCGGGTAGCGTGCACCATGCCCCCGCAGCAACCGCAGAGTGCCACCATTCCGCCACGCGTCGCCACCAGCGCGCGCTACGTCGAGGAAACACTCAACGCGATGGCCGGCTGGCTGCGAGTCATTGGCGGGTACGGCGTGGCCTGGGCGGGTTCGCTCACGCGAAACGATTACTGGCGACGACGGGGGACGAGGACTCGCCTGGTCGGTGACGTGCAGTGGCAGCTCGGCGCTCGCGTCTCCGCGATCGAACGAACGGTTGCTGGGCCGGCGTTGCGCCACGCCTTTGGAGAGGTGCGCGATCGCCGTTTCGCCGACCGCCCGATGCCCCGGGACCACATACGCTTCCCGGTCGCGCTCGGACCACCAGCGCACGACGACCGCGACGTTCCGATGCGCATCGTGGGCGACGCACGGGACGGGACCGAACGCCGTCGTGCCGACGAGGCGCTGCGCGAGAGCGAGCGGCGCTTCCGGTCCATGGCCGATGATGCCCCCATGATCATCTGGATCACCGACGAGAACGGCCGCTGCACGTACCTCAATCGCCAATGGTGCGAGGCGACCGGCGGCTCCGCATCCAACGATCTCGGCGCGAAGTGGCTGGAACGCATCCATCCCGACGATCACCCGGCGCTCTCGTCGGCGCTGGCCACACCGGGACGACGGTCCGACGCGATGCGCCCGGCACCCATTCGACTCGAGCTGCGTCTTCGCCAGGCAGACGCCTCGTGGCGCTACACCCTGCACTCCGCGTCGCCACGCTTCGATCAGCACGGAACGCTTCTGGGATGGATCGGGTCGGCTATTGATCTCGAAGAGCGCCGGATCATGGAAAACAACTTGCGGACGTTGGCCACAGACCTGTCGCTCGCCCACCGACAGAAGGACGAATTCCTCGCCACGCTGGCGCACGAGCTGCGAAATCCGCTCGCCCCGATGCGCAACTCGGTCGAGCTCATGCGTCGCCTGCAGCCGGACGCGCCGGTGGCGATCGTCAAGGCGCGCGAGATCCTCGAGCGCCAGCTCTCGCAACTGGTGCGTCTCGTCGATGACCTGCTCGACGTCAGTCGCATCACCAGCGGCAAGCTCGAACTGCGCCGCGAGCGCGCCAGCATCGAGGACATTCTGCAGCGGGCCATCGAAACCAGTCGCCCCTACATCGATGGTGCAGCGCACACCGTGACGCTGTCGCTTCCCGAGACGCCGATCGTCGTCGATGGGGATGTCACGCGCCTTTCGCAGGTCTTCTCCAATCTCCTCAACAACGCGGCGAAGTACAGCGACCGCGCGCGCACCATCCAACTCTCGGCGCTCCGCGATGGCGCGACCGTCGTCGTGCGGGTCCGCGACCAAGGGGTCGGCATCGCGCCGGAAAAACTCTCCCACGTCTTCGACCTCTTCATGCAGGTCGATCACACGCTCGAACGCTCGCAGGGCGGGCTCGGCATCGGGCTGACGCTGGTGAAGCGCCTGGTTGAGCTGCACGGCGGATCGGTAGACGCACTGAGCGAGGGAGTCGGCCATGGAAGCGAGTTCACGGTGCGACTGCCGTTGGAGGACGCCCGCGTCATCGCCGCACGCGACGACGCGCTCCCCTCAAGCCCTGCGCCGTCACACAAGCGGATTCTCGTGGCCGATGACAACCTCGACGCAGCCAACAGCCTCGCAGCGCTGCTCCGCCTCGAGGGGCATGATGTGCAGCTGGCCAACGACGGCCTGGAAGCGCTGGAGGCGGCCGAGTCGACATGCCCCGATGTCATCTTCCTCGATATCGGGATGCCGCAACTGAATGGGTATGAGACCTGCGAGCGGATTCGCGCCCGCCCGTGGTCGCGCCACACGATCCTCATCGCGCTCACGGGATGGGGCCAACTCGACGACCGCCGCAAGTCGGCCTCAGCAGGCTTTGATCACCATGTGGTGAAGCCCGTCGACCCTGCCGCACTCCCCGCGCTGCTCCGGTCATAGAACCCGCTGCTCTAGCGTTGCCGTCAGGCGCGCATCGCAGCCATTGGCGACACGCGTTGGATGCAGTGCACATACCTCTCGAGGAGCACGACCGGGCTCTCCCACCGGGCGATGGCACCGGTCGCCAGACCGCTCCAGTTTGAGCGATGAGCGCCGCGCACACCCCGCGTTCGCACCTCACATCACCAGGAACGGGCGTATGCCGCGATCGATGGCCAGTGCTACCATTTCCTTCGGGCTCGTGTCGGTACCCGTTGAACTGTACTCCAGTGCCGAGACGCGCGACGACGTCCACTTTCACATGATTTCGAAGGCGAGCGGACAGCGCGTCAAGCAGCAATACGTCGACCCCACCACCGACGAGGTCGTCTCGCGTGACCAGATCGTGAAGGGGTACGAGGTCAGGAAGGACGAGTACGTCATCTTCTCCCCCGAAGAGCTCAAGGCGCTCGACGAGAAGGCCACGGGGAGCATCGACATCAGCGAGTTTGTGCTGCTCGAGGAAGTCGACCGAGAGTATCTCGACAAGGTCTACTTCCTGGGCCCAGGCAAGGGGGGCGATCGTCCCTACCGCCTGTTGGCCAAGGCGCTCGAACAGACCGGGCGCGCGGCACTCGGCCAGTACGCGGCGCGCGGGCAGCAGTATCTCGTCCTGTTGCGCCCCAAGGACGGGATTCTCGTCATGGAGCAGTTGCACTACGCCGACGAGCTGCGCCCGTCTGACGAGATCAAGGTTGCCGACGGCGAGGTCAAGGCCGCCGAGCTGACGTTGGCCAAGAAGCTCATCGAGCAGGGGGCGGCCGACTCCTTCGATCCTGGCAAGTACAAGGACACCGTGCGTGAGCGCGTGCTGGAGGCCATCAAGCGCAAGGTCGAGGGCGAGGACATTACCGAGGCCAGCGCGCCGCAGGGTGGCGATGGCAAGGTGCTCGATCTGGTGGAGGCGCTCAAGGCGAGTCTCGAAGGACGTGCACGCCCGAGCGCTGCTGGCAAGACGTCGCGCCGGCGGGCACCGGCCAGGAAGACGACGCGTGCCCGCAAGTCCGCCTAACGAGCGCGCGCGGCCGAGGCCCCAGCGGGCGCCCGCGCCACGCTGGGGCTTCGTCGCTCCAGCACTCTGCACCCGCGTCGACGCGCCCCCCACGGGGAACGGGTGGCTGCACGAGATCAAGTACGACGGCTATCGGCTGCAGGGGGCGGTGTCCGGCGACGCGGTGAGACTGTACACCCGCAATGGGCTCGACTGGACGGCGAAGTTCCCGACCATCGCTCGTGCGTTGTCCACGCTTCATCTCAACGACGTGCTGCTCGACGGAGAAGTCGCCGTCGCTCATTCCGACGGGCGCACTGACTTCGCGTCGCTGCAGCAGTCGCTGGAAGGCGGGGAGGCGGATGGTGTCACCTATTTCGTCTTCGACCTCCTGGCCGCCGGCGATGACGACTTGCGGCGCCTCCCGCTGTCGGATCGCAAACAGCGATTGGACAAGGTGCTGTCGCGAGCCTCCGCGCCAATCGCGCGCTCGCCATGTTTCGAGGGAAATGGTGCCCGCGTGCTGACGGCATTCGGCAAACAGGGGCTCGAAGGGGCGATCTCGAAGAAACTCGACGCCCCGTACACCAGCGGACGCACCGACGCATGGCGCAAGATCAAGCTCGTCAACGAGCAGGAGTTCGTCATCGTGGGCTCGCTCCCGTCGACGCGCGGGCGCCCCTTTGCGTCGCTCATGCTCGCCGATCACGTGAAGGGGACGCTCACCTACCGCGGCAATGTCGGGACGGGCTTCGACGCGTCGACATTGGCCTCGCTGGAAGGGAAGTTGTCGACGCTCACGCGAAAGACGCCGCCGCTCGCCGTCCCGCGCGAGGCGGCGCGCGGCGCTCGCTGGGTCGATCCCAGGCTGGTGGCGCAGGTGAAGTTCACGGAGTTCACCAGGGACGGCGCCGTGCGCCACGGGGTCTTTCTCGGCCTCCGGGGCGATACGCGCGCCAGCGACGTGGAGGGCGAAGTGGTGAAGCAGGGACTGAACCGAACGGCAGCCGCCGCGCCTAACGCTGGCGTCCGATTGACCCACCCCGAACGCGTGCTCTTCCCCGACGCGGGCGTTACCAAGAGGGAGCTGGCGGCGTACTACGCGTCGGTGGCTGAGCGCATGGGAGCACACGTCTTCGGGCGCCCGGTGAGCCTCGTGCGTGCACCTGACGGGGTGTCTGGGCAGACCTTCTTCCAGAAGCACGCCATCGAGGGAGCCCCCGAGGAGCTCGAGACGGTCCCCATCACCGAGAGCGATGGCGACGTCGCCGACTACCTCACAATCCCTGATGTCGACGCGCTGGTGGCGTGCGCGCAGATGTCAGCGGTGGAAATCCACCTGTGGGGTTCGCACATCGCCCAGCTCGAGCGCCCCGACCGCATGGTCTTCGATCTCGACCCCGATGAGGCGCTCGACTTCTCGCAGGTCAAGCGCGCCGCCTTCGACATCAAGGCGCTGCTCGACAGTGCCGACCTCCCATCGTTCGCGATGCTCTCCGGCGGCAAGGGGATTCACATCGTGCTCAAGCTCAAGCGGCGGCACGCGTGGGACGAGGTGAAGGACTTTGCCGCCGATCTCGCCGGGGTCATCGCCGGCCTGGACCCCACACGCTTTGTTGCCGTGATGAGCAAGGCCAGGCGCAAGGGACGCATCTTCATCGACTACCTGCGCAACCAGCGCGGCGCCACGGCCATCGCCCCGTACTCCACCCGCGCCCGCGGCACCGCCACCATCGCCACTCCGGTGAGCTGGAGCGAACTGGAGTCCATCACGTCGTCCGGCGCATTCACGCTCAAGGACATGTCGCGTCGGCTCGCCCAGCCCGATCCGTGGGGCGACTACGACCAGCACGCCGTGTCGCTCACCAAGGCGGTCCGGGCGAAGCTGGGGTTGGCGTAGCCGTCACGCGCCGGCGGCTTCGTGCAACTGCCGGTGATGATGCCGCAGGTGATGCGTGCTCAAGTTGACCCCTTCCAGCAGGTGCAACTTGCCGAGGAAGGGATGCGAGACGGTGACGCGACTCCCGGCGCCTAACGCCGCCACGAGGTGGAGAAAGCGCTCTCCTTCGGCGCGCAGCGCATCCAGCAGATCGGCTTTCACGTATGGCCCGTCCGCCGGCCGGATCTCACGCACCGCCGGCACCCCTGCCGGCATCCGCCCGGTGCGCAGGATGCGACGCAGGTAGGTCCACTGCATGAGCTGCTGCTTCCACCAACTCGTGCGCACGCGAA
This sequence comes from uncultured Gemmatimonadaceae bacterium, assembly GCA_964560345.1. Taxonomy (GTDB): domain Bacteria; phylum Gemmatimonadota; class Gemmatimonadetes; order Gemmatimonadales; family Gemmatimonadaceae; genus SCN-70-22. The sequence continues at coordinate 16,349 of CAZLLP010000004.1, forward strand.
ACCCTCCATGTCCCTCCAGCTCGTCGCGCACCATGACGTAAGAGAGACGAATGTGCTCCACCACCTGGGCGGGGGTCCACTTCTCGGGGTGGCTCGATGCGTTCCAGTCCGACGGATCGACGCGCGCCGCGTCGTCGATGAATGCGTCGAGGGCGCCGCGGTGAGCGGCGAGGGCGGCGTCGAAGGCGAGGGTGTGCGACTGGGAGGGGGGCACCGGTCTCTCGTCTGTTGCGCGGTCGCGGACAGGATAGACGCTCGGCGACCGACGAATCGCGCTTCGCGTGATTAGGGAGCGGGCGCGGGACGGTCGATCGATGTTTCGAATAGAATGGGGCGGCGGGCGATCCCTCGCCACCCTGCCCGGGGTGTCAGCATTCCGCCGCACACGCGTCGGGAGCCGCGCCCGAGTTCCTAACAGGGCCGGTCCCGCTACGTTTCCCGCATGACCACGCTCGCCCCGGACGCCCTCCCCGACGCCGCCCCGCCCCTCCCCGCACTCGACGACGTCACCCGCAAGCGGATCCTCACGGTCCTCTTCGTCGGCGTCTTCATGGCGGCGCTCGATGCCGCCGTCGTTGCCCCGGCTGTCCCCGCGCTGCGCGCCGCCTTTGGGGTCGACAACCGGCAAATCGGGCTCGTCACGATCATCTTCAGCCTGGGCTCCCTCACCTCCACGGCGCTGATGGCGGCGCTGAGCGACCGCTTCGGGCGCCGCGCCATCTACCTGCTCGACGTCGCCGGCTTCGCGTTAGGTTCGCTCATCATCGCCAAGGCGCCAAGCTTCGGCATCCTCCTGGTGGGGCGTGCCATCCAGGGGCTGAGTGCCGGCGGGATCACGCCAACGGCCAGCGCGGTCGTGGGTGACCTCTTCCCCAGCGAGCAGCGCGGGCGCGTGCTGGGGCTCATCGGTGCGACGTTTGGCATGGCCTTCCTCTTTGGCCCCGTCATCGCCTCGATTCTGCTCGTGGTGGCGAGCTGGCCGTGGATCTTCCTGCTCAACCTCCCCATTGCCGTCGTGGTCTTCGTGATGGGGGCGCGCGCGCTCCCCACCGCGCGCGCCTTCGAAACGCAGCCGCCGTTCGACTACACCGGGATCACCATCCTCGCCGCCACGCTGGCCGCCCTCACGCTGGGGATCAATCGCGCGGTCGACATGGCCGTGGGCATGACACTCTGGCCGGCGCTCCTCGCGCTCGCCGTGATCGGAGTCCCCGCCCTCATCGCCACCGAGCGGCACGCCGCCGTCCCCATCGTCCCGCTTTCGCTCTTCAGCACGCGGCAGTTGCGCACCACCTGGGTGCTGTGCGTCGGCGCCGGTTTCGGGATGGGGAGCGTCATCTTCATCTCGTCGGTCGCGGTGGCCGCGTTAGGCACGCCGAGCAAGAAGGCCGGGCTCCTCCTCCTCCCGCTCGTCCTCGCCTCTTCCGTTGCCTCGGCGGGCTTCGGGCGCGTGCAGCACCAGCTTGGCGGGCGCCTGGTGATGCGCATCGGCTTCGCCCTGCTCGCCGCCGGATCCGGGCTCGTGGCGGCGCTCACGTCGCAGCTGTGGCTCTTCATGCTGGCGACCATCCTCATCGGCGCCGGGGTCGGCGTGGTGGTGGGCGGGACGCTGCGAACGATCGTCCTCGACGAAGTCGACGCGCGCCAGCGCAGCTCGGCCTCGGCGCTCGTCAACATCGGGATCGCCATCGGCAACCTGATGGTGGTGGCGACGCTGAGCGCGCTGGCCGATCGTGCTGGCGGCGGGCTGGCCGGGTTGCGGGTGGCGTACGGCTTTGCCGCCGCGGTGCAACTGGCGATGATGGGGGCGAGCTGGTGGCTTCGGGAGCGGGCGCCCGCCTAACGGGCCGGTCTCGCTGACGTCGATTCCATCTCGCGCGCGGCGATGAGTGCCACGATGCAGTACCCGAGTATCGGCCCGGCGCCGAATCCAAGCAGGGCGACCGGGGTGATCTGCAGCGGCGCGTGCGCGAGCATGGCGAGGTAGTACAGCGCCACCGCCAATAGTCCCGTCGACTGCTCCCTTCGCGCATACCAGAGCAGCGTCATTGCCGGCAGCACTGCCGCACACACGGCGGCAACGAGTGCGATCGGACCGAGGCGCGCGGCCAAGGCGAAGACTCCTTCGACATGCGCCACCGGCGCCAAGGGGTCGGGACGCTGCCAGACAACGATCGCGCAGGCCGCGATGACGACCAGCACCGGCATGCGGGCGATGCGCGAAAGGCGCGAGCCTGTCACAAGCGCAAGCATCGCCACGGCGAACGCGCCGAGCTGCGCGGCGTCGGGGTGCAGCAGCAAGGCGACGCTGGTACCGACCGCCGCGATCGTCAGGCACGCATCGCCGGAGCGTGACTGAGCGGAAACCTTGCTGAGCAACAGCAGCAACACCGGGACGATCACCGACGACAGGTAGACGCGCACCCCACCGAGGCGTATCCACCGGTGTGGACCGTCTCCCACGTCGATCGCGAGCGGCAGGAAGAGCAACGCGACCAGCAGCGCACTGATCCAGCAGGGGAGTGAGCCAGCTAGCGCAGGCGCACCGCGCCTCGGCGCCAGCATCACCAACAAGGCACCCACGCCAAACACCGCCAGCTGCAGCGTGATCGAAGAGTGGGACACCTCAGCCGACTGCATCAGCAGCACGCTCCCGACGATGGCGGGAACGGCCGCCAGCAGGAACGTGAGGCGCGCACGCGTCAATCCTCGTCCTCCACCCACAGCAGCACCGTCACCCCATCGCCCACACAGACGATCCCCGCGTCCAGCGCGGCATCGGAGATGGGATCGAAGCCGACCGACTCGAGCAACTCGGGCGACTCGAGGTCATCGCCGAACGCCTCGGCCCAGTCGCCGTTGGTGAAGCAGTGCATCGGCTGCGGGACGAGCGCCAGCAGGCTGCTCGCGAGATCCGTCGCCTCGGCCAACGGCATGATCTCGGCGCCGTGGGCCAGGTCGCGATGCAGCACCCCGGTGGCGATCAGCTCGGCGTCGTTCTCGCTGATCTCCTGCCAGGCGTCGCCGAGTGGGCGCAGGGCGACGCTCTGGACGGCGAGGTCGGCCAGGTCAGCGGGTGCTGTGGGTGCAGCGGGACCAGCGGCCTTCGCGTGCGACACGAGCGCGCACGACACGCGACCGGCGGACCGGCGCGCGAGGATCGTTTGGACGGGATTCATGCGACGGATGCGAGGGACGGCCGAACGTCGTGGCGACGCACGCCACGACCTGTAGCGATGACCGACAGACCGTGCGCAACCTAGTCGTCATCGCCGTCGGCCGCCCCTGCCGAGCGCCGTTCTCGCGCGCGGCACCACCTGGGAGCACCACCGAGCGGTATTACAGTTCGGCGTAGATCTCCAGCACGTTCCCGTCAGGATCGCGGAAGAAGAGCGTGCGATGCCCCCACGGCTGGTCGGTGGGGCCGGAGAGGATCGTGACCCCGCGTTCCTGCAGCGTGCGGGCGCACCGCGCGACCTCATCCGGGGCCACGCGGAACGCCAGCTGCAACGACAGCACCCCGACCGCAGGCGACGGGTCGTCGAACATCAGCCCCCGCTCGGTGAGGGCGAGGGTGTTAGACCCCACGCGGTATTCGATCCACTGCGGTCCAAGCTCGCGGTGCAGCGGAAATCCCAGCACGGTTTCATAGAAGGCGCGCATCGCCGGCATCTGGCGCGCGAAGATGACGGTGTAGTCGAGCGAACGAATCGGCAGCGTGGCGTCCATGGCTTCTTCTCAGGTTCGGCTACCGATGTATGCGCGCGTTTGGGGTAGATCAGGACATCGCTACACTGCAAACCCCCGCGCCTTGAGCGCCGCCACCACGCTCGGCCGCGCCATCCCTTCGGGCGACTCGTTCCACTGGTTGTACGACTCGGGGCGCGTGGCCCCCGCATCGATGAGCAGGTGCACGATGGCCGGGTAGTCCTCGTCGTTGGCGCGTTCGCAAAAGGTCGAGCCGTGCGCGCACCAGGCGATGGGCGAACTGCCGTAGCGCGAGTCGCGCTGGTTCACTGGCGCCCCGGCGTCGATCAGGAGGCGCACCATGTCGGGGTAGCCGTTCCATGCCGCCCAATGCAGCGGCGTCCCCCCCCATTCCCCCTCCTGCGTGAGCGGCCACCCAAGGGAGACCATGAGGCGTGCCATGTCGAACTGCCCGCTCCCGAGCGCCTGCCCCAGCGCGTCGCGCTCGCTGGGGCCAAGGCGTTCGAGGATCCCGGGGTTCGCCTTCACGACGGCGCGCGCCGTGTCGGCGTCGCCGGTGGCGCACGCGCCTAACAAGCGATCGACGACGGTCAGTGTCGTGTCGGCTCCCAACGAGGCGAGGTACGCCGCACCACCCGCATTGCCCACACGCACGGCGAGTTGATATGCCGAGGCGCCGTCATCGCGCGTGAGATCGACCCGCGCGCCGTGCTCCACCAGTGCACGCAGCACGTCCTCGCCGTGCCCGACGGCCGCCGCCCGGTGCAGCGGCGTCTCGCCGGCCTGGGGGTTGTCGCCCCGCCCCGAATGACTGGGGACGTTTGGATCGGCTCCGTGTTCGAGCAGCCACCGCAATCCCCGCATCGCCCTGGGGGCGATGTGGTTGTTCGGCGTGTGCGCGGCCAGGAAGTGGAGCGGCGTGTTGCCATGCTTGCCCGGGCCGCGATGCACGTCGGCCCCAAAGGCGACGAGCAGCTCGAGACACGCCCGGTGATCGTGTTGCGCGGCGTGATACAGGCTCTCGCCGTCGGTAGGATTCGCCCCCCGCTCGAGCAACAGTCGCGCGACGGCCACGTTGCCGCTCGCGCAGGGGAAGTAGAGCGCGGGGATGCTGTCCGACACGTCGGGGAGTGGCGCCGAGGCATTGGGATCTGCCCCCGCATCCAACAGCGCGCGCACCGTGGCCACGTGCTGCTCCGCGCTCACGCCGAGCGCGCGCTTGAGCTCTTCCTGTACCGCGTAGAGCAGCGGTTCGAGGTTGTCGCCAGGACTGCGCTGCGTCGCGAGCGATGGGTCGGCGCCGAGCATCGCCTGCACCGTCGCCGCATCGCCCACCGCTGCCGCCGTATGGATACTGTAGCGCGCGATGGCCGGCGTCGCGTCGAGCATGGCCTTCGCACTGCGCGTGCTGTCCTCGCGCAACGCCGTGAGAAAGCGCGCCGCCTGCGCATGCATGGGGTCGAGCCGCTCGTAGTACGTCTTGAGCGCCCCCCAGTGTTCGTGGCCGAGTTTGCGCGCGATCGCATGCTGCACGTCCGCCAGTTGCAACGACTCGGCCACCTGCGTGTCGTTGAGGGACGTCAGTCGCGGCAGCAGCTCGCGCAGCCGGGCGATCACCACCGTGTCGCCAGCGCGGGCCTGCTTGAGGAGGTGCTTGGCCTGGTGGCGGAGCTGGTCGAGGGCGTGCTGGTCGCCGCCCGCGGGGGACGCGTCGTCTTGTGACATGCTACGATCTCCGTGGCGCCCGGGTCCGCACGACGGGGCTGGGTTTCGTAGGGAGGGGGGGAACTCCTGTTGTGGGCAGGGGGGGGACCCTTTCCGCGGACTGGGGGCGCCCTGCGCGCCGTGCACCAATCCTTGGGCCTTGGCTGGCACGGCGCAAGGGTTGTCCGCGCAGCGCGATCGGGGAAACCGGGCGTCGTCCCCCCTCGTACGTGTCGGGCATCCCACTCCCCAGGTACGCCGTGCCTCGTTCGCTCATCGCCCTCGTCCTCGCCTGCGCCCTCGGCGCTCTCCCGTTAGGCGCCCAGGGCACGACGCCGAAGATTCCCGAAGGAGGGGAACTCACGCGGGTGCTCACCGCCGTCGACGCCGACCTCTTCGCGCTTTTCTTCCAGGGGTGCGATCCCGCGCGGCTCGCCACGCTCGTGACCGACGACCTCGAGTTCTATCACGACAAGGGAGGCGTGGTCGCCACGTCAGGGGGCGCCTTTATCGCCGACTACGCCAAGAGCTGCGAGGCGCGCAAGGCGCCCGATGCATGGCGGTCGCGCCGCGAACTCGTCGCCGAGAGCCTGCGGGTGGATCCGGTGCCGGGGTACGGGGCGATCGAGTACGGCGAGCACCGGTTCTACGAACGCAAGGGCGACGGCCCCGAGAAGTTGGCCGGCTTCGCGGTCTTCACGATGCTGTGGAAGCTCGACGGCGGCACGTGGAAGCTGGCGCGGGTCATGAGCTTCGGGCATCGGGCGGCGCCGTAGTCTCCCCCGCGCTCACACCGTGAGCACCCCCCTGAACCCGCGCGCGGCATAGTACGACTCGGCCCCGTTGTGATACAGGAAGACCGTGTCGTAGCGGCGATCGCAGAAGACCGCACCGCCAAGCTTGCGAATGCCGGCGGGCGTTTGCACCCAGCTCGACGTCTTGCGGTCGAATTCGCCTAACGTCTGCAGCTCGCGATACTGCGCCTCGGTGAGCAGCTCGACCCCCATGGCCGTCGCCGTCGCCACCGCGCTCCCTTTGGGCTTGTTCTCCTTGCGCGCCGCCAATGCCGCGTCGTCGTAGCAGAGACTTCTCCGCTCACTCGGGCTCTCGGCGGCACAGTCGACAAAGTGCAGCTCGCCCGACTTGGCGCCGAGTGCCACGACATCCGGCTCGCCCCCGCTCTCTTCCATTTGCTGGAGGGACCACAGCCGTTCGGGCGCCTTCTCGAGTCTCGCCTGCACCTGATCCCACGTAAGACCGGGGTGGCGCTTCATGTGCTTCTCGAAGCGCGTCTTCAACACACCAAGGAGCGCCTTGCGCTGGGCGTCGCTCAGCGTCTTTGCCTTTGCCATGGGATGACCTGCCTTCGTGGGTACGTCGTGCGCGTCAGCCGGGAGCGACAAACTCGCGATCGGCGCGGATCCAGCACCAGAGTAGCGCACCGATGAACGCGAAGACACCAATCGAGCGGCCGGGCGGGACGGTGCGGGTCGTCCCGCGCAACCTGTGGGCTGTCGAGCTTGCCGGAAAGTCTCAATTATTGATGGCGTCACGCATAGCTGGCGGGGCGGACTCGATCCATGTTCGTGTCCCGCTCGTTTTGTCCCCTCCTTCACTACTTGCCATGACCGCTTCGACCGTGCTCAATGCAACGAACCTGGGCTGCTCGATTACCTGCCGAGACGTCGGCGCATCGATCGCCTTCTACCGCGACAACGTGGGGTTTTCCGTCGACCAGACGTTTGAGCGCGAAGGGAAGGTCGTCGCCGCCGTCGTCGGGGCGGGCGACATCCGCATCGTGCTTAACCAGGACGACGGCAAGCTTGGCTGGGACCGCATCAAGGGGCAGGGCTTCTATCTGCAGATCAACGTCGCCGGCGTGGCCGACGTCGACGCCGCTGCGGCGCGACTGAAGGCGGCCGGATGCGCCCTGCTCAACGAGCCCGAAGATCGCCCGTGGGGGGTGCGCATGTTCCAGTTCCGCGATCCCGATGGCTTCAAGCTCGGCGTGTCTTCGCCGCTTGCTGGCTGACGCCAGAGAGAACACGCATCAATCGAGGGCGCGCCGATGATCGCGGCGCGCCACATCGAGGGCGCGCCGTCAGCCGCGGCGCGCCGCCTCGATCGCCGCGGCGGACCCAGCCGACCGCGATTCGGGTGAACGTCCGACAGACCACGTGAGAGAACGCGGTGATCGTTCACATGCGACCGCGGCTCCGCCGGTCAGCAGTGTGCCGCGGCTTCTCGCTGCGGAGGACTTATGAAACACAATTTCACGCGTGTCATCGATCGCGCCTGCGCCTGGCGCGCGCGCCGATGGCTGCTCGCGCTGGTCTGCTCGGCGGGGTGTTACACCGCGAGCGTGTCGGTCACCGCTCCGGGGGTGGAGGTGGAACAGTTGGCCTTGGCACAGAAGGCGCCTCCGCTGTTCGTGCGCGACACCGTTCACCTTAACATCAGCGATACGCTGCATGTGAGCCTTGTGCCGCTGACCTCGGGCGATGTCGCGGTGCGCGGTGTGATACTGCGCTGGCAAGTGGGGACGGCGCAGGTGCTCCGACTGCTGGGAGCATCGGAGCAGGATGCGACCGCAGACGTACGCCTGGTCGCCGAGTCGCCCGGCACCACGATCATCACGGCAACGACCGCCAACGCGAGCACGCGTTCCGGTCAGCCGATCACTTGGCGCGGGATTGTGATCGTACGGTGACGAGGCGCCTGCCGCTCGTCACCGCGCAGGCAGCACGATCGCCGGCCGGTTCTTGCGATACGAATCCTTCACCGCGATCCGCCCGTCGACAAAGGTGAAGAGATCGCAGCCGTCCACCTCCACACGACTGCCGTCGGCTCTGGTCCCCGTGAAGGTCCACTGCGAGACGCCACGATCGCCGTGCACGAAGTGGCGCGCGTTCCCCCAGTGGGCATCGGCATAGACCTCCCACACCTCGGCGAACGCTGCGCGCACCGCAGCAGGCCCTACATGGCGCATGCCGCTCGCGTCCGGCCCCGCCGAGGCGGCGAAGACGCAGTCGTCGGTCATGCACGACATGAGCGCGTCGATGTCGTGCCGGTTCCACGCCTCGGCGAAGGCGTCGAGGAACTCGGTGGTAACGGCGGGGCTCGGGTTGTCCATCAGCGCCTCTCCTGTGTGGGGTCCTGCATTCGGTGCACGATGACACCTGCGCCCTTACGACGGCTCGTTCGCACTCCTCCGTCGCGCCCGCGCCAGCACGGCGTACCCCATGCCAACGAGCCCGGCGTTCCGGATCGCCGTGCCTAACGTCTGCAGGATGTCGGGGGCAGGGACCATGGCGAGCACGAGGTTCACCGTCAAGCCAGCGGCAAAGAGCGCGACCGCCGCCGTCGGCAGTTCGCGCGCACGTCGTGCGGCAACAGCGAAGAGCAATCCGCCGACGACCATGAAGCCGCCGTGGACGGTGTAGGCGATGCCCAACCGCTCCCACAGCTGCTCGTAGGTGGGGACTCGTTCGCCGAGCGCGAGCAGCGTGGTGTAGGAGAAGTACGTGAAGGCGACCCCATGCAGCAAGGCGCCGAGCAACCCGGGCCATCCCATGTCGTTCTCATGCACGACATAGAGACCCAGCAGCAGCCAGGGCATGGGCGCAAAGGCCACATAGTTGAGCCACAGCTGCACATCGCTGAAGCCCCCTTGGGACCACTCCATGACGTCGGTCGAGGAGTGGAGGATCGGCGCCACGATCGCGACGACGCCGACCACGAAGGCGAGGGCCCTGGAGTTGCTCACGGAGATGGTGCGCACGTTGGAATCCGTGTGTAAGGCGACTGTGAGATCACGCTCCGGAGCATACCATCGCACGCCCTTCGCACATACATCACGTCGCAACGCAGACGAGCGAGGAGCGATGATGCGACGGGAGTTCTTGTGCGCCGCGGCCGGCGTCGCTGCGAGCCGTGGTTGGGTTGCGCCCATCGACGCGGCCCTCGCCCCTTCCGACGTCGAGCGCTGGCGACGCGAGTTCCCCGCGCTTCAGCAGGAGGTGAACGGACACTCGCTGATATACCTCGACACCGCCGCGACCGCACTGCGTCCGCGCGCCGTGATCGATGCCGTGACGCGCTTCTACAGCCATGACAACGCCAATCCGGGCGCGTCGCTGCACACGCTCGCGCGGCGGGCCGCTGCCGCGTTGGAACGCGCAAGGGCCACGCTGGCGTCCTTCATCGGGGCGCACGACCCACTCGAGATTGTCTTCACTCGCGGGACGACCGAAGGACTCAATCTGGTCGCGGCCTGCTGGGGACGTGCGAACATGCGCCCGGGCGACGAGATCCTCATCAGCGCCGCCGAGCATGCGTCGAACATGCTCCCCTGGCGCCAGCTGGCTCGTGAGGCCGGCGCGCGGCTGGTCTACTTCGGTGTGGACGACCGGGGGCAGGTCGACCTGGACGACTTCACCGCCCGGCTCGGCCCTCGCACGCGGATCGTCGCCTTCAGTCACGTCAGCAACGTGCTCGGTCTCGTGAACCCCGTTGCCGAGATGTGTCGTCGTGCTCGTGCGGACCATCGCATCGTGGTGGTGGACGGCGCGCAGTCCGTCCCGCACTTCCCGGTGAACGTGTCCGAGATGGGGTGCGATTTCATGGCATTCTCCAGCCACAAGATGCTCGGTCCCATGGGGGTTGGCGTGTTGTGGGGACGGCGTGCGCTGCTCGAGTCCATGCCGCCATATCAGTGCGGAAGCAACATGGCGCACGAGGTGGACCTGGAGTCGCAACAGTGGTCCGACGGCGCCTTGAAGTACTCCGCCGGGACGCCGAATGTCTCGGGTCCGGTGGGACTGGCCGCTGCGGTCGACTTCATCCGCGGGATCGGGTTCCCGGCGATCATCGAGCACGAACGCAGGGTTACCCGCCTCATGCTCAAGCGCCTGCGAGGCATGCCAGGGGTACGCCTCCTGGGAAGGGACGAGGCGGACGAACGCGTAAGCCTGTTCAGTTTCACGGTCATCGGACGAAAGCCTACCGATCTGTTGCGAGCGCTGGACGCACAAGGGATCGCCATACGCGCAGGGGATCTCGCCTCGCTGCCGCTCATGCAGCGCTTCGGCGCGCCGGCCGCAGCACGCGCCTCGTGCTACCTCTATACCTCGCTGGAGGAGGTGGATCGCTTCGCGATCGCGCTGCAGACCGTCGTGGAACGAGGTTGAGCAGATGCACTGGATCACTCGGGAGCGGCCCAAGATCGATCGCGTCGCCTGTCCGTGGCTCATCGCCAGGTTCATCGACCAATCGCCCACCTTTCACTTCGCGCCTGCACGCGAGGTGTTGACACGGGCGAAGGAACTCGGCGCGCAGCCCTTCGACATCGACGGGGTGACGCTCAGCCATCGCGGCGATCGCTGTTCCTTCGACACGTTCCTCCACGAGTATCATCTCGAGGATGAGACACTGCGCGAGCTGGCGATCATCGTGCGCGGCGCCGACACGTCGCGCCTGGACCTCTCGCCACAGGCCGCAGGGCTGCTCGCCATCTCCCTGGGACTCTCCCGCCTCTGCCTCGACGACGACCACCGGATGCTCAAGCAGGGCTTTGTGGTCTACGACGCGCTGTACGAGTGGTTGCGGTACGGTCGCCATGAACAGCATGGGTGGAATCCGAATCGTGCCGTCGGCGGTGACGAGCCCGCGTGGGACCGGCTCGTCAGCGGGGTGGTCGAGATACGGGTCTCGACGCGAGACGTGAAGGTACGGGGGCGGCCGGTGGAGCTCCGACCGCGCGAGTTCGCGTTGCTCGTCGCGCTCCTTGCCAGGGCCGATCGCGTGGTCACGCGCGCATTCCTGCAGCAGCACGTTTGGGCGTATGAGCCCGACGTGAGCACACGGACCGTGGATTGGCACGTGGCGTCGCTGCGGCGGCAGCTGGGCGAGGCGCGCGATGCCCTGGAGACGATTCGCGGCGTGGGGTACCGGTGGCGGAGCTAGCGGGCCGGTCGGCCGGCGAGACCAGACGCCAACCGGCGCGCGCCGTCAGCCGCGACATCATTCCTGAGACCTGAGCGCCCGCTCGATCCGCCGATCGGGGATGAACCAGATCAGCGCCACCGTCACGTACAGCGCCATCGACAGCGCCGGAACCCAGCGCGCGACGGCGATGGCGATGATGTAGGCGCCCAGCGAGACCTTCCCCTTGATGTCGCCGCCGACGGCCTTGTGGAGCACGGAGTCGGGTCCGTCGGCCGCAACGATCGCCTTCGAAAGGATGGTATAGGCGATCGCGCTCATCAGCATCACGAAGCCATACATCGCCGCCGTCAGCGACGTGAAGTGGTTCTCCCCCATCCACCCGGTGGCGAAGGGGACGAGCGACAGCCAGAAGAGCAGGTGCAGGTTGGCCCAGAGGATCGGCGCCGTCACGCGCCGCACGGTGTGGAGCAGGTGATGATGGTTGTTCCAGTAGATCCCCACGTACACGAAGCTCAGGACGTAGCTCAGAAAGACCGGGAGGAGTGGCGTGAGGGCATCGAGTCCTGCGCCGTGCGGGACCTTCAGTTCCAGCACCATGATGGTGATGATGATGGCGATGACGCCGTCGCTGAACGCTTCGAGTCGGTTCTGTCCCATGCGAGGACGAGAGGGTAGAGGACCTGCGGGGCCGCGGCCGGGCAGCGGCTTCCGCTGTTCCTTATCCTCGAAGTCGGAGGCGCGCAACGCCAGCTGCCGACAAAATCGGCGTCTCCGCACCGATCACGGCGTAAGACGCGCACCTGACAACAGGCCACCTCAGTGCGAGGTGGCCTGTTTTGCTTAGCGCTTCCCCCCCCGCTCCCGCGCCTTGCCCCGGTGCCCGTTGGCACCATTCCGCGCCACGATCGGTAGCTCCTCATCGGCATGACGCAGTTTGCGCAGCGCCAGCCGCCCGGTCGCTGCATCATCGGAAGCCGTGACCATCTCGAGGTCCAGCAGCGCCATCTCCGCCTGCCGAAGCTCCATCTCCGTCTGGATCGCCGCCAGTCGCGCCGCCGCCTCGGCCTGCGCACCGCGCAGCCTCACGCGCGCGATCTCCGTGGTGCGCTGCGCCAGCCGCTGCGCGGCCAGCTCATCCTGCTCGCGTTCCCACCGGGCCACGCCCATCAGCACCTGCCCCTGTGCGGTGAAGACATCCTTCAGCGTGACCCCGTCGTCGGACAGGCTCAGCTCGCGCACCTGATTGGAGTGTCCGGTACCGCGCGACTTCACGATCGTCAGCGCACGGTTGCGCTCCCCTTCATGCACCACGTACGACAGGTGGATCCAGGTGTCCGCAATGGTGGAGATTCCTGTCGCGGTGTCCTCCCCCACGTCAGGGCCGTCCAGCAGCGAGGTATTCACGACCGTGATCCCCTCTGCCTTTAGGTAGTCGAGGAACATCTGGGTGCTGTCGGCGGAGGCGACGTGCGCCAGCTTGCTCGACAGCGCCGAGAGCGGATCCACAACCAGGCAGCGCGGCTTGTGCGCACGGATCACGGCGCGCAGCTCCCCGAACTGGTCCTCGATGTTGGGGCCGCGCGTGCGGGTCGAGTAGATCTTGAGCAGCCCCGACTTCCGGTGCGGCGCGAGGCGGATCCCCACCGAGGCCAGGTTGCGGACAATCTGCGTCGCCCCCTCGTCGAAGTTGACGTACATCGCGCGCTCGCCGCGCTCGCACGCGGCCGCGACAAAGAGCCCGGCTAGCGTGGACTTGGCGGTACCGGGCGCCCCCGAGATCAGGATGTTGCTCCCGCGATAGTACCCGCCGCAGAGCATCGCATCCAACCGCGAGACCCCGGTCGAGATGCGTTCATCGGTGACGACATACTCCAGTTCGACCGGCCCGCGATTGGTGACCTGGAGCCCTGACTCGGTGATCGTGATGGGGAACTCGTCTCCCTGAAAACCCGACCCGCGGTATTTCATGACGCGGATGTTGCGGAACCCAGAGCCGGCCACCACCTGGTGCCCCAGCGTCACCACGCAGTCGGCCATGAACTGCATGAAGTTGTAGTGATGCCAACTGCGATCGTCGTCGGCCCCCACCTTCTGCGTGATGATCGCCGTGAGCCCCATGCGGGCCAGCCAGTCGCGCACGCGGTAGACCTCGCGGCGCTCGGTGAACGGGTCGTTGAGCAACCCTAACAGCACATCGATACCGTCGAAGACGATATAGCGGGCGCGTGATTCGGCGATGACCGCCTCGAGCACGTTGAGCAGCCCCGTCAGCTTCAAGTCGCCCGCCTGGATCATTTGCGGCGAGAGGCTCGCGTCGAGGAAGAAGAGGCGCTTCGCGGCAAGCGCCGGGATGTCCCATCCCAGCGTCGCAGCGTTGGCGACGATCTGGGTGGCGCTCTCCTCGAAGGCGACCAGGATCCCCGGCTCCTTCCGGTCCCGGGCCGCGTTCACGAGCGACTGCACCGCAAAGACCGTCTTGCCGCACCCGGGACCGCCCCGCACCAGCGTGGTGCGGCCACGCGGCAGCCCCCCGTGCGTGATCTCGTCAAACCCGGTGATGCCGGTGAGGACCTTGGGGAGGGGGGTGATGGGCTTGGGCGGATGCGGGCGCGATGTCTGCTTCTTCACGTGGGGCGTCCTTGCACGGAGCGCGGCGAACAGGGCGACTCACGGCCGAGGTGGAGGTTGACGCTCGGGCGATCGCGGGTGCGCGCAGTATGCCCGCGAAGAGAACCAGGCCCATTCGCCGAAACAATCCATCGTTGGATTGAGAAGGATGAGTCCGCAGGCCTAACGACCGTGTGTGACGCACGGGATTCGCACAACAATCACCGCAAATCGCCACGAGTACGCGCCGATGGGGTAAGCTACAGTGACCCTGCACTCCACGTGATCACCGAGGACCTGTATGCCCGCTCCCCAATCGAGCGCGATCGATGCTGCGCTTGTCGAACTGCGAGCGGACAAGGATGTGCTCGTCGTCATGCTGCGGGGCGACTGGTCGCTCGAGCGACCGCTGCCGCGGCTTGAACCACTCGTTATGCGCGCGGCGATCGCCCCCGACACGATGCGATCACTCTCCTTTGACGCGACCGAGCTGGGCACCTGGGATAGCAGCCTCCTGATCTTCCTCGTGCAGTGCCAGGACTTCTGCGAAGCGCACACGCTCGGCTTCGACACCAGCGCGCTCCCCCAGCAGGTCCCGCGTCTCCTCGCCCTCGCCCACGCCGTCCCCGAGCGCGTGCAGGAGAAGCCGGCCGCTCGTCCCTCGTGGCTCTCGCGCCTTGGCTCCGTCGGGCTCGGTGCATGGAACGAAGTGCTCGCGGCCATCTCCTTCACGGGAGAGGTGATGATCGCGCTGACGGGGGTGCTGACCCGTCGGGTGCACATGCGCTGGCGCGAGTTCTGGGTCGTCGTGCAGACCAACAGCTCGGGCGCCCTTCCGATCGTCACGCTCATCGCGCTGCTGGTCGGCGTCATCATCGCCTTCCTCGGCGTGGTGGTCCTCAAGCGCTTCGGCGCGGGCTACTACGTCTCCTATCTCGTCGGCTTCGGCATGCTGCGCGAGATGGCCGCACTCATGACGGGGATCATCATCGCCGGGCGCACGGGCGCTGCCTTCGCGGCCGAGCTGGGGAGCATGAAGATCACCGAGGAGATCGACGCCTACACGACGCTCGGCATCTCGCCGGTCGAGCATCTCGTGCTCCCTCGCCTGCTCGGGCTCTTCGTGATGATGCCGCTGCTCACGCTCTACGCCGACTTCGTGGGGATCGTCGGTGGCATGGGCGTCTCGGCGATGCTGCTCGACCTCTCGATCAAGCAGTTCATGAATGGCCTGCTGGCCGCCGTCACCATCTCCGATGCGCTGCTGGGCGTGTTCAAGGGGACCATCTACGGCTTCATCATCGGTGTGGCCGGTTGCATGAAGGGGTTGCAGGCCGGTTCCGATGCCGGGGCGGTCGGGCGCGCCGCCACGGCCGCCGTCGTCCTCGGCATCACCCTCATCATCTCGGCCAATGCGACCGTCGATTGGCTCGCCGCGCTGCTCAACATATGACACAGACACAGTCCGCGCCCCAGCTGCCTAACGGCGCCGGCCATGACACACCGGCCATCGAAGTGCGTGGCCTCACCATGCGGTATGGACCGCACGTGGTGATGCAGGACCTCGATTTCACCGTGGCGCGTGGAGAGATCTTCGTGCTCATGGGCGGGAGCGGGAGCGGGAAGAGCACGCTCCTCAAGCACCTGATCGGCCTCAAGGCCCCGGCCAAAGGGGAGATTCTGTTTGAGGGCGAGCCATTCGACCTCGAGGACGACACGGTGCGCACCCGCATTCTGCGTCGCATCGGGGTGCTCTACCAGAACGGGGCGCTGTGGAGCGGACTCACGCTCGCCGAGAACGTGGCGTTGCCGCTGGAGGAGTTCACGGACCTCGATCCGGCCACGATCGCCGAGGTCGTGTCGCTCAAGCTCGCGCTGGTGGGGCTCCGGGGGTTCGAGGAGTTCTACCCGTCGGCGCTGAGCGGCGGGATGCGCAAGCGTGCCGCACTCGCTCGCGCGATTGCGCTCGACCCGGATGTGCTCTTCTTCGACGAGCCCTCGTCAGGACTGGACCCCATCAGCGCCAGTCGGCTCGACGACCTCATTCTCGAGCTCAAGGCGAGC
Source organism: uncultured Gemmatimonadaceae bacterium (assembly GCA_964560345.1). GTDB lineage: Bacteria > Gemmatimonadota > Gemmatimonadetes > Gemmatimonadales > Gemmatimonadaceae > SCN-70-22. The sequence goes on from CAZLLP010000004.1 coordinate 32,378, forward strand.
TTCGGGACCACGATCGTGGTCGTGACGCACGACCTCGACAGCATCTTCCGCATCGCCGATCGGGCGTTGTTCCTCGACATCGAGCAAAAAACCATGACCGCCCTCGGCCCGCCCGCGCAACTGCGTGACAATCCACCGAGTGCCGAAGTGCACCGGTTCCTAACGCGCAGCAGCGGGGGCAGTCCATGAGCAGGCGCCCGAATCCCACCAGCATCGGCCTCTTTCTTATCGGGGCGCTCCTCATCGCGATCGTCGGCACCGCGATCCTGGCATCGGCCACCTGGTTCCAGAAGCGCACGACGTTCATCAGCTTCTTTCCCGAGTCGGTGAACGGGCTGGAGAGTGGGGCCCCGGTCAAGTTCCAGGGGGTGCCCGTGGGCACCGTGAAAGAGATCGATATCCGGATCGACCAGCGCGACAACTCGTTCCAGGTCCCTGTCGAGTACGACATCGACCTGCGGCGCCTGACGACGCCCAGCGGAACCTACGTCAACCTTGCCGACTCGCTCGTGATGCGGCAGCAAATCCGCGAGGGACTGCGCGCGCAGCTGCAGATGGAAAGCGTCGTGACGGGAGTGCTCTACCTGGAGTTGAGCTACCGCCCGGACTCAACGTCACCACCGCTCGAGGCGCAGACGAAGTACCTGGAGATTCCCACCTCGCCGTCGCTCATGGCGGCACTCGGCGGTGGAGCGGGGAGTCTCCTCGCGGAGATCATGCGCATTCTCGATCGCGTGAACACCATGCTGGGCGACGTCAACATGAAGGAGATCAACGTCGCGGTTGTGAAGTCGGCGAAGGCGGTCGAACAACTGGTGAGCTCACCCGAGATGCGCGCGACCCTTCGGCAGATGCCCGGAGCGACGGCGCAACTCACCAGGACGATGGCAGAAGCCGAGAAGCTGGCGGCCCGCGCAGGCGGGGCGATCGATCCGATGCAGACGCAACTCACCGGTGTGTCCACCGAGGCCATCGCCACACTGCAGGCCTTGCGCAAGACACTCGACGACACGCACGGCCTGCTCTCGGCCGACACCGGCCCGGGCTACGCGCTCACGGGAGCGCTCAACAGCCTGCGTGAGGCGGCCGACGCACTCAAGCTGCTGATCGCGTCACTGGAGCAGAATCCCGACATGCTGCTTCGCGGCAAGAAGCCACCCCAGGAATGATCATGCGAACTCCACTCAACGGGTGGCGACTTTCCGCTACCGCCGTGCTGCTCCTCCTCGCCGGCTGTTTCAAGCTCTCGCGCGACACGCCGCGCGTGCAGTTCTTCGTGCTGAGCGGCGCGGCGCCATCGGGCGTTGCCGCCGACACGATGACGGGGACGAAGGCCGTTTCGCCGTCCACGCCTAACGGCGCGGGGCTCGCGGTCGGGCTGCGCCGCATCGACCTGGCGTCGTATCTCGCCGTGCCAGCCATCGTGATGCGCCGTGGCGCCAACGAGATCGTCGTCTCCCAATTCCATCGCTGGGGGGAGGACCTCGGTGCAGGGATCAACCGCGTGGTGGCCACCCACCTCGCGAGTGCCCCGCCCATCGGGTCGGTCGACGTCGCCCCGTGGGCGGCGCGTACGCGACACGACTATGTCGTGCAGCTCCATGTCTCCCGCTTCGAAGGGGTCGCCGATTCGGCGGCGACCTCGGGGCGCAGTCACCTCGTGGCCGGCTGGGACATCCTTCGCCCGCTGGACGGCCGCGTGCTGGTGCGCGGAAGCACCGAGTCCCTCGAGGGGCCATGGCGTGTCAGCGACTACGGAGCGCTCGTCACCGCGCTCGACGCCGCACTCGTGGGGGTGGCGCGCGACATCCGCAACTGCCTCTCGCGTTTTCCTAACGATTCGACACCACCGCCGCGATGCGAATCGGGCGGGGCGAGCCGCTAGGAGCTGCCGCCCCTTCCCAGAAAACTCCTGCTCTGCTGGCCAACCAGCTCGACCAGGTTCCCCATGGCCACTTCCAGGTCGACCAGGTGCAAGCCCAGTACATCCACCAGGTCGCCTTGAATGTCTCGGCTGGCCTTGCTGTCGGGGCCGCGCTGTACCGTCACCTCGAGGTACGTGGCAAACGCATTCGACTTGCACTCCCCGGTGAGCAGCCCCACCACACGCACCATTGGTGTCGCGATGGGCTTCCCGCCAACCGTCCACGCCTCCGTGGGTCCCATCGGCAAGGCTGTTGCACCTGACGCATCGAAATAGCCGGTGAGCGCGGCCGAGCCGCCGCCGAGGGCGGCGGGATTGGTGCACGCCGCGACGAGTGTCGAGTCCCTCGGGCGTCCGAAGCGCGTGTTTGCGCCTGGCGGTGCGGTGCCGCGAAAGGACGAATACGCCACGATGCATCCCGTCTGCGTGGCCGCGCGACAGAGCGGCATGCGTGTAAAGGTCCCACCCACGTCCTTTCCGCGCGGAACGAGTACGCCGTCCGGTCCCCCGATGAGCAACGCCGAGACGATGCGCGATTGCACCTTCGTCCCCTCGATCTCGCGGCGGATCAACTCGGTGAGGATACTCGTCCCCTGCGAATGCCCGATCAGCACGATCCCACGATTGCCATTGTCATGCGCGAGGTAGTGACGCCATGCCGCGCGCACGTCCTGGTAACCGGCGCCCAGGAAGTCCGGGGACTCGATGCCCGCGGCGTTCGCGCGCCCCATCGCCGCCAAGGTGAGCTGCCGGTACATCGGCGCAAACAGGCGACACGTCGTCCCGAACCGCGCCAACTGCAGTCGTATGACATTGCGTTCGGCGTCGTCGGCCACGAGATCGCTGAGCGACGAGGTGTCCGTCGACACCGTGGGATAGACATAGAAGCAGTCCACCGGCGCCCGCGGATTCATCGTCGCGCGCTCGACCGTCACGCCCCCGTCACGAGCGATCACCGTGGTGGAGAGATCCACATCGCAGGCCCCCGGCCGGCCGGGGCGACAGAGCCACACCTGCGGGTTGGCGTAGTCGGTCGCCGGAGACGCGGCGCTGGCCTGCGCCAACGCATCCGTCGCCGTCATCGAGAGGGCGACGAGCGTCAGGCGCAACGTTCGGGATGGCATGCGTGATGTCGGTGAGTGAGAAGGAGAAGACTACCTAGCGCGTGGTACTAGAACCTCAACTTCGCGATCTCCTCGTTGGGGGTGAACTGGTCCCCGAGATCCTCGAGCCCCGGAAGCGAGCCTGCCCTCCGAACAGCGCCCTAACGAGAACTCCGGAGGTAGAGCCCCGGAGGAATCCCGAGCGTCCGCTTGAAGATCCGTGTCAGGTGTGACTGGTCGCTGAATCGGCACCCGTACACGGCGTCACTCACGGTGGCCCCGGCATCGAGCAGGCGCCGAGCCTCGTTCACGCGCAGCACGATGAGGTACGAGTATGGCGTGAGCCCCGTGACCCGGCGAAAGACCCGGATCAGGTGGAATTCGTTCACGCCGCACGCATCGGCCACGCCCGTGAGACAGACCGGCCGCCCGATGTGGGCCACGAGAAACGCCTTCGCGGTCTCGACGAGTGTCAGGTCGCTGGCCGAGTGCCTGAGCGGCGCAGGTGCGACGGCCGCCGCGATCAGGGCGCGCGTGCAGCGCATCAGTCGTCCGGCGTGATTCGGGCCACCGGGGTCGCCGATCACCTCGCGATGCGCCTGCGCGAAGGCCTGGGAGAGCGCCGACGGCTCTGTCACGGGTATCAGGTCGACAAGCCCGCCCTCTCGAGCGCCGCGCGTCCCGACGCCGAGTGCACCCATGCATTCGGCGGAGAGGTATGCCATGCGATAGGCGTACGGTTCGTCGGAGAGTACGTGGGCACGGTGCAGTTCTCGGGGGGAGAATGCGAGGAAGCTCCCCGGGCCAGCGACCCAGGATCCGCGCGGCGTCTCGATGCCGCACCGCCCCGACTCGACGACGCCGACAGCGTACGTCGTGAAGAAATGCGGTGCGAAACGCCGTGCCACGTGTTCGACCTGCGTCAGACGAAACGCCCCATCTGCGCTTTCCACCCGCACACTCTCGAGTCGGCACTGGCGCGGCGCATCGCGCACGGGTTCGATCGGCATGCGCCAAGCATTGCGCTTCGTCCCACGGACGACAACGCTGGTGGGACGAACCGTCGGGCTCCTTCGGCCATCGGATCGCGCGGCGGTCGGGACGAGCGTGCGGCGCGCTCCGCATCTGGCCGCAACGGCGGCCCAATTTCGCGAGCCCCGCACGGTTCAGGTGCGGAGGATCTTCTCCATCTTCCTCCCCTTGGCCAGTTCATCCACCAGCTTGTCCATGTAGCGGATCTTCCGCATCAACGGGTGTTCGATCTCCTCGATGCGGACGCCGCAGATGACGCCGGTGATCTTGCTGGCGTTGGGGTGGAGCGCGGGCGCCTCGCCGAAGAATGCCTCGAAGTCCTTCTTGTCCTGGATCTGCTTCGCCAGCGCGGCCGGGGTGTAGCCCGTCAGCCAGCAGATGACGGCATCGACTTCCTCCTTCGTCCGTCCCTTCTTTTCGGCTTTCGCGATGTAGTGTGGGTAGACGCCGGCGAACGACATCTTGAAGACTCGATTCGCGTCCATGGGCTCGTCGGAGTGAAAATGCCAGGGGCGCGCCCGCTCGAATCGGGCGCTAGAGCTTTTGCGCGCGGAAATTGAGCGTTCCGCTGTAGCTCGCCAGCCCCAGTTGTATGGTCCAGGTCCCGGCCGAGCCCACCGCCGTGGGTTCGTTCAAGCTGGGCGAAAGGGCCTTGTCATAGACGATGGTGCCGGCCGCGTCGCGGATGACGAGGCGCGCACTCCCCGCCGTGGTCGTGGTCGAGTGGTTGATCGTCGCCCGGGACCCGGTGTTGGTCCACGAGTACGTGAGGGTCGAACTCACGCCGGTGACCCCGGTGGCCTGCAGCTGGAAGCTGTCCGAGACGTTGGTGATCTCGGGTTGAAAGGGAGCGAGCGGATCGCTGCAGCTGGACGCCGTCAGCATCACGGCAACAGCAAGGACGTACGACCATCGGCGGCATGAGGACAAGGGTACGCTCCAGTGGGTCGATGAGTGCATGACAGACGACGACGGCAGCACGGACCGGCGTTCGCAAGGCGGGCCGAGCCTGCCTGACCCCAACATTCGAACACAGCGGGGCTGAGATGCAAGCGCGCGCGTCACACCGCGGCCGGGGCGCCCCCCACAAACGCGACGCACCCTCACGCGCCGCACCGGGACGTGCTATGATGAGCCCGCCGACCGGCCCTCCCCCCTCCCGAGGCTGAGCATCAATGCCCGCCCCGCTCTACGCGCTGCTCGCGTTCACCGTGCAGGCGCAGCTCGTCGCCCCGCTTCCGCGCCGGCCACTCCCCCGCCCTGACCCCGCCGCCGCAGTCGCGATCGCCAACGACAACCGCGCCAAAGCAGGGACGCTGGCCGGCAGCGTCCTCACGCTCGATCTCGACGTGGTCAAGGCGCGCTGGAAGGCCGAAGGGCCCGACGATCCGGAAGTCCCCATCCTCGCCTTCGCCGAGCGCGGTGCCGCACCGCTCGTCCCCGGCCCGCTGTTGCGCGTTAGGCAGGGGACCGATATCCGCCTGCGCATCCGCAACCTGAGCGACTCGGCGCTCGTCCTCGGAGGGCTCCGCGCTGCCGGGGCCGATGTGCCTGATACCATCCCGCTCGCCGTCGGCGGTGAGCGCGAGCTGCGCTTTCGCCTGAAGTCGGCCGGCACCTGGCACTACTGGGCGGCCTTTGCGGGGACCGGCGCCTTCGACCGCAACTGGCTCGACTCGCAGCTCAATGGCGTCATCGTGGTAGACCGCCCGGGGGCGCGAACCGACGACCACATCTGGGTACTGAGCGAGTGGTTTCATCCCTATGAGGATCGCCGACAGCCGTTCGAGGTGGTCTCGGTGATCAACGGCAAGGCCTTCCCGCATACCCCGCTGCTCCAGCTCACGCAGGGCGACTCGGTGCGCTTTCGCGTCGTGAACGTGATGTCGTTCCCGCACCCGATGCACCTGCACGGCTTCTACTACCGCATCGAGGAGCGGAACAACGGGGTGGTCCCCGCGGCTCGGCAGGCGCTGACCAACACCGACCTCGTTGCGGCTGGCGGGTCGGAAGTCTTTGCCTTCCTGCCCAGCACCCCTGGCAACTGGGTCTTCCACTGCCACTTCGCCTTCCACATCGACGAGTCCGCATCGCTGGTGGGCGCGCCGCGCGACTCCGCGGAGGGCGAAGCCGCGGCACACGCCGCGCACATGCCCGCCACGCCGTCACGCTCGGCGCACTCCATGCGCGGCCTGGTGATCGCCATCACCGTCGCCCCCAAGGCTGATCACGTCGCGCCCAGCATGGCCGGGGCCCGCACGATGCACCTCTACGTGCAGCGACAGCCCAACCGGCTCGTCAACGGTGTCCCGGCCATCGGCTTTGTCCTCCAGCGCGGCGATACGGTGCCACCACGCGACCGGGTGCGCATCCCCGGGCCACCGCTCGAGCTCGAGCGCGGGAAGCCGGTGCGCATCGTCGTGCACAACACGATGGATGTCCCCACCAGCGTGCACTGGCACGGCCTGGAGATCGAGAGTTACCCGGATGGCGTCCCGCACTGGAGCGGAATGGGGAAACGCATCTACGGCGAGATCGCGCCGCGCGATTCCTTCGTCGCCGAGTTTGTCCCGCCGCGCTCGGGGACGTACCCGTATCACTCGCATCTCGACGACCGTACCCAGATCCTCTCGGGGATGTACGGGGCGATTATTGTCACCGACAAACCCCGCGACCTCGCGCACGATCACCTGATTGTGACTGGTGGGGGCGGACCAGCAGTGGTGGCCAAGATCGAGAGTCCGTATGCCTTCGTGAACGGCAGCCGCAGCCCGGCCCCGCTGCGCCTAACGGCTGGGGAGACGCACCGCCTGCGCTTTGTTTCGATCCACCCGGACTGGGCCATCACCTACACCATGCGCAGCGACTCCACGGTCGTGCGCTGGCGTCCCATCGCCAAGGACGGAGCGGACCTTCCGGCAGCCCTGCGCGCGCCGCAGTTGGCGCGCCTCGTGATGGGTCCAGGCGAGACGGCGGACTTCGAGTTTCGCCCGCCAACCCCGGGGCGCTACGTGATCGACGTGGCGAGCGACGGCGGCGGGTGGCTCATCCCGCTCGAGGTGATCGTCGTGGCACCCTCCAAGCGCTGATGTTGGACGGCTTCGAACCTTTTGACCTCGGCGCGTGGCTCGCGGACCTTGCGCCTGACGTCCTCCAACCAGTAGCGCTCGCCCGGCCGTTGGGGTCAGGAAAACGTGGTTCGATGATGCTGACCCTCTGCTCGCAACGCGTCCGCCCCCCGTGGCCCCCCTCGCTCTGACCCCAGCTCACCCACCCCGTAGCGCCCTGCTCCCTCCTGCTTCATAATCCCCCATCCCCCCTCACACAGCGCAAATGGAGTCCATCGACTCGACGCGGGACCTCGAAGCGCTGTACACGCTCGCGTACGACGAGCTGCGTCGCCTGGCGCGCTCGGCGTTGCGGCGCGAGGTGCACGCGACGCTTAGCCCGACGACGTTGGTGCACGAGGCATGGCTCAAACTGCGCAGGTCGGGAGGGGTGTACGCCGAATCGCCGATGCACTTCAAGCGCATCGCCGCGCGCGCCATGCGGCAGGTCCTCGTTGAGGCAGCCCGGCGTCGACATGCCGCCAAGCGCGGCGACGGGATCGCCCTCGTCACCTTCGATGAGGCACTCCACCCGAGCGACGCCGGCGGTGAGGAGCTCCTCGCCCTCGACGCCGCGCTCGGCCGGCTCGGCGAGCTGTATCCTCGGCAGGCCGAGCTGATCGAGATCCGCTACTTCGCCGGACTCTCGGTCCCCGAGACCGCAGAGTCGATGGGGATCTCGGAGGCGACGGTGCATCGCGATTGGCGCGCGGCGCGCGCCTGGCTCGCCGTGGAGCTCGGACGTGCCGGGTGACGCGGAGTGGGAGCGACTCGCCTCGCTCTTCGAGTCGCTGGCGGCGCTGGCGCCTGACGAGCGCCGCCTGCGGCTCGCCGAGCTGCGTGCAGGCGATCCCGCCCTGCACGATCGCCTCGCCGCGATGCTCGACGCCGACGACTCGCCATCGCTCCCGCTCGATCGCGCGGTCACCGTAACCGCCGACGCCCTCCTCGGGGGCGCGCCGACGCCGCGCGCGATCGGCCCGTACCGCCTCGAGCGTCTCCTCGGCGAGGGGGGATCGGCCACCGTGCACCTGGCGACACGCCCCGACGTCGGGCACCAGGTGGCGATCAAGTTCCTGCGCGATGCCTGGCTCTCCCCCGCGAGGCGCGAGCGCTTCCTGAGCGAGCAGCGCACGCTCGCCCAACTCGACCACCCGGCGATCGCCAAGTTCCACGACGCCGACACCCTCCCCGATGGGACGCCGTGGCTGGCGATGGAGTACGTCGCCGGCACCCCGATCACCGAGCATGCCGAGCGACGCGCCCTGGGGTTGCGCGAGCGCCTGCGGCTCGTGCGCGACGTCGCCGAGGCGCTGCGGCATGCGCACCGGCAGGCCGTGATCCATCGTGACCTCAAGCCGAGCAACATCCTCGTGACCGACGAGGGCGCGGTGAAGGTCGTCGACTTCGGCATCGCCAAGCACCTGCGCGATGCGCCCGGGAGCGACGCCGAAGGCGCCGGGCCTGACAACCAGACGCACACCGCGCTTCGGCTCATGACGCTGGCCTACGCCGCCCCGGAGCAGCTGGCGGGGGACCCGGTCGGCACCTACACGGACGTCTACGCCCTTGGCGTCGTCCTCCACCAGCTCCTCGCCGGACGACTCCCCTATGACGTCGCCCACGCCACGCTCGACGAGGCCCGCGCCATCGTCGCGCGTCGCCCGTCCCCGCTTCCGCACGACATCGCGGGGAGCACGCCGGGACGTCACCTGCGCTCGGAACTCGAGGTCCTGGTGTCGACGGCGATGCACCCCGATGCCGCGCGCCGCTACCGCGACATGGACGCGCTCGTCCGCGACATCGACCACGTCCTCGCCGGCGAGCCGCTCGACGCGCGTCCGGACTCGTTAGGCTACCGCGGCGGGACGTTCGTGCGACGCAACGCCGCGGCGGTCACGTCGGCGGTCGCGGTCACGCTGGCAATCGTCGCCCTGGTCTCCTTCTACACGGTACGCCTTCGCCAGGCGCGCGACGCCGCCCTGGCCGAGACGGCGCGCGTGGCAGGGATCCAGCGATTCACCCAGAGCCTCTTCGAGGGCGGCGATCCATCGGTTGCACCGGCCGATACGCTCCGCGTCCTCACTCTCCTCGACCGCGGCGTGCAGGAGGTGCGCAGCCTGGCGCGTGACCCTCGCGCACAGGGCGAACTCGCCTTCACGCTCGGCGCCATCTACCACAAGCTCGGCGCCCTCGCGCGTGCCGACTCGCTCCTGCGCGAGAGCCTGACGCTTCGCCGGCGCGTCGGGGCCGCCGATGGGATGGTCGCCGACGGACTGGTCGCCCTCGCCCTCCTCCGCATGGACCAGGCGCAGCACGACAGCGCCGAGGCGCTCGTGCGCGAGGCCATCTCGCTGCGCGCGGGGGAGGGCGGGCCTGACGACGAGGGGCAATCCGCGGACCTGGTGGTGCTCGGCCGCATCCTCGAGGGACGCGGCGACTATCCCGCGTCGCGTGAGGTGCTTCGACGGGCGGTGGCGCTCGAGGCGCGGCGCGACGCGTCGTCCGCCGACTGGGTCGCCGCCGCCACCGCGCTCGCCAACACGCACTTCTATGCCGGCGAGTACGACGCGGCCGACTCGCTCAACCTCCGCATCCTCGCCCTCGACCGCGCGCGTCGCGGCCCGCGCCATCCGGCCGTCGCCGAGGACCTCGTCAATCTCGGCGCGGCGCAGTTCGAGCGGGGGAAGTATCCCGAGGCCGAGCGATACTACCGGGAGGCGCTCGACATCACGCGCGGCTGGTACGGCGAGAACCATCATGCGACCGCGGCGGGGCTGACGATGCTCGGGCGCGCCCTCGTGCGCGAAGAGCGTTGGGAGGACGCGGTGTCGATCCTCGAGCAGGCGCTGGCGATCCGCGAGCGCGTCTTCGGGATGGATCACCCTAACGTGGCGTCGACCGTCAACGAACTCGGGACCGTCGAGCTTCGCCGTCAGCGGTGGGACGAGGCTGAGCAGCACTACCAGCGCGCGGCACGGATCTATCGCGCGACCTACAACGGGAAGCACTACCTCATCGGGATCGCGATGTCGAACATCGGGTCGGTCCGCATGGGGCGGAAGGATTGGACCGGCGCGGAGGCAGCGATGCGCGAGGCGTTGGTCCGCTTCACGGAGACGCTGCCGGCGGGGAACTCAAACATCGCCATCGCCCGCATCAAGCTGGGGCAGTCCCTGACGGGAGGACGGAAGTATCGCGAGGCGCTCGACGTGACAAAGGACGGCTACGATGTGCTATCGAAGGAGGCGACTCCCTCCATGCGCTTCCTGCAGATCGCCCGCGGCTCGATGGCGACATCGAGCGCCGCGTTAGGCGATTCGGCGGCGGCCGCGCGGTGGCGCGCCGATTCCGTCACCGCCGCGGCGCCGCCCAAGCCGTAGCTCACTTCAGCGCGCGTCCCTTCGCCAGCCACGCCTCGAAGCCGTTCTCCGCTCCCGGCGTCACGCGCACGCGCTTGAAGCCGTCGACTGTCTGGATGAAGAAGGTGAGCGTTCCGTCTTCGCCCATCAGCCATCCCCCCGGCGTCTTGAGCGGTTCCTCGCCCTGCTGGTCGAACTCGTACACGACGCGCCCATCGAGCCAGAGCTGTCGCATCGTCCTGGGTCCATCGAAGCCGAGCCAGAACAAGTGCTTCGCGTCGGGGGTGAAGGTCGGCTGGGCGACGCGCGGGAAGTTTCCGACCGGCAGGTAGCGGTCGCCCACGATGAATCCGAAGTCGTTCCCGTAGGTCTTCCCCGGATAGCCGTAGTTCACCGTGTAGCGTCCGTCGGGGCTCCAGATGTAGCGGATCGGAAGGCCGCTCCGGAGCTGCTCGAAGTCGCGCAGGGTGCTCGACGGGCCGGGGACGTGATCGATGTGGACGGTTCCACCGAGCTGCCCGGTGACGTCGCCCCCTGTCACGTAGGCGAAGCGCTTCCCGTCGGGCGAGAAGGAGAAGTCGAAGGCTCCGACGCGTGGATTCAGCGGGGTGACCTTGCCGTCGACGACGACCGCGTTCGTCTGCCCCGTTGAGGCCATCCAGCCGACGCGCCCCTCCTTCGTGAAGCTCGGGACGAGTGGACCATTGAGCGCGAAGCCCGTCGCCGACTCGGTGGAGTCGATGACGACAAACCGCTTCGACGCCGCGACGCCGACGTAGACCACGTGCTTCGAGTCTGGGGTGAACCAGAGCGAGTCGATCCGGTCGTACGTGCGACCCGGTATGCCATCGATCGCGACGCGCTGCCGCCCCCCTTTCGGTCCGCTCACCGCGGCGAAGCGCTGGCCGTTGGGGCTGAATGCGAGGAGGGGAAAGTCGTTGCTCTCGCTCCCGGGGATGACCTTTCCGTCCCTGACGAACGCCATCTTCTGGTAGGAGCCAGCAGTCTCGGTGCGTGCCACCACGACCACGATGCGATCGCCGACCGGGGGGACATGCACCCGGACGTTGTTGGCACGGGCGATCACGCGTCCGTTGACGAGGAGCTCTTCCGTGGGGAGCCCTTCCCTGATCGGCACGGCGCGCGTCGTGAAGAGGAGCTTGCCGTCGGCGGAGAAGATCGGGTTGCCGCCTAACGCGGCCGCCGGCTTGCCGTCGACGTGCAGTTCCTGCCTCCCGTTCGCTCGGTTGACGACCGAGTACGTGTGGTGCTCGCCATCCGGACTCAGTGTGAAGTCCGGCACCGCCAGCGCCGGGCCGGGGACTCCGTCCCACCAGGCGCGCGAAGGGGTCGGGTCGCCCGGCTGGTCCGACTGGCTGGCGAAATGCCCGAGCCAATGCTTCCCGCTCGGGGAGAAGATGATCCTCATCGACTGCGTGACGCCGGTCTGGCGGCTCGCCGCGATCTTCACCGACGGCTTGCCGTCGACCATGTAGACGTATTCGCTCCCGTTGTCGCCGATGTAGGCGAATCGCGACCCGTCCGGGCTGAACGAGAATGTGCCGGCGCTCCCCGCCCCAAGCACGCGGTCGAACTCCGGCCCCGCCACGCCGTCGTACATCGCCACGAAGCGACTCCCTTTCGGCACGACGGCCGCGAAGTGGCTTCCCCGATCTGTGATGGTGTACAGGATGCCAGTCTCGTTCGGCGCGACGACGAGCTCTTCGACGCGGGCGGTCCCGCGTTGAATGGCGGTCGAGGGAGGGCTTCCGGTGGCGGGCCCCGGGGGAGCGCCCGTCGGGCGGGATGGCGTGCCAGTCGTCGCCGGCGTCGCCGGAGTCGCTCCTCCGGCCGAGGGCGCGACCGGCGCCGCCGACGCCGGGGCTGCTCCCCGACCGGAATCGGCCCCCGCCTTCCCCTTGGCGGCGTCCTTTACCGCCTTGGCGCGGTCGAGGATCGACTTCAGCTTCCCCGCCGCCCGATCGACCTTGTCGGGCTTGGCCTGGGCGCGTGCGCCGGTCGGCGACAGGATGGCGAGGGTAACGACGACGGCGAGGGCACGGCGGGTGACGGTGCTGCGAGGCGACATGGCGGGCTGTTCCTGCGGAGGCGTCGGGGACGGGATGGAAGCCACTGTCCCGAGTTGCGCAGGAACTGCCGGAACCCTCTCATGGCCGGCGAAACGGGCAGCCGGTCACACTCCAGAGTACCTTGACAGACACAGTACTTCGCGTATTGTAGCACCTACGCATGACAAGCATCGTTTCCTCCGACATCCTGCGCGGCCACACCGACACCATCCTCCTCGGCCTTTTGCGCGACGGGGACAAGTACGGGTATGAGCTATCGCGCCTGATCGCCGAGCGTTCGGGTGGCACGTACGAATTGAAGGAGGCCACGATGTACTCGTCGCTGCGCCGACTCGAGAGTGATGGCCTCATCACCGCCTATTGGGGCGACGAGAGCCTTGGCGGGCGACGAAAGTACTACCACCTGACCGCCGCCGGCGTGAAGGCGCACGAAGCGCTGATCACGGAGTGGAGACAGGCGCGAAAGATCCTTGACCGACTCATGCAGTGAGGAGCGCGAGATGGATATCCCCGACAGGCTGCAGGAACGCGTCGACCTCTCCTTCCGACGCTACCAGGACGACGCCGAGCTTCGCGACCTGCGCGCCGAGCTGCTGGTGGGGCTGCGCGAGAAGTACCGCGACTACGTGCAGGCCGGGAAGTCCGAGCGTGAAGCGGTCGAGCTGACGCTCCAGTCCATCGGCGACCTGGAGGAATTGATCCGCGAGGTGCGCGCGCGCGCCGCGTCCGGCTCCGCACGGTTAGGCAATGCGCCGCCCGATTCCGCGAGTCGCGACGCCAGCGCGTTTGGCCCGGAAGAACGCAAGCGCCTGCGCAACTCGTCGATGCCCGATAGCGACCTGCGCGGCCTCGACCTGTCGGGAGCTGACATGCGCGACTCCGATCTCTCCAACAGTCGCTTCGACAGCTCGGACCTTCGCGGGGCCCGGCTCAAGGACTCCGAGCTAGGCGGCGCATCGTTTCGCAATTGCGACCTGCGTGGCGCCGACCTGCGCGGCTGCAATCTCGAGGGCGCGTGTTTCCACGGGGCCAACCTGGAGGATGCGCGGCTCTCCGAGTCCGCCCTCAACAACGCCACGTTCATCGGCGCCACGCTGCGCCGCACCGAGTTTCGGCAGTGCGATCTCTCGGAGGCCGACTTTTCGTTCGAGAAGCTGGAGGACGTCGACTTCAGCGAGTCGGAGCTGTCGAGCGCATCGTTTCGCCAGGCCAACCTGCAGCGCATTCGCATCAAGGACGTGAGCGCCGACGAGACGGACTTCAGTGGTGCGTCGATGGACAAGCTGACGGCTGCCCTCCTGCGTGGAGCGGGGGCGCTCGTCGACTAGGAGGGCGCGGGCGAGCCAACGCCTCTCTGTAACGAGGCGTTGGTTCGCTACTTCATTGCCCTACTTCAGGTAGTCCGGCAGCACGTCGGCCACACGCGCGCGCTGCTCGGGCGTCAGGTGTTTCGCGCCACGCACCACACCGACGCACCCGGGTGCACCACAGCTGCACCGGAACGGGTCGGCCAGATCCCACTCGGTCGTGTTGTAGTCGAACGTCACCGCTTCGAGCGGGGCCATGTCGCGCAGCGCGATGACCTCGCGGTCCATGATGCGCGTGGTGGGCTCGCAGGCGTGGTTCATGTAGCGCCAGTAGAAGCGGCGCACGCGGTCCGTCGCGTCGCGCGCACCGCGCTGGTCCAGGTGCAAATCCCGGCCGACCTGCAACGAGTACTTGGTCGGCGTGCGGGTCTCGAACCCCTCGATGCGAAAGAGTACCGTCCCGGCGGCGATCGGCAAGACCGCAACCAGGCGGCGTTCCGACTGCTCGACCAGGACGCCCACCAGCGGGTTGTCGGTGCGCAGCACCGTGCCGGGGAGGTGCGGTTCGTTGCTGCTGTCGGACTTCAGCGCTGGCGACGGCTTCACGGCACCACCTTCTTCGGCGTCTGCTGCTTGATCTTCTCCATGTACTTCTGGAAGAAGAGTTTGTGGATGTCCATCATGTTGATCTCGCGCCCCTGGATGTACGACTGGATGATGTTGCTCGTCATGTCGAGCGGCGTCCCCGTCGTGATCAGCAGCGTCGCCTCCTTTCCCACCTCGAGCGACCCCACCTTGTCGGAGACGCCCAGAAACTCGGCGGCGTTGATCGTGACGGCCTTGAGCGCCTCTTCCTCGGGCAAGCCGAAGGCGACCGCAACACCGGCCTCCCACGGCAGGCGATTGCTGTAGAGTCCACCCGATCCGCCGGCGATCGCGAACTTCACCCCGGCTGCGTGCAGTTTGGCCGGCGTCGCGTAGGCCCCGTCGTAGCCCTCGTAGTCCCGATCAGGAGCCGACATCGTCGACGTGAGAATCACCGGGACGTTCTCGGCCTTGAGGCGGTCGGCCACGAAGAGCGCATCGCGCCCGCCGCGGATCACCAGCTTCACCCCCTCGGCCTTGGCCCAGGTGATCGCGTCGTTGATCTGCGCCGCCCCTTCGGCCGCCACCACCACCGGGATCGCCCCGTTGAGCGCCGGGATCATCGCCGCATAGCGCGAGTCGGTGCGCACATCCTGCCCCGACTTCACCGCATCACGATACGCCCGCGCCTCGCCAAACCAGTCCTTGATCTGTTGCACCTGCTCGGCGTAGCTCTTGGGGGGCGGACCGCCCGCGCCACGACCACCCGGGCCGCCACCACCAAAGCCGCGGCGCGGCTGCGCGTTAGGGTCGGGCCACTTCACGTTGAGCGCGGCCGCCCCCTTCATCGACATCTCTTCCCACGTCCACCCCTCGAGAGACAGCGCGGAGGAGAGTCCCGAGATCACCCCGCCCTCCGGCGTGCTGAACGCGACCAATACGCCCGCCGAGCGTGTGGTGCCGATGTGCCGGCTCTCGGCGTTCACGGCCACCTCGGCGCGCACGTTGGGGTTGAAGTCGCCCAGCTCGTTGATGTCGTTGGAGACATCCACCGCGCCGATCTCGGTGATGCCTAACGTGGTGTAGGCGTCGACCAGCCCGGGGTAGATGTGCTTCCCGCTCACGTCCACCACCTTGGCGCCACTCGGCACCACCACCTCGGCGCCGCCAATCGCCGTGATTCGGCCACGGTCAAAGACGATCGTCCCGTTGGTGATCGTCCCCTTGGTGACGGTGTGGATCGTCGCCCCGCGCAGCACGAACGGCCGGTCCTGCGGCGGCACCGTCATGCGCTCCTGCGCGCGCAGGGCGCCCGGTGCGAGCGTCATCGACGCCGCCAGCGCGAGCAGTGCGTTGCGCACCGGAGAGTTCATGATTCGCATCGTATCGAGTCTCGAGAGAAAGGAGCGAGTCATTAGCGTGAGCCCTCCGTGCCGCGCGGGCGTGCCGGGGCGCCGGCGGGGGTGTTCTCCGCGGGCGCTGCCGTCAGCACCGCCTGGATGAGCTGCGTGCGCTGCCTGGCCGTCGCCTCGCGCAGCGCCTTGTCCTCGTCGAGCGAGAAGTAGCGGCGTCCGTCCACCCACGTCTGCTCGGCCTTCGTGAACTGCGACAGCGGGTTGCCGTTCCAGATCACGAAGTCGGCATCCTTCCCCGCTTCGAGCGATCCGACACGATTGTCGATCGCGATCGCCTTGGCCGACTGGTTCGTGACCGTCGACAGCGCCGCAATCTCCTCGACTCCGGTGCGCAGCAGCTTCCCTGCCTCCCAGTTCATGCGCGTCGAGATCTCGGCGTTGTCGGAGTGCAGCGACGTCACGACACCCGCTTCCATCAACAGGCGCGCGTTGTACGTCGTGTTGTCATACGCCTCCATCTTGAACGCCCCCCAGTCGCTCCAGACCACCGCCGCAACGCCTGACGCCTTGAGCTCACTGGCGATCTTGTACGCCTCCACGCCGTGCTGCAGCGTCTGGATCCGGAAGCCGAACTCCTCCGCCAGCCGCACCAGCGCCAGGAACTCGTCGGCGCGATAGCCGTGCGACGAGACCAGCAGCTTCTGGTTGAGGATGTCGAGGATCGCCTCCATGCGCAGGTCGCGGCGCGGCGGGATCCCCGTCTTCTCCTTCTCCCAGCGCTTCCACTCCTTCTCGTAGTCGCGCGCGGCCAGGAAGTGGTCGCGGATGATCTCCTGCACCCCCATGCGCGTGTTGGGATAGCGCGTGGGACTGCGCTTGGGGTTCTCGCCCAGCGCGAACTTCACCGTGCGCGGCGCCCCGGCAATCTTGTACTCGTCAGGCAGCGACCCCCAGCGAATCTTCACATAGACGTTCTCGCCGCCGATCGGGTTGGCCGAGCCGTGCTTGATCATCGTGGTGGTGAGCCCGCCGGCGAGCTGGCGATAGAACCAGATGTTGTTGTGCGTGACCACGTCCCCCATCTGCACCTCGGGGACAATCGCGAAGCCGCTCTCGTTCACCGCGCTGACGCCCGAGTGCGTGTGCGGATCGATGAGCCCCGGCGTGACGTGCTTCCCCGTGGCGTCGATCTCCACCGCACCGGACGGAGCGCTGAGCTTCTGCCCCACGCGCACCACCTTCCCCGCTTGAACGAGCAGGTCGGCATTCTCCAAACGCCCCTGGGGGCCCTGCGTCCACACCGTGGCGTTGCGCACCACCACCACCGCCGGGTGCACGGGAGGCGAGGGGCGCCCGAACTCCATGGACGGGCGCATGAACGGGAGGTCGAGCTTGGGGACCTTGGACGCGACCGCGCCGCGCGCCGGCCCTTCGTAGCCCTCGGTGCGCGTTCCGCGATACGTCGCATCGGTCCCGTTAGGCAGCGACAGCCAGCCGAAGAATTCCGCCTCTCGCACCGACCCGGCCAGCAGCACCGCCCCTTCCAGCCCCACCGCCTCTCCCGGGAACGTCGCTTCCAGACGCCCCGTCTCGGCGGTGATGCGCGTCGACGTCAGCGTGACTGGGCGGCGCCCGCTGATCTCGATCGTCCCGCGAATGCGGTTGAGCGGCCCTTCCAGCCGCAGCGTCGCGCTGGTGAAGGCGCCGGGGTCGTTGGAGGTAATCGTCCACGTCCCGCGCGGATCGACCTGCGGCGGGCGCGTGACGCCGTACCGCGTCCCCTGCACCCACACGTCGCGCACCGCCGACTCCTCGGTGAACAGGTCTCCCTCGCTCACCACCAGGTTGGCCGCCTTGCCGACCGCGATCGTCCCGTGCGTCTTCTCGATGCCTAACCATGCCGCCGGGACCGTCGTCAGCGCCGCCAGCGCCTTGTCGGGGGCGAGCCCGCGCGCGACCGCCGTGCGCAGGTTGGGGAGGAACTGGGCCAGCGACGAGAGGCCATCGGCGGTGATGGCGAACGGCACGCCGGCCGCCGCCAGCTGCGCCGG
>CAZLLP010000004.1:50303-122171 GCA_964560345.1 uncultured Gemmatimonadaceae bacterium
GCCGATCCTCCCAAAGTGTAACCAGGGACTGAACGTTGGCCGCCGCTTCAGGGCTCGACACGTTAGGCGCATCGGGGAAGGCGAGCGGGATCACCAGCGGCTGCGTCCGCCCCTTGAGCACGTCGATCAGGCGATACTCCTGCCCGCTCCCGCGGAACCACGGGGTGAGCTTGTAGTCCTGGGCGAGCTTATACGCACGGAGGTATTCCTCTTCGCTGCCGGTCTCGAAGAAGACCGGCTGCTGCCCCTTCACCGCCTTCCCCAGCGCGGCGAGCGCCTCGCTCGTCTCCGGCGGCAGGAGCGAACGCCCGCTCCCCTCGTACGCCCCCCAGGCGCGGATGTACCACTCCGCATCCATGAAGGTCTGCTTCATCAGCGCGATCGTCCCCATCGCCGAGTTGGGATACATCCCGCCGAGCGCGAAGGAGCGTTGGAAGCCGATCGCCTGTGCGAGGTCGGGGCGCATCACGCGCTCGCGCGCGCCGGCATCGCTCAAGGTGAGCACCGAGGCGCTCCCCCTAAAGATCCCCTGCCTTGGCACCGCCAGCGCCGCGCCAAAGCCGAGCGAGCGAAGGGCGATGCGTCGGGTGGAATCGTCCTTGAGGTTGGCCGTGGTGCTGAACCAGGCGCGCACCTGCGGATTCCAGTGCGTGGGACCAACGTCGCCCCCCTGCGGCGGCGCGTCGCCACCGAGGTCGGCCGAGGCGTCGATGAAGCCCGGGTAGACCGTCAGCCCCTTGAGGTCCCAGACGCGGGCACCCGCCGGTGCACTCAAGCCGGCACCGACCGCGGTGATGAGGCCGTTGCGCACGACGATGGTGGCGTTGTCGATCACCTGGCCGGGGGCCGCGACGACGCGCGCACCAACGAGGGCGTGATAGCCTGTGCTGTTGTCGCGCAGCCCGGTGACCGGCTGCGTGCGGGATGACTGCTGGGCCTCGAGCGAACCGGCGACGAGTGCCGCGATGCCGAGGATGAGACGAGACGCTCTCACGAATGGCTCCCTGGGGGCGGTCGCATGGCGACCGTCGGTGGAGTTGGATCGGGGACTGGATCGTATGCTACGCGCAGCCGCCGAAGAGTGTGGCGGGGCGAGGCGCCAAATGTTGGCGCCTCGAGGGGCGCGAGGCAAATCGAGTTCTTGCCGGGAACGGCGTCGAGCGCTCGCCCCGCGGGGGGAGTACCGATCAGCGACTATTGCACGGTGATGGTCCCCTTCATTCCCATCGAAAGATGCGGCGTGCAGTGGTACTCATACGTGCCTGCCTCGACGCCTCCGAACGAGATGGTAAACTCCTCTTTCAGCCGCATCATCATGGGACCGGTGAGTAGGTCCACCTGATTCGGCATGTTCGCCGCGAGCTGTCCCGCGACCATATCAGGCAACGCGTTCACGTTGAACGCGACGTTGTGCGGGGCACCTGAGATCATCAAGAATGTGACGCCATCGCCCGCCTTGATGCTGATGTCTCGGGGTTCGAAGTGGTAGCCACTTTCGTCTCCGAGCATTTGGACGATGTGCATGGTGCCGGTGATCGGTGCCATGGACAGAGCCGGAAGCGCCCGCGCTGGGACCGCGGTGTCTGCCAACGCCTGGAGCTTCTCCTTGTCGAGCGATCGCGACCGGAGCCCGGGCAGCACGTTGAAGAGAATGACTGCGATCAGACCAGCAGATACTGCGGAGAGCCACAACCAGGTGCGCGTCGGTCCCGGAGGAGGGATCTGCTTACCTTCCGATTCGTCTTTGCGAGTTGATGACGTGCCCGATTCCTTCTTCCGTCCCGACGCCGAGCTCGTCGCAGGCCCCGATGAGGGCGCAACCAGTGACGGGGCGGAGCCTTTCTCGGGTTGCACGGCAGGCGCGTGTTCGCGGCGCGCACCACTGCGCGGCGCTTTGGGTTTCTCCGCCAGTCGCTCGGGAAGGGGCGGCTCTCCTGGCGGACTCGCGGGGCTGTCCGGTCGCTTGCTGGACTGCGGGCGCGAGGAGACCAGTGCCCCCCTGATGCGAAGCACCGCCGCATTGGCGTCCTGATTGGCGCGGTACGAGTCCAGCGCGCGGACGATCTCCTGCGCGGCGCGCGCCGCGGGCTCGTCCTTCAGCAGCGCTCGCGCAGACTTCAGTTCGTCGGTGGAGAGGTTCGCATAATCGTCATCACCGAGCAGCTGCCGCAGCGACGCGATGTCAGCGTCGAACCTCTCCGTCTTCGCGCGTTGTTCGGCCTCTGCCTTCTGCTGCGCCTCGTCGCGCGCGCGCAGCGCGGCGATGTTGACCGAGAGCGCGAACGAACCACTGGCATCGAGCTTCAAGCGCGGCGTCTGCAGTCGTCCCGTCAGTCGCTGCGCGTCGTGCTCGACGTGCTCGCACACGTAGCGCCACAGCTCGTCGCTGGTGACGATGCCGCTGCCGTCCGCGTCGGCCGCGCCGCGCAGTCCTTTCTCCAGCCAGTAGGTGAACGCCCCGTGCCCCTGTTCCGGCAGCTCCACTGATTTCTGGTCGCCATCCGACGAGCAGTAGGTAATCGTGCCGCTCGCGTGGTAGTTCCGCAGCATCTCGTCGACGTCGTGCACGTTGCGCGTGGTCGTGTCGGTCGCGCCTGCGTGACAGCAGTCGAGGAAGACGATCTTGCGACGGCAGCGGATCTTGTTGAAGAGCGCGGGGAAATCGACTGAGGTAGCGTCGAGATACTCACGTCGTGCATTGATGGGAAGCAGGCGATGCTCGCCATCGACAATGAGCGCGTGCCCGGCGTAGAAGAACCAGACTTCGTCGGCCGACGTGGCCGTCTTGCGCAGCCGCTCCAGGGCGATGCGGATGTTGGTATCGGTCGCCTGCTCGTCGGTGAGCATCACCGTGTGCTCCTCGAGAAATCGACCGCACTCCTGATCCACCATCACCGCGTGGATCGCCTTGGCGTCGGCCACGGCGGCCCTCAGCGGCGGAATGCCCGACTCGCCACCGTAGGCGTCGATCCCGATGACAAGGCCGAGCCGGCGCCCTTGGGGCACCACGCGGGCGACGGCCTCTTCGAGAATGGCGGCGCGTGTCGAATCCATCGATGACCCGGGTTGAGGCCCCCGTCTCTTTCGAGCCCTAGGCAGATGTTCAGGTAGGGGGTGCAGGAAACAAAGTACGCGCGAACCTGCGAGAGGTTAGAGGTGTGCGGGCGTCGTCGTTCAGTTCGCCGTCGACTCCCGCCGATTGCCACAGACGGTCCGACAACTGAATGAGCCTGTTTTGCCGTTTCCTCCGCGTGCCTGAGTAGCCCCCCGCCCTCTCACGCCCAGCGGACTCCCCACATGCCCCGCCCCCTCCCCTCTCGATACATCGCGCTCGGCATCGTGCTGCTCGGCGCGCTCGCATGCTCCGGCGGCGACTCCGGCACCGCCCCCACCCCCACACCACCGGCGCCCACGGTTCAGTCGGTCGTGGTAAGCCCGGCGACCGCGACGCTCACCGCCGCCGGCGAGACCACCACGCTCACCGCCCAGGTGCGTCTGTCGAACGGCGCGACGGGGACGCAATCCGTCACGTGGACCTCGTCCAACCCCGCCATCGCCACCGTCAACGCGGGGACGGTCACCGCCGTCGCGTCTGGGCAGACGACGATCACCGCTGCAGCTGACGGCGTCTCGGGGCAGGCGGCCATCACCGTTGCCATTCCCACCGTGCAGACCGTCACCGTGACACCGGCGACGGCGACGTTGGCATCGCTCGGCGCGACGACCCTGCTCGCCGCCGAGGTGCGGATGTCGAACGGGGCACTCGGCACGCAGACGCCAACGTGGACGTCGTCCAACCCGGCCGTCGCGACCGTGAGCAATGGCACCGTGACCGCCATCGGCAATGGCACCGCGACCATCACCGCCGCCGTGGGCGCCGTCAACGGGACGGCGACCATCACGGTGGCGCAGGTGGTTGCGTCCGTGCGATTGCTCCCCGCCGATACCGTGATCAAGGGGCCTGCCCAACTGCGCGGTGCAGCGCTCGACGCCCGGGGCAACGTGGTGGCCAACGCGGCGTTGCAGTACACCTCGGTGACCCCAAGCATCACCGCGGTGAGTGCCACCGGCGCACTGACCCCGGCCAGCACCGGCGTGGCGCGCGTGCGCGTGACCGCGGGGAACTTCAGCGCCACGTCCATCGTGCGCACCATCTGGAACGTCACGCAGTTGACCGACCTGGTCCCGCTCTTCGAGTACCAGGCGTCAGCCGGGCAGCGTCGTGCCTTCTCGGACGTGAGCCAGAGCCACGCCGACGCGCGCGCCGCGCAAATGGCCCCCGTGTGGAGCTACCTGTCGACGGTCCTCCCCACGGGTGGTTCAGCCAACACCGACATGTACTTCACCACCTGGACCGACATCTGGCTCGAGGTGAGTCGCTTCTGTGGCGGCGTGCTCATTCCCAATTCGGACATCTACCAGGCGTGCACCACTCCCAACTGGACGCACTGGCTCGTCCCGGGGGCAAGCCCGAACGACTTCGTGCTCATCACGCGCTTTCTCTCGCGGCAGTTCCTGCTCAGCTCCATGACCACGTCGAGCGCGTTTCCGTGGTTCCTCTCCGGGTATACCCAGTGGTTGTCGGGAGGGAGCGTGGAGGGATCGGTGATCGCCGGGGCCCCGTCGCGCACCGCCATCACCGACTTCCGCAACGGCGACTCGCTCAACGTGCTGGCGCCGCTCGACACGCTGGTGAACATGCCTAACGCGCGCTTTTTCGTGGGGATCGAGCTGCGTACCCCGGTGGCGCTGCGCCAGGCGCAAGGCGTCATGTTCGTGGCATACCTCAATCACCAGTATCCCGCGGTCTTGCCGGCCATCCTGGCGCGCATCCGCGCGACGCCTGGCACGGCGTTCACCAACGCCATGCTGCTGCAGGAGATCACCACGCGCACGGGGCTCAGCATCACGCAGCTCGATGCGGCGTATCTCGCCTATGCGAGGACGTTGAGGCCGTGACGTGGTCGAGGTCCTGGGTGCGAGTGCTCCGCATACCATGACACGACGTCGCACCGGCACGTCCCTCGTCAGGTAGCACGGGAATGCTATCTTGGTAGCATTCCCGTGTTATCGAGCGTCGATTGACTCGCGCATGGGACCTCGTGTCAGGGGACGCTTCTCGTAAGGCGCACGGGGACCGGACGATTCACAATGCCAGGTGGCGGCGTCGGGAGATCGATCCCCCGTTCATCGCCAACCAGGTCACCAGCGGAGCTCCACACCAGGCGCGTGACATAGCCCCCGCCCGCGCGATTCGTGCGCTCCCAGGAAATCGTGTCACCGATGATGGAGACCGGCATTGGGGAAATGGCAAACCGCTCGGTAGTGTCGGCCGAGAAGAAGACAACGGCCGAGTGCATGAGCGAATCACCGCGCACTTCGAATCGGTGACGCACGCGCCGCGGAGGGGCGCTGCCATCGGCCGGACTGGCTTCGGTCCAATCGCCTGACAAGCGTGCCGCGTTTGGTGCAGTGATGGAGACAAACGCGACGTAGCCGCTCGCGGCCGGTGCCTTCAACGCTCGGCGCGCCGTCTCCAGGCGCGCAGGCACGCGTGGGTCCCGCGGGTATGCGCGCGCCGCGAACTCGAGGATGGTCACGGCGTCGCGCGCGCTGCGCCCCTCCAGTCGACGTTGCGCCGCATCCAGCAGTGCGCTGAGCGGGATGTCCACCGTGTATCCCAGCTGCAACGACAGCGCGGCATACTGCGCCTCGAGCGCCGGCAGTGACGCCTTGGCCGCATCGGTGGCCGCCACTGACGCGTAGCCGTCGAACAGGGCGCGAAACCCTTCGTACAATCCACGATAGGGCAGCTGCTGGTGACTCACCCCCGCGACATGAACAAAGGTGCTCGCGAACGCCGGCGGGCGCGCGTCGATGAGGCGCGCGGAATCCGGGCGCCACCCGTCGTCGGTGCCACGCTCCACGGCGACCAGTCGCCCCGTGAGCGATGGGGAGTTCTGTAGCGTACGAATCACCGAGTCGGCAACCGCTCGGCGATCCCACCAGAGTGATGGCTCGAGCGTCACATAGCCGCGAAACGTCGTGGGCGAGGTGGCGAGCAGGTGCATCGCAGCAAGTCCGCCGAGGGAGTGCCCGACGAGCATGCGAGACGGAACGGTGCGGTATCGCCGGTCGACGGACGGGATCAGCTCCTCGCGCACAAACTGCGCGAAGCGTGTCGCGCCACCGATCTCTCCCAGCCCATTGGGCGTCGCCTCGGGATGGGTCGGCACCGTCGTGAAGTCCCGCTCGCGGTTGGTGTTCTCCACCCCCACGATGATCACGGGGGGCATCAGGGCGTCCTGCTGCAACGCCCGCGCGGCCGCCGCGGCGTTGAGGAAGAGCGCGTCACCATCGAGTACGTACAGCACGGGAAAGCGACGGGTGCTGTCACGATACTCGGGAGGGAGATAGAGCAGGAAGGCGCGCGACTCATTGAGCACGCGCGATGGGAGCGACACCCGTTCACCCAGGGGCGCGTCCTGTGCGGCGACCATCTGCGTCCGAGCCGCCGCGACGAGCGTCAGCAGCGACAGGACGCCCTTCGCATAGCGACTGGTCATCGTGTGGCATTGGGAGAACGGCGAGGCGGCGGCGCACCACTCGATCTGTTGAGAGCATCTCTGGGCGAGCTGTGCGCGTGTAGCCAATCTGTCAGTTGCCCCCACGACGTTGGCTCGATTCGCGGGACGACACCCGCGGAGCGCGTGATGAGTGCATGCCCGGCGTTGGCGAACCGATACGCCACGTACTCCTTGCCGGCCGCAGTGCGCAGCGAATCTAGGATCGCCACGCTCTTTCGCGTGGGGATGCTGTTGTCCTCATCGCCAAACAGCCAGACGCCGGGGACGTTGAGCGCACCGAGCAGCGGCCGCGGATCGAACCCTCGGCTCCCTACCGTATCCATGATCTGTTCTGCGGCGTGGCGGCTAGTGGTCGCCGCGCGTTCGTCGTCGCCGCGCAACTCGCTCCAGACCCCTTCTTCAGACACGCTGACGGTCGGCGCCGTGATCAGCGCGAGGAAGCGGACTCGTGGCGACATGCTGGCCGCCAGTGGCGCGACCCAACCGGCCTGGCTCACGCCCACCAGGCCGAGTCGCGCCGAATCGACCTCGGGCTGGATCGCGAGAAAGTCGACCGCCGCCGAGATGTCGCCGGCTAGCAGGGTGAGGTTGGCACGCGAACCGTTGTCCCGATTGTTGAACGTGCCGCCCGTGCCACCCACGCCTCGCTTGTCGGTCACGAGGACGGCGAACCCCGCGCGCGCGAGATGTTCGGCCCAGATCGCATAGAAACCGCGCTTGAGCGGCGCGCTTCCGTGCACGAGCACCACCGCGGGAAACGGCCCGTTGGCTGCGGGGAGAAACAACGTGCCAGCCAGCGTGATGGCGTTGGCACCAAATGATACGTTGCGCCTGCGTAGGTCACGCTCGCGCACCAGCGTCGTGGCAATCGCGGCAACGCCGAAAACCGTCAGCGTCGCGAGCCAACGGTAACGCCCTCGCTCGTGCGACGCTCGGCGCCGCCAGAGTGCCACCCCGGTGAGCAGCAGTCCCGCCAGGAGCCATCGCCGCAACACCACCCCCGGTGCCGAACCGAAGGCGCCCACCGCCATGCGAATCAGGTCCGCGTCCCACATCGCGCAGACGAGCGCGGTACCCACCAACACAGTGCAGATCACTTCCCACGCACGACGTCGCAGCAAGATTCTGCCGGGGCTCTATGGTCCGATCGCGGGATGCTCGGAGTTGGATGTGTCTCCCGCCACACCAAAGTGCGCGGCGGGGAACGGCTGCGCTTGAACCAATGCAGCATTGGCCCTGCTCGCCGTTCGCAGACGCGCGCGATACTCGCCAGGGCTGATGCCTACGCGCCGAGCAAACTCACGACACATATGCGCGTGATCGGCGAATCCGGCCGCATGGGCCACCTGCGACAGCGGCCACTCCGTGTTGCGAATGAGCGATTCGGCCCGCGTCACCTTGGTGCGCCGCACCAGCTCGCGCAGCGTCATCCCCTCCTGCTGGTGCACCACGCGTGCGACGTGCACCCGATGCAGGCCAAGTGTGTCAGCCAGCTCGCGCGCAGCGCCGGCGTGACCGGAGGCGACATCGAGTATCTCGAGCGCGCGGGCAAGCCACGGTACCGTGCCTGGTGACGAACCGTCGTCCGCCACGTATTGCAGCAGCGTGAGGAGGACGCGTTCGAGAGCGGGGGAGGTCGCGTTGCAGTCCATCGCGGCGGCCAACAGCGGGGGCCACACATCGGGAATCTCTCCCTCGAGCACAACGCGCGCCCCATTCCTTCGCCACACCCGGTGTGCGCCAACGCCCTGATCGATCGCCGCCGTCACCACGATGCACTCGACCCCGTCGGACCCTGCGACGACGGTGCGCACCGTGCCGGGCGCGACGAGTTGCACCGAGTGCGCGGGGACGAATGTGATGTCATCACCGATGCGCACCTGCATCTCGCCGCGCACCACCAGCACGAAGGTGGGGAGTCCGTGATAGTGGTCGTCCACGCGCGCGCCAGCGTCCATCTGCAGATGGATGCTGTGCAGCCCGCCGAGCAGGCGCACCGAGCCGCGAAGCGCGTGAATCACGAGAGGAGTACGGCGCGCGAGAGATGGTGTTTCAGCCTAACGTCTCGCGGATCCGGTACGGACCGCTGCGATACCGCGCGCCCCCTCCCGAAACCTCACCGGCGTCACTCCCGTCCGTCGCCGGAAGAAGCGCGTGAAGTAGCTCGCATCGGCAAAGCCGAGCGCGGCGGCGATCTGCGCGCTGGTCATTTCCGAGAAGAGCAGCTGTCGACGCGCCGCAATCTCGAGGCGTTGCTGCATCACCTCCTTTGCCGTCACCCCCAGGTGCTGCCGGCACAGTCGCGTGAGGTGTGCAGCGCTCACGCCGATCTCCGCTGCCAGGCTCGCGAGGTCGTGGCTGATCGTCGCGTCGCGATCGACGAGCTGCCGGAACTTGCGCACGATGGGATGCACTCGACGCTCGGCGTCGGTTCCGTGTGCCCGCGCATAGGTCCGCGCCAGGCGCACCAGCACCTCATAGAGACGCGCGCGCAGCAGGTGCACGCTGTCCGGGCGCCACGCGCGCAGCTCGGCGCGCATGCGCGAGAGCTGCGCGCGAAGCCGCGTCCGCGCCTTGGGGGCCAGGCGAACCGAGGCCGCCGCACTCGTCACGTGGAAGTACGGCAAGCGGTGCAGGAAGCCGGCGTCGGAGAAGAACTCGCCGAGGAATGCCTCGGGAAAGAAGAGACAGATCCCGTCGAGCCCCGTGACATCCCAACTGCGCACCTGGCCGGGCGTCGTGAACAGCACCTGTCCCGGCGTGACGCGATAGCGATGCCCATCCAGCCAGAACCACCCACGCCCGCGCGTGACGAGCGTGATGTCGAAGAACGACAGCGCGTGCGGCTCGGCGTGGATGAACGTCGGCATCTCGTGAATCCACGCGATGTCGATGAGGATCTCGCGACCGTACTTGGTCCGGTGAAAGTCGATCCGGGACGGGGCGTTTCGCATGCGCGAAAAGTACCATCACTCGTGCGAACCGGCTCCCTGCAACTCGCGCGTCGGTGGGTACTCTAGGGCGAACCCATCGGCGTCCGGAGGTCCCATGTTGGTCGCGCTCGTGCTCGCCCTGCAAACCCAGGTTGGTCAGATCCCGCTCGATGGCGCGTGGGAGCTCGCGGGACCGACGACGCGCATCGAGACGCATCGTGGCGTCCCCGCCGTGCGCATCGACAACGGCCGAGCGATCCGTCGCGACATCGTGCTCGACGACGGCACCATCGAGTTCGACGTGGAGCTGGCTCCGGCGCGCAGCTTCGTCTACTTGCAGTTCCGCATGGAGAGCGACACCGAGTTCGAGGAGATCTACTTGAGGCCGCACAAGTCGGAACTTCCAGACGCCGTGCAATACAATCCGGTCTGGCGCGGCGATTCGTTCTGGCAGCTCTGGCATGGTCCCGGCGCAACCGCCGCGCCGCGCTTTGCGTTTGGCCGCTGGATGCACGTGCAACTGGTGCTGCAGGGGGCGCTCGCGGCGCTCTTCCTCGATCGCGACACGGTGCCCACGATGGTGATGCCGCTCGCCAGGGAGCCCAAGGCCGGCTTCATCGCGTTGCGTGCGTTCACGCCGGAAGTGCGCGAGCTACGCGGCGCGCGCGCGGCGAGCTATGCGAATGTCGTCGTGCGTCCCGGCCATGTGCCGTACCAGTTCGGGGCCGTGCGCGCCGCCCCCGCGCCCGAGCCGGGATCGATCACGCGCTGGCAAGTCTCCCCCGCATTTGCCGCGGGGCGTGTGCCGCTCACCGAACTCCCGCCGGCGCTGCTCGCGGGGCGCACCTCCTGGCCCTCGTATCCGGTGGAGCCGACGGGAGTGCTCGCGATCGGGCGTCACATCGACCGGCCACGCCCCGACGGCGGCGCCATCGCGCGACTGGTGATCCGCTCGAGCGGCGAGCGCCTGCAGCGCTTGCAGCTGGGCTACAGCGACTATGCCGCCGTCTTCGTGAACGGCCGCCCGCTCTTTGCCGGTGACGCGCACTACAGCTTCGATGCACCTCGACAGGAGGGACTCATCACACGGACACAGTCCACCATTTGGCTTCCGTTGCGGGATGGCGAGAACGAGGTGCTCATCTCGATCGTCGACGGGTTCGGTGGGTGGGGACTCACTGGGCGGCTGGAACCGGCGGATGGCGGGGTGCTGGTGACGCCGCGGTAGTCGCGAGCAGCGTCAACGAATCCGGAACCGTCCGCTGCGACACTACAGCTCAAAGAGTCTCGCCCCGCGCTGCGCCGCGAGCATCGGGCGGAACCGTAGACCCGCTCGCGTCGCCTCAGACGCGGCCGAGCGGATATGTATGCCGGATGCGCCAGGGCTGCCCCGGCGTGTCCTGCTCGATCCACTGGACCTCACAGAAGGAGATCTCGAGGGGCGTGGGAATCACCCGGGTGGCGGCGACGTCGTTGCCGGGGGCGCGGGGGTTACGCGGATGCGCGAGGGTCAGGTGTGGAGTCCCTGCCCGCGCGGCATCCGGACCGAGCACGACTCGTCGGAGCGTCGTAAACGCGTCAGCGCCAGCAACGCACGGAAGGAGTAGCCCGTGCGCCTCGCTGCGGACGGCGGCGCCGAAATGGAGTGTGAGCGGCGCGGTGCTCTCCGTCGCGAGGCGTGCCTGCAGCAGCGACGGTGTGATGTCTGTGAGGTCCGCCACCCGACACAGCGTCACATGCGCCGGAATGAGGGCCGCTTGCACCGGATCGACCAGGCGCCGGACGGCTTCGAGCGTGGCCGCGGCTGACGTCGGGACGAAGAGGCTCAGTTGGGTGCGCATGGCGGGGGGTGCGTTGTGATCAGCCCCGTCGGCAGCAGCGACCCGTTAGGTGGCGAGCGGGTCGCTGGTGGTGACAATCCGCCGATGCTGGCTCAGCGGGGATCAGTTCTTCTTGAAGGTAGGAGGAGGAAACGTTGCGATCTTCGCCTCCTCGTGGCTCGCCCGCTCTGCGGTCCACGAGCGCTGCAAGAACTCGTGCACGGCGGCCACCTCGTCATCCGTCAGGTAAGACAGCTGCTCGCGCGCGACGATGCCCATGATGCTGCCCTCGGCGTACATGTCGCGTCCGGTCCGAGTCACGCCAGTCTTGAGCAACGTGCGGAACTCCGGGAGCGAGTACTTCTGCGCCACGAGGAGCGAGGGGGCGTTCAGGATCTCCTTCGGCGTCTGGTGATGGCAATTGACACAGCCAACCGCGTACACGAGTCGCTCGCCGGACGGCGACGGCGCCGCAGCATCCGTAGAGGACTTGGCCTTCTCCGCCGCACACGCGGCCACGCTGGTCAGGAGCAACATCCCGAAACTGAACGCTTGGGCACGCGTCATCACTTCTCCTGGTATCAGCTGCCGACTACTCGTGATGTGGAGACGCGACTGGAGTCCGGACAGCGGGCTGGGGCCGGTGGCGAATCTGCGCGTCGCCTTCCTCCGCGTCGAGAGCCCATGGCCCGCTATTCGGCCAGCACCACCAACGCGTCATCCGCTCGCCACGTATTCGTTCGTGGTCGCGGGTCTCCCTTGCGCCACTCTCCGCCGGCGTGCTGCTTGAGTCGGCTACTCCTGAGCACATTCGCCATGACTGCGTCTCGTCCGATCATCGCTCTCTCCGTTGCCTGCCTGCTCGCCGTCGCCTCGTCGCGCGCCGTGGCGCAGGAGGGGATGGATCACAGCAAGCACCGCATGGGCCCTGAGATCGTCATCCCGAAGGGCGCGCCCTATACCAAGGCGGATGTCGAGTTCATGCAGGGGATGATCGCCCACCACGCCCAGGCCATCGTGATGTCGCGCATGGCGGAGGCGAACGGCGCCAATCCGCAGGTGCTCAAGCTGTCGCGAAAGATCGACCAATCGCAGGTGCCGGAGATCGTCATCATGCAGGAGTGGCTCCGCCGGCATGGGCAGTTCGCCCCGGACACGTCCTCCTGGCATGACATGCGAATGGATGGCATGCTCACCGACGACGAGCTCAAGGCGATGCAGGAGGCGAAGGGCGTTGCCTTTGACCGGCTCTTTCTCAACGGCATGATCAAGCACCACGCCGGCGCGCTCAAGATGGTCGACGACCTCTTCAAGTCCCCAGGCGCCGGTCAGGAAGTGGATACCAATGTCTTCGCCAACGATGTGGTCACGGCCCAGACCGCCGAGATCGGCATCATGCGGCGCTTGCTGTCGCAGCTCCCCCGAGAGTGAATCGCCCCACGTTACCTCCCCCGGAGTACCCCTCAATGCGTGTGATGCGTGGCGTCGTCCTGCTGCTGGCGACTAGTGTCGTGCCGACCATGGTGTCGGCACAGACGTATCCGACCAGCAAGGATCCCCGAAGCAATCTCAAGCCCGGCCGCTACGACGCGGGTATTGCGATCAGCAACATGAAGCAGGTGTCGTTCGTGAAGAAGCCGGCGGCATTCGACACGGCGGCCGGCTTGAAATTCATCAACTCGGACCTGGCGTTCGGCACGCATTACGTCTACCAGGCCAACTTTGCCGGCTTCACGATCTGGGACATCACGGACCCCGCCAACCCGGTGATGGCGTCGGCGACGAAGTGCATCACATCGCAGGGTGATCCAACAATCGTCGGCAACCTGCTCTTCTTGTCCGCCGAGGGGGCGGGCAACCGCAATGATTGCGCGGACGGTGGGGTGCAGGATCCCAAGGACCACATGGCCGGCGTGCGCATCTTCGACGTGTCAGACGCGAAGGCGCCGAAGCTCGTCAAGAACGTGCAGACCTGCAAAGGCTCGCACACGCACACCCTGGTGCCCAGCCCGACGGATCCGCGGATCATTTACCTCTACGTCTCCGGGCAGCAGGCCGCGCGCCCCGAGACCGAGTTGGCGGGGTGCAAGAACGGCACAGACCCGGCCGACCCGACAAACTCCCTCTTTCAGCTCGACATCATCAAGGTGCCGCTCGATCACCCCGAGCAGGCCCACGTGATTCCGGGGGCGCGCATCTTCACCGGCCTCGATGGCGAAGGCGAGTGCAAACAGTTCTGTGCGCCGGCCGACCCGCGCCGGCAGGGGGCGAGAGCCAACCGCCCCGCGCCAAATCCCGAGATGCCCACCGGTCCGCGCAACTGCCACGACGTGACCGCGTATCCGGCGATGCACCTGCTGGCGGCGTCCTGCTCCACGCACTCCATCGTGGTGGACATCTCCAACCCTGAAAAGCCGGTGCGCCTCGACGCGCTCACCGATACCAACAACTTTCAGGGGCGGCACACGGCGGCGTTCAGCAACGACGGAACGAAGCTCATCCAGACCGATGAGTGGGGCGGCGGCACGGGCCCGATGTGCCAGGCGTCGAGCATGATCGAGCTGGGCGGCAACACGGTGATCACGCTCGACGCGAAGAAGAGGCAGCGACAGCGTGCCTACTTCAAGCTCCCGTCGGCGCAGGCTGCCGAGGAGAACTGCGTGTCGCACAACGGCGGCATCATCCCGGTGCCCGGGCGCGACTTGTACGTGCAGGGGTGGTATCAGGGGGGAGTGAACATCATGGACTTCACCAACCCTGACTCGGCCGTCGAGATCGGGTACTTCGACCGCGGCTCCATCACCCCTCCTCGGGGCGCCGATGTGCCGCAGCCGCCGGTGGATCCCAGCGTGCGAGGCGGGGGCAACGCCATCGGCGGTTCGTGGGGGGCGTACTACTGGAACGGCCTCATTTTCTCGTCGGAGCTCGATCGCGGCATGGACATCCTGGAGCTGACGCCGAGCGCGCAGTTGTCGGCCAACGAGATTGCCGCGGCGAAGCTGGTGCAATTCGATGCCTACAATCCGCAGAGCCAACCGAAGATGACGTGGCCGCCGGCGTTCGTGGTCGTGCGGTCGTATCTCGATCAGCTGGTGCGAAACAAGGGCCTCGCCGCGGAGCGAACAACCGCCATCGCCTCGGCGCTCGACATGGCGGAGATGAAGAGTGGCGCTGCTCGTGCAACCGACCTGACCAAACTCGCGCAAGCCGTGGACAAGGATGTGGCCGGCGCCAAGGACGGCGCTCGCGTGCGTACCATGGCTGGCGAAATCCGGCGTCTCGCGGCGGCGTCCAAGTAGGGCGCTGACCGCGTTAGGCACGCCAACGGGCGCCCTCAAGCGGGGCGCCCGTTGTTGTTTGCTTGCAGGTATCATGTCCTTCCCAGTCTCGTCTTTAAAGGTGACTGTGTCCCCTCGGAAGACAAACCGATGCGTCACGCTTCGTTTGTGGCCGTTTTGATCTCGAGGGGGGTGGAAATCACCTGGGTGGCGGCGACGTCGTTGCCTGGTGCGCGGTGGTTACGCGGATGCGCGAGGGTAAGGTCGCCTGTAACGGATCGACCACTCGCCGGACCGCTTCGAGCGCGGCTGCGGCTGACGGCGGGACAAAGAGGCTCAGTTGCGTGCGCATCACGGGTCGCACGTGTCGCCCCGAGCTCCGTCAACCGCCGGCGCTTTTTCCGTGCGCGCCTCGCGCGCGAACAGGCCGAATGGTTCCCACACCATGATCGAAATTCCCATCTCGAAAGCCCTCTCCCGTCGACGGCCCCGCGCAGTCCCACGGAGCTAGTGAACGCGACTCAGGCGCAAGCCGCCCGTCGAATGTCGGCGCAACCGTTGCACCCCGTCCTCATCGATCTCAACGGTATACACCGTGCCGTTACCGAATCCCACCACTCGCTGCGTTTCCGGCATGGAAACGCGACGTGAGAGCGCTCCCTTCCGGTCCACCACGTCGTAGCTGTTGCTCCGCGCTCCTCGGGTTGGTGTGCGCAATATCCAGAGCGCTCCATCATCCGCCGCCAGCAGGCTGCGATTCAGGAACGCGGGGACGACATCTGGCCAGGCGCTCACCGTGCTCGCGTCACGTGGCGGGCGGCCGGACTCACGCGACTCACGAGCGAGAACCTCCGCTCGTTCCTGATCGGTCACACGAACGCGCTCGAACGGGAGCACCGGCCCTCTCAACCGCGTGCCGTCTGCGGCGATCCACTCGACTCGATATGGCGAGAGTCTGGCGACGGCCATCCAGCCGTCTTGAAACAGGAGGGCTTGCTCGTTCGAGGAGAGCGGGTTGAAGACCAGGGCGACTTGTTTCATCGGATCGATTCGGCCGCTGGGGAGTGTTGGAGGACGCACGAACACGAGTCCAACCGTGTCGACCGTGGCCCGCTGACGCCAGCCGCGCAGGATCATCAATGAGTCAATCCGCGGAGCGCCCCCGACCATCCGCGGGCGCGTGGTGGCGATGGCCCCGCGCGAGTCGGCGCCAATCAATCCGAAGCCCATGGTTCGGACGGCGGGTGCGTCACCGGCGATCATGGCGACGACGGAATCACGGTGAAGCAGGAGCCACCGCCCGTTGCGGCCATCCGGTATCAGCGTCGAATCCGCTCCCAGTGGGAACATCAGGGCGATCGGTCCGTGCTCACCTACGCCCCCTCCCAGGCGTCCGATCTCGCGAACCGCGCCTGAGCGCATGTCGAGGACGACGAGTCGATTGTCGCCCTCGTCGAGCACGAGCACGCGACCATCCGAGAGCTCGCGAATGGCTGCAATGCGGTTGAATTCGAGCGCCGGAGCCGCCGTCGGCGTCGTGAGCGCAGCGGCTCGGGGCGCTGGTTGCGCTGCCGCCGCGCCTGTCGCGAACATCGACGCGCCTGCCGCGAGCATCGCCGCGCCGATCGAGCGCCAGCGATTCTGGATGCCGTGCCTCGGTACTCTCGTCATCGTGACCTCCCATGGAGTCGCGCCGCTCAAGGCCAGAACGTTGGCCCGCGCATCACGATGCGAGGTTCACGATCGACGGCCTACCGATCCGGGACAGCTGGGGACAACCTCGGGACAGGCGGACCCATTGGGCCGGGTTGGTTACCGCCCGATGAGCGCCGTCAGTTCCGCGCGGAAGTAGCGACTCGATGTGAGCTTGGTCTTGTCGTACAGCACCACCACGAAGCTCCCCTTGCCATACGGCTCGCAGTATCGCACGGCACCGGCGCGGATGAGCGTTGAGCGTCGAATGCGCACAAAGGCGGCTCCCAGCTGCAACGCCATGTCTGACACCGTGGATCGATGACGAATCGTGCCGCTGCGTGTGTGCAGCAGGACGTAGTTGCCCGCGGACTCGATCCAGTCGATCTCCTTCGGTTCCAGCAGGATGACCCGCCCATCGTGCCAGGCCCGGACTCGATCGTCCGTCGGCGTGCCGGGGGCAGGCACCGTCGCGCCACTTCGAAGCAGTTGCCCGAGCGAGGCCAGCCCGCGCCGGAGTTCATCGAGTGCGCCCTCGGCCGCGCGCCGGGAGGCGCGATCGAACGCGTCGCGAAACCGCTGCGGATCGATCGGTTTGAGCAGGTAATCCACCGCCTGCGCGTCAAAGGCCCGGAGTGCGTACTGGTCATACGCCGTGACCAGCACGGTCGGCGGCATTCGGTCTGCGCCGATTGCCTCGATGACGCCGAATCCATCCAGCCGTGGAAGCTGAACGTCCAGAAAGACGAGGCCGGGGCGTTGCTCGGTGATCGAGCGCACGGCTTCTTCACCATCGCTCGCCTCTATGATCGGATCCGTCGCGCCGACTGCTCGCAGGAGATTGCGGACGCCAAGCCGCGCGAGCGGTTCGTCGTCGACCACCAGGATCGGGGCACTGCGGTCGTCAGTCATGTGGCGCGCGCCCGTGGAACGGCGGGAATCTCGACTCGCACAACGCAGCCCGCGCCATCGAACCGCACCTCGAACGAGTGCTGCGACCCGTAGAGCGCTGCGAGCCGACTTCGGGTGTTCTCGTGTCCGATGCCCATGCCGTCCGCTCGGACCAGCGAAGCTGCGGGACGGTCGCCTAAGCTGGCGATGCCGCTGTCGGCCACGGTCAACTGCAGCCGGCCGCCAGTACGCCGCGCGGACACCTCGATCGCTCCCTTGTCGTGGGCGGCGACTGCGTGCTCGATCGCGTTTTCCACGAGCGGCTGCAGAATCAGCGTTGGAACTTCGCACTCCCGGGCCGCGAGGTCGATATCCAGCCTCACGTCGAGCCGATCGCGAAATCGAACCCGCTGGATCGAGACGTAGGCGTCGAGCAACTCGAGCTCCGACGAGAGCGGGACCGTCGCCTCCTCGCCCGCAGATAACGCCGCCCGGAGCAGGGCGCTCAGCCGCCTGACCATGTCTTCGGCGGCCGCGGGATCGACGTGCGTGAGCACGGCGATGGAGTTGAGTGCGTTAAAGAGGAAATGCGGACGAAGCTGGGCGGTCAGCGCGGCGATGCGAGCATGCGCGAGTTGGGACTCCAGTTCTGCGGCTCGTACGCGGTCGCGGTCGGCCGCACTGCCGGCGGCTACGGCAACGGAAACCGCCACGAGGACAAGAAATTGAAGCGTGCCCAGAATGGTGAGCACGAGAAACGCCGGTGCGGACAGCAGTTGCAGGAGTGATGGCAGCTCGCCTGAGAGCAGCGCTGGCACGGCCAGGAAGGTGGCGGAATGCGCGGCGGGGCAAAGGACGACGAGCGCAAGCTGCACGGCGATCGCCGCCGCGCCCTCAGGTCTGCGCAGCACGAGCCATGCGGCTCCGGCGACGAACGGCACCCACGTGACGAGGTACACGCCGGCGGACGCCAGGTCGTCGAGACCAAGCCGAATGGAGCTCCCGCCGAACTGAACGAACGGGGCGGCGCTCGAAGCGACGAAGATCGCGGCGACGAGGGCAAAGGTCGCCCAGGCTGCCCGCGTGCGCGGGAGGAGCAGATCTCGAACCATCGTCTTCAAGATCGGGTCCATGCGACGGGCCCGGAAGCGGAGTACCGGAACCGGTACTCCCAGCCGGGACGAGTGGGCCCGTTTCCGGGATGTTCGGGCGACGACCTCGGCGTCAGTCGGCGCTGAGCAGGACGACGGAGCGATAGCGCCGACAGCGGTGCGTCACGCTGACCGTCGCGCGCTGGGGGTCGATGCAGGCGAACGTTTCGGCCTTCGGGCGGAAGAGAACCGTATAGCTCTCCTGAGGAGGTCGCGCTCCTCCTGCTCACGGCGCGTGCGCGCGCACGAGCGCTTGGAGGGATGCAGGTCGAGCCCGGCCGCGTCGGTTTTCACGTGCATTTCCGGCTGCTGCGTCATGCGTAGCGCCGTCAAGGTGAACGCGTCGCTGAACTACCGAATCTTCGAGGGTCCCGTCCGTGCGGCGATGAGACACCTCCTAGTTCAGTTAGGTGGAAGTGTCAACGAAAGTAGGGCAGGTTCCGCCGTCTGCTCCCACCAACGTTAGGCGTCAGCACTACCTGCGCAGCCGCCACAGGGTGACACTCTCAATGTCATCGTCATCGCGACTGATGCCAAGCACATAGTCCGTCCCGATGTCGGTGGGCACGAACCGGGCGGGCAACGTGCAGTCGGCGAGCCAACGTCCCCTCGTGTCGAACACCGACCAGCGGCTCGGTTCCGCGTTGCTCCGGAGCGGATTCGTCGTGAGGCCGTCCTCGGCCTCAAAGTGTCGTACCCACAGTTCGCCCGCTGGGCCGAGGACGAGTTGTGAGTAGGCCGGATAGGTTGTCGCAAACTTCGCCGCGGCGGCCACGCGCTCTCGATGAACTCGCAGCGACCCCTCATAGCGCGACGAGCCATCCGCCTGGCGTCCGGCCTGACGGTCGCGGAACGCCTGTCGGTCCTTCGCGGACACGGCACGTGAGCCGACCTCGCGTCGTAGCCGCAGTGTTGTCTCTCCGTCAGCGTCGCCGCACCAGATGTCGTACGATGCAGGATATCCCGCGCAGACATGTTGCTCGCGTGCCACCGCCAGGGTCGGCGGGGCGAACCCCAGCGCGTACGTCGCAGGCCCACCGGGTGCCAAGGCGTACCCACTCGCGAGTGGAAGTGCGCGGAGGTGGCGAAGGGTGCTGTCGCGCAATCCTACGCGCGCAACCCAGAGCGAATCTCGTCGTATCTCGGCGACCGCCCGCAAGGATCCCTGTCGCAGCTGAAAGACGATGTCGTTCGCACCAAGTGCTCCAGCGGCGAGGCCAACAATGAAGCCGGGAATGCTTGGGAGGCGATAGCTGCGATGCCAGGTGCCAGTGGGGAGGAATTGGTGCACACGCCGCTGGTCCACGACAAGCAGGGTATCGCGCGCGCGCAGGAATTGATCAATGTCGGCGATCTCACCCGGGCCGCGGCCGCGTCCTCCGCTGGAGCGTAGGTGGGCGCCGTCTTGAGTGAAGAATCGGAGCTGCCGAGTCGCACCGTCGGCAACTACGAGTGCACCGCTCGACAGCCGTACCGCGCCGGCGATCTCGCTGAACTCTGTCGGGCCGTTGCCATTGGCGCCTCCGATCAGCACGCTCGGTCGTGAGCCCACACTCCACTGCGCGTCGGCAACCGCCGTCCTGGGATACACCACCTCCGCTGCTTGAGATATCGCGACCGTCGGGAGTGCGAGTAACGCAAAGGCGGTGCGCAGCAGAGGCATCTCCATGGCTTGGATGGCGTGCGCCTAACGCCCTGGTTCACTTGCGAGCGATTCAAATAGGAGACGCGGGCGAAGCCCGCGGCAATCCCCACATCACTCGTCAAGCGCAACGTCGGTTCGCCAGCGGCGAGACACACTCGGATGTCTATACTAGAATAGCGGGGCCTAATCGCGCGTAGTGATGCGCACTAGCGGTGGCTCGAATTCAGACCTTGCGGCAGCCAAGAGTGCGACTTCGCGTGCTGAGTGCTCGCGAGGAATGGCATTCAGCGCAACTCGACGCTCAGCGATCCAGATTGCTGCAGGCCCACATGTTATCAAGCCTGAAGTCAGCCCGCCTAACCAATTCTCACCTGTAAGCGCCGCAACCACCGTTCCTGATGCAGCCGCAACTACGGTCCGCAGGCCGAGCAGCTGCGTGAGCGCCCCGGTGACGGTAAGGATGCCGTGCTTCCTCAAGGCCCACTCGTAGTCCTCCACTTTTTGAGCAACGAGGTCAGTTGCTTGCGCGAGGGACGTGACTTTGACGCCGCTGGCCCACCACCGCCGCAGCTGACGATATCGTTCGACGGCGTGGCTGTCATGACGAAATTCCACAATTTGCGCCCACGGCGCACCGCGTACATCCGCGACTGGCAGGTTGGCAAAGGTGGCTTGATAAAGCAGCTCTGTTCCCTCGAGATAGCTGGACGTGAAGTCGTGCTCAGAATCAAAGACAGGAACAACAGCAAGGCCGTTGCTCATGCGAAGGGCGACCGCGAGATCCCGCGTTACCAAGGGCCATTGAAAGGCCATCGCTATACCACCACCGTGCGCGGCCGCAGCACACGTCCGACTATACACGCGTCGTGCATCCTCGACAATGCAGAAGATCACCTCGTCAGGAATCGGCTCATCACCATAGGTATCATTCACGTAGGTCAATCGCAGGCGAGCGGGCGGCACCCACACGCGGTCGTACAGTAGCGCTGCAGCCTTAACCGAGCGTGGCCGAGCGATGGCGCAGATTTGGCCGCTCGTAGGAAGGTGGTCTCGCTCGCGGTGACCTGACATAGTATTCCTTCTCAGTTCGTTAGCTGGCTAACGCTTGCGTGGAGCTACAGCGGAAGGAAATAGAGCGAGCGCAGCGAGCATACGACAGATCGGCCGACTGCTGCATGCGATGCTAGACGGACGGCGTGCGCCGAGGCCTAGGGAGAGAGAGGTCGCGTTGCATATAGTGCGCAGCGAGCTCTCGGATGATAGGAAGGTCGGCAGACAGTCGGCGATCGTCCTCAGGGTCGTCGGGGTCGACAACTGGTGCGCTGTAGGCGTGCGCGACTGCACATCGACACGAGCCGTACAGGTACTTCGCGACACTTGGCTCCGTTTTCGCCAGGTCGGCGACGCGTTGCTTGGTGGTGTCGCTGGCAAGGAGGGGTAGTAGCGAGGTCAAGCAGTCAATCTGTGCCTGGCCAGCTGGGTGTCGAATGTTGAAGATCTTGAAGAAGGAGAGAAAAGCGAAGGCGGTGTGCCGAACACTCAGGCCATCACGATAGAACGCGAGCGCGAGCCGGGCATCCCTCTCCGCGGGGTTAACCAGGTCGTCGCATACAAAGCGCCCTCCAGAGAAGCTGTCCGGGAGAATCGTAGAGAGGTGAAGCGGTGGGCCGACTGCGGAGTCGACTTCCCGGAGGAACGTCTGCTCTCGCCACGCCAACGCGCTCAAGAATCGGCGTACGACCGATAGGCCTTGCCTTGCGTCCGCCCGCGACGCAGCCTCGAACGCTGCGATAGGGAACGTGCAGGCAGTTCCCTGCTGGTCGCGTCGCGCCGGCACTAATCGGACTGGTTGGCCACCGTAGCTTACGGTGATTTCGTCGGCGGGCCACGGTACGCCTGAGTGCACGTAGACCATCGCGAACACTGTCGCCATCTCTATTCGCGCACTCTTTTGGGGAAGTCCGTCTAACGCTCGCAATTCTGCTGCGGCGCCTTCAAGGACAAGCGGCTCGCGAATGCGATGAGCGAGCCGCCTTCCTCGATGAAGCGCCGCCGCGGCATTGGCTCGTTATACCATAGATCGCGAGGCATTGACCTAGGGAGTCCTCGTGCCGCCAGGCGCTCTCACGATCAGGTACACATCGACGCGCCGATCGCGGCCGAACTGAGCTGCTCGCTCACGGTCATCAAGCTCAAGGGCCCCTTGCGGAATGAGCGATATCGGAATGCTATCGGCGAGCTTTGCACGAAGTCGTGCGCGAACGTTGTTAGCGCGCGCCTGGGCAAGAGCGCGGTTGGAAGCGTAGCGACGCCTGGCGTCCTGTGACAATGCACGGCGGTCAACGCCACCGAGCAGGAGAATGCCGTCGACCGCCCCTTGCGTGCGAGCGGCGTGAATTGCGCCTAAAAGGGAGGACTCGGCCGAGCGCCAGTCCGCCTCACTCAACGCCGTGTCTGCATCGGCGAAGGGTCCAATAGAAGCCGCAAGTCGCACTTCCGGATCTCCGAGGGCGGTATGCGAGCTCGCGGGAGTGCGCTCGAGGTTCGAGCCGACAAATGGCACCAATAGAATGACGCCCAGAATGAAGAGAATGCCGCCGGCGGCATTGAGGACCACCGTTGTCCTCGCGAACCCACGTCCTGCGCGCTCAACGTCAATCGTCCCGTTGTCTACCTGACCGATCGCTGTGAGCAGCGCCTGCTGACCAAACCAGAACGACGCGAGGCAGGCCACCAAGCTAAAGCCCCATGCGATCCACGCAGCCAGTAACAGCCACGGGTGTGCCACACTTCCGGGGCCGACGATGTCCTTGACGAATGCGAAGGAGACACCGAGTGCGCCGCCGGAGAGCGTAAGTACGGCCTTGTCAAACGCATCTTGAGACTTCTGTTCCGCCGCAACGAGATCTTTGCGATACTCGGTCAGGCGCGAACCAGTCACTTCTTCGTCGGCTTGGGTGCTTGGGTCGTAGGTGGAGCCATCGGTCTGCGGGGCGGCGGCGGCGGTGGAGGCACCAATCCCTCCGTCAGAGGATCCCTCTTCGGCGGCGGTGGGGGAACTATGCCCCTCTGAAGGTCCCCCGGATTGGGATGCGCTGGCCTCCTGGTATCCTTGTGCATTCGAGTCCTCAGGATGAGGCGCCACCTAGCGTTGCGGTGGCTGGTTGGGCTTCGGAGGCGGGGGCGGCGGGGGCTTCGTCGGAACCGGACCCGGAATCGGCCGCGGGTGCGGGACAGGATCAGGCGCCCCGGGGGACTTGGCCTCTGCCACACGATGTTCAGTCATATCGAATCCTGAATGTGCGGAACATGTCGCGTATGCGCCAGAACATCCCCGTCCATCTAGCGTTTCAGTCGAGCTGCAGCGGAACGCAATAGAGCGAGCGCAGCGAGCCTACAACAGATCCGCTGTCTGCTCCAACGCTCGTTAGCCGTCAATGCGGCCAGAAGAGCGAGAGGGCAATGATCGCCGTCCCTAGACAATAAAGAAACTTGTATATCCACTGGTTAACGCGCTCCGTCAGGGTCACGCCGCCAATCGTCTGAATGTCCCAGCCGCGCACGAACAGCGTGCCCCATAGAAGAATCGCAGCCCCAAGAAGCTGCAACGCCGCTACTACGTGGGTCGAGGGATCGCCGAAGAGACGGAGAAACAGTCCGGTTAAGGATCCAACCAATACGGCGGTCGCGACAAGGAGTACGGACCGCCAAAGGGCTCGACGAACAACAAACGAGCGGTGCTCTTTCGTCGACAGCGGCGGCAACGCCTTGCGACGATCTTCATCGCGCTCCTCCTCTTCCTTCATGGACTCTGGAGAGCAGAGAACACGAAAGCACAGTCGGACCGCTTGCCAGAATCCTATTCGAGTTAGTCGCGTGTCCGTCATCTGAGTGTACGGCCAACGTTGAAGCTGAGCTGCAGCCGGAGGCAATAGAGCGAGCGCAGCGAGCATACAGTAAATCGGCTGTCTGCTCCAGCGAGTCCTAGGGACCAAGTGCATAGGGAGGTCGTAGGCCATCGGGGTAGCTCGCTAGGACGTCGCGGACGAGGCGGGCATTCTCCTCGGCGTTGGCGCGAGTGAGGAGGCGCATCTCAAGGCGCTCGCGCTCCAGCATTCGCTGCAGGCTCTTTCGTATTGCACGGTCGGAACTCTGCAACAGTCCTGAACCACGCCGCCACGCTTCGTGTGCCAAGAGATCAGCCAATTGACACGGAATGGTGTCCTTGGGGGCTGTGTCGAAGGACTGGAACCACCAGGTCCATCGCTCGCCTCGTTGCCGAGACTCATTGAAGAAGCTCTTGAAGCGACCAGCTCCCTGCTCGTGTTCGAAAGTGACAGGAATTGCGTGGCGCACTCGATATCCGGTCTTCGCCAAGAACTTGTCGGCCGCACCCAACGCGCACATTGATGCGTAGAGCCGCTCGTGGCTCGCCTTGTGTTGTCGCTGCTCGCGTTCGAGCTCCGGTGCCAACACCTCGCGGAACGCCACAGCGTCCATGACGTACGCGAATCCAACAAGTCCGGCTTTGTCCGCCACAGCGGAAAATCTCTTGGCGAACTCGACGTGCCGCCCATCTTTCAAGCTCCACCCCGCAAACTCCTTGCGAGCACTGAAGAAGTCGGTCGCGTGGAAATGAGTGACCCCAGCGTCCGCGAGTATCAGTCGCCATTCATTGATGGCGGTACGCCACTCATCATCATGACCCAGATAGCACGCGGCGGCGAGCACCTCGAGGTGACCGCTGATATCACCGTACACAGACGCCATACTCGAGAATCGCCCTCGGCCTCGTCATGGTTGTAGTGCGGTACACACTCGGCAGGCTAACGCTCTTTACAAAGTCCCCCCAAATCCCGGCGCCACCAGCAACGCCGACCATATTCGGGACCGCACCACAGGATAACGCCTCCCCCCGACACCCATCCACACTGTTGCATCCCTAACACACTCCAGCGTTTCCGCCGTCGCGTGGTAGCGAGTCGAAAACCTTATCCTCGCCTGTAGCCCCGGATAATCACAATCCACCAAAGGGCCGGGAGCAGAGGGTCTGCAGCCCCTCCCCCCCGTCACTCATTCGGCGTCGATCTCTCGGTGAGCGGCCACCCCACTACGCCGCCCTGGCCACCTCCCCCGCCCCACCAGCGGTCGGCTGCGTCCCCCCAGACAACACCGCCACAGCCTGCGCCTCAGAAGCTGGCGCTATCGACACCACCGGCGCCCCTTCCGTCACAGCGCCACCGCCGATCACACTCCCCCCATACCCCAACCGCTTCGCTGCCCCCCACGCCCGCACCTTCCCCGCGTCCCCACGAGTCAGCGGCTGCACCAGCGAGTCAATCAGCCGCAGCAACCGCCCCGCGCGCTGCCCCTCCGACTGCGCGGTCGACACCGCGGCCCCGCGCTGCAACATGTTCTGCGCCCGCGCGTCGATCGCCTCGCGCAGCGCCACACTCCCCGCCAGCAGCCGCGCCAGATGGTCCTTCGGGAGCCCCGCTGCGGTCAGCTTGGCCTCGTACGGCTTCGCGGTCTCGTACAACCCGGTGGCCGCGGTGATGAGCCCCTGACGGTCCTTGGCCTTGGGGAGCGTCAGCGAGGCACTCGCGGGGAGTTCCGACGTCGTGACGTCGGGGACCACGGACTTCACGAGCTGCAGCACGGGGCGCAGCAGGTCCAGGCGCAGCGCGCGCGCCAGCACTGCCACCTGATCGGTCCCGATCTTTGCCTGGCGCTCATGAATGTCCTGGCGCGTCGCCTCCGCCGTCATCCGCTCGATCACCGACTCCAACTCGGCGAAGCTGGCGCGGATGGTCGGCTCCTCAGCCATCGGCTTGAGGAAGTCCCGCACTCGGCGGAACACTTGCAGGCGCTTCTTCTGGATGCTGTCCATACGACGTTCTCCTCTTTTACAGGGTTGGACGCAGGCGAAATGACCGCCGAGTGCTGCGTCCTCCACTCGGTCGGCACGAAAAGCAGCGCCCCCCGACCAGCGAGCCACTTCGCGGCTCGACCAATCGGGGGGAGCGAGATTTCACCCTTCTCTATCTACAAGTCCTCCCGTAGCCACTCCCGTCAAGAGGGAAGTTTTGCCACGGGGTCGCGCCGCGACGGGGAATCGCTTACGCCGGCACCGCGCTTACATGCCCGCCGGCCACGCGCCACGCCCCATCGCCTTCGCGCGCCCACACGCGCGTGTAGCGATAGACGCCACTCACCGGCGCGCCCCCCACTTCGACGGTGAGCCGAGCACGCAGGCTCACGATGGCGCACGCCTCACCGACGCGCCGCACGCGCAACTCCTCCGGTTCGTGCGACACAAACCGCACCGCGCGCGAGGCATGCGCCTGGAGATCCTGCGCCTTGGTCGCGAGT
Organism: uncultured Gemmatimonadaceae bacterium; assembly: GCA_964560345.1. Classification (GTDB taxonomy): domain Bacteria; phylum Gemmatimonadota; class Gemmatimonadetes; order Gemmatimonadales; family Gemmatimonadaceae; genus SCN-70-22. The sequence goes on from CAZLLP010000004.1 coordinate 76,673, forward strand.
GCACCGTCAGGACCGGCGAACAACAAGTCATCCGAGATGAGCGCGTCGAGGGCCTGCACGTCGGCATTGAGTTGTGCCTGACGCAGGCGGCGCTCGAGGGCGACAATCTCGGGATCAGGCGTCCCGTGGATCGCAGTGCTCATGGGGTCAGCAGGTGACGACATGATATGGATGTGTAGGAAGCCGAGTAGTACGCCCGCGGAACCGCCCGGCGGAACCGGTCGCCTCAAGTAGCGCACCGATCGCCTCAAGTGTGACACCGGACAACCGAAACGGTGCACCGCTCGCCTCAAGTGCGTCACCAGTCGCCTGAAATCGGGAACCGGACGCACCGAGTCGCGGAACCGTTCGCATCAAGTGCGACACCAGTCGCCGAGACTTGGAGCACCGCGCGCCTCGAGTGCGTCACCGCTGACCTGAAGACGGGCACCGCTCACCTGAAGTGCGTTCGCCTTGATCGAGCGCTGCATCACCCGCCGCGTCAAGCGCGTCCCCTGCGTCCGCGAGCGTGTCACACATCGCGTCACGCCGGGCACCGCCTCCCGTGATTGCGGCACCGCGCTCGTCAGGCGCATCCCGGTCGTCTTCGCCGAGAACACCGTCGACCTGAAGTGCGTCCCGCTGGACTTCGAGCCGGTTCGCTCGCGGCGTTGGATGCTTCCCCGTACGTCTCGAGTGCAGCACCGCGCACCTCACGTGCAGCACCGCGCACCTCACGTGCAGCACCGCGCACCTCACGTGCAACACCGCGCGCCTTGAGTGCAGCACCGCTCACTTCAAGCGCAGCACCACCCGCCCCAAGTGCCGCCCCATTCACCTTCAAGAAGATCACCGTCAGCCTGAAGCACGACCCTGCTCACGTCGCGCGGGTACCCGCACCGCTTCACGACCGTCCCTGCCGGCCTCGACTCCTTCCCGTTCCACTTCAAGAGCGTCCCTGCTCGCCTCAAATCCGACCCGGTCCACCTCGAGAACTGCCCGTTTCGCCTCGCGCGCGGGACCGGTCCGCACTCGCCGTACCCAATCAGGGCTCCTCTCAAACGAACGGCCCCCGATCAGCACGGCAATCGAGGGCCGGCCAATCGGGGGAAGCGAGAGTTCACCCTTCCTTATATACAAGTCCTTCCGCAGTCACTCCCGTCAAGAGGGAATTTTCACCGCGCCATCCGCGTCGGACGGTTTATCGCTGCGTGAGCCCGCTCAGCGCCACCTTGATCTCCTTCGTCGCCGCATCGTACGCAATCGTGTACGAGGTCGGGTGATAGCCGCTCTTCGCGTACTGCGCGGGGACCTTCACCGGCGTCACGGTCCCTGAAGGCTTGGACTCGAGATAGGCCTTGGTGATCATCGGTTCCGCGAAGATGAAGGCGCCGTCGTACGATCCATAGATGAAGGTCTTCACGAATGGTTGGCCGCCGAATTCGGGCGCGGCGCCGTCGGCCCAGTGTAGTCCCATGCGCGGGAATCCCATCGCATCCGCCGAATAGCCCGGTGGAACGAAGGCGGCTTCCGGGGCGCGGAACATCTTGGTGTTGAACTGCGGGTCGGCCGGGGTGATCAGGTCGCGCTCCCCCTGCGTGATGGTATAGAAGTGCACATCGAAGTGCGGAACGGTGAAGATGTTCATGGGGGGATGCCCTGTCGGCTGCCAGTTGATGGCGGCAACCTTGAACGGGGTCGATGACGCCTCGGCCGGGAGCGCGAAGACGTACTCCGTCAGCGCGGGTGGCAATCCCAGCAGCGCCGTCTCGGTGAGGGCGATGCCGAGTTCGGTGGGCTTTCCGTCGCGGTCGAGCGTGACGTACGACCGTCCGGTCCCGTTCGCCATGACGGTGCTCACGCCGAAGAAGGTCCCGCTCAGGTCCGGGGCGGTGGACTTGCTGCACGCGAAGACTGCACCCGCACACGCCACGAGCAGTCCGATGACGGGGGTTAGCTTTAAACGTTTGGTCATTCCGGTTTCCTCTGCTGCCGATGGGATGAACTCGCCGAGCTGCCCGCCCCGCGTGACAACGCGCGAGGCGCACCAGGCAGTCGGCTCACGCGCCCTATCTAGTCCCTCCCCCCGTCGATGAACGTCAGTTCTGCATCAGCGCCGCGTGAGATGCCCCCGCAGCTCTTCCTGCGCGTGCTGGGCGGGCTCACGCTGGAGCGCGACGGGGCGCCGATCGAGGCGATCGCCACGCAGCGCAAGTCGTTGGCGCTGCTGGCCATACTCGCCGTGGCAGGCGCTCGCGGGCTCAGCCGTGATACGTGCGTCGCCCACATCTGGCCGGAGAGTGACGCCGAGCGCGCACGCGGGGCGCTGCGGCAGACGCTGCATGCCATGCGCGCACGCGTGGGCGACGCCGAGATTGTGGTCGGTGGCTCCGAGCTTCGCCTGAACGCGTCGGTCCTAACGAGCGACGTCGCCAACTTCAGCGCCGCCATCGCGCGCGGCGACCTGACCACGGCCATTGGCGCGTACGGAGGGCCGTTCCTCGACGGCTATCACCTGAACGGCGCTCCTGCGTTCGAGCAGTGGGTCGCGGAACAGCGCACACGCCTCACGCGCGAGTACTGCGCCGCCCTCGAACAGCTCGCGACCGAGGCCTCGTCACGGGGAGCGTCGGCGGACGCGGTGGTCTTCTGGCGTCGGCTCGCGGCGGCCGAGCCGTTGAGCGGTCGCGTGGCGGTGGGGCTCATGCGAGCGCTGGCGGCGGCGGGCGATCCGGCAGGAGCACTTCGGCATGCGGCCATTCACGAGTCTCTGCTGCGCGAGGAGCTGGCCTGTGTGCCCGACGCCGCCGTGACGGCGCTGGCCGCACGTCTTCGCTCACAGTCCGATGCGTCGTGGACGAAGACGACGATCGCCCCTGCAACGGCGACCGTGGTACCGACCGAGGTGCCGACCGTGGTGCCGATCGACGCGCCTGCTCCGGAAACACCAAACGCCCGGCAGCGCGAGGCGACCACGACCGTCCCGCCGCGTCGCGCGCCGGCGAACGCGCCCTGGCTCGCGCGTGCCCTGGTTGGCGGTGCGCTCGCCATCGTTGTCGCGCTCGTGGGATGGTGGGGGTTCGAGCGCGACACGCGCACGGTCGGCGATGCGACACCTCGCGTGCTGATCGCCCCATTCGTGAACCTGACGGGCGATCCGCAGCTCGACCACATCGGCATGATGGCGGCCGACCGACTCGCGCTCGGCGTCGCGCAGGTCGGCTCCATGGATGTGGTGCCGTCGATCACCGTGATGATGACGATGCGCGACACGACCGGCGGCGCGACGCTCCGGCTCGAACGTTTGTCCGATGCCACGCACGCGGGGTTGCTTGTCTCCGGCACCGTCCTCAGTCGCGGCGATTCGCTCATGCTGCAGGCACAGGTGACCGACGTCCGCACGGGGAAGGCGGTGGCAACGCTCGATCCCGTGATCGGCGCCGCGCGCGACCCGATCGCCGTCGTCGACATGCTGCGCGATCAGTTGCTCGGCGCGCTGGGCAACCGCGATCGCGACCTGGCCATCATTCCGCCGAGCGCGCGAGCGCCGAAGTACGCTGCGTATCAGGCGCTGGCGGCTGGGTTCGAACGATTCGCCGTGCAGGGCGACAACCTCGGCTCTCGCCCGTTCTTCGAGCGCGCGATCGCGATCGACAGCACCTATACGAGAGCCTACCAGCTCCTCGGCCGACAGTATCTGAACGCCGGGGAGTATGCGCGCGCCGATACCGTCGCGCGACGGATCGAACAGCTTCCCCTTGGCTTGAGCGCTTCGGAGCGTTTGCAGCTCGATTACATGACGGCGGAGTTGAGGGGCGACCTCGCGGCGCAACTTCGCGCGCAACAAGCGCTCGTCGCGCGCGACTCCAGCGTGCTCGCCCTCGAGCTCATGGCCGAAGCCGCGCTCTGGCTGCTGCGGCCGGACCTCGCGATCCCCGCGCTGCGGCAGGCGGGGCCGGCCTATTTCGTCATCGGAGGCTTTGCGGCGCGGTTGCACGTGAACCTGCTGACCGAGGGCTACCACCTGGCGGGCGACTACGAGCGCGAGCTCCGCACGCTGGTCGAGACCCAGGGAGTGTTCGCCGACGCCGACCAGTTCCGCGGACGTTCGCTGCGCGCGCTGGCGGGACTGAAGCGGAGCGCCGAGGCGCTCGCGGTGGCCGATACGATGCTGCGCGGCAGTCGCGATTCGCTGGCGAGGGCGGCGGAGAGTGTGATCACGGGGGCGGAGGAGTTCCGCGCGCATGGCGACGCGCCAACGGCGTCGCGCCTGTTCGCGATGGCCGCGACGTGGCTCCAGCAGCATCCGCCAGCCGCAAACCGTCATCGGCCGATCCTGGACGGCATCGCAATGCTGGCGACCGGGCGACCAGACAGCGCCATCGTGACGTTCACGGCCGTCGCTCGCGCCACCGCGCGGATCGACGCGGCCGGCTATCTCGCGCTGGCACAACTGGCGCGCGGCGATCGCGCGAGCGCACAGGCGACGGCAGATTCGCTGGGCGCGCTCGCCCGTCCGTGGCTCTTTGGTGCCAACACCTTCTGGCGCGCCGCCATCGTCGGCGCGCTAGGGGAGCGCGACGCGGCGGTGCAGCTGCTGCGGCAGGCACATCGCGAAGGGCAGCAGATGCAGCGGTGGCATTATGTGAGCGCGCTCGATTCGCTGCGCGGGTACCCGGGATTCGACGCACTCATTCGCGCTACGCGTTAGGGGGCGTCGACGCGGGGCCCTGATGCGAACTGAGGCGTGCGCACCATCGCATGTCGTGCATTCCGGAACCTTTCGTTGGCCGGGGGTCTCACCTCACCCTCCCATCAACGAGCGCACCACATGGCAGACAAGCAGAAACGGTACACGCACGACGCGAGCGACAAGAAGCTCGACCAGGCGGCCGCTGCCGCAGACGCCACGGACTCGCCAGCCGCAAAGTCGCCGGCAGCCGGGCACGACGAGGCCAAGATCCGCAAGCACGACGACAAGGGAAAGGATCGCCTGTTCGAAGGGCGCATCCAGCACGACGACGCCGACAAGGCGAGCGATCGCAGTCGCCTCGAGAAGGACGCGGCCCGTCATCATCACTCGGCGGACGAAGTCGGGAGCATCTCGGACACCGATCCGCACACGACGCGGAAGCCCTCCTGACCTGAGAGGTCCGCTCCCCGCGCAGCGGCGCGTGCGTCAGGCGAGGGCGCGCGCGACCACGGCGTCGACGTGCAGCGCCGCCGCGTCGACCAGCGGAAACGCCGTCTCCCCCTCGCGGTACACGAGCGCGAGGTCGGTGCCGCCGAGCAGGATCGCCTCGACGTGCGCCTCGTCCACGAGCTCACGCACGGCGGCATCAAAGACGGCGCGCTCGACGTCCGTCACCACGCCGGCGGCCGCCATCCGGACGTACGCGTCGTGCACCGCATCGAGCGCCGCCCCGGCTGGCGGGACGAGTTCGGCCGTCTTCATCGCACCGTATAGCCGAGAGGCCATGACGGTGCGCGTGCCGAGGATCCCTACACGAGTCAAGCCGCGCGCCGCGATGGCGTCACTCACGACGGTCAGCAGGTTGACGACCGGGAGCGGCGAGACGGCGGCAAACTCCCCGATGCAGAAGTGGCCGGCGATGGACGTCACGACCACGCACTCCGCCCCCGCCGCCACCAGGCGCGCGGTCAACCGAGAGTAGATCGCCACCTGCGCGTCACGATCGTCCGCGGCGAGGTGCCGCAGCAGCGTCGGCGTATCCGCATGGACGATGGTCAGCTCCAGCGCGGTGTTGCGTGCGGCAAACGCGGCGATCAATCGCCGATAATAGAAGTCGGTGGCGGCTGGACCGATGCCGCCTATCAGGCCGATATGCACGGGCAGCTCGCTCCCCTTCATTGGGTAATCGGATAGTCCTCAGCGCGACTGGGACGCGTCCCGGCACTCCTTGCGGGCGAGCATCGTCACTCGCCACCAGGAACGTCAGTACGCGCTTTCCCCTTGATGAATGTCATGAAGTCGATCGTTTGAAGCAGCGCCGGCAGCTCGTCGACGACACGCGCCCCGACCGCAATGACATGCAACATCCGATCGGTTGGCAGTGGGGTCTGCGTGCCATCGGTCCATCGTACGGCATCACGGGAGTCGTACAGTGCGCGAATGAGCTGCGTCGCATCGTTTGACAAGGGCGCCGTCACGTCCACAAGCACCGCCAGCTTGGCCGCTGCCAGTGATTGAATGAGCGCTCCGGGCAGTCGGACGTTCGAGGTATTGCGGAGGTCGACAACCGTCCAGTTCGCGGTCTCGCACAGCGCGCGCACATTGTCCGCGACCCGTTCCGCGTTCGGATCGCGAAAGCCAAGCAGCGATACCCGACGCCCCGGCAACCCTCCTATGTCATTGTCGAGTGCCAGCAGCGTGTCCCGGAGATGTGTTGGTGAGGTCAGCACAGGTCCCTCGCATGGGCGCAATCGGTAATGATCTCTTCCAGCAGCCGGCGCCTGTCAGGCGGTAGGCGCGAAAGGCTCCAGCGCAGCGCTTCGTGCGGCGCAATGTATTGACCAGTGCGTTGCGCCTGCATGACGCAGTTCACCGCATCCTGCAGTCGCGCCAGACTTCGATCGGGCAATTCAAACTGATCGCGCCGCTGCTGGAGGCGAGCGTGCACATCGCACGCCACTCGTAACACATCCTCACGGTAGGCGTCAATCACGACCCCTTCCTGCCGGCACCACGACTGCGCGATCTCCCAGTAGCTCGCAGCGGAAAGCGGCTGACGCGCGTCCCCGGCCGGCGCGGAGCGCAACGCACCTGCGGGGGCAACGGGTGTGCGGAGAAGTGCCGCGAGGACAGGATCGTCCTTCGGATAAATCCAGTCGGCGCTGACCGGCGACGCTGCACCAGGATCTTCGAAGCGTACGCCGTCCTTCTGCCGGAACCAGACGGTGTGTGCCACGTACTGATCGAACAGATCCGGATGCGAGGTATCGAGAAACGAGGCGCGCTGGTGTTCGATGCGGAGCACGCCAGGCACATCGACGACGCGCAAGCGACCCAAACGATTGGTACCACCGGCGCTCAACGCATTCCACTCGTGCTGCACGAGACAATTGACCGCGCCGACATCACCGGAGACGCCGCCATCGCTGGCAAAGAAGAGCGCGACGCCGGGATCATATGTGACGTCGAGCAACCACGTTCCCACACCCAGTTCGCTCGAGTAGTGCTGCGCTACCGCAAGCGCCTGCTCCTCTGAAAGGGACGGCAAGCACGCGTGGACGCGTGAGACGGCTCGTGCCAGCTCCTGCAGCTCCGCGTCGACATCCTTCCTTCGAAACAACGCGGGAATCGTTGGCCATTTCGCATTTCGTTGGCCGCGATACAGCTGGTCGCGTTGGGGCGACGCCACCCAGAAACCATGCGGCAACATGGACAGCGCCGCCGCGTAAACGTCCTCCAACGGGTCGTCGTGGTGCCGACCGCCCGGACGATCGCCATTTGGTGGGTAGAGCACGCCCTGCAGAAAGAAGCCTTCGCTGAGGACGTCAGGCGGGGGAGGGTCGAGTCGAAAAGAGCGGAACTCCCGGAGGATCGCTGCCTCGCTCTGGTGACCATGCACGATGCCATGGAAGAACTGGCGAGCGACAGGATCGGGTGCCCCCGGTATTGACCACGAGCGCTCGAGTTGAACGTAGCGCTGATAGATGGCCCTCCAATCGGTTTCACCAGTTCTCACCGTCATGGCAACTCTCCTCAGCGAGCGAACGCACAGGCCCTGGGCCGCTCGAGCGGTGCGTTCACACGATCTCCATCATTTGCCGACTACGGTTTCCTCGTCGCCACCAGCCGCTGCCCCCCCGCCTCCACCACCAGTCGCGCCACCTTCCCGTCGGCACTCTCGAAGACGAACGCCATCCCGCTCCCCTGCTGGAAGAAGCGCGTGGAAGTCTCCGCGAGCAGCTCGTTGCGTCCTGCCTGGCCGTTCTGCTGAAGGGCGAGCCCCTTGCCGACGCGAGTCACGATGAGCGACTGACGACCGATCTCGTACGTCCCCACATAGGAATCGAGCACCTGCGCGTCCACCACGATCCGCTTCCGCGGCGGGCGCGGCACGTAGCGCTCACCGCGCAGAAGCTTTAGGGCCGCGTACACGATCTCCGACTGCGCCGGCGGCGTCCCATCGGGGAGGAAGTCGGAGTTGGTCATGTAGTACACCCCGACCTTGGCATCGAGGTCGCCGATCAAGAAGGCGCGTTGTCCCGCGATCGCCCCACCGTGGTGAATGAGCGTGTGGCCGCTGCTGCTGTCCTTCACCATCCAGAAGCCGAAGCCGTAGTCGCCGCCAAAGCGCGGCTGGTGCATCGCCTTCACGGACTCTTCCGAGAGAATGCGCTTCCCCTGAAAGACCCCGCCGTTCAACTGCGCCGCCAGATACCGCGCCATGTCCTCGGCGGTGAGATAGATGTCACCAGCCGGATAGACGTCGAAGTGTACCTGCGCCACCGGATCGGGCCGGCCGAGCGATCCGCCAGCTGCATAGGGGAGCGCCATGCGCTCGACCATGTCGGGCGAAGGATACACGGGGTGCGGTGTCGTGACGCCGAGCGGCTTGAGGACGTTGTCGACCATGTACTGCTCGTACTCGACGCCGGAGATCTTCTGCGCCAGGAGCCCCGCGGTTCCGTAGGCGAAGTTGTTGTACTCCCACTTGGTCTCGGGGGCGCGCACGGGGGCGAGCGCGGAGGTGAAGGCCTCCATCGTCTTGGGGAGCTTGCGCCCCCAGATGGGCTGCGTCTCGGCGCCGCTCTTGAGTCCCGACCAGTGCGAGAGGATGTGCGTGAAGGTCACCGGCTTGTCCGGCTGCTCCTGCACCTTTGAATCGCCCAGGTAGTTGTTGATGGGATCGTCGAGCTTGAGCTTCCCCTGCTCCGCCAGCTGCATGATGGCCGTCGCCGTGACCGACTTGAACGAGGAGCCCGTGCTGTAGAGCGTCTCGGTGGTGGCGGGGGTGCGGGTGCGCATGTTCGCGTAGCCAAAGGCCCCCTTCCAGACGATCGAGTCGCCGCGCACCAGCGCGATCGACATCGACGGGATGCCATGCGCGGCCAGCGTCTTCTCGATGATCCCGGAGAGCACGGTCTTCGTCTTCTCGAGATCGAATCGTCCTCCGTTACCCTGGGCGAGGGCAGCGGATGTCGGCAGTGCGAGGAACATCAGCGTGCCGAGCGAGCGGGCGTATCGACGCATCATGGTCATTGCGTTGGAGAAGCGGCATGAAGGCAGAGGGGGGCGAAGCTACGGCGCGCGCGGGGCGTACGCGAGTGAATCAGATGTCGACGCCCGGGAGTCCGCCGGCGCGCACTAGGAGCGAGAGCTGCCCGGCGTGGGGGAGGTCGTGATCGAGCAGTCCCCAGATGACCTGCAGGGGCGACTGCTCCTCCGTCACCGGAATGTCGTCCGTGGGCGTTCCGCGCATGAGAAACCCGGCGATCACGCGCCACGTCACTTCCAGCCCGTGCACGAGCTCCGCCGCCGAGCGTTGGGGCGCATCGGGGTCGCCCCAACTGACGAATGGCAACAACTCGGCGGCCTCGTCGCCGAGTGTGCGATGCACGTGCAGGGCACGTCCAAAGACGATGTGCTGCGCGATCTCGCCCGGGGTGCGGCGGCCGGGCAGGGGGCGGTGTTGCAGCTGCTCGTCGGTGAGCGGCGCGATGGCGCGGACCAGGGCGTGCTGGTAATCGAGCCAGGAAGCGAAGGCGCGGGCTTCGGCGAGGGCGGCGCGGGTCATGGGTGGGGCGCTGTGATGAGGCGTGGCTGGAGCAGGCATGTCTCGTTAGGTCACCTAACGCGCATCGGTCATCCCGTGCGCGACGAACGTTCCGTCAGATGACGCGTCGATCCACCAGTGGGACGCGTAAGACTTCGCGATCTCGGATGTGTGCTTCGCTGCAGTCTGCTCAGTCGGCTGTCAGCCGCCGATGACGCGCAAGTCGCCCGGCGCCATCTCGGTTAAGGCGCTCAGCACGAGAGGTGCGAGTGGGGTCAGAGCCTGCAGCGTGTTCCGCGGCGCTCGGAGCACCAAGATCCGCAGCGATCGGCCGCGGAGGTTCTGTTGAAAACGGAGATTCTGGTCCATCGTGATGAAGGCGTCGTACTCGGCCTCGGCGGCATCGAGCAACGGCCGATCATCGAGATCGGACCACCGGCGCTTGTGGATGGTCGTGATGCGATGGCCGGGCACAGCACGGCGAAGGCACGCGGCAGGTTGCCGTCGAGCAAGACGCGCATGCGTGGAGCTACGCAGCCGGCGTGACCAGGGCGGCCTTAGCCAGTTCGAGCACGGCGACCGCGTGCGACCGAGACACCGCGGGGAACTCCTCGAGAAACTGATCGAGAGGGTGCCCGGCCTCGAGGTATTCGATCAGCGTCTGAACCGGCACACGAGTCCCCGCGAAAACGGGAGTCCCCCCGAGGCGCTCGGGAGAGGAGGAGATCAGCGGCGTGGGGGGAGATTCCATAGCGGGCTCCGAAGGAGTCGATCTCAATGTAACGCAACGCGTTGCGAGGGGTGAATTGGGCCTATGAGACCCACTCAGGAGCCGCCGAAGACGGAAGTTCACCGGCTGCGCCCGGCGCCATCGGATTCGCGATCACGTCCAGCGTCGCACCGAACCCGACGATCGTCTCGCCTATTAGCGCGACCCGCGTGCGCCCATCGGCGACCGCGGTCGCATCCCATTCGAGGACGTCGGGATGCGCCAGCAGCACGTCGCGATCGCCCCCATTCGCCAGCGACGACTCGCGATAGATCGCGCGTAGCGCCGAGACGTGGGCGTAGCCTTTCGACAACTTGCCCTGCCCCATCGCGCCGCGCAACGTAGGCCGCCCCGCGTGAGGTCGCTGCGCCGACCGATGATCGCCCGCTGATGCGTCGGCGATGCATTCGGGTCGGTCACACCTAACGAGCGCCCTTCGCCGCCCCCCGTCGCACGTGATGCGCTCGCCGCAGCACGGCGCGCGCGACCATACCATCGACCACGCTGACGGTCGCATGCGTCGCCAGGACGTGACCGACGATGAAACACTGGCGAGTTCCCTCCGTATCGTGATGCAGTGAAGACGCAGTGAAGAGGAAGTACCGCGACGGACCTACCGGCCGCTGTACGCGCATACGCCGACCTTGCCGAGCCGCCGCCCATGTCCCGCCACACATCCCGCTCGCTCGTTTTCGCGAGCAGCCTCCTGCTGCTCGCTACCCCGTCAATCGCCCAGCGTCCAGGAACGCCGCCCTCCGACACCTCGTGGATCGTGCCGCGCGTACCGCTCGCCCTTGCGCGGACGAGCCTGCCCACGCGCGACGCGCGGGCCGCGGTGTTGCTCATGGACACCACGCTCGTGCTGCAGTTCACCGACCGCGGATTGTCTCGGCTGAAAGCGAGCGTTCGCGACTCCGCGCCACAGGACGTCGGCCAGCGCCTGCTCGCCCGGATGGTCGGCTCCGCGCTCGGCGAGATGTTCGATCACGGCATCGCCTACAACCTGCGCGGATTAAGGAGCGCCCGCGTCGAAGGCAATCGACTAGTGCTCGAGGATCTCGCCGGCAAGCGCGTGTTTGACCATGTCGAGATCAACGGCCGCGATGTCATGGATGACTTCGCGCCAGCCGACGCCTCGCGCTTCGCCGCCGCGGTGAACCGGGCGCTGCACCGCTAGCACGATTGCTCCACATCACGCCCAGCAGACCAGAGAACGGCTTCCAGCTCCATCCACCACCCAGCGTCACCCCTTCATCGGGAAGATGCTCTGCAGCTCATCGCTCAACAGCTTCTGCTCGTAGTCGCTGAGCACGCGCACTTCTTCGCCAAGATCGTCTGCTTGGACTAGCAACAGCTCGGGGCGCCACTCGCCCTGTTCGTATGGCACGACGAGAAAGTGCCGCACGTCGGGATTGTCGAGCGCCGCATCGTTGAGCACGAGCACCGCCTCGGTGTCGTCAGGCCAGCCGACGATGCGATGCACCGCGCCGCGCACCTCCCACGGCCCCCGAAACTGAAACAGCGCGGGGATCACCTGCATGGCGTCGGCCATGACGCGTGCCGAGACGCGTCCGGCGACGGTGGTCAGCGCGGCGACGGGGACCGACTTGAGGTGGGACACGTCCACGGCGCGCGGTTGGTCGAGCCGGCCAACTCCAGCGCTCGGCGTGAAGTCGTCCACATCCACCAACGGCCGCCACCAACTCGAGCGCACCTTTCGCAGACTGGCCAACACGGCCAGTCCGTGCTCGCTGGCGTACTCGGCGCGCGACAGACACACGCACAGATGCTTGCCGCCTGATGGTTCGCCAGGCAGCGCCATCTCGTGCAGGTACACCATGCCTGGCGTCGGGATCATCACTGTGGTTCGGCGAGGGTCAGCATGTGCTCACCCCTCGCTGCATCGTTAGGTTCTGTTGCCATCTCACCGCGTTTGTAGGCCGCCGTCAGCGCCGGCAGCATGCGCGCCTGGAACGCCGTATCGCGATCCGCGTGCTGGACCAGGAGGAACGCGGCCGTGGCCCCGCTGTCGCCGATCGCCGAACGATCCGGCCAGCCACGTCGCGCGATGGCGTCCTGCAGCCACGCGGTGTTCGTCGAGTCGGTGCGCGCCATCTCCGCGATCATCGCTGGATCGGGGGGCGCACCGTCGCGCATCGTCGCAACCAGGCGTTCTCGCACCGCTTGGTCCTCCACATACCGACGCAACAACTCGCCCCGCATTGCCGAGTCCCACGATCCCGTGCTCCGGCTATCGGACGCACGGCAGGCGGTGACAAGAGCGAGCAACAACAGGCATTGAACGAAGCGCACCGTCCCTTCTCCCGCGCGACTCATGCGACACCGGCGTGAAGACTGTCGCCTGACGACTTGAGCTCCACGCTGATGACGTGAATCAACGTGTCGCCGACATTTTCGAGCGAGTGCGCGGCCAGCGGCTCTCCCCACAGCACACTCGGCGGCACCGACGCGGGAGTGGCGGCGCGCGTGTCAACGAGCACCGTCTCGTCGGCGGCGCGACGGACAAACGCTCCCCAGCTCACGACGTAGTGCACGGCGGGCCACTGGTGTGTATGCACCGGCGTGCGTTGCCCCGGGGCGATCTGCGTGTCGAGCACGCGAACTCGCTCGTTCTCGAGGAGCAGGCGATGATGCGCCGGCGCCGCGATGAGGGCGTCGAGGTCAGTGGGCCAGTGTGACAGGGATGACATCGCGCCTCCGCTATGAGTGTGGGGCCAACGCATGCGCACGTGGGCAGCGCCGGCCTCGCAGCACCGTCACCAACTTGTGTAGCTGACCGAGGCCACGCCGAACTCCATGACTGTGTTCTGCGGGAACGAGCTGTGAACAAACTCGTTCGTGAGGCGAAACGTGACCGCCGACGCGGGGAGGTTCGAGAGGCTGATCGTGAAGTAGCCGAATCCGGAATGCTCCGGATCGCCGGTGTCCTGTGTCACAACAACCCGTGCGCGGGCCACCGTCACACCGGTCGCGGTGAGGGCACGGAGGATATACGCAGCGGTGCCTGGGAGGGGCCGACTCAGGGTGGCGCGCTGCGAGGGCGACAGGGTCCTGACTGGCAATCGTTGCGACCGGCGCAGCAACCGTTGCGGTCTTGAGTGCGACCTCGACCGATGTCGACTTGTTGATTCGCATAGCACCTCCAAAAGGTCCCCTCCATCCCTCCACACCAGGCATCGTGCAGGAGAGGGTGCAACTCGCCCGACTGGCCGTCACTAGCCGGACCCGCTGCGCCCGTAGTCGTGGATGTACGGGAGGCCAGTCATCTCCCTATCAACGTTGAAGATGAAGTCGCCTGCATTGTGCGACGCATCGGTTTCCCCTTAGGGAGCACGACCGTGCCCCCCGTCCGGATCGGCCCCGCGCCCTGCTTCCACGCGCCGGTGCCTTGGATCAGCGTCGCATACCCGACCTCGACGCCCGGCACGTCCGTGATCGCGTTGTCTGGGTGCTGCGTAGCGCTGGCGTTCTGTTGCCGCGGCTTTGCATAAGGTGCGGCGGCCGAGCGCAGCGCGGAATAGCCGCCACCGTATGCCGCTGTCAACAGCAACGCGATGTTAGACATCACGTGTCCCCGGTGTGGCAGTTGCCGTTCGGCTCTTGCGGAGGGCCGGGATCCAGGCAAGCCACATCTCGACCCCGAGGAGCGGCACGACCCACGACGCCCATTCGCGTGTGGCGTCGCGCAAGTCCGGGTTCGTGACGTAGAAGAACAGGAGGTCCTGCCAGTCATACATCAGCCGCAACCAGACGAGCACGAGCGCCATCGCATAGCTGCGAATCATGAAGTCGCGATGGGCCGCGAAGTTCCTCGCGACGGCGCACCGCCATGCCGCCAGCGTGAAGAACAGCCACACAAGCCCCGTGAGCGCGATGGAAAGCCGCGAGCCTTCATACTCGCCGACAATCGCCCCGAGGTATAGCGCCAGGACCGCTGCACCGGACGCGCCGACTACGTAGCACTTGCCGATCGCCCGATGCAGCTGCGGCGCTCGTCGTCGCAGCGGAGCGATGAACTGCAGCGGCGCGCCGAGGACGACAGGTAGCGCGAAGAGCAGATGCGAGACGTACCACACCTGCTTGTTGAACAGGGCAGGTCCAAGTCGATCCGGCACCAGAAACCGGTAGTGGACCGCGCGGTACAGGTAGTACAGGCTCAGCGCGGTGACCGCCGCCAAGACACCGTACTGCTGCACCGGTCGAAGCCGTCGGCTGATCATTCGTGTAGAATGTGGTGCAGTGGCGATTCTCGCGAGGTCTAGCGCGGCTTACGCAGTGCCCCCATGAGCTTCGCCCCCGCCTGACTTAACGCCGTGATGTTCTGCACCGCCATCTTGACGTCTGGCAGGATCGGGTTCCCGGGGTTTACTCGTGAGTGCGCGTCAAACGCCCGGCCGGTGAAGCCCAGGACCGAAACGCCGACCTCCTTCTCGACGATCATCCGAATCGTGCTGGGCGCTACGCGCCGAATTGGCGAAAATGATGGTCGATATGGGTACGCAAGAGCGCGCCCCATTGCTTGCCCGACAACTCACCAAATACATCTGACGCAGGCCACGCCCCCGTGGGCCCTCGCGCTGCGATGCGGTTGAGCGACGCGATGGGTCGCTCCACAGCTCGCGCCCAAGTCGACGGCTGCGTCGTCAGCAGATCCGGCGGGCTTTGCAGCTTCCCCTTCGGCCACGGTAGCCAGTAAATGACGAGCTGCTTCACGGGGAAACGCGTGAGTAGACCCGATGCGTGCTCCGACGGCGTGGGTTTTTCCGCGCTCTCGACGGCATCGTACAGATGACACACCATCTGGTAGGCACTCATTCTCCCCCAGCGCGCGGGCGTCTGTGCGTTCAGGGTCCCAAGCCTACCGATAAGGCGCGCGCGCTCAGTCGAATGGAAGATGCTCTGCATGGTGTGCAACAGAACTTGGGGTTCGTCTGCGCGAGAATTTGCGCGTGGCTCCCGTCCTCGTCGAGATCGCATGACGCGCCCTCGCGCGAGCCCATTCCCTCACCCGCCGCGCAGATACCGATTCGGCACGTTGAGCTCACTCGGCACGGATCGCCCCGCCGCCGCGAGCATCGCCCGCACATTGGCGGCAATATCGACTTCCGACCGCTGAAACTGCGGCAAGCATCCTAACTGCGCATACGAGATCGGCGTCACGTCAAAGCAAGTCGTCGCCCACTCGAACCCGGCCCCCCACGTGATGCCCGCCAGGTGCACGTCGGTGCGTGCCCCATGCGCCAGCAGCAACTCCATCACCGGGGCCGACCGGTTGGCGTTCGAGTTCACGGTGTGAAAGAGCGGCGTGTGCCCGTTGAGCCCATCGGCGTCCACACCGGCCCGCGCGTTGACGTCGGCACCGTGCGCCAGCAGCACCTCGGCGGCGGCCAGATGTCCGTACTCCGCCGCCACGTGCAACAGCGTGGCATCGACGAGCGGCGTGAAGGTAGAGCGGAGTCTCGTGCGATGCTGCACCAGCGCCGGGTCGGCGGCCAGCGCCGCACGCAGCATCTGCGGACTATTCAGCAGAACCGGGGCGAGACTCGGATCATCCAGTTCACCACCGGCGGCGAGCAATAGCGCGAGGCACGCCGGGAACTGGTCCGAGCGCGTGTACATCTCGAGCAGCGTGTTGACCGGACTGAGCCCCTTGATGTGAGCACGAACATCGAACCCCGAGTCGATGACGGCGCGCAGTTTGGTGAGCGAGTGGAGCTCGCAGGCGACCAGGAATTCACTCGAGAGATCGTCCATCGCCGCCTCGGTCATCGCTCCCCCATCGCCGCGGCATCTCGATCGGCGCCTGCCGCTCGACTGGCCGCTCCGCGCGCTTCCACGAGAAGTAGAACGGCTCGAAGTCCTTCGGCCTGAAGAACCACATCTTGAGCTTCATGTTCCAGTACACGCGGAACTGGTACGAGCGCATGAAGAACAGTTGCCAGAACACCACGCACAGCACGATTGGCATCCAATAATGCGGCCACTGAACCGTCGCCTCCCACCCTAACGATGGGAGGTCCTCGCCCGTGCGCCACGCATTGGTCGCCGCGCCGTTCGCCAGCAGCGCCAGCAGGATCATCCGCACCACGTGACGCGCCAGATAATACGTGCGATTGAGGCCCCACAACTGCTCCTTGCGCACGACGGTCCAGCACACGGCAATCGTGGCCACCACGATGAGCGCCACGCGCACCCCGGGAAGCCCGCCGAGTCCGATCAGGAGCGAGCCCTTTTCAATCGCGAGCGCCGTCAGCACCGTCGCCGCGCCGCCGACCGGATAGAAGATCAGCACGAAGGGCCAGAGCACGAACGGGGCAACGAGCCACTCGATGCTGCCGTTGCTCCTGCTGTTGGCGGCCGCCTGGCCAGCCATGAAGCCCGCCGTCCCCTCGGCGGTGGCCGGGGCGCTGAAGATGTTGCCCCTGGACCCAGCGTCGTAGCCGGAGTTGTAGTCGCTGCTCATGTCGCGCCGCTCCGGCTCCCGAGTTCTTCCGCGAGCCCGATCAACAGCCCTTCGGGACCACGGATGTAACAGAGTCGATAGACGTTCTCGTAGTTCACCACCTCACCCACCAGCTGCGCGCCGTGCGTGCCGAGCCTGACGAGTCGCTCGTCGAGGTTGGTGACGGTGAACATGGCGCGCAAGTCCCGAGCGAGTTGACGGGGGCGTCGGGCCCAGTTCCTGGAAGAAGGCGATCGCGGTATCGAGGGATGCCACCACGATGCCGATGTTGTCCATGCGCTTCAACCGACTCCGCCGAGCAGCATGATGACGTTCCCGCTGCGGCGCTCTCCGACTGCCAGCGCGCCGTGGACCAGGACGAGGACACTGGCGACGACCCGTATGGTGGGCTTCACCGGCGGGCCTCCTTGATGGGGCGGGAGTTGCTGTGCGTTCCTTACGCCCCGCGATATGGAGTCGTTTCAGTGGGCTCGTAGCCGAGGAGGGTTGCGCGCCAGGACGCCCGGGTGGTGGACGCGGCGCTCACCCCTGCCATCGCCTAACGATCCTGTTCTCGCCGTCACGGTGCCAGAAAGCAATACGACAGCCCGACAACCTGCGTCACCAGCGCGAGCGGCGCGAGCACCAGGTGGAGCCGAGGCCGCGCCGATGCGATTCCCACGAACGACATGACCAATGCAATCCCCTGCAGGAGCCGCAGCGGATCACGGATGGGGACGCCGCGAAGGAGCGTCGACGTGAGGATCGAATGCACGATGAACCCGGCCTCGACCGCGAAGAACCACCGGCGCATGCCGAAGAAGTGCGCGCGCCAGTTCGTGATCGCCAGCGGATCGGGTGAGACCAGTGCGCTCGCCTGCAGGAACAGCAGCCCCGGCGCGATCAACACCCACAGGAATGCCGGCGCGGTCCACGTCACGTCGGTGCGCAGCCACCTGAACACCCACCAGGTGAGTGCGAGGCCGGCGAGCTTCTGCGCCACCCAGGTGGCCTGCACCCACCAGCCGCCCTGTGGCGACAACGCCGGCCTGAGGCCGTCCAGCAGGCGCACCGCCGCCAACGACATCACCATCGCAAACGCCACCGCGACGTGATCGAACGGGGTGCGCCCGCCGTGCAACGATTCAGTCATCCACGCGCCCGGTGCGAATGGAGGTCGTGCCTAACGGGAGTGTGTACAGGCTTCCATCGTCGGCGACGGTCCATCCGCTTCGCCTGACATCGTTCACCCCCTGCTCGAACAGGCGCCGCATCAGCATCCCGTCCGCTGCGGGAAGGAGGTGGTAGTAGACCAGCATCCGCACGCCAGCATCGTTGGCGGTGCGGGCGGCTTCTTCGGGGGTGATGTGGTAATCCTCGATGTCGTGCATGATGGCCGCGGTTCCAGCGCGCCCGGCATCGGTCGCGGCACGGCCCAACGATCGGGTGAGGTTGACGGCGATCGCCTCGGACACGAGCAGGTCGGCACCGCGTGCCGCTACCGCGAGCGGCGGATGGTACTTCAGGTCACCCGAGACGACCACCGACCGTCCCTTGTAGTCGAAGCGATAGGCGTACGCCGGCGCGATGGGGGCGTGGTTCACTTCGATGGCGGTCACTCGCAGCGCACCGTCATCGAAGACGACCGCCGTGCGATCCATCGCCGGTGAGGGAGGTCCGTCGAGCGTCACGGTATGCGCCACCATTCCCCACGTGCGGCTCGGCATCACCTTCTCCCCGTGGTGTTCAGTGCGATACCCCTGGTCCATGCGGTACGCATCGTTGAACCCGGCGACGACACGATCGACGCCCGGGCCGCCATAGACCGGGAGTGGCGCGGTGCGCCCACCAGCCCACGTTTGCAGCTGCAACTCGCCCAGGTCGCCGATGTGGTCGGAATGAAAGTGCGTGAGGAAGACGCCGCCGATGCGAGAGAGCGGAATCCCCCAGAGTACCAGGTTCTCGGTCGATTCCGGCCCGGTGTCGACCACGTAGAACTTCCCGCCGGCAAAGACGGCGACACATGCCTTGGCGCGACTCGCGCTGGGGAGCGGCGCGGACGAGCCACAGACCGCAACACGCAGGGCGTCATCGGCCAGGGGAGCGCTGTTGACGCGAGCCGTCATTTGCTCCGCCGCGCGATCAAAGACGCGCTGCAACACCGTCGGGCTGTTCGCCGCCATCGTCGCGGCCACGAGGATGAGTGCGAGCACGCCGCCCGCGAACCGACGCGCGAGCCGCGTTCCGCGTGACGCGCCAACAGCTACCACCGTGCCTGCGTCTCGCGACGAGACCACCAGCAGGATCGCGAGGACGAGTTCGACGCTGAGCGCCACCAACGAGGCCGGAGACGCGCCGTCCGTCGCCATGCTGATCATTCGGCCGGCGATCACCGCTGCGAGCACAGCCGCGGCGGCCAGGAAGAAGGGGCGTCGCCGGCTCCACGACGCGGCGGCGCACAGCAGCGACAATCCGAGGAACAGTCCTCCGATGTCGGCGCGAATGGTGGTGAGCCCCTGTGCGCCGTCGGCGGTGATGCCGAAACGCGCCGCGGTAAGCTCCGGTGCAAGCCACAGCAGGCTGCCGACGGCAAGGAAGATCAGGGAAGCCAGCGCGGCAACGGCGCGGGCGAAGTGGGTGCGGTTCACGATATGCTCCAGGAATGGATGTTGTATGTGGTTGGTATGCGAGGATCAGCTCGCATGCCGATTGGCCAGCACGCGCTGCATCATCAGCCTCGCCACCATCGGACCGGCGTTCTGGTTCTGCCCGGTGATCAGGTTGCCGTCTGCCACCCAGTGGTTCGCGAAGAAGTCGGCGACCGGATGGGAACGGCTCTCGAAGCGCGCGCCCGCCGCGCGCAACGCACGTTCCGGGTGCAACGGCGTGATGCTCACGCCGAGCTGTCGCACCTGGCGGTCGGTGACAGCCGTTAGGCGCCGCCCCTCGACGAGGAGTCGGCCGTCGCTCCGCCGCGCGCGCAGCAGGCCGAGGGGGCCATGGCAAATGCCGCCGATCACCCGGTTCGCCGCATCGGCTTGTGCCACGCGCTCGCCGAGTACCTCGCTCGCGCCGAGGTCGAAGGCGGCCCCCCATCCACCGGCGAAGTAGATGAGGTGGTACGAGGTGAAATCGAGATCGGCGACAGAGAGCGAGTGCGCGAGCTGCCCGCGCAATACGTCGTCGGCCAGCATGCGGTCGTCGGACGGGGTCCGGATCGACGCCTTGACCGAGAGGGGCTCCACGGGAACGACGCCCCCCAGTGGGCTCGCCAGGTCCACGTGCATCCCGGCGTCCTTGAACAGGTAGTAGGGCACCGTCAGCTCCGAGGCAAAGACCCCGGTGGGGACGCCGATATCGAGCACACCGTGGTTGGTGGCGAGGCAGAGCGCGCGAGTGCCGCTGAGATCGAGGGTCACCGCGTCGCGGTCCTCCGGATGCGTGCCGAGCCGTTGCAGGCTCCAGCGGGCGGCACGCCCCATCACGGAGGGGGTCGGATCGATCAGTGTATCAGTCATGGGTCTGCGTATGAGTCGTTAGGTGTTCGTGATCGGGGCGGGGCGTTCAGAAGGCGAATCGGAAACCGGTCACCAGCCCGGACATCGTGATCCCGGTCTGTACCGAGTCTTCCTCCCGGAACTCGACCGTCAGCCGCTTGTAGCCGGCGTGAAGCGCGTAGCGGCGGCTGGAGCCGAGGGCGAAGGTCAACTCGCTCCCACCGCTCCACGTGAGTTCGGCTTCGCCGGTCCCGACATCACCGTGCGCCTCCATGGCCAGTCGCGAGGTGAGCGGGCGGCGGAAACGAAGGCCGACGATGCCGTTGACCAGGACGTCGCTCGACTCAGTCGTCTGCGTGATCGTGGTCGTGGGTGAGGCCGGGAGCGTGAGGTCGAGCGTCGTTCCGTCGCGCACCACTCGCGTGCCGGCCACGAAGGCGAGGCCGAAACCCCTGGGGCGCAGGGAGTAGCTGGCGGTTGCGTCGAGCACGGTGAGGTCGAGCTCCGCGTCGAGCGTGCCCGGGGTACCGTTAGGCAACGTCACCGCGCTCCCCTTCTTCGACATCCCGACGTAGAAGAGGTCGATGAGCGCGCCAAACCGGCCTCGCTGATACTCCAGGCGCAGCATCGCCGCCTGGTCCACGTCCTTCACCAGGTCGCCGAAGGGGATGTGCGCATCCACCACCGTCGCGCCGTTGAGCGCCACATCGGCGTTGACACCAGTGGTCCAGAGGTAGGGGGTGAGTCTCCACTGCGCCTCGGCGTTAGGCGCCGCGAGCAGGAGCAGGGTGAACAGCGTGAGCAGGGCGGCAACGCCGGGGATGCGCGTGAGGGCGTTGGTCGGGGACTTCGTCAGGGTATTCATCGGTTGTCTTCGTGGTGATGAGTCGTGGTGGCCCGCCGCAGGCGGCGGTCGAGCGTGGCGGCGAAAGCGGCGATCGCTTCCGGATCGAGCGATGCCAAGGCGTCGACCTCGACGGTCGTGAGCTCGAGCCCTTGAGCCACGAGGTCGTTGAGCAGCCCCACGGGATCGCGGCGGAAGCGCAGACGGAATCGCGGGTCGGTGGCCAGGCGGCCGATCAGGAGTTCGACGGTCTTGTGCATCGTGACCCTTCGTAAGGCACCAGACGGACCACTCGTCGCGCGCGCCGGACGCGTCGACCCAAGTGCCTGGGGATCAAGGGCTTATGACTCGTTGGCAGGACGGCGACGGCACGAGCAGCTATTGGCCGATAGCGGACAATTGTCCGGAAACGGACAACCCCGCCCGGACACGACGGACAGCGGCGGACAGCCGCGGCGCAATTGGACGGCGGCAGGCGACGGGGCTACCTTGGCCACCGCCTAGGACATTTCATCCCTAAAGCCGCCGTGCCTCACTTCGTGGACCTCTTCCACCGGGTCACCTCGGCCCTGCGTCCCGCCGTCCCCTTCGAGCACTGCCGGCTTGTGGTGCTGGAGGACGGAGGGACGACGTCGACGTATGCAATCGACGGCGATCGCGCGGATGCACGTGAGCCGCGAGCGGGGGAGCGCGCCGACTGGTCGCCCCGCTTCTGGGAGGGGGCCAGTCTGCTCGTCATCGGCGATACGATGGTGGAGCTGGACGCCACGGCCGCGGGTGAACGGGAGCTGATTGAGACGGGGACTCGCGCGCTGCTGGCAGGGCGGTTCAGCGCCCCGTCGGGTCCGCTCGGGCTCATCCAGCTGACCTCAACGACGCCTAACGCATTCGGCGCCGAGCATGCGGAGCGCCTCGTCCCGCTGCTCGAGGTGCTCGCACTCGCCGTCGAGCGCGAGCGCTTGTGGCAGGTTGAGCAGGATCGGCACCGCCGGCACCTCCGGCTCGGCGCGCTCCTCCCCGCCATCGCCGGCGCGCTCGACGTGCGAGTGTCGTTCCTCGAGCTGGCCGCCGCGGTGAAGGAGGTCGTGCCGCACGACATCCTCACCTTCGCACTCGTGTCTCCCGACGGGACGAGTGCGCGCGTGCAGGCGGCGACGGACGCCGGATTGCTCGAGTTGCCGGAGTATCGCTACTCCAACCAGGACGAAGCGCTGCGGGCCAACTGGGACTTCCTGCTCGCCTACGACCTGGAGCGCATCGCCCCCGACGCGATGCGAGCGACGATTCCCGCGAGCTACGGCGGCGAGACGATCGTTCGCCCCGGGGCGGCGTGGGTGCACTTCCTCTCGCAGGCGCGCGTGCGTTCGACGATGCGCGTCCCCATCCGCGTGAAGGAACGGCGACTCGGCGGGATCGCGTTCTTCTCACGTCGCCCCTACGCCTACCACGAGGAAGACGCGGTGCTCGGCGGTCGCATCGCCGACCACGTGGCCCTGGCCCTCGCGCACCAGGAGATCGCCGACGAGGAGCGACGCATTGCACGAGCCGAGGCACGCGCGGAGGTGCTCGAGGTCCGTGTGCAGCAACTGTCGCACGAGCTGCAACGCTTCAGCGCCCATCGTGCGCTCGGTGAATCGGCCGCGTGGAAGCGCGCACTCGCCGACGCCACGCGGGTCTCGGCGACCGATACGACGGTGCTGATCACCGGCGAATCGGGGACAGGCAAGGAGGTGTTGGCGCGATACATCCATCGCGGGTCGCCGCGGGCCGAGGCTCCATTCGTCGCCCTTAACTGCGCGGCGCTTCCCGCTGAATTGCTGGAGTCGGAGTTGTTCGGCCACGAACGCGGTGCGTTCACCGGGGCGGTGGCAGCGCGCGCCGGTCGCATCGAACAGGCGGCGGGCGGGGTGCTGTTCCTCGACGAAGTGGGGGAGATGGCGCCGCACGTGCAGGCGAAGTTCCTGCGGGTGCTGCAGGAGCGGGAGTTCCAGCGACTGGGAGGGACGCGCACCCTCAGGGCCAACGTGCGCATCGTGGCGGCGACCAATCGTGACCCTAAGCGCGCCGTGCAGGCCGGGCTGCTGCGAGAGGATCTGTATTACCGACTCGGGGTGTTCGAGATTCACCTCCCCCCGCTGCGCGAGCGGCCGGAGGACATCCTCATCCTGGCGAACGGCTTCCTCGAGGAGATCGGCAGCAGCATCGGTCGCCCCTCGTCGGGAATATCCGAAGATGCCGCGGTGCTGCTGCGCGAATACGCCTGGCCGGGCAACGTGCGCGAACTGCGCAACACCATTGAGCGGGCGCTGATCCTGTGTCACGGCGGCCTGATCACCCGCGAGCACCTGCCGGCGGCACTTGTCCCGGCGCCAGTCACCTCCGTCGCCGAGGTGATGGCACCCGACGCCCCAGGCTTCCCGCGCGGCGGCGTGCAACTGGAGGACGTCGCGCGTGACCTCGTGGAGAAGGCGCTGGCTCAGACCGCGTGGAACAAGTCGAAGGCCGCCAAGCTGCTTGGTTTGCCGCGCGGGCGTCTGTATTCACTCATGCGGCGGTACGGACTCACTGACGCGAGACGATGAGGCCGCGTGTCGCCGGCGACGGCAGCGCCGGTCGGACCGGCAGGTGAAGGTGTCAGGTGTGGTGGACGTGGATGGATACGAGGCGCCTAACGAAGTTCTTCCGCGAGCCCGATCAACAGCCCTTCGGGACCACGGATGTAACAGAGTCGATAGACGTTCTCGTAGTTCACCACCTCACCCACCAGCTGCGCGCCGTGCGCGCCGAGCCTGACGAGGAGCTCGTCGAGATCCGTCACGGTGAACATGACGCGCAGGTAGCCGAGCGAGTTGACGGGGGCGCTGCGATGATCGGCGACGACCGCGGGTGCCAGAAAGCGCGACAGCTCCAGCCGGCTGTGGCCATCGGGGGTGACCATCATCGCGATCTCGACGTGCTGGTTTCCCAGTCCGGTCACGCGCCCGGCCCACTCGCCCTCGATGGTCGCGCGCCCCTGCAGGGTTAGGCCGAGTTCGGAAAAGAACGCAATGGCGGTATCGAGTGACTCCACCACGATGCCGACGTTGTCCATCCGCTTCAGTGTCATGCTGAATCCTTGGGGAGAAGAGGGCCGTCAGTTGCGACTGCGTCCGACCATGCCAACCCAATTGCTGAAGCTCTGGAAGCTCTTGCTGCTGGCGATCGGCGAAGCGGTCACGTGCATGATCAGGTAGTAGCCAAGCAGCACCGGCATCGGCCAACGCACGCGGCCGGAACGCCACTCCAGCAGGACGATGGCGGCACAGGCCACTTCGAGAAAGAGCAGCGCCGCGTACAGCGCTGCGTTGAAGTCGGTCACCAGCGTGGGGAGCACGTTGAGGAAGAGCCGCTCGAGCGCCGCCTCGAGTGGGATGAACGCGCTCGCAGCGAGCGCGGTCACATGAAGCCGGATGTCGCGCCGACGTGCGGCCCACACGGCAACGGCCACGTACACACAGAACAGGACGATCCCGGTGAGGTCGAGCCAGACGAACTTCACACTCGCCAACCGGAAGTTGGCGATGTTCGTATAGGCCATCATCCGGACCACGTAGACGCCGCTGGAGGCCACGATCGCTGCCAGCACGAGCGACGCGTAACCCAGGCGGCGGTGCAGTCCGCGATTCTTGCTCCGAATCAGCGCGTACTGCGCCAGGGGGAAGATCATCCAGACGGTCGCGGACCACCCGTGCACGTGATGCGGCAGGGGCGTCGCCGGCAACTTCGCGAAGAAGCTCGGCCAGAACCCCAGCACCGCAAGCGCCAACGCGGCCGCAAAGACCGGCCAGGGATGCCGAATCGCCTGCGGAAAGAGCCTGGTTGTTTGCACTGGATCCTCCTCCTCTCACCCCCGAACCATCCGCTACCGCCGCGTGCTCGCCACCCGCGATTCACGCCTCGCCTGGTCCAGCACATACGCCTGGATCATTCGAACCTGCGCGGACGCGAGATCTTTGGCAAACGACGGCATGCCAAGTGCCCTACGGGCGCCCCCCAGGACAATCGAGTCGATCGTCGCGTGCGTCTCGGCGGTCGTCCGCCGCAGATCGGGAACGGCGCCCCCCTTCACCAGGTTCGACGTGAAGCTGTGGCAGCGCGCGCAGTACGACGTGAACAGCGCGCCCCCCTCGGCGATGTCGGCCGCCGACGCGGCCACCTCAAAGGTCGGCGACGGGATCGGTCCGCGTGGCGCCACCGGGGGCGGGAGCTTGGCTGTGCCGCCTAACGCGAAGACAAGCAGCCGCCCCGGGCCGGCGCGTGCGCCGGCGTCGGAGTAGATGGCCGGCGGACCGCTGAGTACGGCGACGTACTGCGTGTCGCCCACCGCGTAGGTCATCGGCCCGGCCGCGATGCCGACCCCGGCATCAAACTGCCACAGCATTGCGCCATCGGTGGCTCGATAGGCAGCGAAGACGCCGTCCACCCGCCCCTGGAAGACCAGGTTTCCCGCGGTGCTCAGCGTCCCGCCGCTACGCACGATCGGGTGCGGGGCGCGCCAGGCCTCGCGCCCGGCCACGGGATCCCAGGCAATCAGTCGCCCTTTAGGGACCATGGCCGCTGCCTTCGCCATCATTGGTCCCCGATAGCGCGGGTCTCGCCCGAGCGTGCGATCGGTCGGCTTGAGCTCGAACTTGGGGTCGACCACGTGGAAGTCAGTCCCTTCGTCGACAACGGCGAGGTACGCCAGTCCCGTCGCGGGATTGAACGAGACCGGATTCCAGTTGTGCGCGCCGAAGTTGGCCGGCGTGACCACGGTGGCCTTGCCTGACGAGGCGATCGCCTCCGGCACGATGATCGGACGCCCCGTGCTGTCCATCCCCGTCGCCCACGTCTGTGTCGCGAAGGGCGTGGCGGAGATCAGCTTGCCCGTGGCGCGATCGATGACGTAGAAGAAGGCATTCTTGTTGGCCTGCATGAGGACGCGACGCGGCGTGCCATCGATCGTTAGGTCAGCCAGGACAATTGGCTGGGTGGCATCGAAGTCCCACGCATCGCCCGGAGTCGTCTGGTAGTGCCAGGCGATCTCCCCCGTGCGCGCGTTGAGCGCGACGATCGACGAGCCATACAGGTTGTCGCCCACCACCGTGCCGCGCAGCTCGGGATACCACGGCGATGGGTTGGCGGTGCCGATGTAGACGAGGTCGAGCGCCGGGTCATAGACGATCGGGTCCCACGGGCTCGCGCCGCCGCCCCCCTTCCACCACTCCCCCGACCACGTGGCAGCCGCTCGGCGCAGCGCTTCCGATTCGAACGGCTTGGACGGGTCGCCGGGCACCATGTAGGTGCGCCATTGCAGCTCGCCGCTCATCGCGTCGTACGCCGACACGTAGCCGCGCACCGCGTACTCCGAGCCCGCGTTCCCGATGATGACCCGCCCGCCGGCAATGCGCGGCGCCCCGGTGATCGAGTACGCCGAGTCGACTGGCGTGGTCTGCACTGACCACACCGGCTCGCCCGTCTTCTCGTCGAGCGCCAGGAGGCGTCCGTCCATCGTCCCGACGTAGACGCGACCGCGGTACAGCGCGACGCCGCGGTTGACGACGCCGCAGCACATGAACTTGTCGTGGTCCTTGGGGGCGGCCGGGTCGTGTCGCCAGAGGACCTTCCCGGTACGGGCATCGAGCGCGTATACCACGCTCCACGTGCTCGTTAGGTACATGACGCCGTCCTTCACCAGCGGCGTGGCCTCGAGTCCGTGCAGCGTCTGCATGTCGACCGACCAGGCGAGCCCGAGGCGCGCGACGGAGGTGTCGTTGACCGCGCGCAGTGGACTATGGCGCTGCTCGGAGTAGGTGCGGCCGTGGGTCAGCCAGTTGGCCGTGTCGGCGTCGGCGGCGCGGAGGGTGGAGTCGGTGACTTCGGCCGTGCGCGGCGGCGCGTTGGCTGCGTCCTTCGCGGGGGTGCATGCTGCGATGGCAGATAGCGCGATGACGGCGACGCACGACAAGGCGATGCGAGGGTGCACCTTGTTCGCGGGCGACGCTGTGACCGCTGTGACCGTCGAGGGGAGCATTGAGGGGAGGACCGAGTGACGGGATGCAGCTGCTCGGGCAAGCTCAGCCGGCCGCGCCGGATACTGCGCCGCGGTCCGCGACAGCGCAACGCGAGGGGGCGTCGCGCCCCATCGCGCTTCACGCGCTCCATCGCGCGTCACTTCTTCATCTTCGCGCGAAGCTCGTCGAGAAACCCCTGCACCACCACGAGCGTCGGCGACCCCGCCATCTCCCCCCAACTGTTGTCGCGCACCATGAGAAAGCGCTGGTCGTCAGGCGTGATCGCCAATGTGCCGCTGGTCAGCGATCCCGCGCGGAGTCGGTCTGGGATCGTGAACAGGACGCGGGGGGGTTCCGCCGAAAACGAGGGACCGGGGTTGATCCTGACGACATGCATCTTCCCGTTAGCGGCGTAGAACAGTTCGCGCCCGCTGTGCGCCCAGAGCGGAGCACTACCACCACCGCTCGAGACTTGCCACTTGCCGCCGTTCACGTCGGGAAACGGGCGGACGAACACCTCGTGGGTCCCCTGCTCGTTCGACACGTAGGCGAGCCAGCGCGAATCCGGCGACAGCGCCGCCCCCTTCGCGTCGGATCCGGTACCCACGAGCCGGCGCGCCGCGCTGTCCACCCCAGGCTGCAGTGCGAGAATCTCCCCTTGGACCGACGCCCCGGTCGCCCTGGTGGTACCGAACACGACCCACCTTCCGTCAGGACTCCGGAACGCGTCGGTCGGGACGTCCTTTCCCCAGAGCAGCCTGGGTTCGCCGGTGCCGTCGGCGGCCTGCTCCCACACGCCGAATGCGTGTCCGTTCCCGTTCGACTCGGTCGATGCGCCGCGGTCGGAGAGGAAGGTGACGGCGCGCCCGTCGGGAGTCCACGCGGGCGACCGGTCCACACCGGCGTGCAGCGTGAGCCGCGACGCCGGCCCCGCCGGGAGCTGCTTGATCCAGACGTCCGTGCCGAGATCGGTCAGCAGCGAGAGCGCGATGCGCCGTCCGTCCGGCGAGAGGGCCAGTCCCCAGTCGGTGCCGATCGACCCATTGTCCGTGCCGCCCGTATTCACCTGCCACGACGAGTCGACAGGCTCGACGTGCCCGGTGCGATCCACCCACACGATCGCGGCGTTAGGCACCGGGCCGGGGGCGAACTCAGAGCGTCCCATCAGGTAGTACGCAGTCCCCTCGCGCGACACCACCAATCCCGGCGCCTGCAGCCCGTCCATCACCGGGACGGGTCGCCCGGTTGCGGCGAGCGCCGTGTTGTCCCACGGCACCGCCATGAGCGTGCCGGCGCTCGTCAGGTACAAGACGTGTCCTGTCGTCACGTGCCAGGCACCGATCGCGTCGTCGAAGAGCGCGCGAACGGTATCTCGGCGCGCGTCGTACACGTACACCTCGCTCGGACGACAGCTCACCGGTCCCACGCACTCCGTGCGGTGGGCCGTGAACAGGACGCCCCGCGAGTCCGGGAGTGGCGAGGGGAGCCACGGGTAGCGCCGGTCGAGCATCGCCGGCGACGCGATCTCCTTCGCCGTGGCGTCTCCGGAGCGGAGGAGGCGGAGCGAGTGCGTTGGAAAGTCGTAGTAGGCGATCGACCCGTCCTCCAGCCACGCTGCGCGATTGTAGGTCGGATCGATGTTGTCGGCGAGCTTGAGCGACGTTCCCCCCGCGATCGGGATCCGCCGCAGCTGGCGGTTGGCGACGAATCCGATCCACGCGCCGTCGGGGGAGAAGAACGGTCCCGAGCCACCTTCCGTACCGGCCAGGGGGCGCGCGACGACTTCGTCTCGGCGCTTGATGTACAGCTGGCCGGGGCCCGTCAGCGGGCTGCGGAAGACCAGTGACGCCCCGTCAGGTGAGAGCGCCGCCTCCACGGCGAACGCGATGCCATCGAGGGGACCGGACGCGCCGAGCGTCGTGGGATAGCGCGCGACCGACATGCTGGCAGGTCCTGAGCGCATCCAGCCCCACGCGGCCAGCGCGCTGGCCAGCAGGGCGACGGCCATCACGGCCGGGAGTGCGAAGCTCCGGGACGCGGTTCCCGCCGCGCGGACGGTTGCGGCACTCGCGTTAGGCGCACTGAAGGCCGGATTGCGAAGCGCCTCGGCGAACGCCTTCGCGCTCTCGAAGCGGTCCGCCGGCAACTTCTCCAGGGCCTTGGCCACCGCGGCCGCAACGTGCGGCGGCACCGCCTTGCGCAACTCGGTGACCGGCCGGGCCACGTCGGTCACGATCTTCATGACGATCATCTGCGCCGACGCGCCGGTGTGCGGCGGTTCACCCGTCAGCGTTTCGTACAGGACGGAGCCGAGCGAGTAGATGTCCGAGCGGTTGGTGAGCTGCTTCTCCGCCGTCGCCTGCTCTGGCGACATGTAGTGCGGCGTGCCTAACGACAACCCCGTCTCCGTCATCCGGCCGCCGGCCGCCGCGCTCACCGCCAGCGCAATGCCGAAGTCCGCCACGATCGCGCGACCATCGCGCAGGAGGATGTTCTCGGGCTTGATATCACGGTGAATGACCCCTTGCTCGTGCGCGTACTGCAGCGCGTCCGCCACTTCGGTCGTGAGCTTCACCGCCTCGTCTATGCCGAGCTGCTGCTCACGATCGAGCTTCTCCCGGAGGGTTTCCCCCTGGATGAATGGCATGACGTAGTACAGGAACTCCATGCCGCCGCCGTGTGCCGCGGCCGCGCGGCCGCTGTCGTACAAGGGCAGGATGTGCGGGTGCTGGAGCTGCGCGGTGGTCTTGATCTCCTGCACAAACCGGTCGGCGCCGAGCACGGCGGCGAGCTCTGGTCGCAACACCTTGAGCGCCACCTTGCGGCCGTGCTTCAGGTCCTCGGCGAGATAGACGGTGGCCATGCCGCCTTCGCCGATTCGGCGCTCGATGCGGTAGCGGTCGGCGAGGGCGGTGGAGAGGTGCTCGGTGACTTCAGCCATGTGCTTCGGCGTTCAGCGGGCGGGGTACCAGCGTCTGGTAGGCGGGTCCGACTCATGCACGTCGGCCAGGAAATCCTGCCCGCCGGGCCAAGGTACCGCTCGCCAGGAGGGGCGTCCAGTCGAGTCGTCGCTGCGCCTGTGGCCCGATCGTGCGGTGAACGAGCGGGGTGCGCGGACGTTCGGGGCTGCCTAACGCTGCAGGTGGCGTTGCGGGCTGATGCGCTTGGGGCGTGACGAGTGCATCGATGACGGCGGCCTCGCACTCGCGTTGGAGCGGCGCAAGGTGATCATCGCCGTGAACGCTCGCGTCACGTGCAACACGCGCAGGCGTCCGGGGAGCAGGCCCTAACGCGGGCGCACGAGCTCCCTCGCGGACAGCAGGACGGCGAGCCCACCCGTGACGCCGAGCGCCATCAGCGTCCACTGGAATGCGAGCCCTCCGGGTGAGGCCGCGACCGCGGGCGTGAACCCGTTGTTCCGATGGATGATCGGCATGGCCAGTGCACCGATGCCGCCGAGCAGCATGATGACGTTCCCGCTGCGGCGCTCTCCGAGCACCAGGGCGCCGAAAACGAGGACGAGCACAATGGCGACGACAGTGAGGAGGCCGGGGCCCCCACGGTCGAATCCGCGCGCGACGTCACCCGCGACGTGATACGGCAGGAGTACCGCGGTGCCGAGTGAGACGACGACCTGCGTGGTGGGCTTCACGGGCGAGCCTCCTTGAACGGGCGGGAGTTGCTGCGTGCCGTACGACCCGCGACGTGGACGCGTTTCACTGGGTGCGAGTTGGCGAGCGCCCGTGGCGAAGGTTCTCTCTAACTACTCACTGCACCGCCCCCCTCGGCACCACCGGCAACGTGATCGACGACGGTCGCGCCCTGTCATGGTGAATCACCTGCCGCGCCACCCGCCACTCGGTATCGGTCGCCACCGGGTTCCCGGTATTCTGGTTGGGGTTGTAGTACGGAGCCGCACTGCTCGAGATCTCCAGCCGCAATCGATGCCCCGCCTTGAACTGGTGCGCGATGTCGAACAGCTCGATGGGGAAGGTCTCCACCTTCCCCGGCGTGAGCAGCTCCTCCTTCGCATACCCGTTGCGATAGCGCCCGCGCCGGATCCCGGTGCGCGCGCCGAGCTGGATGGGCGTCCCGTCGGGCTGCACGTCGGTGAGAATGGCGGTGAAGTCGGTGTCGCGCGCATCGGTGGCCGCCTGCAACTCCACCATCACCTTGCCGATGATCTCCAACGGTTCGGTGAGCACCTCGCTCGAGTACACGAGGACGTCAGCGCGATCCTGCTGCGTGCCACGATCGATGGCATTGTCGGCCATAGACCCCGGCACGGGGCGCTTGGGATCGTAGGTGAACGAGTCCGGCGGCGACTCCACAGCGGCTCCTGACACCAGTCGCCCGTCGCCGTTGCGCGTATTGGCACGACCACCACTGGCCAGGAAGAACTTCGTCGGCGACGATGCCGCTGGCGGATACTGGTCGAACGTGCGCCACACATTGGCCCCGGTCACGTACACCTGCGCCCGCGGCGCCGCAAAGCTCGCGGCCGACTGCTTGAGGCACCAATCGAAGAATGCGAGGTGCCGCGCCTTGTTGTCGATCACCGACTCGGGTGAGAAGCGG
Source organism: uncultured Gemmatimonadaceae bacterium (assembly GCA_964560345.1). GTDB lineage: Bacteria > Gemmatimonadota > Gemmatimonadetes > Gemmatimonadales > Gemmatimonadaceae > SCN-70-22. The sequence continues at coordinate 108,578 of CAZLLP010000004.1, forward strand.
AGCTTCCCGATGCTGTCGGTCGCCCCCTGGAAGGTCCCCATGTGATCCCACGGGCCGATCATCAGCCAGTGCTTCGCGCGGTCCTTCGCATTGGCCATCATCCCGCGCCAGTAGAACATGCTCCCGGGTTGATCAGCGTCGAACCACCCGGTCGTCGTCAGCGTGGGGATGTCGATCGACGCGAAATCGCGCGCGCTGTACTCCATGCGCTGCCAGAACGCCCCTGCGGTCGGATGCTCCAGCCACGACCGATAGGTCGGGTTCACGCGCCCCAACACCGAGTCGGCCGTCAGGAGCGGACGGTGCGCGAGAATCTTCGCCCAATCGGTCCCGTCGAGCTGCGTCCCCTGCTGCATGCGCCCCGTGACGCCAAACGACCAGTTGATCGCCCACGCCTGTGCGAAGGCACCGCCCAGGTAGGGGATCTCGTCGAACCAGCGCCCGCCAGGTGCAGTCGGCGCCATGCACACCAGGTGCGGCGGACGCTCCTTGGCCGCCAGCCATTGCACCGTCCCCAAATACGACAAGCCGAACATCCCGACACGCCCATTCGACCACGGCTGCTTCGCGAGCCACTCGATGGCATCGTACCCATCAGGCCCATCACCCGCGAAGAACTCGAACGTCCCCTCCGAATCACCGCGCCCGCGCGTGTCCTGCGTGACCACCACATACCCACGCTCGGCGAAGTACCGCGCCCACTTGGGGAGCTGATGATTCGTGCGCATGTACGGCGTGCGCGTGAGCAGCACCGGATACTTCCCCGGCGCCTCGGGACGCCAGATATCCGACGCCAGGCGCACCCCGTCGCGCAGCGGGATCATCACGCCGTATTCGGCGCGCACCTGCGCCGGCACGTCGGCTGGGTGCACGACAGCGATCGCGATCAACACAGCTGCAACCAGCCGCACCAGGCGGGGCACGCGCACGGGCAACCTCCTCCGGTTGGGTGAATTCCCGCCGAGAACATGGCGCCAGGTGACGGGGGGACGAAAGACGGGGCGCCGATCTCGCGATCGACGCCCCGCCAGCCCTTCACACAGGTGCCGACTGTGTCCTGGCTGTGTTCAACGAACCCCCTACGGATTGGCCTTCAACCAATCGATCGTCTTCTGCAACAACTGCATCGCGTACACCGGGTTATGCACCCCCATCGACAGCTCGCTGTTGATGTACCCGTAGTTGTACGCCGCCCCCAGCTCGCCGTACTTCCACGGACGCCCGATGCGCGTGGCCCAGCTGGCGTCGGTCGCCATGGTGACGGTGTTGCCATACACCACCAGCCCCGTGGTCGGCGAGACAGTGTTGGCGCTGGCCAGCGCGGTCGCAAACAGCGTCGTCGATGCCGTCGTCGGGAAGAGGCGACCGTAGAAGTCGTGCGTCTGCACGGCCGAGTACGACACGACGCCTGACGAGTTGGTCGACTTGCGGAAGACCTTGCGCGCCACCAGCAACTCGGCGAGCTCGATGCGCTTGGCGTCGACCTTGGCTCGCGTCGGGAGGATGTGCTCGTCGGTATGGCACTTCTCGCACTCCACCACGTTAGGCTTGAGCGTGTGTCCGCCCACCTTGGCGATGGGATCGTACTTGTTCATGTGGCACGTGGTGCACGAGTTGGCCGAGTGCGACCAGATGCGCGTGTAGGTCTGGCCGGTGTATTCGTAGCCGTTGACCCCCTTGAACAGGTTGGACTGGTTGCCGTCGTGCACCGAGAAGCTCTGCCCCACCTGGTAGTTCACCGGCGCGTTGTCGTCCTTGGTGGCCGGGAAGGGGAAGAAGGGGAGCTGGTTGTACGTGCGCACCACCCCTAACGAGTCGGTGTACCGCTCCGACGTCACGCCACGGATCTGGTGGCACGTGGTGCACTGGTTGTTGATCTTCCCGAAGTCGGTCGCGACGAGGTTCTTGTTGTAGTTGAGGAAGACCGGTGCCGTGGCGCGCAGGATCTGCGCGTTGCTGTCGACGGCAAAGTCGAAGCCGCTGTGCTTGTGACAGGTCTGGCAGTTGATGCGCGTGGCGTTGGGCATGTCGTTCGCGGGGAAGAACTTCCCCTGGCCCGTCACTTCGAGGAACCCCTCGTTGGTGTGGCAACGCGCGCAATACTTGGTGTTGCGCGACACGGTGGTGCCGGCAAAGTGCATCGACACCTGATACTCGCTGTACTTCGCCGCCATGTTGGCGCTGGCGTGGCAGGAGAGGCAGACGGAGTTGGCGTCCTTTCCGTTTGCGCCGTTGGTGCCATTCAGGCCGTCCTTCCCGGCGGGTCCGACCGGTCCTTCGCAGGCGGTCAGAAGGGCGGCAGAAAGGACGAGGACGAGTCCATGGTTTCTCATCGGGCGGGCCCGCTCCAGGGCCGTGGATCCTGAGGATCTGGGGAGACAACGCGGAGGGCGTCGAGCGGGCGTCGCAGTCACGCGAACCGAGGCGCGCACGCGCACGCAGGCTCTTGGGAGAATGCTCGTCCCCCTGCACGCCGTTCGGCGTACGGTTATGCCCCAACATCTGTCAGGCATGCGCGTCGCGCGCACAGGAGCCGGGCCTAACGAGTATTCCGGTTGCAGCGAATCGCCCCTGCAACGTCACCGATCAGAGCGCGTATGGTCAGACCGCTCTGACGTGTCCGGCGACTACTCCGCCCCGCCGTCGTCCTTCAACAACCCCTGCTCCATCGCGAAGCGCGTGAGCCCGGCCGCGCTGCGAATCCCCAGCTTGCGCACCAGCGAATCGCGGTGCGCCTCCACGGTGCGCACGCTGATCCCCAGTTGACCGCCGATCTCCTTGTTGAGCAGCCCGCGCGCCACCAGCGCCAGCACTTCACGCTCACGGTTGGTCAGTACATCGAGCGACGCCGGCGTCGGCGCCGGCTGCGGCGCGGGCATCGACGTTTCGCTGCGCAACACCTCGGTCAATCGCTTGGCCACCGCCGGGCTGAACCACGCGTCCCCCGAATGCACCGCGCGCACCGCGGCGCGCAGATCGGCTGGCGTGGTGTCCTTGCGCAGATACCCGTGCGCACCAGCGCGCACGCTCTCCAGCACATACTCGGCGTCATCATGCACGCTGAGGATCAGCACGCGCGACTTGGGGACCTCCTGCCGTAGCTTCTGCGCCACCACCAACCCCGAATCGCCCGGCATGGTGATGTCGAGCAGCACCACGTCAGGCTGCTCGCGCGCGGCAATCGCCAGCGCCTGCGCGCCGTTCGACGCTTCCCCTACCACGTCGAAGTCGGCGTCGGCGGCCAGCACCTGGCGCAGCCCCTCGCGCACGATGCCGTGGTCATCCACCAGCAACACGCGGATGGGGGTGGTCATCGCGCCTCCGCGCTCGTCAGCGGCACACGGATGGACACCAGCACGCCCCCTTCGGCCCCGCGGCCGATGGTGACCGTCCCGCCTAACGAACCGATGCGCTCGCGCATGCCGGCCAGCCCCATGTGTCCTTCGCGCTCCAGGCGTTCGGGATCGAGCGGCGCCTCCGCCCCCTGTCCATCGTCGCGCACGTCGAGGCAGAGTGCCCCACCCTGACTACGCAACGTCGCCCACACATGCTGCGCGCGCGGTGCGTGGCGCGCAACGTTCGACAGCGCTTCCTGCATCGCCCGAAACAGCGCCAGCTCGGCGTCCTCGGTGAGGAGCGGCGTCTCGTCAGGCGCATCGAGCGTTACGGCAATGCCGCACTGCCCCTCGAAACCCGCCGCCAGCGAACGCAGCGCCGGCACCAGCCCCAGGTCGTCGAGCACCGTCGGGCGCAGTGTCTCGGTGACATTGCGAATCGAACGCATCCCCTCGTCCACCAGCGCCACCGCACGCTCGAGCCCCTTGGCCTCGTTGCCGTCCACGCGCTCGCGCAGCAGCCCCAGTTGCAGCTTGACCGCCGAGAAGACCTGCGCGGTCTCGTCGTGCAGCTCGAGCGAGATGCGGCGCCGTTCTTCCTCGTGCTGCTCGATCATGCGTGCCGAGAGGCGGGTGAGGTCGGCGGTGCGCGCACGCAGGCGGCGCGTGAGCTCGGCGGAATCGAGCGCGCTCCCCAACTGCTGCCCCAGCGCGACGAGGAAGGCATCGTCGAGCGCGGTGAACGGGTTGCGCACGTCGCCCACCAGGACGAGTGCCGCCGTCCCCTCGGTGGCGCGCGGAATGGGGAGCGCCGCCGCGTAGGCGAAGCCTAACGAGCCGGGCGCTTCGTCGTGCGCCCACCCGCCTTGCACGCGCGGCGCCCCGGTGGCGATGGCCGTGTTCACCAGCGCGATCCCGCTCGCCGGGAGCGTCCCTGATTGCCAGCGCGCACACTCCCCCACCCCGCGCACCAGGTGCACCTCGTCCCCCGCACGCGACAACAGCGCGGCCCCGCGCGTGGCCGGGAGCGTCATCGCTCTCCCCAGCAACGCATCGAGGTCATCGCTCGCCGCTCCCGTGTTGGTGATCCCGGCGAGCGAGGTGAGCGCGGCAAAGCCCTGCCGCAGTTCATCGAGCACGAGGTAGGTGAGGCCGACTCCCGTGGCGAGCAGGAAGATGATGTCGAGATAGTACCCCCACGGCGACCACGCCCCGCGCGCGCGCAGGAACGGATAGTCGAGGTGGTGCACCGCCCACAGCAGCAACGCCACGGCCAGGAAGCGCGCCCCGCGCACCCGCGTGCGCTGCCAGTGCCGCCAGAAGACCGCCCCCGTCCAGACGGTGACGAACGAGAGGAAGAGGACCGCCGGCAACGCCGCCCAGAAGAAGTCGCGCATCACGTAGATGGCGATGTACGACCACCCCAGCGGAAAGAGCATCGCCGCGAGATAGGCGCGCCTGAATTGCAACTGGCGGGAGAAGACGAGCGCCGACCAGAGCAGCGCGAGCGCCGTCCATCCGGTCACCACCTGATGCCAGTACAACCACCCGCTCTGCTGGGTGATGAGGAAGGCCATGATGATGACGAGGCGCAGCAGGTACAGCGCCCACGTGGTGGCAAACCAGGCGAAGTGCGGCTTGCGATACCGCCGGTACAACGACCCCGCATACGCCGCCAATCCGGTGGCGACCGCCACCTGGAGGATGGCGGCGTCGAGTTCTACGGCGGAGGCGGAAAGTGGGAGCTGGATCTGCACACGTCTAAACTAGAAGACGGGAAGACGGGAAGACGGGTTCTGCGGCGCGCGGGGCGGGGGATGGGCTCGCGAGGTTGGGAAAAGAAGATGGGGCGACGCCTGTTCGGCGCCGCCCCTCTTGGTCTTCCCGTCCTACCAGTCAGCCGAAGGGTTTGTAGCCCTTGCAGTCACTCGTCTTCCCGTCTTCCCGTCTTCTAGCGCAGCAACGCCTGCGCCGCGACGAGTCCGAGCGTAAACAGCGCAGCACCCGCCGCCAGCGCCATCATCGGGTTAACACGCATGTCCTTCCGATACCACGGCACCACCGACTGCTGCGGCGTCGCGAGCGGCGGCAGCGAGGCCATGATCTTCTCGGGGAGGTGGGCCGGCGTCATCATGCGGCGACGCTTGTCCGTCTCCTCGCCCAGGCGGCGCCAGAACTCCACAGAGCGCGCGGCATCGCCACGCAGCCCGGTCGGCTCCGGCAGTTCGCCATCCAACCAGCGGTTGATCACGTCTGGCGTGGCGACCGGCGACAGCGGGACTTCACGCTCACCACGGGCACCGCCCACTTCATCGGCGGGGCGCAGTGGACGTTCACGCTCGGCACGGCCGTCGCGCTCGTTATGTCTGTCGAGCATTAGGCGTATTTCTCCTCTAAGAGAGCCTGGAGCGCTTCACGCGCGCGATGGACGCGCATCTTCAGAGCCCCGACCGTAGTACCCAGTAGATCAGCCATCTCTTCGTACGACCGTCCTTCCACGTGCTTCATGATGAACGCTTCCCGAAGCGATGGCGGCAATTGCGCCAAGGCGACGTCGAGGTCATCGCGAAGCTCGGTGCGGTCCAACTCTTCCTCGGGGGTCGCGTACGAAGTGGGCTGGTCGTCCTCTTCGTAGCTCAGGTGGGTCCGGCGAATGTTCTTCAGCCAGTCCTTGCACCCGTTGGCGACGATGCGGAACACCCAGGCATCAAATCGGCCGCGCACCTCGGAGAGATGCTGGAACGCTTTGATGAAGGACATCTGAAGGATGTCTTCCGCAACGTCCGGACTTCCCGTCATGCCCAGGGCATGGCGGTAGAGCGGGTCGCTGTAACGCTGGATCAACACCCCGAAGGCATTGCGGTCGCCCGCAAGGACCTTCGTGATGATCTCCTGGTCGGCTTCGAGCTGGTCTATTGGAGAGGCAGGTGCCGTCGTTTTCACGGCGCTAGCATAACCGCTTTCCGCGGCTCTCGATAGCCCCGCTCGGGGCGCGATGGGATGTGCGAGTGCAGTCACGTGAGGTAGACGACGGACGAAAAAACGCGTAACACGCCCGACGTCGTGTCTTCGCTGCCGCTGCCGATACTTGCCCGAACGTACCGGAATTGCGCCCCGAAGAACCCTACCGCGTCCCCCGCGAGCCGCGCTCGCCTCCGGGAGTCCGGCCGCCGGCCGCCACCGTCGTCAATGCTGTCACGGGCGCGGCCGAACGCGCCGCCGGAAGTCGCGACACCAGTTCGAGCGCATACGTCAGCGTCTCGTCGCGCCCGCGGCTCACCTCGCCGTCGCTGAACGTCACCACGCTGTCAGGCGCAATGCCGCGCCACTCGATGGGCTGCCTGGTCGAGGTGTACTCGATCCAGCGCGAGACCGAGATCCCGTACCCCTCGCGAAGCGGATAGACCGACGGATTCCCCGACCCACCCCCGGTGGTGTCGCCCACCAGGGTGACGTTAGGCAGCGCCTGCATCGCCGAGACGAACCCCTCGGCCGAGGAAAAGGCGCCGCGCCCCGTGAGCAGCAGCACGGGGCGCGTGAACTGCCAGGTGCCGCGTGGCGAGACGCTGCGCGCCGTGAGGGCGGTGAACGAGTCGTGCCGCAGCCCGCTGCGGAACTGCACGTAGCCGCCGATGCGCGCCACGGTGGTGAAGCGCCCCGCCACCTGATACGCCAACGCGTCGTTGCCGCCGCCGTTCATGCGCACGTCGAGCACGATGGCCCGTGCGTTACGATAGCGCTCCAGCACCCGGTCAAAGGCGGCGACGTCGAACTGCCCGTTGACGAAGGTGGGGATGGCGATGTACGCCACCCCCCCGATGTCGGCGTGGTACAGCGCCGGCAACTCGCTCACCCACCCCGGCAGCTGCAGTTGCGCCGTCCGGATGGCCGACGACCAGTTGCGTCGCGCGACGGGTTGATACGTCCCGATGAACTTCCCGTCGGGCGTGACAATCCAGACGTGTACGTCGCGCAACGTCCCCAGCGCCTCGCGCACCACCTGGATGAAGTCCGGGGTGTTGGTCGAGCGCTCGGCGCGCGGGCGGTACTCCGAGCGCACGCTCCCCCAGTCGATCCCCTTGTACTCGAAGTAGGAGTACTCGCGGTCGACCGTATTCCACATCCGGTCAAACGAGGTGGCGAAAGGCTCGGTGGTAGGAGCCGACGTGTCGTCGCCGCAGGCGGCGACGACGAGGGCGAGGCAGGCGGCGCCTAGAATCGAGCGGAGGGAAGCGGCGGGCGGCACGCCCGTGGCTACACCAAACGCCCCGTTTGGTTCACCTCGGGGAATCGCCCCTCAAGCGTCCTCGGGGGTACGCGAAAAGGCGTCCCAGCCGAACTCCCGTATGGCGCTGCCGTGCTGGTCCAGCGTGGGCGGACGGCGGCGGACGGTCCCCGGAACGGAGGGGGCGACGCCGGTCTTGGGAGAGGCTTCGACGGCGTCGAGCGCTTCCCGCACCCCCTTCACCACCCCGCACGGGACGCCCGCGGCGTCCAATGCGGCGATCCACTCGGCGGCCGGACGCTCGCGCATCCGATCGGTCAGGGCGGCGACGACTCGTTCCCGGTTGGCCAGTCGCCCGCTGTTGGTGGCCACGGTGGGATCGTCGCCGAGCGTGTCGAGCCCGAGCGCGCGGCAGCAACCCCTCCACTGTCCATCATTGCCGACGGCGATCACGACGTATCGGTCAGCGGCCTTGAAGAGCTGGTAGGGGACGAGGTTGGGGTGCCCATTCCCCCACCGGCGCGCGTCCTTTCCCCCCACCAGGACGTTCTGGGCGACGTTGACCAGCGCCGCGGTGGCGCTGTGGGCGAGCGAGACAAAAAGGCGGCGCTCGGCGACGGGGAGAGGAGAGGTCGCGCGCTCGCGGGCGACCAACGCCCCGAGGATGGCGATGGTCGTGTCCTTCCCCGCGGTGACGTCGGCGAGCGCGATCCCGCTCTTGGTGGGCTCGCCGTCCACCGGGCCGGTGATCGCCATCCACCCCGACTCGGCCTGCACCACGTAGTCGTAGCCGGGGCGGTCGGAGTCGGGGCCGAAACCGGTGACGGTGCACCAGATGAGCCGAGGGAAGGCTTCGAGGAAGCGTTCGGGGGCGAGTCCTTTGCGCTCGAGGGTGCCACGCTTGTAGTTGTCGAGCACGACATCGGCGCCGGCGACAAGCCGTTCGATCAGTGCGCGGTCAGCCGGGATGTCGAGGTCGAGGGCGACGCCGAGCTTGTTGCGATTGATGGAGAGGTAGTAGGCGGCCTCGCCCCGCTCGTCGAACGGGGGGCCCCAGGCGCGGGTCTCGTCGCCGATGACTGGGCGTTCGACCTTGAGGATATCGGCGCCAAGGTCGCCCAATGTCATGGAGGCGAGGGGTCCAGCGAGGACACGGCTGAGGTCCAGTATTCGGATTCCCTGTAGCATTGCGATGGGTGTGGTGGCCCGTTGGTGGCGCGTGTGAATTGGGCTTCGTAGGGAGAATCGAGGGGGTCTCGAGGTGTGAAGAGGCCTCACCGCGACTTGCGTAGGCTCCGAAAAATCATATACTTACCGCCGCATTACCCCTCATTCCGCCGCACAGGTTACGCGGCGTGTCGGTCGGATGGGTAGCCGGACACCTCGGGTGTCCTGACCACGTCGCCGGAGCATACGCTTCATGTCCGAGAATATGGCGTCCATTGACGATATCCCCGAGGGGGAGGAGCTCGCGCCACCAGCGCCGACTCCGCCCAAGCGCGGTCCGGGGCATCGTGGGCAGGACGTGCGCGACACCATGGCCGAAATGGCGGCCAAGGCGCACGAGATCTCGCTCGAAGCTGGGAGCCGGATGGCTGGGACGATGCGCGAGGTGATTGGCGCGGCGGCCGGGCTGACCCCGTTTGCCATCGAAAGCGCGCGCGACCTGGTGCAGTACATGGTACGGCGCGGCCAGATGGCGCAGGACGAGGCCGACAAGCTGATGCGCGAGGTTGAGGCGGCGCACGCGACCATGCCCAAGGTGGTCAAGCCGGAACCGGCCAAAGTCGAGGCGCCCAAGAAGGCGGCGCCGGCTGCGGCGGCGGCTCCGGCGGTCACGGTTGAACCGCCTGTTGTTCCGCGACCGCCCAAAGCGGTCGCCCCCGAGCCGGTTAAGACGGCGCCCAAGCCGGCTCCTGCCCCAGCACCGGCGCCTGCCCCTGTCCCAGAAGCGGTCAAACCCGCCAAGGCAGCGGCTCCCGCTCCAGCTCCAGCGCCGGCCCCTGCCAAGGCAGTGGCGCCGGCTCCCGCTCCAGCTCCCGCCAAGGCCCCCGCGGCCAAGGCGGCGGCTCCGGCCAAGGTTGCAGCCCCCGCCAAGCCGGCGGCCAAGGCCGCGCCTGCGCCAGCCGCAAAGCCCCAGCCAAAGGCCGCCGCAAAGGAAGCGCCCAAGGCTGCGGCCAAGGCTCCCGCCGCCAAGACCATGCCCAAGAAGAAGTAGCAGGGGGCCGGGAACTGATCCACACACGGGGCGACGTCGCGAGACGTCGCCCCGTGTGCTTGTTTTGGTGCATGCCTTCTCTCGTTGCCCGCGCCCCCACCCGCATCGACTTCGGCGGGGGGTGGACCGACGTCCCGCCGTACTCCACGGAGGAGGGGGGGGTGGTGTGCAACCTGGCCATCTCGCGCTACGCCACGGTGCACCTGCACGGGGCCGACGCCCCCGACGGGATCGACGACACGCGCGAGCGCGCCCTGGCCGACGCGGCGTTGCGCCTGGCGGCGCTCCCCGGGGTCCGCGCCCGGGTGCATAACGACTTCCCGTTAGGCGCGGGACTCGGCGGGTCGTCGGCCGCCGGGGTGGCGATGATGGGGGCAATCGAGGCGTGGCAGGCGGTGGCGCGTGCCGCCGGTGCACCGTCGGCCGCCGCCCTCGCCCCCGAGACCATCCCCATGCACTACCGCACGGTGCGCGACACCGTCCCCGCCGATCGCTCGGCGCTGGCCGAGGCGTCGCGGCGCGTGGAGGTGGACGAACTGCACATCGCCGGCGGACGCCAGGACCACTATGCCGCCGCGTACGGCGGTGCACTCTCGCTCTCCTTTGGGCGCGGGACGGTCGTGCACCAGCTCGCACTCACGCGCAGGATGGTGCGCGAGATCGAGTCGCGCTGCGTGGTGCTGTACACCGGGCAGTCGCGCATGTCGGGCGACACGATCACCGCCGTGCTCGATGCCTACGCCGCGCGCGAGCCGCGCGTGCTGCAGGCGCTGGCCCGCATGAAGGCGCTGGCCGAGGCGATGGCCGATGCACTGCTGGCCGAGGACCTCGACGCGTTAGGCATGCTGGTCGGGGAACACTGGGTCCACCAGCGCGCGTTGCACCCGGCGATCACCACCCCGCTCATCGACCGCATCCTCGAGGTGGCCACCGCCGCCGGCGCCATTGGCGGCAAGGCGCTCGGCGCCTCGGGAGGCGGCTGCGTCCTGCTGGTCGCGGCGCACGGCTTCGAGGAAGCGGTCCGTCGTGCCGTTGCCGAACTCGCCACCCCGCTTCCGTTCTCCGTCGACCAGCAGGGCTTTGCCTGGTGGCCGGAGGGCGATCCCCTTCCCCAGTCCCAGACGTGACCGTCATCTCCCCGGGCGACGCCATCGCCCTCCTCCGCCAGCTGGTCGAAGTCGACTCGCGCAATCCTTCGTTGGTCCCCGGCGCCCCGGGTGAAGGCGAGGTGGCGCGCACCCTCGCCGCGACGCTCAACGCGTGGGGCTTCCGCACCACGCTGGTCGAGGCGGCCCCCGGTCGCCCGAACGTCGTCGCCCGCATCGGACGCCCGGGCGGGAAGGTGCTCCTGTTCAACGGGCACCTCGACGTGGTGGGCGTGGACGGGATGCTGCACCCGCCGTTCAAGGCCGAAGAGCGCGAGGGGCGCATCTACGGACGCGGGAGCTGCGACATGAAGGGCGGCGTCGCGGCGATGTGCGCGGCAGCGGCGCGCGCCGCGAGCGAAGGGCTGGACGGCGAGATCGTCATCAGCGCGGTGGCCGACGAGGAGTACGAGAGCCTGGGGACGCGCGCCCTGGTGGCCTCGGGGCTTCGCGCCGACGCGGCGATCGTCACCGAGCCCACGCGCCTGGCCATCAACCCGGCGCATCGCGGCTTTGTGTGGGTGGAGCTCGACTTCCGCGGACGCGCGGCGCACGGGAGCCGCTACGACCTGGGGGTCGACGCGATTCGTCATGCGGGGCTGGTCATCGCCTCGCTCGACCAGTTGCAGCGGGACACGCTCGACCACCGCACGCACGCGCTGCTTGGCCACGCGTCGTTGCACCTGTCGACCATCGCAGGGGGGAGCGGGTGGTCGACCTATCCCGATCGCTGCACGCTGCGCATCGAGCGCCGTACCATGCCCGGCGAAACGACCGAACAGGTGTTGCAGGAGTTCGCCGCCGCATGCGAACGCGTGGCAGCGCTGGACGACACGCTCGACGTGCAGCTTCGGCATGTGCTCACGCAGGGGCCAAGCGACGTGGCGGGCGACGCGCCGATCGTGCGCGCGCTGGAGGCGGCGATGCGCGCCGAAGGAGAGACGGTGCTGCACGAGGGGATGAGTGCGTGGACCGATGCGGCGCTGCTGAACGATGCCGGGATCCCGGCGATTTGTTATGGCCCGGGCGACATCATGCTGGCGCACGCCGACGAGGAGTGGATTCCGCTGGACGAAGTGGAGCGCGCCACGCGCGTGCTCTCGCGCCTGGCGCAGGACTGGATGCGCGGGACGGTGGCGTGATGGCGCGGCTCACCACCAGCCAGTACGACGCCCTCGAGCGCGCGATCACCGTCGGGAGCCGGCTCTCGGTGTTCAGGCGCGGGACGGAGTACATCGTCATTCCGCAGCGACTGTTCCTGCGCGAAGGGAAGGAAGCGATCGAGGCGGTGCACCCCACCACCGGTGATCGCATGACGCTCATCCTGGACGAGATCGATTCGTTCGAGGTGGTGCGCTGATGGCCGACAGCACTTCGCCGTTAGTCGCCATCTATGCCGACGAGTCGTGCCTGGGGAATGGTCGTGAAGGGGAGAACCCGGGGGGCGCTGGCGTGCTGGTGGAGTACGCGCGCAACGGCGGTGAGATCGTGCGGCGCGACGTGTGGGTCTCGGAGCCGGCCACGACCAACAACCGCATGGCGCTGCGCTCGGTGATCGAGGCCTTTCGCGCCATCGGGCACAAGGGGACGCAGTTTCGCGTGATCTTCACCACCGACTCGCGCTACATCGTGGACGGGATGAGCACCTGGGTGCACGACTGGGCCCGCCGCGGGTGGAAGCGAAAGAGCGGGGCGATCGAGAACCTGGAGCTGTGGCAGGCGGCGGTGGCGGCGGTGGACGGGCACCAGGTGGAGTGGCGCTGGGTGCGCGGGCACAACGGGCACGCCCAGAACGAGTACGCCAACCACCTCGCCATCACCGCCGCCGGCGAACAGACCAACTCGGCCGGTCTCATCGACTCCGGCTACGGGGTGTGGGCCAGCAAGGTGAGCGGGGCGTTGAGCAAGATTCGCCTGGCGCCCTTCCCCGACGAGGCGTCGTTCAAGGCCGCCCCCCGGTTACCCGTGGTCAACGCAGGGCGTCACTGAGAGTACCGCCTTCGTCCCCGGGGGGACTCCCATGTTCAAGATCGTGCTCATCCTGGCCATCGGTTTCGCCGCCGGCTACACGTACGGCTTCAAGGATTCCAAGGAGCATGACGTGGACGTCGTGACGCGCACGATCGAACGTGTGGGCGGCTCGGCGCGCGGGAAGTACAATCAGGACGTCGACGGCCAGATGGAGCGGCTCGAAAACCGTTAGGCTTTCACGCTCCGGGGTCACACCACCGCACCGCACCGAAACGCATCGATGGACGAGCTCGACCGCCTGTACCGCCGCCTGGTCCAGAACATCCGCGCCGGCTTCCCCGAGTTGTTCACCCGGGGATTCGAAGTGTCGCAGCTCTACCAGCAGATCGTCCCCTATCGCACCAACCGCCGAGAGCTGGGGTTCGACTCCAACGAGGAGTACGAGCTGGCGGTGATGCAGCTCCTGGCCGGGCTGCGCGGCTACCTGGTGGGGGACGCCGAGCTGCAGAAGGCGATGCGCACCGAGCTGGCGTCGCCCAACCCCGACCTGGCCGCCTTTCGCGTTTTTGCGACCGCCACCGTCTCGCTGGCTCCCGAGGCGCTGCGCGCGCTGGAGAAGCGGTCGGCCGGCAGCAGCGACCAGGGGGCCAATCCTTCATCGCTGAGCCCGAGCGAGCAGGCGGTGCTGGCCGGGCGGGCG